>CAZQBS010000044.1:0-24171 GCA_964591835.1 uncultured Sphingorhabdus sp. | reverse complement strand
GCTGCGGTCATGAACGCGGATGCTGGCGATGGAAGACGCGACGGGGCGGTTAAGAGCTGTTCCTTAGCAAACGGTCGGCGCGAGAGGAGCGTGGTTTTCGAAAGAGGACCGAAACCCAAGCGTCAAAGGACCGGATATGGCGCTGCTTCGGTATCGTCCCGCCTTTCAGGCGGCATGGCGGATTTGGGAACCTTTGGCCCGCCAATGCAGTATCCGGCTCTTCCTAAAGGCGGCCCGCAGACCTAGTCTGGCGGAACGAACGGGCCTTAATCCAATACACACCGCCAGCCGGAAGCCAGCTCTATGCGCTTCCGCGCCGACCGTCTTTCTCTCGCGCGGAAAACCGCGCGTGAAACCTGTAGGAAATTTTGTTGCGCTGGCTGGAAATTATCGCAGCGAACCGATGTCGTCACGCCACTTTGGATTCGGCGCCCAGAATCAGCGGGTCATTCCGGCTGATTTCCACAGTCGTGCGACTGATGTTCGGTGTGCCACCCGACGACTTATGCTTGAACTTACCCTCGACCTGCCCGCCGGGGGCAATGGTCAGGTTCTCGTAAGTCACATCGCCCGAAACACGCGCGCTGGCTTCGATTACCAACTCACCAGCTTCGATAGAGCCTTTGACCTGACCCGACAGCCGCGCCGATTGCGCCACCACCTTGCCCGAGATCAAACTGCCTTCGCCCTGCACAAGGTTGCCGCAGATGACATCGCCCTGCACCTTGCCGTCAATATGCAAATCGACGCGCGCGTTCAGGTTGCCGATAATTTCGACGTCGGATGCAATAATAGAAAATGTATGTCCGTTATTGGCCATCGGTTCACGACTTCTTTGCTGGGGTACCGGCGCGAGTTCCGGCGACGGCTTGGATTTCGAGAACATCGGGATTCGCCTCCAAAAATTTGCGCGGGTTGATTGCCTGACCGTTCAGGCGGACCTCGAAATGCAGATGGCTGCCGGTCGACCGACCCGTGCTGCCCATCCGGCCAATCTGTACACCGCGGTCGACCTTTTGGCCAAGCGAAACGTTGAAGCCCGAAAGATGCGCATAACGCGTCACCAACCCGTTGGCATGGGTGATTTCGATGCAGTTGCCATATCCGGCCTGACTGCCGACCGATGTGATCCGGCCCTCTGCAGCGGCCAGAATGGCTGTTCCCATCGGCCCTTTGAAATCCAGTCCGCTGTGCATGGCGTCGGCACCGGTAAACGGATCGTGGCGATAACCGAAGCCGCTCGACATCATCATGACGGCGGCGGGCATTGCGGTCGGGATTGCGGCCAATGCACGTTCCATCGCGCCCATCTGGTCGAGCGAAGTCGCCAGCCGGATGAAGCGCGGGTCGGTTATCTGTTTTCTAGCCTGCTTCTTGCCACTGCCAAGGAATGGAATGAAAGGGCCGCCCATGCCGCTGCGGGCCTGTCGTGCCAACGCGTCGGGGTTCAGTCCGAACTGGCGGATGGCGGCAGCAGCGCGAAGCGAACGTGCTTCGGCAAGAACAGTCAACTGCTCGGCAAAGCGGATTTGGCGCGCTTCGATACGTGCGAGCGGCGCTGCTTCGGGGATAATCGAACTGATTTTGTCGGCTGTCTTGTCCGCTTCCTTGGAACCGGTTGCCGCGGCATTGACCGCAGCCTTGCCGAAATGTTGCTCGTGCAGGCTGTCCAGCATATCCTGGCGCTGCTGGAGATCCTTGGTTACATCGTCAATTGAACTGCGATAATTGGCTACGCGTTCTTCTGCGGACTGAACTTTCGCCTGCTTCTCGCTGAGTGCCAGACGTTCGAACGTCACGCTGATTTGGTTGATTGCCATGCCGAGCGTAATTACCAGCCAGACGCCAATAACCAGCGCAGTTATGGTCGCAACGCGGCGTTGCAGGACAGCAGAGATTTTGACAAACCGGACTTGTCCGTTGGCCCGCATGAAAAATTCGCGGTCAACAAACCATCCGGCCACCCGGTTTCTCCAACCGGCTAAATTGGCCTGAAGCGACACGACCCACCCCGTTATTTTTGTTTGTGAAAATGCGCCTAGCAGAGGAACAAAAGTGTTGCGAATCAGTTATGGGCAACTTGTGACGAGTCGGGCGCGACTCGCGGTGAGTTGTGGAAAACGTTATCTAAACGCCACCAGAAGCGGACCACAGGTTTCGCATAACGCACGAGTAAATTCAGAAAATTAAGTTATTTCCATGGTTTAACGGCGATTCGCGTTGAAGATGCTGAATCTCCCCGGATTTGCGTTGACGGCCTTCCCTATTCAGCCGCGAACATCTACCAACACGCTGCTATGTCCGACGCTGAAAAACAAATTGCTATCATGACTGCAAACGCGCGCGTGGCTGCACGTTCGCTCGCGCGGGCAAGCGATGGGTTGAAAGCGGCAGCGCTAAAGGCTGCTGCCGCAGCGCTTCGGGCCGGAGCAGCGGACATTCTTTCGGCCAATGCTGTCGATATGGAGGCCGCCGCTGGATTATCCTCAGCCATGCTGGACCGGCTGATGCTCGACCCGACACGGATTGAAAGTGTCGCCGCAGCGGTTGAGCAGGTTGCGATATTGGCAGACCCTGTGGGGGACATAATCGACAGCAACACGCAGCCTAACGGGCTTGTGATGGAACGTGTCCGCGTCCCTATCGGGGTGCTAGGCATAATCTACGAAAGTCGCCCCAACGTGACCGCAGATGCGGCGGCGCTGGGTCTGCGGTCGGGTAACGCCATCATCTTGCGCGGCGGCAGCGAGGCAGCGAACAGCAACCGCGCCATCCATGCCGCAATGGTGGAGGGCATCACCGCTGCCGGACTACCTGCCGATGCTGTCCAGCTGGTGCCGACGCAGGACAGGGCGGCGGTCGGTGCGATGTTGCGCGCACAAGGCGCTATCGACATGATCATCCCGCGCGGCGGCAAGTCACTGGTCGCCCGTGTGCAGGACGAAGCACGGGTGCCGGTGCTCGCGCATCTCGATGGCATCAACCACATCTATGTGCACAAGGATGCCGATCCCGAAATGGCAAAGGCTATCATCGTCAACGCCAAGATGCGGCGAACCGGGATTTGCGGTTCGGCCGAAACATTGCTGATCGACCAGGATTATGAGGCTCCAGGCGAACTGGTGTCGGCACTTATCGACGCCGGTTGCGAGGTGCGCGCCGACGACATGCTGATGGAACTCGATGCCCGGACGGTTTCGGCTGAAGCCGATGACTGGGACACCGAATATCTCGATTCGGTTATTTCAGCGCGCGTGGTGTCCGGGCTCGACGAGGCGATGGAGCATATCGCGCGCCACGGTTCGCATCACACCGACGCGATTGTAACCGCCGACGAAACAGTCGCCGCCCGCTTCCTGGCCGAAGTCGACAGCGCCATCGTCGTGCACAATGCCTCGACCCAATATGCAGACGGCGGCGAATTCGGTCTGGGTGCGGAAATTGGGATTGCGACGGGGCGGTTGCACGCGCGCGGGCCGGTGGCGCTGGAGGGGCTGACCACGTATAAATGGCTGGTCCACGGGCAGGGACAGGTGCGGCCTTGAATCATTTGTATACAAGTGATACAATGGCATCATGAGCAAAACATCGGTCATAACCGCCCGCATCGATGAAGGAACGCTTCAGCTCGTCGATCGAATTGTTAGTGCGCAAGGCCGCACACGAGCGTGGTTCGTGGCACGAGCGGTCCAGCAATATGCCGAAGCAGAGGCAGAATATCTGGCATTTGTGCAGGAGGGCATTGATGCACTTGATCGCGGCGAGGTCGTTCCACATGATGAAGTTATGGCTGAACTCGACACCTTGATAGCGAAACAAAATGCACGATGCGCAAAATAAACTGGTCAATTCCGGCGCGAGATGACTTGCGACGAATTGCTATTTGGCTGGAAGCCGAAGTTACTCCTGACGTTGCGGTCCGACATTTACGAGCAATTCGCGTTCGCTGTGAAGCTCTTGAAAAATTTCCGAAACGTGGTCCCCAAATTGGCAAAGAAGCCCGAAAGCTGATTGTTCAAGGCACGCCTTACATTATTTTGTATCGCATGATCAGGACCGATATCGAAGTGGTCCGCGTTTTTCACAACCGCGAAAACTGGCGCGACGAAGCATGAAAACGGTCGGCCTCCTTGGCGGGTCTTTTAACCCGGCGCATGGCGGACACCGGGCGATTAGTCTGTTTGCGATTGATGCGCTGGGTCTTGATGAAATGTGGTGGATGGTGTCACCGGGCAATCCGCTGAAACCAAAAAAAGACATGGCGCCGCTACCCGCTCGCCTCGCATCGGCCAAGCATCAAGCGCGGCGGAGTCCGATCAAAGCCACCGCGATTGAACGCGAACTGGGCACCGTCTACACCGTCGACACCCTGCAAAAAATCGTCGCGCGTTACCCCAAAACCCGCTTCATCTGGATTATGGGCGCGGACAATCTGTTGCAATTTCATCACTGGCGGTGGTGGAGAGATATTGCCCGGATGATGCCGATTGCAGTTGTCGCCAGACCCGGCTATGACACACAAGCGATTGCGGGTCCCGCAATGGCCTGGTTCAGACGGTTTGTCCGGCGTCCGGACCAGCGTCATCACTGGACAGAGTGGAGCACGCCAGCGCTTGTCTTTATGCGCTTTCGTCCAGATCCGCGATCGGCAACCGCGATTCGTCGTGCCGACCCAACTTGGTATCAACGCACCACAACACAGGGAACGCGTGACGGCGTTACCCGCAACATCGTGCTTTAAGGAGCAATCTTGATCGACACCGCATCCGTCCCGCCCGCTGCTGCACCTGCAAAAGCCAAAGGACCAACATTGAGCGCCGACGCGCTCCATGCCCTCATCCTACAGTCACTCGACGATGATCAGGCGCAGGAAGTTGTGACCATCCCGTTAGAAGGCAAAAGCAACATCGCCGATCATATGGTGGTCGCCAGTGGTCGTTCGTCGCGTCAGGTAGCGTCGATGGCGCAGAAGCTTGCGGAGCGCATCAAGAAGGCCGGCCGCCATGCGCGGATTGAGGGCTTACCGAGTGCTGACTGGGTGTTGATCGACGCTGAGGACGTGATCGTCCACCTGTTCCGTCCCGAAGTGCGCAGTTTCTACAATCTGGAGCGGATGTGGGCCTTCGGCGACGCGCCGGAAGCCGCGACCGCCTGAGCCACCGGGCGCAGCGCAAATGGCGATGCGCCTGCACATTATCGCGCGTGGCAAGATCGGGCGCTCACCCGAGGCCGATCTGGTCGAGCGCTATCTGAAACGGATTAGCTGGCCGACAAGGCACAGCGAACTGCCCGACAAAGGCGGCGAACTGCCCGCCGCCGACAGCCCTCACAAAACCGTCATCCTCGATGAAAAAGGCGAGCAGCTTGGCTCGAGCGAACTCGCGCGGTTACTTGAGCGCTGGCGCGACGACGGCGTGCGCGAGGTGCGTTTCCTCATCGGAGCGGCAGATGGTTTCGGTGACGCCGAGCGGGCAGGGGCGGATAAGCTCATTGCTTTTGGCAAAGCAACCTGGCCGCATTTGATGGCGCGCGCGATGCTCGCCGAGCAACTGTTCCGCGCAACATCGATCATTGCCAACCACCCCTATCATCGTGAAGGATAGCGCGATGAGGTTTGGCTTAACCCTGTTTGCTTTCGCGTTGACACCGCTCGCAATCGCAGGCGGCCTGATGGCGCAGGGGAATGCGCCCTCTGTCGACGCACAACAACAGGCGCTGCGCGATGCCAAGGCGAAGGCCATCAAGGCCGAACGGCGAAGCGAGTTTTTGCGGCAAGAGGCGAGCAATGCGGGCACCACCGCTGACCGGCTGGTGGCGCAGCGCGCGGTGTTGTCCGCCGAAATGGATACGGCTGCTGCCCAGATCGAAGCGGCAAACGCGCGGATGGCGATCATCAGCCGCCGCCAGCAGGCGCAACGCGCCCAACTGGGGCAGGAAAGCGAGCCGATGCTTCGGCTCAATGCCGCGCTCCAGCAATTGACGAGACGACCTACTGCGCTGATGATGGCTCAGCCGGGGCAACGAACCGACTATATCCACCTGCGCGCGGTCATGGCGACGGTGCAGCCTGAAATCATCCGCCGGACGGGCGCGCTTCGCCAGCAGATCGCGGTGCAAAACGAGTTACGGTCGCAGGAACTGGTGGCGCTCAAGTCGCTCAACGATGCACGATCACGGTTGAACAGCCGACGGACTTCGCTTGCCAGACTTGAAGGCGATGCGCGCGGCAAGGCCGGAGATTTTTCCGCCGATGCCGCAATAGAGTTCGAGCAGGCCATCGCCCAAGGCGAACGAGCGCGCGATATCGTCGCCGATATCGACAATCTGCGGCTGAGTGGCGAAAAGGCGGCGGCGCTGGCCGCGCTCGACGGCCCGATATTGCGAATGGGTGCGGCGAACCCCCGAGCGACTGGCAACGCCTATAAAATTCCCGGCAACAGCAAACTCGTCTTTGGCTTCAACGAGCTGAATCCTACCGGCTATCGCGAGCGCGGCATTCGGCTGGCATTGCCGCCATCGTCAGCGGTAGCCGCTCCGGCGCCTGGCCGCGTCACTTATGCGGGCAACTACCGCAGCTTCGGGCAGATCGTGATCATCGAGCATGGCGGCGGATGGACGAGCTTGGTGACCAGCCTCGCGTCGCTCAATGTCGCCAAAGGCCAGTCGGTGGCGCAAGGCGCAACGCTCGGCCAAACCCGCGCCGACCGGCCCGAAATCACGCTTGAACTGCGTCGCAACGGCCGGGTCATGGATATTGCGGCCCTGGTAAGCTGAAAGCCGCTAATCGAGACATGCACCGCTTTCGTGGTAAACGGACTTTCACCATAGGTTCAGGCGCGATATACGACTCGGTCAGGAAACAAGGATTGGACCCTCGCATGAAGAACCGGTTGCTGCATTCGACCATAAAGCTCGCTTTGGCGGTATCGCTGCCTGCGACGATGTTGTTGGCGCAGAGCGCGCAGCAAAAACCGGCGCAATCGGACCAGTTCAAGGAGCTTGAGGAGTTTCTCGCGGTCTACAAGCGCGTAAAAACCAGCTATGTCGACAAGGTCGAGGACAAGCAGTTGATGGAGGGCGCGATCCAGGGGATGCTCGCCAGCCTCGATCCGCACAGCGGTTTCCTCAACAAATCCGATTTCAACAACCTGCAAACGCAGATCGACGGCGAATATGGCGGCCTCGGCCTGTCGGTGACGCTCGAGGACGAAGCGGTCAAGGTAATCGCGCCGACCAAGGATACGCCAGCCGACAAGGCAGGCATCAAGTCGGGCGACTATATCACGCATCTCGACGGCAAGCTGATTTTCGGTGGTACGCTCGACGAGGCGGTCGAGGCGATGCGCGGGGTTCCGGGCACGTCGATCAAGCTGACAATTATCCGGCCGGGCCGCGATGCGCCGTTCGATGTCACCATCACCCGCGCGATTATCGACCTCAAGCCAGTGCAGTGGGAGGTGAAGGACCGCATCGGCGTCATCACGATAACCGGCTTTTCCGAAAACACCGGCGCCGACGTCGTAGCCGCAATCTCGGGCGTGAAGAAGGCGCTGGGCGGCAAGCCTTTGGGATATATCGTCGACTTACGGTCGAACCCCGGCGGGATCCTCGATGAGGCAGTAGCCGTCTCCGACGCATTTCTCGACAGCGGCGAAATCGTTTCCGAACGCGGCCGCGACAAGCGCGATACGCAGCGTTACTGGGCAGAAAGCGCAGTTCCGGGAGACGCAGCGGGCGGATTGCCGGTAATCGTGTTGGTCGACGCGGGTTCGGCGTCGGCTTCCGAAATCGTCGCGGGGGCTCTGCAGGACCATCACCGCGGCCTCGTCATGGGCGAGCGTAGCTTCGGCAAGGGTTCGGTGCAGAACGTCCTGCCATTGACCCGCGACACCGGACTTCGCCTGACCGTTGCGCGCTATCATTTGCCTTCGGGCCGCTCGGTGCAGGAAGGCGGAATCAAGCCCGACATTCAGGTTCCGCAGCTTTCCGACCCCGATTACAAGAAACGCGTCGCGATCCGCGAAACCGATTTGCGGCGGCACCTGATCAACGAGGTTCAGGCAGACGACAAGCAACTCGAAGAGGACATTGCCGACGATCCGCGCTTTGCGATGACCGCCGAGCAGTTGAAGGCCAAGGGGATTGAGGATTTCCAGTTGCATTATGCGATGGAAACGCTGACCCGGCTGGGGTCGAAAACGATGAAGCTGGCGGAAAAGCCTGCGGTAAAGGCCAAGGCACAGAACTAAGGTTCGGACCCAATAGAAACAGGTCCGAGGTTTGAAGCAATTTGGCCAGATGCTAGGAGGCAAGGCGCAGTAATATGTCGATATTTCAAGACTTGCCGACGCCGCAGGTGGCCATTTTGCCGCCTCGGACCTGTTTCTATTGGGTCCGAACCCTAACGGCATGATTTTGGCCCGGACGAACTGGCTGGCGTTGCTGCTGCCCGCCGCCTTGCTGGCGGGTGCTTATGGTTCGCAATATATCGGCGGGCTTTACCCGTGCGAAATGTGCTGGTGGCAACGCTATCCACATTTCGCTGCGATCGCCATCGCTCTGGTCGCGTTTTTTGTAGGCAACCCCGGTTACCGTCGCGCCCTGGTTGCGCTCGCTGCGTTAGCCATTGCAACGAGCGGCGCGATTGCAGGTTTTCATGCCGGGGTCGAATATGGCTGGTGGGAAGGGCTGACTGCCTGCACTTCGACGGTAAGTGGCAGCGGCGACGATCTGCTTGAGTCGATCATGAACGCGCCTTTGATCCGCTGCGATGTAGCGCCTTGGACATTGTCCGGCATTTCGCTTGCCGGGTATAATTTTCTCTTGTCGTTGGGCGGCGCAATCGCCATCCTCGGTCTGATATGGAAAAGCCACAAACCCTGAGCGCCAAATCCGCCGATATTGCCAGCATGTTGCGAGTCAATCAGGCGGGCGAATATGGTGCGAAGCGAATTTACGCGGGGCAACTGGCGGTGATGGGCGACCGAACGCCAGCTGCACGCAGCATTGCGCATATGGCTGAACAGGAGCAGCGCCATCTGTCGGCTTTCGACAGGATGCTTGCCGAACGCGGGGTTCGACCGACGGTGTTGCAGCCGTTCTGGGACGTGGCGGGCTTTGCGCTGGGCGCGGTAACCGCCGCGATTGGTCCCGAAGCAGCGATGGCCTGCACCGTCGCGGTCGAGACTGAAATCGACCGGCATTATGCGGAGCAGCTCGAGCAGATCGGCGATAGCGATCCCGAACTTTCGGCAATGGTTGCCGAATTCCAGGCCGAAGAGCTAGAGCATAAGGCGACCGCGTTGGCCGAAGGGGCTGAGCGCGCGTTCGCCTATCCGTTGATGAGCGCGGTTATCCGTGCAGGATGCCGCACCGCGATTGCGCTTTCGAAACGAATCTGACTTTCATCGGTTGTTCAGCTAGGAACGCCGAAAAGCATAAGCGCATTTGGAGGATTATTTCGTGAAAGCATTTTTTGCAGCATCGGGGTTCATTGTCGGACTTGCCTTTTCGGTACCCGCCTTGGCGCAGGCAGGCGAAGGACCGGCGGCACCCGATGAGAAGATCAACCAGTTGATCGTCTACGGCGACGACGTATGTCCTGAAAGCAAGGGTGATGAAATCGTCGTCTGCGCACGGATGAGCGAGGCCGACCGTTACCGAATTCCGACCTCGCTTCGCAACGATCCCAACGACTTGCGCAATCAGGCATGGAGCGAGCGCGTGATGGCCTATGAATATGTCGCGGCCAGCGGCACCATGAGCTGCTCGCCATCGGGTGCGGGCGGGTTTACCGGTTGCGGGCTTGGCGAAATCAACAAGGCCTATGCCGAAAAGGCGCAGGATCCCGGCATCACCTTCGGCCGCCTGATCGCGGCCGAACGCGCCAAACGCATGGCGGGGATCGATGCTGAAGCGGCGGAAGTCGAAGCACGCACGATAGAATTCGAAAAGGGCCGCGCCGAACGCGAAGCGCGGTTGCAGGTCGAACTCGATGCCAAGGAAGCGGCTGCGCCAAATGGTGCCGACGCCCAGCCTTTGCCCGAACCGAAATAGCCTACCAGCCCAATGCCGCGCGCATTATGTGGTAGATTGTGTTCTGCTCGATGGTTCCCTTGAACAAATGCGCTTTTGGACCTGCGGCGCGGGCAACCACGTCATCGCCGCCATGCGTTTCGGAATTCAGCCCGACTAGCGCCTGCTGGCGGTAATCCAGCGCCTCGGTATCCTCTTTGGCTGGGTCGGGGCGCTCTGTGGCGGTTACAGCGCCGGGACCGTTGGCATAGCCCAAAGTGGTGTAGGCCTTGCCATCTTTCGCCTTGGTCGGTGTACCGATGGGCGCGGCGACCACTCCCAAGATCGGATTACCGCGCTCGGGATAGCCCGACATGGTGAAGGTGTGGCTATGGTCTGAGGTAACGACGATCAGCGTGTCTTTGAGATTGACGCTGTCCATCGCGGCTTTCAAAGCCTGATTGAGCGCAACGGTGTCCTGAAGCGCGCGGCGCGCATTGCCGCCGTGGTGCGCGTGGTCGATGCGTCCGGCCTCGACCATCAGGACATAGCCTTTACGGTTTTTCGACAGCATCGCGATAGCCTTGGTCGTCATCTCCGCAAGCGAGGGTTCCTTGTTACCCGTAACGGTGCGGTCGGCTTCGAACTGCATGTGTGATGGTTCGAACAGGCCCAGTAATTTCGACGCCTTGTTGGCGTCGACCGCGTTAAAGCTGTCGCTGTTCCAGACATATTCGCCCGCCGGGTTTGCCGCTTTCCAGATCGCGGGCAAATCTTTGCCATCAGCGCGCTTGCCCTTGGCGGTCGGATATTCGGGGTCGGTCACGCTGGCGGGCAGGAAATGCGAGCGGCCGCCGCCGAGCATGACCTCCAGCCCATTGCCGTGTGGCCATTCGACCATCTGCCGAGCGATGTCGGTGCAGCCTGCGGCCTTCGCGGCGTCGGGCATATTGGCGTCGACCTCCCAATCGCGTTGCGCTGTGTGGGCGTAGGTCGATGCGGGGGTGGCGTGGGTAATCGTCGCAGTCGAGACGATGCCGGTGGCATAGCCTTTGCCCTCGGCCATACCGAACAGCGATTGCACCTTGAACGGCGCGGTGGCGGCGCAGTCATTTTCGACTGCTTCGGGTCCGACGCCAATGACGCCGTTCCTGGTTTTGACCCCTGCGACGATAGCGGTTGCAGTCGGGGCGCTGTCGGCCACTTGTGAATCGTGCGAATAGGTTTTGACCAAAGCGGTGTGAGGAAGCCGATCCATCTCGGCGACATAGGATTCGCCGTCCAGGCCCAGTTGTTGTCCTTCGAAAATGCGGCCTGCTGTCAGCGTGCTGACCCCCATACCATCACCGATAAAGATGATGAGGTTGCGCGCCTTGCGGTTGTTGGGCTTGTCTTCGATCAGCCGCTTGAGCTCGGCTTGCCCTGCTTTCAGATACCCGTCGCTAGTGTTCACTGGCGGCTTTGCAGGCTGTGCCATGGCGGGTGCCGCGAACAGGCACGAAGCCAGAAGCAGGTGTGGTAATTTAGGCATCGGGGATCTCCATGTCATGCGCACCGCTTTGCAGGCGATGATGACCGCGGCGTGACAGTTAAAGCTATTTCGCTTTCTCGGCTGCGATCCAGTCCTTGATCTGCGCCTCCAAAACATCGAGCGGCACCGCCCCTTGGCCGAGCACCGTATCGTGGAACGCCGCCAGATCAAACTTCGCGCCCAATTCCTTGGTCGCCATCGTCCGTAATTCGCGGATTTTCAGTTCGCCCAGCTTATAGGCCAAAGCCTGTCCAGGCCAGCTGATATAGCGATTGACCTCGGCCTCGATATTGGCGGCGGACAGCGCGCTGTTGTCGGTCATGAAGTCGATAGCCTGTTGCTTCGACCAGCCCTTCGAATGGATGCCGGTATCGACCACCAGCCGACAGGCGCGCCACATCTGGTAGCTTAACTGGCCCATCTTTTTGTCTGGCGTGTCGTAAAGCCCCATTTCCTCGCCAAGGCTTTCGGAATATAGCCCCCAGCCTTCGACAAAGGCGGTAAAAAACGCACCGTTTTTGCGGAAGTCGGACAGTGGTAATTCCTGCTGCAACGCGATCTGGTGGTGGTGGCCGGGGACCGCCTCATGCACTGAAAGCGCCGGAATTTCCCAAAACGGCCGCTGGTTCAGCTTCGAGGTGTTGACGAAATAGGTTCCCGATAGTCCGATTTTCGGCGATCCGGGATTATAATAAGCCGTGGTTGTGCCTTCGGCGGTTTCGGCCGGAATTTCCTTGATGCCATAAGGCAGCCTTGGCAGCCGCCCGAACAACGAAGGCATCTTGCCGTCGATGGCCTTGGTCACCCGCGCGACCTTTTCCATGAGTTCCTCTGGCGTTTTCGCATAATATTGCGGGTCGGTGCGCAGATGCTGGATAAATGCTTCGCGGCTGGGATATCCGGCTTTGGTCGCGACCTCGACCATCTCGGCGCGGATTCGCGCGACCTCTGTCAACCCGATCTGGTGAATTGCCTCGGGCGACAGGCTCGTCGTTGTCTCCTCGCGCACACGAAAGGCGTAATATTTGTTGCCGCCGGGCTGGGCCGAGACGCCCGGTGCCTTGGCGCAGGCCGGTTTGTAGTTAGCACTATACCATGAAAGCTGCTTGTTCAGCGCGGGGTGGACAACGGTCTCGATGGTCTTTGCCGCCTCTGCCGCCAGCGAAGCGAACTCGGCTTCACCGACGCCTTCCGGTCGCTTGTCGGCATAAGGGCCGTAAAAGCGCGACTTGCTGATGTCGGGCGCAATTAGCCCGGTTATGGTGCCCTCAAAACCGGTCAGCGTCTCGCACGGCTGGGTATATTCCCCCTTGATCGCCATATTCGCGACCTCGATATTCTCGTCATTGAAGCGGCCATATTGGGCGAGGCGCTTGTTGTAATTGGCGAAATCGGCGCTGGTGCGGAAAGGCAGGTTATTGGTGATGCCGGCAAAATTCTGGTGCCAGCTCGAATATGTGGTGAAATTGATCGACCGCTGTCCGAAACGGTTGCCTTCGACAGTCGAGTTCAATGTCCGCCGCAATATCCCCGCCTCGACCTTCGATGGCGCATCAAGCTGGGCCAAGGGAATCGCATCGAGCTGCTCGAGGAACGCCGCCGCCGCCGCCGCCCGCCGGTCCTGAGCCGCCAGCGTATTATCGCCGATCTGGTCGGCATAGGTGTCGATACCGAGCTGGCTGGCGAAAATCGGCGCTTCCTTAAGCACCGCCGCCCAGTAGGAATCGACCAGTGTTTTCAAATCACCACTGGCGTCGGCGTGCGACGGTGCCGAAATCCCCAGCGCTATCGCTGAAATGCCCATGGTGAATTTGCGCATCATGCTCTCCCCGACAAAATCTATGTGAGAGGGATTAGCAGGACGCAGTTATTTGGCCAGCCGGTACAACGAATTTTCGGCAAGCGTTCAATATCAACGGACGAAGGCGATGGTGCAGAACCGTTTTGACACGGCCCTGCACCCGTCCCTTTCCCCCGAACATCCGGAGATGTGCGACCCGAGGGATGTGACGAACCCTTGTTGAAAGGGGGCGCTCCCGGCAGAATGCCCCGCCGGTTGTTCTTCAATACCGGTTGCGTCGTGTTTCCGCTTTGGCGGTGCGGAAGCTTTCTTCCATGTCGCGGCTCATGCGTTCGAATTCGGGCATCATCGTTGCCATCGCCCGCGCAAAGCCGCCCATCATGCCCATCATTTCACGGCTCTGGTCGCCCAGCCTTTCTGGCAGGTAATCAGCATCGCGACCGGCCAGATCGCCAACCGTGCTGTCGCGGCGGATTCGCCTGTCGACGGTTCCCGGGCGCGCTCGCTCGATGGCTTCGGCCAATGGCCCTACGCGCACATTCATCATCGCTCCGGCCATCCGTTCTATGCTGTCCGAGACGCCGTCCTGCACCATCGGGTCGTCTACTCGGTCAGCAAAGTCTGCGATATCGTCGTCGCGGTCATCGACGGCCGGGCCGTCGTCGTCGAATGAAGTGACCGGAATTTCGTCACCTGAGCCCGACACAAATACAACATCCTGCGCCGCTACTGGCGCAGCCAGCGCCAGCAAGGGCAGGGCAATCAGAAAGCTTCTGGAACGCATAATCATCATCCTCACTCAACGCCCTTAAGACGTAGCGGCGAAGGTGCCGTCGGAGGGTGTTAGCGGTCAGCGGCTTAGCCAAAGCTGAACAACACGCTCAGCGAACCGCAAACACGGTAAAGCGATGTAACTGTGCGTTATTCTACTCCGCTGCCTCGAGCACATCCCTGTCGGACAACGGTTGCGCTAACCGCGAGAGCATTTCCTTCGGGCAAACCTGCCAGAATTCTCCGCGCCGCCGGTCCCAGTCGTCGATGATCGAACGCGACCATTTGCTGTCGGTCGAATGCGCGTGTGCCATCACGAGCGCTTTCAGTTCGTCCTCCCAATATTCGCTGCCGAGCCGTTGCCAGACGATGCTCTCGGGGTTGGCATTGTCTTCGAAACTGCCGTCGGCGTCCAGCACGAATGCCATGCCGCCGGTCATACCGGCGCCGAAATTACCTCCGATTGTGCCAAGTATTACCGCAATCCCGCCGGTCATATATTCGCAGCCATTGGCACCGCAGCCCTCGACCACAACGCGCGCGCCCGAATTGCGCACCGCGAAGCGTTCGCCCGCCTGTCCCGCTGCGAACAGATGGCCCGATGTTGCGCCGTAGAGGACGGTGTTGCCGATGATGCTGTTATGCTGGCTGTCGAGCGGCGAACTGACCGTGGGGCGGACGATGATCTTGCCGCCGGAAAGCCCCTTGCCGACATAGTCGTTCGAATCGCCGAAGACTTCGAGCGTGATGCCCTGGCACAAAAACGCGCCCAATGACTGCCCCGCTGAGCCGCGTAACCGGACATGGACATGGTCGTCGGCCAGCCCCTTCATGCCGTAAAGCCGCGTGATCTCGGACGAAAACCGCGTACCAACCGCGCGGTGGGTGTTGCGCACATTGTAGGTCAGCTGCATTTTCTCACGCCGGTTGAATACGGGTGCGGCGTCCTGGATCATTTGCGCATCGAGGCTGTCGGGCACCTCGTTGCGGAAGGTCGGGATCGAGAAGCGCCGGGCTTCGTCGGGCGCGTCGACCTTGGCGAGAATCGGGTTAAGATCGAGATCATCGAGATGTTCCGCGCCCCTACTGACCTGACGGAGCAGTTCGGTGCGACCGATGACTTCATCAAGGCTCCGGTAACCGAGCTTGGCCAGTATCTCACGGACTTCTTCGGCGATGAAGGTCATCAGGTTGATGACTTTCTCCGGCGAACCGCCGAACTTTTTGCGCAATTCGTCGTCCTGGGTGCAGATACCGACGGGGCAGGTGTTCGAATGGCATTGCCTGACCATGATGCAACCCATCGCGACAAGGCTTAGCGTACCAATGCCGAATTCCTCCGCACCGAGGATGGCGGCGATGACGATGTCGCGCCCGGTCTTCAGCCCGCCGTCGGTGCGCAGCTTGATCCGGTGGCGCAGGCCGTTGAGCGTGAGCACCTGGTTCGCTTCGGAAAGCCCCATTTCCCAAGGCGTGCCCGCATATTTGATGCTGGTCTGTGGGCTGGCGCCGGTGCCGCCGACATTGCCGGAGACCAGGATGACGTCGGCATGGGCCTTGGCCACACCAGCCGCGATCGTGCCGATGCCTGCCGCACTTACCAGCTTGACGCACACCCGCGCGCGCGGGTTGATCTGCTTGAGGTCGTAGATGAGCTGAGCCAGATCCTCGATCGAATAGATGTCATGATGCGGCGGCGGCGAAATCAGCATCACGCCCGGGGTCGAGTGACGAAGCCGCGCGATCATCTCTGTTACCTTGAAGCCCGGCAATTGCCCGCCTTCGCCGGGTTTTGCCCCTTGCGCAACCTTGATCTCGATCTCCTCGCAAGAACCCAGATATTCGGCGGTCACGCCGAACCGACCGCTGGCGATTTGCTTGATGACGCTGTTGGCGTTGTCGCCGTTTTCGTAAGGGACAAAGCGCTTCGAATCCTCGCCGCCTTCGCCCGACACGGCTTTCGCGCCGATTCGATTCATTGCAATCGCCAACGTCTCATGCGCTTCGGGCGATAACGCGCCAAGCGACATTCCCGGCGTCACAAAGCGCTTGCGGATTTCGGTGATCGCCTCGACCTCGTCGATCGCCACCGGAACGGGTGCGAAGTTGAATTCGAGCAGGTCGCGGAGGTAAATCGGCGGCAATTCGCGCACGCCTGCGGCAAATTGCAGATAGGTCGAGTAGCTGTCATTGGCGACGGAGCTTTGCAGCAGGTGCATCAGCCCTGCCGAATAGGCATGAGCTTCGCCGTCCTTGCGCTGCTTGTAAAAGCCGCCGATCGGCAGACGCGCGACAGCAGCATCGAACGCGGCCTCGTGACGGTCCTTCGCGTTCACATAGAGCGAGTGATAACCTTCGCCTGAAATCTTGTTGGGCATTCCGGGGAAGAAATCGTTGACCAAAGCCCGGCTTAGGCCGACCGCTTCAAAATTATAACCGCCGCGGTAACTCGAGATGACCGCTATGCCCATTTTGGACATGATCTTGAGCAAGCCCTCGTTGATGGCGGTGCGGAAATTCTGCGTGGCTTGCGGCAAGCTCAGGTCGCCCAAAAGGCCGCGCGCATGGCGGTCTGCAATTGATGCCTCCGCCAAATAGGCGTTGACCGTGGTCGCGCCTGCGCCGACCAGCACCGCGAAATAATGCGTGTCGAGACATTCGGCAGAACGCACGTTGATCGACGAGTAACTGCGCAGACCATTGCGCACCAGATGCGTGTGAACGGCGGCGGCGGCAAGGATCATCGCGATGCCGACCCGGTCTGGGCCGATATTTTCGTCGGTTAGGAACAGCTCGGACTTGCCCGAGCGAACCGCCTCAACGGCTTCTTCGCGAATGCGCGTGATGGCGGCGCGCAGGCCTTCCTGCCCTTCGCTGATGTCGTAGGTGCAGTCGATTTCGGCTGCCAGCTTGCCGAACGCCCACTTCAACCGCGCCCATTCCGCCGCGACCAGCACCGGACTGTCGAGCACCAAAACGTCGGCATTCTGGCTACTCTCGTCGAGGATATTGGCGAGGTTGGAGAACCGCGTTTTCAGGCTCATCACATGGCGTTCGCGCAAACTGTCGATTGGTGGATTGGTAACCTGGCTGAAATTCTGGCGGAAAAACTGGCTGATGAGGCGCGGCTTGTCGCTGATCACGGCCAAAGGCGTGTCATCGCCCATCGAGCCGATGGCTTCCTTGCCGTCCTCGGCCATCGGCGCGAGGATCATCTCGACATCTTCGAGCGTCATGCCTGCAGCAATCTGTCGCTTGGTCAGTTCGGCGCGAGTCCATTCGGGGAGCGCCTCGTTGTCAGCGGCGGCCAGATCGTCGATGGTCTGGAAACCCTTGACCAGCGAACCATAATCTTGCTCGGCGGCAATCCGGTCTTTCAGTTCGCTGTCGCGGTAAAGCTTGCCCTCGTCCAGATTGACCGCGATCATTTCGCCGGGTCCAAGACGGCCCTTTTCGATAATCGTCGATTCAGGGACGACGACCATGCCCGTCTCTGACCCGATAATCAGCAGATTGTCATTGGTCAGATAGTAACGCTGCGGCCGAAGTGCGTTGCGGTCCACACCGGACACGGCCCAATGGCCGTCTGTCATCGCCAGGGCAGCTGGTCCGTCCCAAGGCTCCATCACGCTCGCCATATACTCATACATCGCGCGGTGCTTGGGGGTGAGTTTGTCATTCGACTGCCAGGCTTCGGGGATCAGCATCAATTTTGCGGTCGGTGCTTCCTTGCCAGAGCGCACGAGCGTTTCGAACACCGCATCGAGCGCGGCGGTATCCGACGATCCGGCCGGAATTACTGGCTTGATGTCGTCCGAATGCGCGCCGAACGCGATACTCGCCATCTTGATCTCGTGGCTCTTCATCCAGTTCTGGTTGCCACGGATGGTGTTGATCTCGCCATTATGCGCGAGGCTGCGAAACGGTTGCGCCAGCCACCATTGCGGAAAAGTGTTGGTCGAATAGCGCTGGTGGAAAATCGCGACGCGGCTTTCGAAGCGCTCGTCCTGCAGGTCGGGATAGAACACCGACAGGCTTTCGGCGAGAAACAGGCCTTTGTAGACAATCGACCGGCACGACAGGCTACAGATATAGAAATCGCGGATTTGCGCGGCGATGATCTTCTTTTCGATCCGCCTGCGGACGAGATACAGATTCTTCTCGAACTCGGCGGCGCTCACTTCATGGGGCATCGGTCCTGCGATCATGATCTGCTCAATCTCGGGCCGAGTCGCCTGACCTTTTTCGCCGATTACCGAAACATCGACCGGCACCTGCCGCCAGCCGTAAATGGTGTAGCCAGCCTCGATGATCTCGGCCTCGACCAAGGTCCGGCAATTTTCCTGGGCTCCCAGATCGGTGCGCGGCAGGAATACCATGCCCACCGCCAGCCGGTTGGGCATGGGCCGGTGGCCGCTATCGGCAATCTTGTCGTCGAAAAAGCGCACGGGCAGGTCGATGTGGATACCAGCCCCGTCGCCGGTCTTGCCATCGGCATCGACCGCGCCGCGGTGCCAGACCGCCTTCAGCGCCTCAATCCCGGCAGCCACCACGCGCCGCGAAGCCTTGCCATCGGTCGCAGCAATCAGCCCGACGCCGCAGGCATCGCCCTCAAACTCGGGGCGATACATACCGTCGCGGGCAAGGCGTTCATGTTCTGGCGTGAGGAAATGGTGGGTCATGCTGCTACCTTCTCGCGCCGGATTTTCGCCTGCAACCACTTATGCATATGCTCGGTAACGTCGCGGCCGTCCTTGATCGCCCAAACGACAAGGCTCGCACCGCGGACAATGTCGCCGATAGCAAAGACCCCGTCGAGGTTGGTCATGCCGGTGACGTGATCGACGCGTACGGTGCCCCATCGGGTGACGTTCAGGTCGGCTGCGCCGAACAGGACGGGCAGGTCTTCGGCTTCGAAGCCGAGAGCGGTGATCACCAGATCGGCGTCGAGTGTAAAGTCGCCCTGCGGGTCGTTTTCGGGCGCACGGCGACCCGAGGCATCGGGCGCTCCAAGCCGCATTTTGGCGACATGGACTTTGCTCACTGTGCCATCGCCGTCGAAGCTCTTTGGACCGGACAGCCAGACGAACTCGACGCCCTCTTCCTCGGCATTGGCGACTTCGCGCTGTGACCCCGGCATATTCTCGCGGTCGCGGCGGTAGAGACATTTGACCGACTTCGCGCCCTGACGGATGGCGGTACGGACGCAGTCCATGGCCGTATCGCCGCCGCCGATGACGACAACGTTCTTGCCTTTGGCATCGAGTGCGCCGCTGTCGAACTCGGCCACCGCGTCGCCAAAGCCTTTGCGGTTGGAGGCGGTGAGATAGTCGAGCGCAGCAACTATTCCGTCCAGCCCGACGCCGGGAGTCTTGATGTCGCGCGCCTTGTAGACGCCGGTGGCAATCAGCACTGCGTCATGTTTGCCGCGCAAATCGTCGAGCGAGGCATCGCGGCCGACTTCGAAATTGGCGTGGAAATGGATGCCAGCATCGCGTAGCCGTTCGATTCGCCGCATCACGACGTCCTTCTCCAGCTTAAAGCCGGGGATGCCGTAAGTGAGCAGTCCGCCCATCCGGTCGTAACGGTCGTAGACATGGACCTCGTAACCGGCGACGCGCAGATATTCCGCCGTCGTCAGTCCGCCGGGGCCGGCACCGATTATCCCTACCGATTGCCCGCGCGACGGGCCGACAGCGACCGGCTCGACCCAGCCTTCTTCCCATGCGGTGTCGGTGATATATTTCTCGACCGAGCCGATGGTGACCGCCTCATGGCCTGAAAACTCGATGACGCAATTGCCCTCGCACAGCCGGTCCTGCGGGCAGATGCGACCGCAGATTTCGGGCATTGTCGAAGTCAGGTTCGACAGCTCATAAGCTTCGCGCAAACGGCCCTCCGCAGTCAGCCGAAGCCAGTCCGGAATGTGGTTCCCAAGCGGGCAGTGGACCGAGCAATAGGGCACACCGCACTGCGAGCAGCGCGATGCCTGTTCGGCGGCCTTGTCGGGCGCGTAACGTTTGGCGATTTCGGCAAAGTCCTCGGCGCGCAGTTCCGCCTTGCGCTTCTCGGGGAATGCTTGGGGGGTATCGACAAAACTGAGCATGGTTTCTTTTGCCACGTCGCGCGTCTCCAATTCGGTGCGTCGCGCTTAACAGCAAATGCCGGAATGTCACGCTAAAAGCGCAAAATAGGACAGTGATTATGTCTTATAGTGATCGAGAATTATACTAATTTCCTCACGGCGCAATAATATTACAGTAATTTACAGCCGTTACGGACCTATCTCTGCGCCAGCCAGATCAAGGCCGCGACTCCGGCTACGATTCGGTACCATGCAAACGGCCCGAAGCCGTAGCGCGTCACCACCGCCAGAAATGCCTTGATGACAATCCAAGCAACCACGAACGACACGACAAAGCCGATGCCGATCAATCCCATGTCGTCCATGCTGACTGCATCGCGGTGCTTGACCAGTTGCAGCACGGTCGCACCGGTCAGCGTCGGCATTGCAAGGAAAAAGCTGAATTCGGCTGCTGTCTTGCGGTCTACGCCAAGCGACATCGCCCCCAATATCGTTGCACCCGAGCGGCTAACGCCGGGGATCATCGCGAGGCATTGGATCAGCCCGATCATCGCCGATTGCCTGACCGAAAGCGCTGCCACGCCGCCGCTTTCCTGCGGGCGAGCATATTTCTCGACCACCAATATCGCAAAGCCGCCGATGATAAGCGCCCACGCCACAATCACCGCATTTTCCAGCATGACCTCGATCAGATCGCCAAAGGCCAACCCGAGCACCACCGCAGGGGTAAAGGCCAGAACAAGATTGCGGACAAAGGCAACTGCGCCCGCCTCCCATGTAAACAGCCCCTTCAACACATCGATGAAGGTCCGCCAGTATAGCACCACGACAGCCAGGATCGCGCCGGGCTGAATCGCAATGTTAAAGATAGCCCAACGTCCGGCGTCATAGCCCAGAAGCTCGGTCGCCAATATCAGGTGGCCGGTTGATGAGACCGGAAGGAACTCGGTCAGACCCTCGACAATGCCGAGGATGATCGCAACTAGCCAATCGGTCATACTGTTTTCCGACCACCCCGAGCTTGTCGAAGGGCGAAACGTCCATGCTTGCGATAGATATTGAGCCAGTCATGTGCGGCCGCATCCAGCGGTGTCGGCGTGATACCAAACACTGCAAGGCCATCCTTGCCAGTGACCACATTATCATTCCCCAGCATTTTATACTGATCTTCTGTAATTGGAGCGCCGGGCAGCCAGCCGGTGCCCTTGGCGAGAAGTTTGGCAGCGATGTCAGGCACCTCGATAAACGCGGGGTCGCGGCCTATAGCTTTTGCAATCCAGCGGTTCAGTGCCATCATGCTGAAAACTTCTGGCCCGCCCAGCTCAAGCGTCTCACCGCCCTTGGACAAAAGCGCAGCGGCAACCGCCTTGGCGACATCGCCGACAAACACGGGCTGGAACTTTGTGTTGGCACCAATCACCGGCACCACCGGCAGCATCCTGATCAACCCGGCAAAGCGGTTAACAAACGCGTCCTCACGCCCGAATACAATCGAAGGCCGCAAGATCGTGGCGTTCGGGAAGGCCGCACGAACCGCTGCTTCACCCGCCGCCTTGCTTCGTCCGTAATCGGCCGCGCTCCCCCCATCCGCACCGATGGCCGAAATATGCACGAGCGCACTTGCGCCGGCTTCCGCCGCCGCCTTGGCGATATTGCCCGCACCGATATTCTGCACCGCATCCATGTCGGCAAAGCTGCCGACCAGATTGACCACCGCGTCGGCCCCGGCAACTGCGCGCGCAACGTTGGCGGGCTTGCGCACGTCGGCGACGATCAATTGCACCTGTCCCAGATTGCCCAGCGGCTTGATGTTGTTTGCCTGCGCAATATCGCGCTGCGCCACGCGCACCCGCGCGCCCCGGGCCAGCAACGCTTGCGCAACATAACGCCCGACAAACCCGCCGCCGCCGAAAATGGTAACTAATTTGCCTTGCATCACGCGCTCCTTGTGACGGGCGCTTTGCACTAGCAGGCCACAGCTTTCAAGCGCGGCGGGCGCTATTTGCGCACGAACCGGACCGTGTTTCCGTCAGCCGACGTCATGACCAGCGCACCGTCGGTTTGCGCCGCAACCGATACCGCGCCTTCCACCAGTTTCAGATAGGCCCGCTCCTGATACATCAGCGCTGGTCCGCAGCCCATTCTGGTGCCGATAATCGGGGACAAAATCTTGATCGCATCGCCGGTTATCTGGTAATTGGCCGAATAGCCATTGCATCCCGACCGCCCGCCGATCTTGCTGTCGCTGCCCAGCATCATCGTTACTTCGGAACCATCGACAATGCCGCTACCGCCGATCGCCTCGGCGCGCCACATCACGTCTTTGACCGGGATCGCAGACGCGGGCGGCGTGGCGATCTCCTGGACCTCGACCCGCTTGTTCTTGCGGTTGTACAGGCAGAGCATCTTCGCCTTGGCACCCTTCATATGCGGTTGCGGCCAGACGCCCTCGACGATCCTTGCCTCGATGCCAAGCCGGTCTGAATAGCGCATCGGTGGACCGGCCTTCGCCGTGCTCAGCTTTGCGGCTTTCAGGCAGGCGGTTTCCACCTCCTTGTCGAGCTTTGCCCAGCTTTCGGGCGTGGCGGCAAGGGCGGGCGTTGAAACGGCAAAGGCGACGAGGCCGATGAAGGGGCGGTAGAGATAGGGCATGGATTAGGTCCATTCGGAGGGCGGGGGAGGCAGCAGGCTGGCACAGCGCGTCGTCCGAATCCAGCGGCAAAGCAACGCCCGGGCATTTTTGCGCGGACCGGTGGGCGGGGCCGTTGACAAAAATCCGCCAAGCCTTAAAGGAGCGCACCTACCCGGTGTCGGCGGTTTTGCCGATTACCAAAGTGCCCGGATGGCGGAATTGGTAGACGCACCAGCTTCAGGTGCTGGCGCTGGTAACGGCGTGGAGGTTCGAGTCCTCTTCCGGGCACCATTTTCCTGTCTCACGGCATCCCAGTAGGGTCGACAAACCGGCAGAAATCTGCCATTTATGAGCCTCACCTATCCCGGAGTGTGCCAAGCGATTTCAGGCAATCCGGGGCCATGAGGTGCCACGATTGGGGCGATATGGCCCCAGTCAAAATTTGATGGCCCCATGACCCCGAAATGCCCTCGCTGGCCCTCTCTCGGACTCGTTGAGGAGAATTCACCGTGGCGTTGACAGAACTTCAAATCCGGAAAGTTTGTCCGACCGACAAAGTGACCCAGCATACGGATGAGCGCGGCCTCTATCTGGAAGTCCATCCCAACGGTTCGAAACTGTGGCGCTACAAATACCGCTACATGGGTAAGCAGAAGCGGCTGGCCCTTGGTCGCTACCCCGATGTAGGTCTGGCCGAGGCGCGAAAAAAGCGCGATGATGCGCGCAGGCAACTGGACGCCGGAGCTGACCCGCTGGCCGAACGCCAGCGTGAGAAGCTGGTTTCTGTATTCAATGCCGCCAATACGTTTGGCGAAATCGCTAAGGAGTATATCGACAAGCAAGTGGCGCAGGGGCAGGCCGACGCCACGACGCAAAAGGCGAACTGGCTGTTAGAGCAATTGGAGCCAATCGCCGCCTTTCCCGTCGCCGACCTCAAGCCCATCGACGTTCTCGCCGCGCTCAAGCGGATAGAGGCCAAGGGCAAATATGAGACAGCGCGGCGGTGCCGATCCTTTGCCGGTCGTGTGTTCCGCTATGCTGTTGCCACCGGACGCGGCGAGAGCGACCCCAGTTCGTTCTTGCGCGGCGCGCTGATCGTGCCGAATGTCAAGCATCACGCGGCAATCCTTGATCCCAAACAGCTGGGCGAACTTCTGCGCGCGATAAATGCCTATTCCGGCCATGCGATCACGCGCCTTGCTATGCAGGTTTTGCCGCACGCTATGGCGCGTCCCGGCGAACTGCGCATGGCGCAATGGTCGGAGTTCGATCTGGACAATGCCGTCTGGAAAATCTCTGCCGAGCGTATGAAGATGCGGCGTCCTCACGAGGTTCCG
>CAZQBS010000043.1:0-24398 GCA_964591835.1 uncultured Sphingorhabdus sp. | reverse complement strand
TTCCAGCCGCCAGAGCGGGCGTAGCTCAGGGGTAGAGCACAACCTTGCCAAGGTTGGGGTCGAGGGTTCGAATCCCTTCGCCCGCTCCAGTTTTTCCGAATAAGATTTCGCGCAGCGCCGGTCAGGCGCTGCTGGTCATTGTGCTTTTGACCAAGCGGCGGACGAGCAGCGGAAGGCCGCTGTAATTGGCGCGGTGGTAAGCTGATTCTTCGTCGAGCGCTGCACTGATTCGGCGGTGGGCTTCGCCGAGATTGTGATAGGGCACACCCGGCAGCAGATGATGGATCGCGTGATAGCGCAGGCCCACCGGTGCCCATAATGCGGGGAGCAACGCCGGCGGCGGGACGTTGACGCTGTCGAGAAACTGCGCGGTCACATTGAGCGGCTCGCCGTCATTTTCCCAAAGATGGGCGACCAAGGTGCGGACCTGGTTGAGCACGGCAACCCCCGACGCGACACCGAGGAAAATCAGGAAGCCGGACAGCGGAAGGAAGCCGCTGAACACCCCCGCCAGCAAGGCCATCGCCCAGATGCTGGCGGCAGTTTCCTGAATGATCCAGTTGCGCCTCGCTTCACCTTCAGCTGGACGGCGGCGGAAGGCGGGGTTGATCGCGAGGCCCGAATAACGTTCGACAACGGCGGTGCGGAGTGACGGAATCAGCAACGACACGGGCGCAAGTACGCCATAACGAAGCAGCAGCGCGAAAGGGGCTGCCAGCGAGGCAAGGATGAACACCGGCAACGTCCACGGCTTCATCAGCGCCAGCGGCAGATATTCGGGGTCTTGGTCGGTGCCATAGCGCGTGCGCGCGTGATGGAGATTGTGGACACCCTCATACATGAACGACGGCACCAGCATCGGTACGCCGATGACGAGGTTGAAGCCGAGCCGGAAGCCAGGGACAGTCGAATGTTTGATATGGGTGATTTCGTGGATGAAGCTGCCCGCGCGGTAGAGCGAGAGGATCGATACGATCACCGCCGCTGCCTTAATCCACACTGCGCCCCCCAGGATCGCAACCGCTAACGCCAAATAGCCCAAAACCGCCGACGAGAGAAAATCAGCCCAGTACATCATCGGATTCGCGCCATTCAGATCGCGCGTCAGATCGGCGGCGGCACGGATCATCGCCATGTCATCGGGCGCACCTTTCAGCCGCGCCGCTTTCGCTGCGAGGTCGTTGTCGGGAACCGCAAGCGGTACCTCTGCTGGCGTCAGGACAGCCATGTCGGACATATAATAATTACACTTCAAGATAGCCAATGATGCCGCCGCAATAATCTCCCGACATGGCGAGACTGTGGCAAAAGAGCGCCTTTTTTGCCTTGGATTTCGATTTAACTGATTTATGCAATCGTTTGTTGAAATGTTGCAAATGAGTCGATAGTGACTACGCTAATGTCGATTCTGACCAATAACATTGCCGCAAGGGGGCAACGCATGCTGTCGCGCTGGACCGCCGCGCATATCGCTGAAATCGCCAATCGACCGCTTCCGCAGGCACCGCTGATCGGAGCGGATTCGGCAATGCCGTTGCTGCCGGACCATGATTTGTGGGATCTGTGGCCGCTGCAAAACCCCGATGGTAGCGTTGCCGAAATAACCGGCGGTGAACTGTGGATGATATTGTCTGCCCCCCGTCGGCCCGACCCCGGGATGCGCCACGATATCGCGCGGACACGGCTGATGTTCCGGCAAGGCCGCGACTGGCGTGATATCGGGCTGCTGTTTCCCGACGATCTCAATCCGGGGTCGCGTGAATGGTCTGGCTCGGCGCGTTATGATGCGGATACGGGAAGCGTGACGGCTTATTTCACTGCTGCCGGCAGGCGCGGCGAAGCCACCGCCAGTTTCGAGCAACGCCTGTTTCAGGCGACCGGCACGCTGGACCTGTTGGGGGCATTTCCTGCGATCAAGAACTGGAGCAACACCGGGCTATTGCTGGGCAACGACGGCGTTCATTATGTCGATCTCGCCAATGATCAGGGCAGACCGGGGAGCATTCGCGGTTTCAGGGATCCATATTGGTTCCGCGATCCGGTTGACGGACAAGCCCATATCCTGTTCACCGGGTCGCAACCGGGCGGCACCATAGACTGTAGCGGCGTCATCGGTTTAGCGACCGCGCGAGATGGAGACGGCCAAGGCGGGTTCGAACTGATGCCGCCGATTCTCAGCGCCGACGGTGTAGCAAATGAAATGGAACGCCCGCATATGTTTGTGCGCGACGGCCTCTATTATCTCTTCTGGTCGTCCCAGCATAGCGTCTTTGCAGCGGACGGCCCAAAAGGCCCCACTGGCTTGTATGGTATGGTCGGCGCAGCGGTGACCGGACCGTTCGAACCGCTCAACGGCACCGGCCTCGTCATCGCCAACCCCGCCACCGAACCTCGGCAGGCCTATTGCTGGCAGGTGCTCGATACCCTAGAGGTGGCCAGCTTTGTAGATCACTGGGGATTGCAAGGCCGCGACCCCGCTAAAGATCCCGCCTTGAACCGCAACCAATTCGGCGGCACTATCGCGCCCATGCTGAAAATCGAACTCGACGGCGCGACGACGAAGCTAGTTGGCCTTGCATGAGCAACCGCCTTTTTGGATGCATTGAGGCTGGCGGCACGAAATTTGTCGTCGGCGTAGTCGCCGCTCCCGATGACATCCGCGAAACAATGCGTTTCGATACCATCAGTCCGGCTGAAACAATCGGTGCTACTATCAACTGGCTGCACGACGCGCAATTGCGGCACGGTGGGTTGTCGGCGATCGGTATTGCCAGTTTCGGGCCGTTGGAGCTCGACCGCCGCGCGCCGGATTGGGGGCATATCACCGCGACCACAAAGCCGGGCTGGAGCAATGCCGATTTTGCCGGGCGGGTCGCGCGCGCAATGGACCTGCCTGTGGGTTTCGACACCGACGTCAATGGCGCGGCGCTTGCCGAAGCGCGATGGGGCGCGGGGCAGGGGCAGAAGGTCAGCGTCTATGTGACCGTCGGCACTGGTATCGGCGGGGGTGCCATCATCGACGGCCGGCCGCTGCATGGACTGACACATCCAGAGATGGGGCACATCAGGCCGCAGCGTCATTCGCAAGATCTGGAGTTTGCGGGCATCTGCCCGTTTCACGGCGACTGTCTGGAGGGGCTGGCGAGCGGTCCGGCGATTAAGGCGCGGTGGGGGTTATCGCTATCCGGGCTGCCGGTCGATCATCCCGGCCACAGCATTATCGCATATTATCTGGCGCAGCTGGTCGTCACCCTGCAATCGGTGATGGAGCCGGGAAGAATTATTTTCGGTGGCGGCGTTATGGGGACGCCCGCTCTGATCGAGCGAGTCCGCGAAAGCGCCGCGATGCTCGGCAAGGGCTATTTTAAAGGCGATGCAGCCGAGCTTGTCGTGCCCCCCGCGCTTTGCGACCGATCGGGACTGTTGGGCGGACTTGCCCTAGCGCAGGACATTCTGGTCTAGCTGGATTGCCGTAACACCAGCGTCGGGTCGAGCACCACCGAGGCAGTGTTTTCGCCAGCAATCCGTCTGAACAGCAAATCGACCAGATGCAAAGCTCCCTTGGGCAAGTCTTGCCGGATGGTCGACAACGGCGGTACCGTCTGGTTGGCAAATGCCAGGTCGTCATAGCCGATAACATGCACTTCGTCAGGCACCGATAAACCATGTTCCGACAGGGCCCTGAGCGCGCTCATTGCGATAACGTCCGATGCCGCGATGATGCCGTTCGGAATAGTTTTGGTTTCGTCGAGCCATTTGCTGATCGCCGGATGTGCGGTTTCGGCGGTCAGGTGTGCTGGCAATATCGTCAGGTTATCGCCCATCCCCGCTTCAGCAAGCGCCGCGCGGCATCCGGCGAGCCGCTCCGAAATTTCAGGCGCAACAGGATCGCCGAAAAAGGCGAAGTTGCGGCAACCGCGCTCGATAAGATGCCTTGTCGCCAGTTCGCCGCCCTTGCGGTTGTCCGAGCCGACCGAGCAATGTATCTGCCCCGGCAAATTTGCCCCCCAAGCAACCATCGGCAGGTAACGCTGCGCGACCGAGTCGATGACCGAAAACTGATCCGACTGGCCGATCAGGATGACGCCGTCTACCCGTCCCGAATCGACCACGCGACTGAGCCAGCCCGGATCGGTCGGGATCACGCGCGACAACAGCAAATCATGCCCGCGCTCGGTCAGCGCATCGGCGAGATAGCCCAGCAAAGTCATGAAAAACGGGTCGGAAATATGCTGGCCGGTTTCGTGGCCGAGTGGGATCAGTACGCCAATCGCTCCGGCGCGCTTGATCCGCAAATTGCGCGCCATGACATTGGGCCGGAAATCATGCTCGCGCGCCAGTTGCTGGATACGGTCGCGCGTTTTCTTCGCAATAAGTTGCGAATCAGCCAGCGCACGCGACACCGTTCCCGGCGACACCCCTGCAAGCTTTGCGAGGTCGGTGATATTTCTGATCCGCCCCTGATCGGCCATTTCAAATTCCTTTAATTCTTTGTGCGGACGAAAGTTCGCCAAGGCAAGCAAGAACAACCAACGATGCAATCGTTTGTTGCATTCCTTATTCAAGCCATTACCCATGCGCGGGGAACAGGAGCGCACATATGCCCGTATTGCCGACCAAGCCGCGTTTGTCGCTGTGGCGAATTGTCCAGATGAACCTGGGATTCCTCGGTTTGCAGTTCAGTTTCGGTTTGCAGCAAAGCAATATGAGCCCGATTTATAAATATCTGGGTGCCGAGGAAGCTGCATTGCCTTTGCTCTGGCTGGCCGGGCCGATGACGGGCCTGATTATCCAGCCGATCATCGGCGCGATGAGCGACCGTACGGTCACTCGCTGGGGACGGCGGACGCCCTATTTCTTGATCGGGGCAGTGCTGTGTAGCCTGGCACTGCTGTTCATGCCGTACTCGGGCACACTGCTGATGGCGGCCTCGCTTTTGTGGGTTCTCGATGCCGGTAACAATGTGACGATGGAGCCGTACCGCGCTTATGTCAGCGACCGGCTCAATGACGACCAGCACCGCGCTGGCTTCCTGACGCAAAGCGCTTTCACCGGGCTTGCCCAGACACTTGCTTATGCGGCGCCCTGGACCTTTGTGCAGTTCGGCATGGACCCGAACGCAGTCGGTGCCAGCGGTATCCCCGACACCACCAAGCTCGCGTTTCTCGTTGGCGCGATCCTGTCGCTGAGTACGATTGTCTGGTCGGTGTTAAGCGTGCGCGAGCTGCCGCTAACAGATACCGAAATCGCCGAAATGCGCAAACGGCCGATGGGGGTTGCAACCACATTTCGCGATATCGGCGACGCGATCTGCGAAATGCCGGTGGTGATGCGTCAACTGGCATGGGTCAAACTGTTTCAATGGTACGCGATGTTCTGCTTCTGGCAATTCGTGGCCCTTTCATACAGTCTCTCGGCTTTCGGCACCACCGACGGCAGCACTGTCGCGTTCCGTCGGGCGGGGCTAGAATACGGGCTGGCGGGCGCTTTCTACAATTTCGTTGCCTTTCTGTCGGCGTTGCTGATGGTAGGAATGGTCAAGCAATATGGCGCGAAATTTGTCCATGCCGCTTGCCTGGTAGCGGCGGGCCTTGCGATGATGGCGATTCCGGGCGCCACGTCGCAAAGCGCCTTATGGCTGCCAATGATCGGCATTGGGCTTGGCTGGGGCAGCATCATGGGCAATCCCTATATCATGCTGGCGCACTCGATCCCGCCCGAGCGAACCGGCGTTTATATGGGCATTTTCAACATGTTCATAGTTATCCCCATGCTGTTGCAAATTTTCAGCTTCTGGGCGTTCGATCTCTATGACAACCTGCTCGAAGGCGATCCGCGTAATGTTCTGTATCTGGCCGGCGTGTTTATGTTGCTCGCGGCAGCGGCAACGTTGCGGATTAGCAGCAGCGCCGGTCGCGGCGCAAAACCTGCACTCGCGACAGGACATTAAATTGCACGATATGCGGTCTTTCGACTAATAATCACTGGCCGCTGTAAAAAAATGCAAAGGTTTGCATAAAATGCCTTGCAAACGATTTCCAAACGGGTATCAGTAGCATTGAAGCGCCTGTAAAAGCTGCTCGTCTTTAGGATTATCGGGAGGATGACATGAAGGTTTCCATGCATAACACGCGTGTTTCAGCGTTGGCACTGGCTGCTGCATTAGGGGTTGCGACACCGGCACTGGCGCAGGGCGACGCTGCTCCTGCGGAAGACCGGGTTTATGACGACGAAATTGTCGTCACTGCGGTTGCCAAGGGCCAGAACCGGCTCGACAGTTCGATCTCGGTCAGCTCGCTTGCGGCCGACGATATCGCTGCCGCCGCGCCGCGCGCTGCTGCTGAACTCCTTCGAAGCATTCCCGGTATCCGGTCCGAATCATCTGGTGGCGAGGGCAACGCCAATATCGCGGTGCGCGGGCTTCCGGTCGCGTCGGGCGGTGCCAAGTTCCTGCAACTGCAAGAAGACGGCCTACCTTTGCTCGAATTCGGTGACATCACTTTCGGTAACGCCGATATATTCCTCCGCGCCGATTTCAATATCGCGCGGGTCGAGGCCGTTCGGGGCGGTTCGGCATCGACCTTTGCTTCGAACTCGCCGGGCGGCGTCGTCAACCTGATCTCGAAAACCGGGGAAACCGAAGGCGGCGCGATGCAAGCCTCGGTCGGCCTCGATTACGGCGAATACCGCTTCGACTTCGACTATGGGGGTCGGCTGTCGGATGATCTGCTCTACCATTTCGGCGGCTTTTTTCGTCAGGGCGAAGGACCCCGCGAAATCGGTTATGACGGCCTCAAGGGCGGGCAGTTCAAGATCAACGTCACGAAGAAATTCGATAGGGGATACATTCGCTTCTACGGCAAGTATCTCGACGACCGCGCTGTCGGCTATCTGCCGAATCCGGTCCAGGTTGCTGGAACCAATGCCAATCCGGACTATTCCAATATTGCCGGCTTCGATATTAACGGCGACAGCCTGCATTCGCGTAATTTCCTGACTGCGACCACGCTCGACGGCGACAACGATCGCGCCCGTTTCTCGCTGCGCGAAGGGATGCACCCGGTCGTCAAATCGCTTGGCTTCGAAGCGCAGTTCGAAGTGGCCGATGGCTGGAACATCACCAACCGTTTCCGCTTTTCCGACGTATCGGGCGCATTCGTTTCGCCGTTCCCGGGTTCGGTCGATACCGCGAATAACGTCGCTGTCGGTATCGGTGGTGCCGGTTCGACGCTTCGTTATTTCAACGGCGCAAATGCCGGAACCGCAGTTGCACCGAATGCCTTTGTCGCGCGGATCGTATTGTTCAACACACGGCTCAAGAGCCTTGACAATATCGCCAACGACCTGCGCATCGGCCATGACTTCATAATGGGCGGAGGTACCGGCAGTTTTAATGCTGGCTTCTACAAATCGCGGCAGGATGTGAACAGCGAGTGGCTTTGGACGTCGCATCTGCTCGAAGTGCGCGGCGGTGGTGAAGCGGCTTTGCTCGACGTGCGCAATGGTATTGGTGCTACTGTCACCGATGGCGGCACCGTTGGCTACGGAGCGACCTTCTTCGGCAATTGCTGTCGCCGGGTTTACGATGTCAGCTATGATACAAACGCGCCGTTCGCCTCGCTCAACCTTGAATTCGGCGCGTTGACCGTCGACGGCAGTATCCGCTGGGACTTCGGGAGGGCCAACGGTCAGGTGTTCGGTGCCGATCTGGGCGGTGGCCGCGTCGGCATTGCGGCGGTCGATATCAACAGGAACGGAACAATTTCGCCTCCTGAGGCGCAGACCAGCATCGTTCCGCTGGGCAGCCCGGGTTTGGTCGATTATAACTATGATTATCGCAGTTACTCTCTCGGCCTCAACTACCGGATGACCGACGATCTGGCTCTGTTCGCACGATACAGCAAGGGCGGTCGTGCCAATGCCGACCGCATCCTGTTCAACGGCAACAACATCCGCAACAGCGACGGTGCGCTGCTCAGCGATGCGGTCGCCATCGACTTCGTCAAGCAACTCGAAGGCGGCGTAAAATACCAAAACGCCGGACTCCGGCTGTATGCGACGGCTTTCTTCGCCAAGACCGAGGAGCAGAATTTCGAGGTAACTTCGGGCACCACATTCGACCGGGCGTACAAGGCATCCGGTCTTGAAGTGGAAGGCAGTTTGCGCAGCGGCGATTTCTCGATCACGGCTGGCGGCACCTATACCGACGCCGAAATCAGTCGCGACAGCATCTCTCCCGCACAGGCAGGCAACACACCGCGGCGGCAGGCAAAGTTCATCTACCAGATAGCGCCCAAATACGAGACCGACCTGGTCACTATCGGTGCAAGCCTTATCGGCACGACAGAGAGCTTTGCACAGGACGACAACCAGTTGATCCTGCCCGGCTTCTCGCAAGTCAACGCGTTTCTGGCGGTCAGGCCCATCGACCGGGTCCAGATTTCGGTGAGCGCCAACAACCTGTTCGATGTGACGGGCTTTACCGAATCGGAGGAAGGATCGATCCCTGCGAACGGCATCGTCCGGGCGCGGTCGATCAACGGGCGCACGGTGTCGGCGGCGGTCAAAGTCGAATTCTGAAATGCTGCGCGAGTTGAAGGTTAATGGGTGGGTGGCGACATCCACCCTTTGCTTTCAACCTGGCCGGCCAACCCGCCTGTTTACCTTCGCCGGAAAGCGCGAATCATATCATCGGCAGCCGGGGCATCGAACTTTATGGCGTCGCGGTCTGGCGTTAACGTTCCTTAGTGGCGCTGAATTTCAGTTCGGGATGCCTTTCCTGCTGATAACCGACATCCCATGCCGACCGCGCCATAAACACCGGATGGCCATCGCGGTCTTTTGCCATATTGCCGCCGTTGAATGACACGAAAGTCGCCAGTTCGGACTCGGTGCCGATAAGCCAGCGCGCCGTGTCAAAGGGAGCCGGTTCGAGATTTGCCTCGACCTTGTATTCGGCCTCCAGTCGGGACACCAGCACGTCGAGCTGCAATTGCCCGACGACGCCGACCACCCAATTCGAACCGATCTCGGGATAAAAGACCTGAATCACCCCTTCTTCCGAAAGGTCGTCCAACGCCTTGCGCAACTGCTTGGTCTTTGTCGGATCTTTCAGAACGACGCGGCGCAAGATTTCGGGGGCGAAATTGGGCAGGCCGGTGAAGCGCACATCGTTGCGCTCTGACAATGTGTCGCCCACGCGCAAGGTTCCGTGATTGGGAATGCCGATGATGTCGCCGGGCTCGGCGGTATCGGCAATCTCGCGGTCCTGCGCAAAGAACAGGATCGGCGAGTGGATTGCGACGGGCTTGCCGTGTCCAGACGGGATCAGCTTCATGCCGCGCTTGAATGTGCCCGAGCATAGCCGCATGAACGCGATCCGGTCGCGGTGCTGCGGGTCCATGTTGGCTTGCACCTTGAAAATGAAGCCTGTCACGTCCTTGCGCTCGGGTAAGATCGCGCCGATGCTCGACGGCTGCGGGCGCGGCGGCGGGGCGTAATTGGCGATGGCAGCAATCATTTCATCGATGCCGAATTGCTTGAGCGCCGAGCCGAAAAACACCGGCGTCAGGTCACCCGCGCGGTAGGCTTCGAGATCGAACGAGGCATAGCCTTCCTTCGCCAGCCCGCCTTCCTCGCGCAGTTTGGCAAGCCCGCGTTCGGAAATCTTCTCGGCCAGGGTAGGGTCGTCCAAGCCATTGTGCTGGCTGGTCTTGCCCTCATATTCTTTCGATCCGCCCGAAGGCTGCATCAGCTTGTTGGTAGCGAAGTCATAGATGCCCTCAAACTCGCCGCCCATCCCGACCGGCCAGCTCATCGGGCAGACGTCAAGCGCCAGCGCATCGGCAACCTCGTCGAGCAGTGAAAAGCATTCGCGCCCCTCGCGGTCGACCTTGTTGATGAAGGTGATGATCGGCACGCTGCGCAAGCGACATACTTCGAACAATTTGCGGGTTTGCGGCTCGATGCCTTTGGCGGCGTCGATGACCATGATCGCGGAGTCCACAGCGGTCAGTGTGCGGTAGGTGTCTTCGGAAAAATCCTCATGCCCCGGGGTGTCGAGCAGGTTGAAGATGATGCCATCCTTGGCGAAGGTCATGACTGACGATGTCACCGAAATCCCGCGCTGCTGCTCGATCTTCATCCAGTCCGACCGCGCCCGCCGTGCCTGCCCGCGCGCCTTCACCTCGCCCGCAAGGTGAATCGCGCCGCCCTGAAGCAACAGCTTTTCGGTCAGCGTAGTCTTGCCCGCGTCGGGGTGCGAAATAATGGCAAAGGTGCGGCGATTGAGCGTCATGCCGCGCGGCTTAGGTTGTAAGTGTCAGCGCTTCAACCCGTTTGTCAGGAAGTCGGAAGCGATGTTGGCGACTTCATTGGCGTCGCGATCCTCGCCAAAAACGCCGTAGCGAAGCCCCAGGAATACGTTCATCCCGACAATCGCCCAAGCATGAACCTCTTCGACATCGGCACGCAACTGGCCCTTTCCGGCGGCGTCTTTCAGGCTTGCGACATAGCCGGCGACGGTACTTTCGTAATGCGCTCGGTAGCTGGGCGGATCGACGAACTCGGCCTCGTCGATGATCCGGTAAAGCTCCTTATGCTGACGCACGAAGGAGAGAAACTCCGCCAGCCCTTTGCGTTCGCCGTCAAGCCGGTTTTCCTCGGCGGCCATTACCGGCCCCACGGTGTTGCGCACCTGCGCCGACATATCCTTCACCAGCGCGCGGAACAGCGAATCCTTCGAATCGAAATAGGTGTAGAAGCTGCCGAGCGCGACCCCCGCGCGCTGGGTAATGCTCACAACCGAGCTCTCATGGAAACCCTTTTCGCCGAATTCCGCCGCCGCCGCGTCGAGCAACAGGCGCAAGGTTTTGCGGCCCCGTTCGGTGCGCGGGGTTTTGGCAGCGGGTGTCATTGTTGCAGATATGCCACGTTCGGCAGGCATTCTCCAGCATCCTCTCACTTAAAGTTGAAACATGGTTCAACTTTCACTATAGCGCTTTTCAAGAACGGGTAAAGGCCCGTCATTTTGCAGGAGAGCGACCAATGAAAACCCCAAAAATCAGTATGCTTCGTGGCCTATTGCTGGCGAGCATCGCCGCACCCGGTTTGACAATCGTAGCGCCTGCATTCGCGCAGGACGAAGCTGCCGAGGCTGAAGACAGCGGCGAAATCGTCGTCACTGCCCGACGTCGTGAAGAAAGCCTGCTTGAGGTTCCCATCTCGGTCAGTGCAATTTCGGGTGAAACGCTGGCGGCACAGGGCGCGGTCGATATCACCGCCTTGCAGGACAAGACGCCCAATATGACGCTGCAAATTGCGCGCGGCTCCAACTCGACGCTGATCGGCTTCATCCGCGGGGTTGGCCAGCAGGATCCGCTCTGGGGTTTCGAACCCGGAGTCGGCCTCTATGTCGATGATGTCTATGTCGCCCGCCCTCAGGGTGCCGTGCTGGACATTTTCGACGTGTCACGGGTCGAGGTTTTGCGCGGCCCGCAAGGGACGCTTTACGGGCGCAATACCGTTGGTGGTGCGATCAAATATGTCACGAACAAGCTCGGATCGGACTTTGGCGGCAAGGTTCGCGCAGCTTATGGAGCGTTCAACCAGATCGACCTGATCGGCCAAGTCACTGTTCCGGTTGGCGACAGCCTGTCGATCGGCGGAGCCGTTGCATGGTATCAGCGCGATGGCTTCGGAACTAACCTGACCACGGGTGCCGAGCATTATAACAAGGATGTGCTGGCCGGCCGCATTTCGGCCGAGTTCGCGCCAAGCGACGATATCTTCATCCGCATCGCCGCCGACAAAACGATCGACAAATCCAATCCACGGCACGGCACAAGGCTCGTCGGCAATGGCGGCGCGGCTGCGTTCCAGCCTACCGCCAGTGTTTATGATACCCGCGCAGGCATTGGTGACGACAACAAGGTAACGACACAGGGCGTTTCGCTAACGGGCGAGTTCGGCCTGTCCGATTCGCTGACCTTCAAAACCATTTCGGCCTATCGCGATGGTCGCACCGACACGCTGATCGACTTCGACAACACTGCCGGACCGGTTCTCGACATTCCCGCCTTTTACGATGACCGCCAGTTTACACAGGAGCTACAGTTGCTGTTCGAGGGCGACCGGATTCAAGGTGTTGCCGGGCTCTATTATCTCGATGCAAGGGCAAGCGGGGCTTTCGACACCGTACTCGGCCTCGCTAATCTGACGATATTGACCTCGGGTACGGTCAAAACAAAAAGCTATGCCGCTTTTGCCGATTTCAGCTTCGATTTGACCGATCAATTCAAGATTTCGGGCGGGCTACGCTACACCCATGACGACAAGACGGGAACGGTTTTCCGCCGGAACTATACGGGCATTCGCAGTCCTGCTTTTGGTAATGCAGCGGCGATTCCTGGTCTGATCCGCACCAATTACACCAATGACCGCAGCTTTAAAAAACTGACCCCGCGGGTCTCGGTGAGCTATCAGCCGACCGACGACCTCAATTTCTATGCTTCTTACGGTCAGGGATTCAAATCGGGCGGCTTCGACATGCGCGGGGATGCTGTGTTCACGCCGACAACGGTCGACGGATATAATTCCGAAACGATCGACAGCTTTGAATTGGGGCTGAAGAGCGCGTTGCTCGACCGCAAATTGTTCGCAAACTTCGCGGTGTATAAATCTACCTACAAGGATCAACAAGTTACCATCCAGGCACCCAGCGTAGCTGGCGGCGTGGTCAGTTTTGTCGATAATGCCGGGCGCGGCGAAATCTGGGGTGCCGAACTCGAATTGCGGGCGGTGCCTTCGTCCTATTTCTCCATTAACGCGGCGTTCGGCTATACCAATGCGGATTATAAGGAGTTTCTGACCTTTATCGGCGGCGGCACCACGCCGGTCGATGTCGCGGACCAGCGCGCTTTCCAGAACACGCCGAAGTTCACCGCCAGCGCATCCGCCACAATGTCGAGCGACTTCCTGGGTGGACTGCTGTCATTCACTCCGGCAGTTTCGCTGCGCAGTGACGTGCAATTGTTCGAATTCGCTGTACCATTGCTCGATCCTGACGGCTATTTTTTGGTGGACGCGTCGGCCAACTGGCTGTCGCCCGACGAGAAAATCAAATTTTCGGTCAATCTGCGTAACCTCACGGACGAGAAATACCGAGTTGGTGGCTATAACTTCCCCGGCGCGTTGTTCGGAAACTCGATCATCGGCTATTACGGCCCTCCACGCACCGCGACATTCACGGCAGAGTATCGCTTCTGATCGCAGACTCGCGCCGCCAAATCGGCAAATGAATGCCCGGCGGCTAGAACGCCCCGGGCACTTCGCGTTGCGCGGCATTGGGGTCTTGCGGCATCGGCAAGACCTGTTGTTCGAACAACGTCGAGTCGCCTTGCGCGCTCAGCCCGGTCGTGGCTGGCGTACAGGCGCGTCCGGCGACAAAGTCGAGCGCGGTGCGTAGCGACGCTTCCTGCGGGTCGCCCAGCGGACGGCTGATCTCATCGGCGGCAGCACAACTTGCCTGCATCGTCCCGACAAGCCCTGAATAGTAGTCGCCCTGACCCGCTGCATTCTCTTTGGCAAAGGCAACCACGCGAATTCGGTCGTCGCAAGCCGATTGGTCGACGGCGATCTGGCCCACGGGCTTACCGAAACTGTTACTGCCGACCAGTGCTGCATTGGCCCCCAGGAACGGCACGAAGGCTGCCATTACCAGTTCGCTCGCCGATGCCGTGGCATTGGTTGAAATAAACGCGATCTTGACCGGTGAGACCGACTGCGTCCCGGGCTGGAACCGCCGCGTTTCGTTGTTCGACGATTTTGACGCACGGAATCGAGTCACGGAAAAAACGTCGCTGCTGAAGCGGTTGCCACCGAGCAGATCGCCCATCACCTCTGCCGTAGAAACCAGTCCCCCGCCATTATAGCGGAAATCGACCACGAAATTGGTGATGCCCTGCGCCCGGAAATCTGCGAACGCGGTGCGTAATTGATTGTCGGCGGTCGAGATGAAGGTGCGCAGGTTGATATAGCCTACTCGCTGCGCTCCATTGTCGATGACCTTGACGCCATAACGCGACGATATCGGATCGATGTTGAAATTGGCTTTGGTCACGGTCAGGTTGCGCGCGCCATTGGCATCGGTGACGCGAAGCACACGTGTCGTGCCAGCAGTGCTCGGCCCCAGTGCCTCGCTGACGCCATTCGCGCCTTGGCTGGCGATAATACTGCTCACCGTGACGAGGTTGGCTTCGGTCGTGCCGATCGCCAATATCTCGGTGCCGCGGTCGATTCCGGCGGCAAGCGCGGGCGCGCCCTCGAACGCCTCCATGATGAACACGCGATTGCCCTGATACAGCAAGCGTATTCCGAAACCGGCGGTCGCGCCCGACGAAAAAAAGGCGTTTTCCTCGGCAATCGAGGTGATGTAGGTAAAGAACCGGTCCTTCCCCTGCCCGCGCGCGGTTGCGGTTAGCGCGTCGATATAGGCTTGCACCGAGTTGTAAGGTGCCGGACTGAGCGAGGCTGGCAATGTTTCGGGGAACAGATACCATTCGTTCAGCACCGAAAAAGCGAAATTCTGGCGATTGGTCAGGCTGCAGGCAGACGATGTCGGCGGTGAAACCGGCGGTGTGCCGCTGGTTGGCGGAACAGTGACTGTGCCGCCCGAGCCACCACTGCTCCCGCCGCCGCCGCAGGCGGTTGTCCCCGCTGCCAGCAAAAGAATGAAGTTTTTGAGAGCGCGCTTTTTCATGCCGAAGTAATTCCCGCTATAATGTTTCTGTTGGCTGAACAGATGCACATGAAATAAACGCCCAACAAGCCCGGTTGTTCAAACGACAAGTGTAATGTCCATCCGAAACGAGCGCTCTGTGCCAGGCTTCAGCGACATGACGCCGGGCTTGTCGGCAAATTCGCCTGTAAAGCCTTCGGGGTCGGCGATTCCGGCCCAAGGTTCGATACAGACGAAAGCCGCGCCGGGTTTGGTCCAGATTCCAAGCATATTTGTATCTGGGAAGGCTATGCCGAGCGATGGACGGCCCGGCTCTCCGTAAATGAGACGGCGGCTGTTCAGTTCGCGCCAGACCAGCGCGTCGTCTTCGAACAACGAGTCACGCAATTCGATGACGTTTCGGGCGACCGGCGTCGGCACGCCTTCGGGGGCGATTGTTCCGTAAGGGGTGACCCGTGCCAAGCTATCGGGCTCGTCCTGCTCGAAGCGGATACAATGGCCTTCACGCGCACCACCAAAAGGCAAAGGCCATGCAAAAGCCGGGTGGTAGCCAAAGCTGAACGGCATATCGCGGTGGCCTGTATTGCGCACCCTCACCGTCTGGTGAAGCGTGGTGCCGTCAATCCCGAAATGCGCATCGAGCTCGAAAGCAAACGGATATTGCGCGTGGGTTTCGTGGTTATCGACAAGCCTGAAGAGCGCGCGGTCGGCTGAAGCTTCGATCAAGTCGAACTCCGATTTGCGAGCAAAGCCGTGCTTCTGCATCGCATATTCGCGGCCCTCCGCGCTTAGTGTGTCGTCGTGCAGTCGGCCTATAATGGGGAACAGCAAAGGCGCGCGGCCCGACCAGTATGCCGGATCGGCATCGGTCATCAGTTCGCGCCCGCCCGCATCTTTCAGGCTTTGCAGTTCGGCACCCAGTGAGCTTATCGACGCCGTCAGCTGAGCCGACGCAATCGAGACGAGTTCAGCCACGCAAGCTGCCGCCGAGCTTTGACGCCGCGCCAACGATCTTGTCCGAAATTGCCCTGATCTCGTCGTCGCTGTAGCTCTTCTCGGCCGGTTGCAATATTACCTCTACCGCGAGCGATTTCTGGCCTTCAGGCACGCCTGGGCCGGTGAACTGGTCGAACAGCTGGACGGCTACGATATTGTCCTTGTCCGAACCCCGTATCGCGCGAACCAGATCGCCGCCGGGCAAATCCGCTGGCACAAGAAAGGCAAAGTCGCGGGTGACGGCTTGCAAGGCGGGCGGCGCGAAGGCGGGCCGCATGAAGCCAGTGCTCTTTTTTGCCGGGATGGCATCAAGATAGATTTCGGCGGCCATCACCGGGCCGTCGAGATCGAAAACCTTGGCCGTCGCCGGATGCAGCGCGCCGAACGCGGCGAGCACATTCTTCGGCCCCATGCGAAGCGTTGCCGACTGGCCCGGATGATAATGATCGCCAGCTTCGCCCAGCACCATCAGGCCTTCGGTTGCAACGCCTGCTGCGGCCAGCAATGCGAGCACTTCGGCCTTGGCATCATAAGCATCGAATTTCGCAGCCTTGCCCCCTGCCCATCCGCGCGGTGTCCTTTCGCCTGCCAGCACGATGCCTGCGGTCAGCCTCTCGCTATCGGCCAGATAGCGGCGCCCGATCTCGAACAGCCGCACCGACGATGCGCCGCGATCCATGTTGCGCTGCGCCGCCGAAAGCAGGCCGGGAAGCAATGAGGGCCGCATCACCTTCATATCTTCGCTTATGGGATTGGCGACAACCCAGAGCCGCTCGCCCTGAGCCTGTCGAAGGACGCCAAACGCGTCAGCTTCGCTTTGTGGGATGAAAGACCAGTTGATCGCCTCGTTCAGTCCGCGCGCAGACGCCGTTCGCCTGACCTTGCGTTCGATCTTCTGCATCGGCGTCGCAGTCAGCTTTGCCACACCATCAGCGCGGCGCAATGGCGTCGAGGGTACATTGTCCAGCCCGACCATACGCACCACTTCCTCGACCAGATCGGCTCCGCCTTCGACGTCACGCCGCCAGCTGGGCGGGGTAACCTGCCAGTCTGGCGTCACTGCAAAGCCAAGGTTTTCGAGGATTTCGCGCTGTTTTTCGGGCGCGACGTCGATGCCGCCCAACCGCAGGCAATGGCCGGTGTCATAGGCGATATTGCGCGACGCAACCGGCGGGTGGCCAGCGCGTGTAATGTGCGAAGCCGTGCCACCAGCATGTTCCAGCACAAGCCTGGTCGCAATCGCGAGGCCGTCGTCGAGGAAGGCCGGATCGACCCCCCGCTCGAAGCGCTGGCGCGCGTCGCTGGTCAGCGCCAGCTTCTGCCCGGTGCGTGCGATATGGTCGGGGTTGAAATAGGCGCATTCGATCAGGACGTCGGTGGTCGTCCCGGAAACGCCCGAATGTTCACCACCCATGATGCCGCCGATATCGTGAACTTGCCTCTCGTCGGCAATCACGGTCATGCTCGAGTCGAGCGTGTAGGTCTTGCCGTTGAGCGCCTCGACCTGCTCGCCATGCTTGGCCTTGCGCGCCACGAGTGGTCCCGACAGTTTCGAGCGGTCATAGACGTGCAAGGGCCGCCCGAGGTCGACCGAAATGAAATTGGTGATATCGACCAGCAGCGAAATCGGCTTCTGGCCGATGGCTTTCAGCTTGGCCTGCATCCATGCTGGCGATGCACCGTTGCTGACGCCCGATACCGCCTGCGCATAAAATGCAGGGCAGCCTTCGGGATCGAGGGTCGCTATATCGGGCGCAGGATCGCTTCCGGCGACCGGTGCCAGTTCGGCTATGCGGTAAACTTCGGCGAGTGGTCTCAGCGATCCCAATCCAGCCGCCGCCAGATCGCGCGCAATGCCCCGCACGCCCATGCAATCCTGCCGGTTGGGGGTGATGCTGACGTCCAGCACGGCATCGTCAAGCCCGGCCCAGTCGGCATAGACCTGACCAACCGGCGCATCGCCCGCCAGTTCGATAATGCCGTCATGATCGTCGCCCAGTTCGAGTTCGGCAACCGAGCACATCATCCCGTTCGATTCGACGCCCCTGATCGCCGCGACCTTCAGCACCATGCCGTTCGACGGTACCGTCGCGCCTGCCGGCCCGAATACGCCCAGCATTCCAGCGCGCGCATTGGGTGCGCCGCAGACGACCTGCAAAGGTTCGCCGCCCGCATCTACGGTCAGTATCTGCAACTTGTCGGCCTGCGGATGCGGCGCAGCGGTCAGCACCCTGGCGATGCGGAATGCCGCAAGCCTGTCCGCAGGATTTTCGATGCCCTCGACCTCAAGCCCGATTCGGTTGAGCGTGTCGGCCACGGTTTGCACGTCGGCATCCGTATCGAGATGCTCCTTGAGCCAGCTTAGCGAGAATTTCATGCGCCCACGCCCCCGCTCAGCGTGGGGACATCGAGCGCGCCGAAGCCGTAATGTTTGAGCCAGCGCAAGTCCCCGTCGAAAAAGGCGCGCAAATCGTCCATGCCGTATTTGAGCATCGCCAGCCGATCGACGCCGGTGCCGAAGGCAAAGCCCTGATACACTTCGGGATCAAGCCCGCAGTTGGCGATCACCTTGGGATGGACCATGCCCGAACCGAGCACCTCCATCCAGCCTTCGGAGCCGCCGATGACCCGCTTGCCGTTTACGACGCTATAACCGACATCGACCTCGGCCGATGGTTCGGTGAACGGGAAGTAAGAGGGTCGAAGACGAAGCACGACATCGTCGCGCTCGAAAAACGCCTTGAGAAAGGTTTCGAGCGTCCATTTGAGATGACCCAGATGGATGCCCTTGTCGATTACCAGCCCCTCGATCTGGTGGAACATCGGCGTGTGCGTCGCGTCGCTGTCGCTGCGATACACCCGCCCCGGCGCGATGATCCGGATCGGCGGCCCTTTTGACGTCATGGTGCGGATTTGCACAGGAGAAGTATGCGTTCGCAAAACCTTGGCTTCCTCACCATCGGCTGTATTCATATAGAATGTGTCGTGCATCGCGCGCGCCGGATGCGTTTCGGGCATGTTGAGCGCGGTGAAATTGTGCCACTGGTCCTCGATCTCCGGACCTTCTGCAACCGCGAAGCCCATATCGGCAAAGATTTCGGCAAGTTCGTCCATCACCTGACTGACCGGATGCACCGAGCCTTGCGGGAAAGCGGGTGCGGGCAGCGTCATATCAAGCCGCTGGGTCGCCAGCCGTTCGTTGAGCATGGCGGTTTCAAGCGCGGCCTTTTTGTCAGCCAATGCCGCAGATACCGTTTCGCGCAGGCCGTTGATGACCGGCCCCTGCACCTGCCGCTCGTCGGGCGACATTCCACCCATCGTCTTGAGCAACGCCGACACGCTCCCCTGCTTGCCGAGCGCAGAAATGCGCACTGTCTCCAGCGCATCGGGAGTGGCGGCAGAATGGATTGCCGCGATCAGTTCGGTCTGGAGTTTTGCTATGTCGGTCATGTCGTTCGCCTGCATAAGCAAAAGGGCGCGAACGGCAAGTGCCGCCCACGCCCTTTTGCGCATAATTCGTCCCCGCCTGCCATTGGGCAGTTTATCCTGAGCGACGCCGCAGGCGACGTCGAAGGGCGGGGATGACGGCTTAAGCTGCCTTAGCCAGCGCCGCTTTCGATTGCGCAATGATTGTGCTAAACATCGCCGCTTCGTTCATCGCCATGTCGGCCATGATCTTGCGGTCGATTTCGATACCCGCCAGCTTGATGCCGTGCATGAACACGCCGTAGGTCATGCCTTCGGCGCGGACAGCGGCGTTGATCCGCTGGATCCAAAGAGCGCGGAAATTGCGCTTGTTTACCTTGCGGTCGCGGTAGGCATATTGGCCGGCCTTTTCGACCGCCTGTCGCGCAACGCGGATGGTATTTTTGCGGCGGCCACGAAAGCCCTTCGCTTGTTCCAATATTCTTTTGTGTTTGGCGTGTGTGGTAACACCCCGTTTGACGCGTGCCATATCTTATATCCCTTCAGATGATGCAGCTAACGGTCAGAGACCGTAGGGAGCCCATTTTTTGATTGTCCTGGCATCAGGCGCAGAAATTACGCTGGTGCCGCGGTTCTGGCGGATATATTTCGCATTATGGCTGCTCAAACGGTGCCGTTTTCCAACGACGCCGTGCTTGATCTTGCCGGTTGCGGTGATCTTGAATCGCTTCTTCACACCACTTTTGGTCTTTAGCTTGGGCATTTTGGTCTCCTTTGTGAGTCCGTTTCGAACCGGCATGGCAGCCCTTTCAGCCAGCCGTGTTCATTCGGAAGGCGCGCGCCTAGCGGGATTCGTGCTACAACGCAAGCCGAAAGGCCGGTTTACAGCGCATCGCTTGGCTCCGGCCCCTGCAATACCTGCAAAGGCTGCCCCAGCGCCTCCGCGCGGGCGCGAACGGCTGCCTGACTGATGGGCCGGGGCATAGCGAGGTAATCGCGCGGCGACATTCCCATAAAATCATGAAAATCCCGGGTAAAATGGGCCTGGTCATGATATTGCACGTCCATCGCGCTCTTCCATCGGAGTTCTGGATCGAGCAGGCGAACACCCAAGCTTCGCAAGAAGCGTTGTCGCCTCAGCAGCCGTTTCGGCGGAAAACCGAAAACCCGCCGCGACAAGCGCTCGACACGCTGGATCGGCATATTCAGGGTCTCAGCGAGCTGTGCCACATTTGCCATGTCTGGGCTGGTTAGCGCTATGTGAAAAGCCTCGATTTCTCCCTCTCTCGCGTCGGGCGGATCAAGTGCGGCCAACAAGATTGTATCGAAGACTGTCGCAATCTTTTCGGGGTCTCGCAGATTACAGATGCCATGCCAGATTATATCAAAAAGCTCAAATGCCGACTCTGTGGCAACATCGAATACTTGGTTGGTTCGCTCGCTTGCATCGATGCCTATCAGGTTATGCCAACCCAATGGCGAAATACCGATCCCTGCCATTTTCGCTTGCCCAAAACGGATATAGCAAGCACGAAGTGTCGGCCCCGTCAGGCTGGCAAGCGGAACGGTCGCTGGCGGGTCGGGAACAACGCTTCCATCAACGCGTCCTTCCAGGAGGAATCGCGCGCTCGCCCATTCAGGGTGAAGCAGATCTTCAAGTTTGTAGCCGTCAGGCGCGTCGAATTCGAAGAAATAATAGGTAGTGACGTAACGGCGCAGCGCTTGCGCTGGAAGAATGAAACGATATTCACCAATTTCGCTCAATGTCGGCAAGCAAGCGCCTCAAGGACATCGTCCAGCCGTGCAGGGTCGCCCAGCGCAATTATATGCCCATCCGATTCTGCGTGCAGGGGTTCACCCGTCCAATCACACATCATGCCGCCCGACCCTTCTATCACCGGAACTAAAGCAGCAAAATCATGCAGTTTCAATCCCGCTTCGACGACAAGATCGATCTGCCCTGCGGCAAGCAGGCCGTAATTATAGCAATCCCCGCCCCAGACCATCCGTTTGTGCGCCGTCTTCGCCGCGAGCGCCATGAAATGTTCTGCATCATGGCTGTCGAAATACTGCGGTCCGGTGCTGGCGAGTGTGGCCTCTGCCAGCGAACGGCAGGCTCGCGCACGGACAGAGGCGCCATTGAGTGTCGTTTCCCGACCAGTGGCGCCGACCCATCGTTCGCCGCTTACACATTGGTCGATGATGCCGAGCACAGGCCAGCCATCCTCTAGGAGCGCGATCAGCGTTCCAAAGATCGGCCGCCCCGCCATGAAGCTGACCGTGCCGTCGATCGGGTCGATGACCCAGCTGCGGCCCGACGTTCCCGGTTTCTCGCCATATTCCTCACCGATGATGGCGTCATGAGGGCACTCAGCATCCAGTATCGCCCGAATAGCCGCCTCTCCCGCACGGTCGGCTTCGGTCACGGGCGAGGCGTCGCTTTTGGCCTCATGGACAAAATCGCTACGGAAGAACGGCCGGATCGCGTTGCCTGCTGCATCGGCCAAGCAATTCGCCAACAGGATGTCGGCGGGGGTCATCAATCAAAAAGGCTCGAAACCGAGCTTTCGTCGGCAATCCGCCGGATCGCCTCGCCGAGCAACGGCGCGATGGGCAGGTGCCGGATATTGGGCGCGTCGGTAACGGCATCGGTGGCCTGGATCGAATCGGTAATGACCAGCTCTTTCAGCACCGAGTTCGTTACCCGCGCCGCAGCCTCGCCCGACAGTACGCCGTGGGTGCAGTAAGCGACGACTTCGGTGGCGCCATGTTCTTTCAGCGCGGCGGCGGCATTGCAGAGCGTGCCACCCGAATCGACCATATCGTCATGCAGGACGCAGAATTTACCTTCGACATTACCGATGATGTTCATCACTTCGGACACGCCCGCCTTTTCGCGGCGTTTATCGACGATGGCCAAAGGCGCGTCGTCGAGCCGTTTGGCCAGTGCCCGCGCGCGCGCCACACCGCCGACGTCGGGGGAAACGACCATCAACGGTTCGCCGCCATAACGCGACAATATGTCTGCGCTCATCACTGGCGCGCCGTAAAGATTGTCGGTCGGAATATCGAAAAAGCCCTGAATCTGCCCGGCATGGAGATCAACAGTCAGCACGCGGTCGGCACCCGCGGCGGTGATCATATTGGCGACAAGCTTGGCCGAAATCGGCGTACGCGGGCCGGGTTTGCGGTCCTGCCGGGCATAGCCGAAATAGGGCAATACAGCGGTTATCCGCTTGGCCGAAGCGCGGCGCAGCGCGTCGATGCAGATCAAGAGTTCCATCAGATTGTCGTTCGCCGGATGGCTGGTCGACTGGATGACGAACATATCTTCGCCGCGGACATTTTCGTGGATTTCGACGAAGATTTCATCGTCGGCAAAGCGGCGGACGGCAACATCGGTCAGCGGCAGTTCGAGGTAACTTCCGATGGCGCGCGCCAGCGGCAGGTTGGCGTTGCCCGAAATCAGTTTCATGTGATGCTTCCCCGATGTGCGCAGCCTGTGATTCGTGCGGTCGCTCTAGCGGCGACGACTCGCGCTGACAATCACCTTGCTCCCGCCAGAGCGCGGCAATAGACAAGGGGATATGGTAGACCAACTGACAATAGCGATGGCGCAACTCAACCAGCGCGTTGGCGACCTTGAAGGCAATGCCAAAGCGATGCTCGAATGGCGCGACAAAGCGCCCGGTGCCGACCTGATCGTCTATCCCGAGCAGCAGCTTATCGGTTACCCCGCCGAAGACCTGGTGCTGAAACCGGCTTTTGCCGCGCGTGCGGCGGCGGTGCTTGCCGAACTGGCGAAGGCGACCGCCGATGGCGGCCCGGCAATGCTCGTCGGCTCGATATTTGTCGAAAAGGGTCTGCTCTATAACGGCGTGGCCTTGCTTGACGGCGGCAAGATTGCGGCGGTTCGTTACAAGCGCGAACTACCCAATTACGGCACCTTCGACGAAAAACGCATATTCGCATCGGGCCCGCTCGCCGACCCGGTCGAGTTTCGCGGGGTCCGGCTTGGCCTGCCGATTTGCGAGGATGGCTGGCTCTCGCCCGTGTCGAAGCATCTCGCAAAACAGGGCGCCGAACTGCTGATCTCGGTCAATGGCAGCCCTTATGAGATCGACAAGGATCAAAGGCGGCTCGATCTGGTCTTTGCTTCGCGGGTCGAGGAGACCGGTTTGCCGGTGATTTTCCTCAATCGCGTCGGCGGGCAGGATGAACTGGTGTTCGACGGTTGCTCGTTCGTGCTGAATGCCGATGGCAAAGCGGCGCACCGGCTGCCCGACTGGAGCGAGGAATTGCGCGTCACCCATTGGAAGCGCGGCCCAAAGGGTTGGGCCTGCGAGGCAGGTGAGCTGGCAGAATGGGAAGACCATCCAGCCGATATTTACAGCGCGATGGTGCTGGGCCTGCGCGATTATGTCGATACTAACGGCTTCCCCGGCGTTGTTCTGGGGCTATCGGGCGGGATCGATTCGGCGATCTGTGCGGCGATAGCGGCGGACGCGCTCGGACCGGAGCGGGTGTGGTGTGTCATGCTACCAAGCCGTTACACCAGCCAGTCGAGTCTCGACGATGCGGCGGATTGCGCGGCGCTGATCGGCTGCAGGCTTGATACGATCCCGATATCGCCAGCAGTGGAGGCGTTCGACGCGATGCTTTCGGGCAGCTTTGCCGACCGCGAGGTGGATATCACCGAGGAGAATGTGCAGAGCCGGATACGCGGTGTGACCCTGATGGCGCTTAGCAACAAGTTCGGCCACATGCTGCTGACCACGGGCAACAAGAGCGAGATGAGCGTCGGCTATGCAACGATCTACGGCGATATGGCAGGCGGTTATAACCCGTTGAAAGATGCGTATAAGATGACGGTGTTCGCGATTTCGGAATGGCGCAACACGCACAAACCCCGCATCGGCCTTGGCCCCGACGGACCGGTGATCCCCCAGCAGATCATCGCCAAGCCGCCAAGCGCCGAGCTTCGACCCGACCAGAAAGACAGCGATTCGCTGCCCGATTATCCGGTGCTCGACAAGATGCTCCATGCCTTGGTCGAAGAGGAACTGTCGGTCGACGAAGTCGTTGCCCGCGGCTTCGACCGCGCAGAGGTAACGCGGATCGAAAGACTACTATATATAGCCGAATATAAACGCCGCCAGGCTCCGCCCGGCGTGAAGCTCGGCACACGAAATTTTGGCCGTGACCGGCGCTATCCGATTACCAACGCGTTTCGCACCGG
>CAZQBS010000042.1:0-25651 GCA_964591835.1 uncultured Sphingorhabdus sp. | reverse complement strand
GACGGCGCGGCGAGTTGCGCGACCTCGCCCTTGTTGATCACGGCAACGCGGCTCGCCATCGACAGCGCCTCGTCCTGATCGTGGGTGACGGTGACAAAGGTGATGCCGACCTTGTCCTGCAAGTCGGACAGCTCGAACTGCATCTGCGCGCGCAGCTTAGCGTCGAGCGCCGACAGTGGCTCGTCGAGCAACAGCACCTTTGGCCGCATCACAAGGCTTCGTGCCAGCGCCACGCGCTGCCGCTGCCCGCCCGACATCTGGTCGGGCATCCGGTCCTCGAACCCGCCTAGTTTCACCAGCTCCAGCGCCTCGGCCACGCGGTCGCGGATTTCACCTTTGCCGATGCCCGCGATACGCAGTCCATAGCCGACATTGTCGGTCACGTTCATGTGCGGGAACACGGCATAGCTCTGGAACACCATGTTCACCGGTCGTTTGTTGGGCGGGACATTGGCCATATCCTGTCCGTCGATGATGATCTGGCCTTCGGTGGGCATTTCGAAGCCGGCGATCATCCGCAGCAAGGTGGTCTTGCCGCAACCCGACGGGCCGAGCAGCACGAAGAATTCGCCCGCCAATATGTCGAGGCTGACATTGTCGACCGCGGTCACCTTGCCAAAGCGTTTGGAGACGTTGCGGATCTGAATGATGGGGGTTTTGGTTTCGGTCATACTTCCCTGCTCCGTTCGTCCCGAGCTTGTCGAAGGACAGGCAGCCTAGCGCAAACGTACTTCGACAGGCTCAGCACGAACGGAAAAGGGTGAACGGTCATTTCAATGGGTCTCCGCTATTCCCTTCACGCCCTGCAATTTCAGCGCGATGAAGGTCAGGATGACGGTCAGCAGGATAAGCAACGTCGATGCAGCATTGACCTCGGGCGTGACCGAGAAGCGGACCATAGAATAGACCTTTACCGGGAAGGTGATCGTATCAGGCCCGCTGGTGAAAAAGGTGATGACGAAATCGTCGAGGCTCAATGTGAAGGCCAGCAACGCGCCGGCAACGAGCGCGGGCTTGATGTGCGGGATCAGCACGTCGCGGAACACCTGCCACTCGCTCGCGCCTAGATCCTTCGCCGCTTCCTCCTGCTCGCGATTGAGGGGCGCGAGGCGCGAGCGAACGACCATCGTCACAAAGGGAAAGCAGAAGGTGATATGCGCGATGGTGATCGCGCCGAGGTTGAACGGCCAGACGAGATCGGTCGGCCAGTCGACCGCGGCAAAGAACATCAAAAAGGCGACGCCGAGGCAAATTTCGGGGACGATGATCGGCAGCGACATCGTGCCCTCGACCAGCCCCTTGAAGGGGAAACGGAAGCGCCACAGCATCACTGCCGCCAACGCGCCGATGACGAGACTCACAATCGTCGCCAGAAACGCAATCGTCAGCGAATTGACCATCGCCTCGACAAGGCTGTCATTGCCCAGTGCCTTCTCGTAATATTTGAGCGTGAAGCCCTTCCACACGACATTGCGCTTGCTGTCGTTGAAGCTGAAAATCATCAGCACGATCAGCGGCGCATAGAGAAACAACATGGTCAGCCCGACCCAGCTTCGCATCCACAATTTGCGGGTGTATTCAAGCGGAGCGATGGCGGTTCGGCTGAACATCAATTCCGCTCCGCCGTCTTGTTGTTCCGCATCGATTGCAGCGCGATCAGGATAAACATCGCGTAGATCAGCAGGAACGATAGTGCCGCGCCGAACGGCCAGTCATTGGCTCGCTTGAACTGGCGTTCGATGACGTTGGCGATCATCTGGCTGTCGGTGCCGCCCATCAGGTCGGGGGTCAGATAGGCTCCCAATGCGGGGATCAGCGTAATCATCACGCCCGCGACGATACCGGGTGCGGCAAGCGGCACGACTATTTTCATGAAAGTCCTGAAATGTCCTGCGCCCAAATCGAGGCTGGCCTCGATCAGGCTCTTGTCCAGCCGGTCGAGCGCCGAATAGAGTGGCAGCACCATGAAGGGCAGATGGACATAGACCAGCCCCAGAACCACAGCGAAATTATTGTAGAGAAGCTGCACCGGCGTCCACGCCTCCAGCGGTTGCATCCCGACCAGAGTCCGCAGCCAGCTTGCGCCGTCCCAAAGCCCACCCAGCCCCTTGTTCATATAACCGTTGGTCCCCATCAACGCCATCAGCGCATAGGTGCGGATGAGGAGGTTGGTCCAAAACGGCAGCATAATGCCGAGCAGCAGCCAAGGCCGCCACTTCGGCGCGGCAAAGGTAATCGCCATTGCCACGGGGAAGCCGATGATGAGGCAGATCAGCGTGGTCAGCGCCGCAACCGCGAGGCTTTTCAGGAAGATCGACAGATAGAGCCACTCGGTCGCGCGCTTGTAGTTATCGAGCGTGCCCGAAATATCGATGTCGGCTGGCCCGGCATTTTGGCCGAAACTATACAGCCAGACAATCGCCATCGGCGCGATGAAAAACATGATGAGCCAGAACGTCGGCAGCGACGCAACGGCCGCGAAGGGGCGCTTCTGGCGCTTCCAGTCCTGCAACGCCCCCGCCACGATTTACGCGGCCCGCACGCGGGTGAAGGCCTCCTCATATTTCGGCTGAAGTTCTGCATTAAACTTTGCATATTCGCATTTTGCCAGCACGTCGGCAGGCGGAAAAATAACGGGATTGTTCTTGTAATCCTCGGGCATCAGAGCCTTTGCCGCCTCGTTCGGCGTCGGATAGAGGATCGTCTCGGTGATCTTCTTGCCCGCCTCCGCATCAAGCAGATAATTGATAAACGCATGAGCATTTTTGGGGTGCGGCGCGCCCTTGGGAATACAGAGATTGTCCGAATTCAGCTGGCTGCCTTCTTTGGGGATAACAAAGCCGATATCGGAGTCTTCGACCATCGCCTGCGCAATATCGCCATTATATTCAAGCACGACATCAACCTCGCCCTTGAGCAGAAGATCCTGACCATTATCTTCGTGGAAGGATTTAATGTTTGGTTTCTGCTTGATCATCATCGCCTCGATGGTTTTCAGATCAGCATCGTTCAGGCCGTTGACCGACTTGCCGAGATATTTGCCGTAAAGCCGGAACATGTCGCCGGCTTCGGACAGCACCGCGATGCGGCCCTTATATTCGTCGCTGTCGAACAGTATCTTCCAGCTATCCGGCACCGTCTTCACCTTTGATTTGCGATAGCCAATGCCAAGCGCCAACCAAGTGTAGGGCATCGAATGCTTGCGCGCTGGATCATACGGCACATCCTGATATTCTTTGGCGACATTTTTGAAATTCGGGATTTGCGCCTGATCGAGCGGCATCAGCATATCGGCCACCGCCATACGCTCGACAAAGTCGTTCGAGGGTACGATCACGTCATAGCCTTGGTTGCCAGCGCGCAGCTTTGCGAACAGTTCGTCATTGCTGGCAAACAGCGTCATGTTGACGTCAACGCCGACAGCCTCGTTGTAATCCTCCAGCGTGGTTTCGCCGATGTAAGTGTCCCAGTTGTAGAAGTTCAGCTTGGCCTCTTCGCCATTGGCAAGCTTCTTCGCATCCTTCTTGCCACAACCGGCCAACGCGCCGGTGAGGGTGAAGCCGACCGCCGCAACGCCCATGCCCTTGAGCATCGCGCGGCGGTTACTGCCCGCGTGCAAGAATGTCTTGAAGTCCATCGATTTTCTCCCGGCTAAGCTACGATCCCGAGAGACATGCTGGACCAAAAACTGCCGCTAGAAAAGCCCCTTTTCGCACTCGCAATATAATTGCCGAAAGGCGATATTATTTGGCTACGGCCTTCGCCTCATTATCGATCGCCAATTGCACCTGTTTGTAGAACAAACCGCGCTTTTGCGCCTGGTCGCCTCCCTGCCGGTCGGTCGCCTGTGGCCAGTTACTGTTCGAGGCGATGATAAGCTTGCGCTTGGGGTCGATGAATATCCCCTGCCCGAAAATGCCCTGGGCCGCATAGCTGCCGTCCTTGACGGTCCACCACTGATAGCCATAGCCGTTCTCGACCTCGCCGATGTCGGCCTGCTGCGTTGTTGCCGCCGCGATCCAGTCGTCGGGGAGCACCGGCCTTCCGTCCACCATCCCGCCGCCGAGCATAAACAATCCGAAACGCGCAAAATCACGTGTCGATGCTTGGATGCAGCAACCGCTGATCTCGTGCCCGGTCGCACCCAAGATCCAGCTTCCATCCTGCTCCATACCGAACGGCGCCCAGATCTTCTCCGACAGATAGGCAGACAATGTCTTCTTTGTCGCAGAACTGACCAGCACACCGATCAAATTGGTCTCGCCGGTTTTATAGACCCATTTCGTCCCAGCCGGAGCCTCTCGCGGCAATTTGCGCATGTAACTGACGGTGACGTCTACCCCGTCCTCTGCCTTGTGTTTGTTGAACAGGGCAACGTCGGATTTGGGGTCGCCATAATCCTCGTTCCATTTGACGCCCGAGGTCATCGTCAGCAATTGCTTGATCGACACTTCGTCATAAGCGGAACCTTTGAGATCGGGGATGTAAGCTGACACCCTGTCGTCGATGCTCTTGATATAGCCGTCTTTGATAGCAGCACCGACCAAGGTCGACGAAAAGGATTTGGCGACCGAAAAGCTCGTCCATTTGCCGTCGCCGCTGAAACCAAGTCCGTATTTTTCGAGCCGGATTTTGCCGTCCTGAATGATGACAAGGCCTGCCGTCCGCTGCGCCTTCATATAGGAATCGACGTCAACGCCGACATCGAGCGGCGCTCCGTTCGGCAACGGATAGACGTCATCGCCCGCTTCGATAATATTCGCGTTTGCGAGTGCCGGAATCCTGTCCATCGCGCGGAAGGCGGCGTCGCGTTGCGGGATGCTCCAGAACAGCACGTTAGCGTCGGTCGGCAGGTTGGAGATAAGCGCCTTCATGTCCTTGTCGGCCGTCACCCAAAACGCCCCCACCGCAGCCGCGAGCAACAGCAAAATGCCCAATATCCATTTTTTCATGATGTCCCTCCCCGGACATGTTCAGCTTTTGACCAATGTGACCTGAGCGACATTGATCCCGCCGCCTCTAAACCCGCCTTCGCAATACATCAGATAAAAGCGCCATAACGAAACGAATTTTTCGTCGAAGCCGGGTGGCAGTCGTCCCTCATCGACCGCGGCTTCGAAGCGTTCGCGCCAGATGCGGAGCGTTCGCGCATAATCCTGGCCGAAATCGACCTGCGCTTCCCACCGTAGCCCGCGCGCCTCTGCGAGCGCGCGAAAGCGGCTTTGCGAGAGCAACATGCCGCCGGGGAATATATAGCGCTGAATGAAATCAGCGCTGCGCGAATAAGCTTCAAATATATCGTCATCGATTGCGATATACTGGATCGCGGCTCGGCCCCCTGACGTCAAACTGCGAGCGATCATGTCGAGATAGGCGGGCCAGTAATCTCGACCCACGGCTTCTACCATTTCGACGCTGGCGATGGCGTCATACGTTCCGGTCACATCACGGTAATCGGTCAGCGTAATTTCGGCGTTCGGAACGAGCGCGGCAATCCGCTGGTTGGCATAGGCCTTTTGTTCTGCCGACAGGGTAATGCCGTGATAGTCCAGATGATGCCTGCGCAAGGCAGCTTCGGCAAGGCTGCCCCAGCCGCAGCCTACTTCTAACAAATGGCTGCCATCGGTGAGGGCTAGCCGGTCGAGTATTGCATCGATTTTGCGTGCCTGCGCAACTTCAAGCGCGTCGCTTTTCTCCGCGAACATAGCGCTTGAATAGGTCATGCTGCTATCGAGCCAGACCGCGTAAAAATCATTGCCTAGGTCGTAATGAAACTCGATATTGCGCTTGGCACCGGACTTGCTGTTCCGCTTTAGCCCATGCGCGACTTTACCGGCCAGTCGGGCCAGCCCCGACGCCCTTGCAGCGTCGCCAAGGCTAGCGCGATTGCGGACGAACAATTCGAACAGGGCGACGGGATCGGCGCTATCCCAGTCGCGTGCAACCCATCCTTCATAACATCCAACCGAGCCGTGCCTCGCAAGCCGAAACAGCGCGTTCCAATGCTTGATTTCAGCCTGTGCCGCCGGTCCCACCCCGCGCCCGCCCAACAAACGCACCGAGCCGTCCGGTAAACGGACCTCGACAGAACCTGCATCGAGACCCCGGTCGATATTGTCCAGCATCAGGTGAAAACCGCGTGCGGCAACGCCTCCAACGACGCTGCCAATCACCTCGCCGATGGCACCGGTAAGAGTTCGTTTGCGGGTAAGCTGCTGGCTTCGTGCGATATCTGGCGCGTTCATGGCGCAACCTATGCAATAGCCGGAATCGCATTGCAATCACCGCCGGAGCGGCGATTGCAACAACGGTCATTTCTTGCGAAGTTCGTCCCGGATTTCGATGAGCAGATCAACATCGCTCGGGCCTGCAGCAACGGGCCGCGGCATCATCTTGTTTGCCTGACGCACAATCATGAAAATGACAAAGGCGAGGATCAGAAAATTGATCGCAGCCGTAATGAAGCTGCCCCATGCCAACACGTTCGCACCGGCCGCTTTCGCCGCAACCAGCGACATGCCGGAGGTCACTTTGCCCGCACCGCCGAGAACAACATATTTGCTGCTGAAATCGACACCGCCGCCGGTCAGGAGCGCAATAAACGGCATGATGACATCGTCGGTCAGCGACGTAATGATCTTGCCAAATGCGGCACCGATCAGCACGCCAACCGCCAGATCGAGCACATTGCCACGTGCGATAAACGCCTTAAATTCACCCAACATAGCTTTTCTCCCACTATAATCACGTTGATTAACTGACATATTTTCATGGCAGTCGATAGCAGTCATTGCGTAAAATGATTGCCCGCCTTATGTATGTAACACACAGGACATATCGTCTGTTCGGAGGAGTGAACTTGATGCGTAGCGAATTTGCAAAATTTCTTCTGGTTCCGGTCGCGGTGGTTTCGCTCGCCGGTTGCGGCATTAACAGTGTCCCCACCGCTGAAGAGAATGCGAAGGCAAAATGGGCAGATGTTCAAGCTGCATTCCAGGAGCGCGCCAACCTAATTCCCAATCTCGCAAATGTGGTGAAGGGTGCGGCTGCGCAGGAAAACAAGACGCTTACCGAGGTTATCGAGGCACGCGCACGAGCAACTGCGCCCAATATTCAGGTCAACCCCAACGATCTGACCGACCCCGCCAAAATGGCGTCGTTCCAAGCGGCGCAGAACCAGCTTTCGGGCAGCCTTGCGCGCTTGCTCGTTTCGGTCGAGGCCTATCCGCAACTGAAAAGCCAGGAAGGCTATCTGAAGTTGCAGGACCAGCTTGAAGGTCAGGAAAATCGCGTTCGCATAACGCTGCGCGATTATAACGAAGCAGTGCGCGGATATAATACGACGATCCGTACCTTTCCCGACATAATCGGTGCCAAGGTGATCCACGGCGCGAAGCCGATGGTGCCGTATCAGGCGACCACGCCGGGTGCGGAAGCCGCGCCGACGCTGGATATGGCTCCGACTTCGTAACCGACCTTCTTCGGGACAAAACAATGACCAAGGCCGCGGGCCTGCTGATTGCGATGCTGCTGGTTTTGACCGGAGGTCCTGCGCTTGCGCAGGAGTTTCCAAAGTTAACCGGTCGCGTCGTCGATCAGGCCGACCTTCTCGACCCGGCGCAAGAGGCAGCTTTGACCGCCAAGCTCGAAAGGCTGGAAACGCGCACCAACCGGCAACTGGTGGTCGCGACGCTAAACAGCCTCGAAGGCTACGAGATATCCGATTACGGCTATCGTCTGGGTCGTCATTGGGCGCTTGGGCAGGACGGCAAGGGCGAAAACGAAAAGGACAATGGCGCGATCCTGATCGTTGCACCCAATGATCGCAAAATGCGGATCGAGGTAGGCTATGGTCTGGAACCGGTCCTCACCGATGGGCTGTCCTCTTCGATCATCCGCAAGGACATCACGCCCGCGTTCAAGGCAGGCGATTTCCCCGGCGGCATAAATGCGGGCGTTGACCGGATCGTTACCCAACTCGAGCTGCCCGCCGATGAAGCCGCCAAAATCGCCGCTGCGGCACAGCAAAGCCGACAGCAAGATGAAGGTTTCCCCATCGGAGCCATCATCTTCATGCTCTTTTTCATCTTCTTCGTGGTGCTACCAATCATCCGCTCGCTAAGCGGCGGCGGTCGCAAGCATCGGCGCGGCGGCGTCGGCCCGGTCATTATCTGGGGCGGCAATGACTGGGGCGGTGGTCGTGGCGGCTCCTCGTGGGGTGGCGGCGGTGGCGGATTCGGTGGCTTCTCCGGAGGCGGCGGCAGCTTCGGCGGCGGCGGTGCCTCAGGGGGCTGGTAACACATGCGGCTAGTAGGACATTAAAATGACTAAAGTCGATCATGTGGACGAGGCCGACCATTTGCTGGTGACAGCAGCGGTCGCCGAAGCCGAACGGCATACCAGCGGTGAGATCGCGACGATCGTCGCCGATCTTTCCGATCATTACGAGGATATCGGCATGGCGTGGGCCAGCGCAACGGCAATGCTCGCGCTTTTCTGCTACATGCTGTTTCCCGATTTTTACATTGGCATCATAGACTGGATGACGGGGGGATGGGAGCATGATTACAGCCCCCGCGAGTATCTGGCGTTGTTGCTGACGGCGCTCGGGCTGAAATGGTTCGGCACATGGCTGATCATGAAATGGATGCCGCTTCGACTCGCGCTCACGCCCAAGCATATCAAACTCGCCCGCGTTCGCGGACGCGCCGTCAGCATGTTCAAGGTCGGCACCGAAGCGAAAACCGTGGGTCGAACCGGCGTGTTGCTGTACCTTTCGATGAAAGAGCATCGCGCTGAAATCGTTGCCGACGAAGAAATTGCCAAACTGGTCTCGCCAGAAGTCTGGGGCGACGCCATGATCGCGCTGCTTGATCGGGTAAAGGCCGGACAGCCCGGCGAAGGTATGGCTGCGGCGGTGCGGCAAATGGGCGTTGTCCTGGCCGAGCATTTCCCCAAGGGCAGCGAAAATCCAAACGAGCTGCCGGACCGGTTGATCGAGCTTTGACGGAAGAACCTGAAGAAATATTGTGGCAGGGCCGTTTCATTACCGCCAAGCGGCGCGGCAAGTGGGAATATGTCAGCCGCGCGCGAGGTATCAAGGCGGCGGTCATTCTCGCCGTCGAGGAAGGGCATGTTCTGCTGGTCGAACAATATCGCGTGCCGCTGGGGGCGAATTGCATCGAGCTTCCCGCTGGCCTTATTGGAGACCATGGCGAGGACGAGGATGCGCTGACCTCGGCAGCGCGCGAACTGGAGGAAGAGACGGGCTACCGCGCTGCAACGCTCGAGATCGTCGGCGAGTTTTTCTCCTCACCCGGCATGGTCAGCGAAAGCTTCACTTTGGTGCGCGCAAGTGCCTTGACCAAAGTCGGTGATGGCGGCGGAGTAGATGGCGAAAATATCATTGTTCATCGCGTTTTGCTGGCCGAAGTGCCATCCTTCGTCGCGGTCAAGCGTGCCGAAGGCTGCGTCGTCGATGTAAAGCTGCTAATGCTGCCGGGGATGGTGAATTAACGGAAGTTGTCAGCGTAAGCCTGAAGCTTCAATGTCTTCGGTGGTGTCGGAATGAGGGTCACAGCGATACCCTTTTTCGCTGCATAGGCTCGCGCCGCGTCCAGCGTTGGAAAGCAAAGTTCGACCTGCACCTGCGTATCGCCAGAACCTGCCCAGCCCATCAGCGGATCGGCCTTGCGCTGTTCGCTGGGCACGAATTCCAGCACCCATTCATCGGTGCGCGCCTTGCCCGATTGCATGGCGTTTTTTGGGCGCTGATAGATACGTGCAGTCATGTTCGGCCCTTGCGCCAGAAAACGGAGATTCGTCAAGCGTCGCGTGCCAAATCTCGAGTCTGCGCCTTCTTCGTTTTAAGGTTCGCGACGCTTTCCCAAGGCGCATCGGGCCAGTTGTGCTTGGGATAGCGCCCGCGCATTTCCTTGGCAACATCGCGCCAGCTTCCGCGCCAGAATTCAGGCAAGTTGCGTGTTGTCTGGATAGGGCGACCGGCGGGTGAAGTCAGGCTGAGCAACAACGGAATATTGTCAGCCCCCACCACCGGATGGGTATCCAGGCCGAACAACGCCTGCACGCGCAGTTGGACCGTCGGGCCTGCCTCTGCGGCATAGTCGATTGGATGCGTGGTGCCAGCGGGACTGCAATAATGCGGTGGGGCGACCCGGTCCACTTTCTGCTTACCGTCCCAGCCAAGCAAATTATCCAGCGCGTCGGATAGGGCCGCTTTAGATACATCTCGAAGCCGGTTGACCCCGGACACAACCGGCATCAGCCAACCCCCAACCGACGCGGTCAATGTGGCATCGGACACCGCATCCAACCCCGCATAGGCCGCGCGTTGCCGGAGCGCGATAGCCCCGTCGGACCAAGGCAGCGCGTCAAGTCCGAGTTGTCGCACGGCTTCCATAAGTGCAATTGCCACAGCTTGGGGTTCTGTCGGAGAAGCGGAGCCTTCCGTCAGAATAATCGCACCCAGCCGGCGGCGCTGGCGCACTTCGACACGGTCGGCTGCCTTGTCATAGCGGGCTTCAGTGGCAGTTTCGATCCGGTCAGCGAAGGCGGTCAGCACTTCGGCCTCGGTCAACGCTGCGGCCGACATGATCCGAGCGCCAGACGCAGCGCCCTGCATATCCGCCACCGCCAGCCATTCGGCAGACGCCAGCGGTGACGCAGGATCCAACCGCAACCCGCGCCCCATTGCGCTCAGCCAGTTCTCACCCTTGGCATCGCGACGTTTGGCAATTCGGTCAGGGAAGGCAGTAGCCACCATTTGGCCGATGGACAGTGCGGCAACTCGGTCAACTGGCCCGCTCATTTTCCCAATCCGCTTCGCCAGCGATTTAGCCGCATCGGCGCGCCCGCCGCGTTCGTGCTGGAAGCGTTCGAAGCGGATTTCGATATCTTCGCCTTGCCCGCCTAACCCGCGCTCCTGGAGCAGCAATGCGACCATCGCCGCATCCTCAGCCTGCGCGGCGTTGGCGGCGACGAGCACCATGTGCGCGAGATTTGGGGGCAGCGGTAAGGATGCCAACCGCTTGCCATGACCGGTAATGCCACCGCCATCATCTATTGCGTCCAACGCCAGAAGCGCCTTTCGCGCCTCTTCCAGCGCAGCCTTTGGCGGCGGGTCTAGCCAGCGCAACCGCGCCGGTTCGCGCTCGCCCCACAATGCGCAATCGAGCAGTAGTGGCGTCAGGTCGCTCTCAATAATCTCGGGCGGGTCGAACGGGGGTAGCCCGCCATTGCCTGCTTCTTCCCATAGCCGGTAAACCACACCGGAGCGTTGCCGCGCCGCGCGCCCTGCCCGCTGCGTCGCTGACGAGAGGCTGGCGCGTTCCGTTACCAGCCGCGTGACGCCAGCCGCCTGATCGAACCGCGCGCGCCGCGCCAGCCCGCTGTCGATGACGATACGGACACCGTCGATAGTCAGACTGGTTTCGGCAATATTGGTGGCAAGGATGATCTTGCGGCGGCCTTCGGCATCGCGACGTACGGCAAGGCGTTGGTTAGACGGTTCGATCTGTCCGTGCAGCTTGTGAACGACGATGTCGTCAGGCAGCGTCGCGAGCCGTTCCGCCACGCGGTCGATCTCGCGCGTTCCGGGCAGGAAGACCAGCACATCGCCTTGCTCTTCTGCCAGCGCCTGCCGGATCGTGCGCGCGACCTCGTCCTCTACCGGCATTTCGGCACGCCGCCCGACATAGCGATGCTGGAGCGGCCAGCTTTGGCCTTCGCTCTCGATCAGCGGCGCATTGCCCATCAGCTTCGAAAACCGTGTGCCGTCCAGAGTCGCCGACATCGCCAGCAACCGCAATTCGGGCCGAAATGCCGCCTGCGCCTCAAGCGCAAGCGCAAGCCCAAAATCGCTGTCGAGGCTTCGCTCATGCACCTCGTCGAATAGCACCGCGGACACGCCTGCCAGTTCGGGATCAGCGATAATCCGGTTGCGGAATATGCCTTCGGTCAGCACCAATATCCGCGTAGCCACCGACTGTTTGCTGTCCATCCGGGTCGCATAACCGACGGCTTTACCGACTGGCTCGCCAATCAATTCTGCGATCCGCTCCGCCGCCATTCGTGCGGCCAGACGGCGCGGAGACAGAACCAAAATTTGTCCCTGGCACCACTTCTCCGCCAACAAAGCAGGCGCAACCATCGTCGTCTTGCCAGCGCCTGGCGGCGCGATCAGCACAGCGTTCGACCCGCTGCAAAGCGCTTCGAGTAACTCCGGTAGGACGTTATGAATGGGCAGCCTGTCAGCCGTACCCAAATCGCTCAAAGCGCGACCCATTCCCTGCCACCGGGCCAGATCACATCCTCAATCTTGTCGCCGACAAAGGTGAACGCGGCCAGCACAAGCAACAACGCAAGCAAATCCAACAGTGCTACTGCCCCGAAAACGACGTAGGGGTGGAAGGGACCAATTCGGTCGAATCCATCTGGCAGAGGCGGGCGTTCGTCCACCCTCAATAAGCCCGCGCTATGGCAAATTCGACCGCTTCAATCAACGCCGCCTTGGCTTCACCACCCGGGAAATGCGCAATCGCGTCGATCGCCCGCTGGCCGTAATGGCGTGCCCGGTCGATAGTGTCATCGATCGCGCCATGCTCGCGCAGCAGCGCTATCGCATGGACAAGATCGTCGTCCGAAATCCGGTTGCCGATCATCGCCTCGCGCCAGAATGTTTGCTCTCCAGCGCTGCCACGGCAGTGTGCGAGGATAACCGGCAGCGTTACCTTGCCGTCACGAAAATCGTCGCCGCTGTCCTTGCCCATCGTCGCGCCGTCGGAGACATAGTCGATAGCGTCATCGACCAGCTGAAACGCAATGCCCAGATTGCGGCCATAGGCATCGAGCGCCATTTCGTGCGCCTCACCGCTTTCGGCAACGACCGCCGCGATTCGGCAGGCAGCAGCGAACAAGGCAGCGGTTTTCGCACCGATAATATCGAGATAGCGCTCTTCGCTGGTCGCGATCTGGCGCTGCGCGGTCAACTGGTTGACTTCGCCCTCGGCAATGACGGCGGACGCATTCGACAGGATTTTCAGCACCTTGAGCGAGCCATCCTCGACCATTAACTCGAACGACCGGCTGAACAGGAAATCGCCGACCAGCACCGCCGCCGGATTGCCGAAAATCAGATTAGCCGCCGTCTTGCCGCGACGCATATCGGAGCCATCGACAACGTCATCGTGCAGCAACGTTGCGGTATGGATGAACTCGACTGCGGCCGCCAGCTTGTGGTGCCGCTCACCCGGATAATCGAGCAGCCGCGCGCAGGCCAAGGTCAGCATCGGCCTCATCCGCTTGCCGCCGCCGGCGATCAAATGGCCCGCCAGTTCGGGAATTAACGGAATTTCGGACTGCATCCGGTCGAGGATCACCGCATTCACGCGGTTCATGCCCGGCGCAACCAGCTTGAATATCGGTTCGAGCGATGGCGCACGGTGGCCGCTAAGCTGGTGGATAGTTGCAGTCATCGTGCGACAGCACTGCCAATCCCCCCAAGACAACGCAAGTGCAAAAGCCGCATTTGCCCTTGTCCAAAGCGCCATGACGCGGCAGAGGGTTGGGCATGGGCGACGACAACATCCTCGAAAGCTATCGCAACAGCATCGACAATATCGACGCAGCCTTGGTATTCATGCTCGCCGAGCGGTTCAAGATTACCCAGGCGGTCGGCGAATATAAGGCAAAGTCCGCGCTACCGCCCGCCGATCCTGCGCGTGAAGAACGACAGATCGAACGGCTCCGCCAGTTGGCCCGCGACGCCAAGCTCGACCCCGACTTCACCGAGAAATTCCTTCGCTTCATCATCGACGAAGTCATCCGCCACCACCAGCAGATCAGGGATAGCGGCTAACGTCAGCTTGCCGCTTTCGGCAACCGCAATCGCACTAGCAGGCCGCCCATATCCTCACTTTCCTCAAGCGCGACCGAGCCGTCGTAAATCTCCGCGACGTCTCGGACAATGGCGAGCCCGAGGCCTGTCCCAGGCTTTCCTGTATCGAGCCGGACACCTCGATCGAATATCCGCTCGCGCTCGGCTTCGGGAATGCCCCGCCCGTCGTCCTCGACCAGCATTTCTACATAGCCGCCGTTTTCCTCGACCGTCACGAACACACTTCCGCCGCCGTATTTTGCCGCATTCTCAATAAGGTTGCCGAGCATTTCGTCCAAATCCTGCCGCTCGACCCGCGCCGCCAGCGTCTGGTCGCCCGCCATATCCAGGCGGACATGGCTGTACAGTCGGGCTACAGCGCGTTCGACCGATTCGAGGCTGTCCCAGACATCGGCACGGCTGTGGCTGTGACCGCGCCTGCCCACCGCGCGGGCGCGGGCAAGGTGATGGTCGACCTGCCGCCGCATCGTTGTGGCTTCGCGGATCACGGTTTCATCGAGATCGCTGGCCTTGGCCGTCGCGCTGTTCATGATGACGGTCAGCGGAGTTTTTAGCGCATGGGCAAGATTGCCCGCATGGCGCCGTGATTCTTCGGCCTGCTTCTCGTTATGGTCGAGCAACGCGTTCAATTCGTTGACCATCGGCATGACTTCATCGGGCAAGGCTTGCGTAACCCGGCTTTCGCGGCCGCTGCGCATTTCGGCGATGGCCTTACGAACGGCGCGAAGCGGCCACAGCCCGTAAAAAGTCTGCAATGCCGCAAGAATGATCAAGCCGAGCGCCAGCAGCATGAAGCTGGTTACCAATACGACGCGCAACTGTTCTATCTGCGCGTCGAGTCCGTCCGTCGATTGCGCAACCATGAACGTCCATCGTGTGTCGCTGTCTGGTAATGTGATCACACGCTCTACGATCCGCACAGGTTCGTTGCGGCTTTTGATTGCATTGCGAAACCGCGTTCCCGATCCAGGCACGTCGGTGCTCACCGGAAAAGGATCGTCCCATAACGACCGCGATGGCAGCTCCTCCTGCCCCTTGCCGCTGATCTGGAAATAGAGTCCGCTATTGGGTTCCAGAAATCGCTGGTCGCCCAACGCCCGGTTCATCCTGACCTCGCCATCGGGACCGATTTCCGCAGAGGCGATCATCGCTGTCAGGACATATTCAAGCTGATTGTCGAAATTGCGCTCGATCGAACTGGTCAGCACACGGTCAAGAGCTGCACCACCGCCGATCAACAAGATGGTGATCCACGCCGCCGCGATGATGATCATCCGCCTGCTGAGCGAACCGGTGCTTTGCAACTGAGACCGCCAGCTAGCGGTAGCTGACGCTGGCGTCGCCGCTTCGATGGCGGCTGGCTGGTTCAGCTGACGGGTTCCTCAAGGCTGTAGCCGAGGCCGCGTATGGTCGAAATGACCTCCTGTCCCAGCTTCTTGCGGATTCGCGTGACGAAAACTTCGATGGTGTTCGAATCGCGGTCGAAATCCTGATCGTAGATATGTTCGATCAATTCCGTGCGCGATACGACCTTGCCCTTGTGGTGCATCAGGTAGGAGAGCAATTTATATTCCTGTGCAGTCAGCTTCACCGGCTGGCCGTCGAGCGTGACTCGCCCAGAGCGGGTGTCGAGACGGACATCGCCGACGGTAAGCTCGCTCGACGCGTTGCCGGACGCGCGGCGGATCAGTGCGCGAAGGCGGGCAATAAGCTCCTCGGTCTGGAATGGCTTTGCGAGATAGTCGTCCGCACCGGCATCAAGGCCAGCAACCTTATCCGACCAGCTATCGCGCGCGGTCAAAACCAGCACTGGAAACTTCCGGCCTTCCTTGCGCCAGCGGTCGAGCACGGTCAGCCCGTCGATTTCGGGCAAGCCGAGGTCGAGTATCACCGCGTCGTAATTCTCAGTCGAACCCATGTAATGACCGTCTTCGCCATCGACCGAGAGATCGACGGCGTAGCCCGCGCCTTCCAGTGTCGATTTCAGTTGCCGGCCGAGAGTGGGTTCGTCTTCAACGATCAGGATGCGCATATACTGCCCTTCAAATTCAAATCTTTGTGTTGGCAGGGGGCTAGCAGATTAGCGGCGTTCACGCAAAACGCTATCAGCGTCGACGCAACACACCGCCGGTGCGGGCATCGACGTCGACGAAAATAACACGGTCGACGTCAAGGAATTTCAAACGGTAAACTTGCGGGCCGGGATCATATTCGGGGCCGAGATACTGCATTCCGCGCATTCTCGGGAGAACCGAAGCCTCGATCTGGCGCAGCGATTTCACCTTGCCCGACTGCACATCTTCGCGTGCATCGGCCTGCTCTCCGCGCCGGGCTTCGGCGGGGATTGCAGTAACTAGCATCGCGGTGCAAAGCGCGGCGAGAATAAGCTTCTGATTGAACATCATCGGTGTCTAACCGTCGGGCATTGAACGCAATCTGAATGGCTCGTCAACCATTTGGTAAGGTTTTACCGCACCATTTCGTACTGCAACGAGAGCATGACCGAAGTGCCGACCTGGCCCGGCTCCACCGGCACCGACGACGCAGCTTCGGCCATAGCCGATTGTCGCATCATGGCATAGGGCATCGGGCGGCCGACCATGCCTTCGCTTACCGACAGCAAGCGAACACCCGCATAACCGGCAGCTCGGGCATAGCTTTCGGCCTGCGCCTTGCCATTGGCGAGAGCGGCGGCGCGAGCTTCTTTTTTGACATTGCTGTCGTCGCCGATTGAAAAATACGGGCCGTTGACGTTGGTGGCACCAGAGGCAACAACCTGATCGAGAACGCTACCGAGTTTGTCGATATCGCGCATTTTTACGCTGACCTGGTTGGAGACGCGGTAGCCCTTGAAACGGTTCTTTTGCGTTGCCTGGATATATTCATATTCGGGGCTGAGGTTGATGCCGCTGGTCTGGATATCTTTTTCGGCGATGCCGAGCGCCTTCAACTGGCTGATAACCTTTGCAACCTGGGTTGAATTTTGGCGGAGTGCAGCGGACGCGCTGGCAGCGCTGGTCTCGACGCCGGTCGAGAAAGTCGCGGTGTCGGGGGTGCTTTCAACCATTTCGGTCACCGACAGTTCGACCACCGGATTCTTGGCCTCGATATGGATTTCGGCGGCGGGTAGCGCAGTGGGCATTATCGCTGCGAGTGCGGCGGCGGCGTATAGGAGCGCATTTTTCATGGATTTTCTCCGGTGAGTTGAAACGGCAATCACAAGCCGATTGCACCACCGTTCAATAACGCAGAATGAACGTCGCTGTTCCGGTCAAATGGCCGTCGCGCGCGCCCAGTCGATGTAGGCCGAACGCAAGGCAGCGGTGATCGGCCCGGGCTTGCCGTCGCCGATTTGGCAATCGTTGATTCGCACCACCGGCATGACAAAGCCGGATGCCGACGAGACAAAAGCTTCGGCCGCATTTTCCGCTTCGTCCACGGCAAACGCCCGCTCCTCGATGCTGAGCGAAACCAGCGGCAACACCGCAGCGCGCGTAATCCCGTGCAATATATCGCGCGTCAGCGGATGGGTGACCAACACCCCGTCCTTCGTCACAATATGCGCGTTTTGTGCAGTGCCTTCGGTGACAAAGCCATCGCGGGTCATCCATGCATCGTCCGCACCCTGCGCGATGGCTTCGTTCTTCATCAGTGACGCGTAGAGCAGCTGCGTGGTCTTGATATCCGCCCTGCCCCAGCGCAGGTCGGGCAACGTGACGACCTTGATCCCGGTTTTGGCCGACGGGTTATCGGCCAGCTGCCGGCTTTGCGTGAAGGCGAGCACAGTCGGAACGGTGCTAGGTGGTGGGAAGGCAAAATCGCGGTCTGCCGGTGCGCCGCGTGTAACCTGCCAGTAAATCATGCCCTCCTCGACCGCATTGCGCCTGACGAGTTCACGGCAGACGGCCAGCCACGCATCGGCGTCAGGCGCGGCCTTGATGCCGAGTTCGCCGAGAGAACGCGCCAGACGGCGCACATGGCCGTCGAAATCGACAAGCTTTCCGTCCAGCACCGAGACGACCTCATACACCGAGTCCGAAAACAGGAAGCCACGGTCAAAGACCGAAACCCTACCTTCGGTTTCTGGGATGTAGTGCCCGTTGAGATAGATGGTGCGCATCTCAATGCAGTGCGCAAAAAGACGATCATCGTCAACAGACCCGTTCGTGTCGAGCATCGTCGAGACACCGTGACAGCGCGCACCGCCTATGGGTGTCTCGACTACGCTCGACACGAACGGATTGGGGTTGTCGTCAGCACCTGATGTCCCTATCCGCCCCGAACGATGTCGCAACCACCGATCTTTGCCTTTGAAGGCCTTGCCCTGCAGCAAGGCGGGGGCTGGCTTTTCCAGAATATTGACCTGTTCATCGGCGCGCGCGACCGGTTGGCGCTGATCGGGCGCAACGGGGCTGGCAAGACGACGCTGATGAAGCTGATTGCCGGGTCGGTCGAGGCCGACAATGGCAAGCGTGTCGTGGTCCCCGGCACCAATATCATCATGCTCGAACAAGACCCCGATTTCGGGCCGTTCAATACATTGCTCGATTATGCCACTCACGGCGAACGCGGCCCCGCCGAGCACGAAGTAAGCGCGATTGCCGACCAATTGGGTATCGACCTCGGCCGCGAGGCGGCGACCGCGTCCGGCGGCGAACGGCGCCGTGCCGCGATTTGCCGGGCGCTGGCAAGCGAACCGGACCTGTTGTTGCTTGATGAACCGACCAACCATCTCGACCTCGCTGCCATCGAATGGCTCGAGGACTGGCTGACGCGCTACAAGGGCGCTTTCATGGTGATCAGCCATGACCGGACGTTTTTGACGCGGTTGACCAAGCAGACGTTCTGGCTCGATCGGGGCTTGCTGAGACGCAACGAGATCGGATTTGGCAGTTATGACGCCTGGACTGAGCGCGTGTATGCCGAGGATGCGCGCAACGCCGACCGGATGGATGCCAAGCTGAAGATCGAGGCGCATTGGCTTGAACGCGGCGTCACCGCGCGGCGCAAGCGCAACCAGGGGCGGCTTGCAAAACTGTGGGAAATGCGTGCGGCACGCGCGGCGATGATCGGACCGCAGGGAACCGCGAAACTGGCTGCCTCCAACGACGACAGCAAGACCAAGACGGTCATCAATGCCGAGAATGTGCAGAAGAGCTTCGGCGACCGTGCAATCATCAAAGACTTCACATTGCGCATCCAGCGCGGCGACCGGATCGGCATTGTCGGAGCGAACGGCACCGGAAAGACCACGCTGATCCGGATGCTGACGGGCGAAAGCCAGCCCGATAGCGGCAAGGTAACGCTCGCCAAGACGCTGACGGGCATTGTCATCGACCAGCAGCGCAAATTGCTGTCTCCCGAAAAGAAGGTCCGCGACGTGCTCGCCGACGGCAGCGACTGGATCATGGTGCGCGGCATCAAAAAGCATGTGCAGGGTTATCTCAAGGAGTTTCTGTTCGACCCCGCATTGATCGAGGCGCGCATCGGGACTTTGTCGGGCGGCGAGCGGTCGCGGATATTGCTCGCCCGCGAATTTGCCCGCGAGGCCAATTTGCTGGTTCTGGACGAGCCGACCAACGACCTCGATCTTGAAACGCTCGATTTGCTGCAGGAGGTCATTGCCGACTATGACGGCACCGTGCTGATCGTCAGCCATGACCGTGATTTTCTTGATCGCACGGTGACCTTGACGCTCGGCCTCGATGGATCGGGCAAGGTCGATATCATCGCCGGTGGCTATGCCGATTGGGAGGCAAAACGCGACCGGCGTAATACACCCCAAACCCGCAGTAACGAGACCAAGTTGACTGTGAATTGCAAAAATTCCGAAACACCTAGAGCCCCGGTTCGAGCCGCCAAATTGTCCTACAAGGACCAGCGCGATTATGACCTGCTGCCTAAGCGGATTGCCGAAATCGACACCGAAATCGCAGCCGCCGAAGCTGAAATGGCAGATGCGACCTTGTATGCGCGCAAGCCAGAGCGTTTTGCCGATCTGACGGCGAAAACCGAAGCGTTGCGTGTGGCGAAGGATGCGGCGGAAGAACGCTGGCTCGACCTCGCGATGCTGGTTGAGGAAATGGCGGGGTAAAACCTGAAACAAGGGGACAGTCCACTGCGCTGCGCTTGGGACAGTCCCTCAAAGCCCCAAAGCCGAGCCCAAATATTCACCCCGGCAACCGGTAAAACCCGGCCAGCCGATCCAGCGCAATCCGCAATACAAGCTTCCCCGACCGCACCGGCCACGCCATTTCGCGTTCGGCAACGGGCATGGTTTCACCTGCGCAAATCACCCGCCATGCGATGTCGGACAGGTCGGGGCCAAGGGCCGCCAAAGCACCGTCGAACCGCCCCTTTGCGCAAATCATCCGCTCGGTCTGGTTCAACCCCGACGGCGCGCCTCGCTTTTGGCGGCTCAATGGAATATTTTCCCAGCGCATCGTGACATTGGACGGCATTGCCGCCATTTCGTAATCGCCGCGCAGTTTTTCTCCTGCCAGCAATTGCCGGTCGGTCAGATGCCCGCGCGAATGAAGCCATGACAAGGGCGATTCGGCGAGGTTTACGGTGACCGTTCTAGCAATCTTGCGCTGGGTATTTGCGCCGCCAGCCTCGGATACGGAACGTTCGATCAAGGGGCGGGGGTCGTGAAATGGGTGGGCGGTGGACGAACGGGGCATGATGTTTCCTCTGCAAACGAATCGGAAATACATCTTGCCATTTCCGGTATCTTGTAGGAAAGTGAAAAACCTATCTGGTTTTAGGAGACTTTCGATGCTGAGCCGTATCCGCGATGTGCGCCGTGCCAAGGGGCTGACGTTGGGCGATGTTGCCGAGCGCTGTGAACCGCCGACTACCGCGCAAACAATCGGCAGGCTTGAAACCGGAACGCGTGTGTTGTCGCTGAACTGGATCAACCGTATCGCGCCTGCACTCGGCGTCGATTCAAGCGAACTGGTGCAATTGCCCGACCAGCAAAGCCTACCCGTAGCCGCGATCTTGGGCGAAGACGGCGCCCATGCGCCCACCAAGCAAGAGACTATCGTCATCCCCAATATCGGCGGAGCAATGGTCGGGCTTAGGGTGGCAACGAGCATTGGCGAATATCGGCGCGGCGACGAATTGTGGATGGAGCAACTTGCGCCCGAAGCCTTCGCCACCGCGCTTAACCTCGACGTTCTGGTGCCGCGACCGGGAGGACGCTTCCTATTCGGGCGGCTTCTGGGCCGCGACGGCGACAAGTTGCACCTTTTGCCGTTGGAAGCCGGTGCCAGACAGCAAGTCGTAAGCGATCCAGCCTGGATCGCCAAAGCGGTTCGTCTGGTTCGCGCGCTTTAGGCGGCTCGCTTGCGCATATTAACGCTCTCGACGCTGTTCCCTGCTGCAAGCAGACCCAATTTCGGGATTTTTGTCGAGCGCCAGACGGCGGCGCTGACCTCGGTTCGCGATTTCGCCGTCACCGTCATCAATCCGATCGGCATCGCGCCTTGGCCGATTAGCCTGTGGGGGAATCAGGTGGCGCTCCGTAGCCTGTCGTACGACGAGCAATGGGGCGAACTCGACGTCTATCGGCCTCGCTTTACCGCGATACCTAAAATAGGCGGGCGGCTGAATCCGGAAATGATCGCCCGCGCGGTCCTGCCGCTGGCCAGAAAGCTTCACTCGCAAATGGGCTTCGACCTGATCGACGCCGAGTTTTTCTATCCCGACGGCCCCGCCGCGATGCGCCTGTCGCAAGCGCTCGGCATTCCGTTCACGATCAAAGCGCGCGGGGCGGATATTCACCATTGGGGCGGTCAGCCGGACTGTGCCAAACAGATTATCGAAGCGGCTGACAAGGCGGCGGGCCTGCTTGCGGTGTCGGGGGCATTGAAGGCTGATATGGTGGCGCTCGGCATGGACGCTGATAAAATCACGGTCCACTATACCGGCCTCGACCAATTGCGCTTCGTCGCGCGCGACCGGGCGGCGGAAAAGGCCAAGCTCGGCGTTTCCGGCCCGCTGATCCTGAGCGTCGGCGCGCTGATACCGCGTAAGGGTCAGGCGTTGCTCATTGAGGCGCTCTCGGAACTTCCTGACGCCACCCTGATGCTTGCGGGACATGGTGAGAGCGAATCCGACTATCGGGCCTTGGCCGAACGGCTTGGCGTGGCCGACCGTGTCCGTTTCATGGGCAATGTCCCCCACGACGACTTGCCCGCCTTGTTTGCCGCGGCCGATGTCATGGCACTGGTTTCGGCCAGCGAAGGCCTCGCCAACGTATGGGTAGAAGCGCTCGCCTGCGGAACGCCGATAGTCGCGAGCGACGTAGGCGGCATCCGCGAACTGATGAAATCGCCCGACGCGGGTCGAATTGTCGAGCGCAATCCCGAAGCAATAGCTGCGGCGATCAAAGACCTGCTCGCCAACCCACCATCACACGCAGCGGTCGCCGCCAATGTCAGCGCGTTTTCATGGGACGAAAATGCGCGTCAGCTAGCGGCTTTCTTTCGCAGCGTTGCGGTTTAAGGCTGAGCGCCGAAGCCTTCGCTCATCCGCTCGGCCTTGGGGCCGGTGCCTTCGGTCGGCACAAAGCTGTGCGGTCCGACTTTCAGCCAAATCAAAATCGGCGCTGCCTGATAGATCGACGAATAGGTGCCGACCACGATGCCGAATGCCATCGCAGCGCTGAATCCGAAAATCACGCCCGGTCCGAACAGCACCAATATGATCAAGGGCAGCGAGATAGAAACACTGGTCATTACCGTGCGGGCGAGTGTTTCGTTGACCGAAAGATCGAGCAAAGCCGACATATCCATCTTGCGATATTTCATCAGATTTTCGCGGATCCGGTCGTAGATGACAACGGTATCGTTCAGCGAGTACCCGATAATCGTCAGCAACGCGGCGATGATGTTGAGATCGAACTCCATACCCGTAAGCGAGAACAAACCGAAGGTCAGCGTCACGTCGTGCACCAAAGACCAGATCGCGCCCACGCCGAACTGCCATTCGAAACGGATCCAGATATAGAGCGAAACCCCGGCCATCGCCGCAAGCAACGCGATCATACCTTTGCTGAACAGCTCTTCGGAAACCTTGCCCGATACCGAGTCCACACCGTCGATACGGACACCGGGATAATCGTCTTTCAGTTTGGTGGTAATCTTGCTCGCCATCGTGTTCGACAACTCGGGATTTTTGTCCGCACCCTCGGGCAGCTTCATCCGGATCGAAACCTGGTTTTCCTGCCCGAAGCGCTGGATCGTCGGTTCGCCGTAGCCGAGCGTTGTCACCTTTTCGCGAAGCTCGGTGATCGGCGCGGTTGCGCTTTGCGTGAAGGTTGCGCGGATCATCTGGCCGCCGATGAAATCGACGCCGAAATTCAGGCCTTTGGTCGCAACCAGTCCGATCGACGCTGCCATCAGCACAAGGCTGATCGCGAACGCCCAGGTCCGCCATTTCAGGAACTGGATATTGGTGTCGTCGGGAACGAGTTTGAGCAGTTTCATGGGATGTTCCTCAAATCGTCAGTTCTTGCGGACGCGTGCGCTTAACCCAGCGCGATACCCACATCCGGGTGATGGTAACGGCGGTGAACACCGACGTGACGATGCCGATCATCAGGACGACGGCAAAGCCGCGGATCGGACCCGAGCCGAAGATGAAGAGCAGGACGGCTGCAATCACATTGGTGCTGTTCGCGTCGAAAATCGCGCGACTAGCTTCTTTATAGCCGAACTCGATGGCCTGAACGACGCGTCGCCCCCGTTTCAATTCCTCGCGTATTCGTTCGTTAATCAGCACGTTGGCATCGACCGCCGCACCGATAGTCAGAACGAAGCCGGCGATACCGGGCAGGGTCAGCGACGCGTTGGCCATCGCCATAACGCCAAGGATCAACGTGATGTTCAATACCAAGGCCATATTGGCATACATTCCGAAACGGCCATAGGTCAGGACCATCAGCACGAGGATCGCGGTGGTTCCGATAATCGCCGCCAGCATCCCGCGCCGGATCGAATCGGCACCGAGATCGGGGCCGACCGAGCGTTCTTCTACAATCTTCAAATCAATGGGCAGCGCACCCGAACGAAGCGCGATTGCCAACTGGTTCGCGCTCTCGACGGTGAAACTGCCCGAAATTTGCGAGATGCCGCCGAAAATCGGTTCCCTGATCTGCGGCGCCGAGATTACCTGGCCGTCGAGGATGATCGCGAACAGCTTGCCGGTATTCTGTTGGGTCATGCGGGCGAAACGCTGTCCGCCCTCGCCGTCGAACTGGATTGTGACCGCAGGCTCGTTGGTCTGCTGGTCGAAGGTCGGATCGGCCTTGACCAGCTTGTCGCCCGAAATCCCGCCAAGCCGCCGAACCGCGAGGTTCGGTAGCCCTGTCGGATTGGTCGGATAGGGCAGAACCTGACTGCCGACACGCGCCTTGCCTTGAGTCGTCTGGTCGGCGTCGGCCTGCTCATCAACCAGCTTGAATTCGAGCTTTGCGGTTTTGCCGATTAGCGCCTTCAGCGCTTCGGGGTCGTCGAGGCCGGGGACGGCGACGCTGATCCGGTCTTCGCCCTGACGGCGGATGTCTGGTTCAAGCGTACCGAGCGCATTGATCCGCCGGTCGATCACGTCCTTGGCGGTGTCCATCGCCTGATTCATCGCGGTTTCGGTACCGGTCCCGGCTGGGGTCAGCACGAAGCGGTTGCCGTCGTTGACGCCGATATTCCAGTCGCGCCCGCCGGTGCTGTTGCTGGTCAGTGGCAACAAAGCCTCGCGCGCGGCGTCGACCTGGCTAGGGTCGGTGACGCTGAAACTCAAGGAGCCGCCAGCGCGCGATACGTCACCGATGGCAACCCGCGGCTCGGTGCGGCGCATCGCACCCCTGATCCCGTCCTCAAGCGTTTCCAGCCTCGTCTGTTCAAGCTGCGCCGCGTCGGCCTCAAGCAATATATGGCTGCCGCCCGCCAGATCGAGCCCGAGATTGATCGTCGGAACCGGCAAATATTGCGCAACCTGCGCGCGAATATTGGTTGGCAAGACGCTGGGCAGCGCAAACAGCACGCCGGTCAGCAAAATGATGTTGAGCATCCAAACGCGCCAACGGGGGAAATCTAGCATATTCGGGTCCGGACTTGATCAGAAGGACGGGATTTGGGGTCGGCCAAAGTGGCATTCAACCCCGTAATATCAATCATTGGCGGGTTTGACGCTGCGTGACTGCACATTGGTGAGCGTCGTCTTGACCGCTTTTACGCGTACATTTGGGGCGATCTCGACTTCGACATAATCGTCGGCGACTTTGGTCACCTTACCCATCAAGCCACCGCCGGTCACGACTTCGTCGTTTTTTTGGACAGCCTGGATTTTCGCTTCATGCTCTTTGGCCCGCTTTTGCTGCGGTCGGATCAAGAAGAGGTAGAAGACAACGAAAATCAGCAGCAACGGGAAAATCTGGACGAAAAAAGCCGAACCACCGCCAGTCGCAACAGCAGCCAAAACGAAATGCAAATCCATCGAAAAACCCCGCGATAAAATATGATTAGCACCCTGCTTTTCGGGGCGCTTCCTGACAATCGGGCGCGATTATCACTTGGGCGCGAATGAAGCAACGTCAAAGCACCGACAGCGCGCTTGCTTTTGGCTTTGCACGGCCATATAGGCCCGTTTCCGGTCGGGACGTAGCGCAGCCTGGTAGCGCATCACACTGGGGGTGTGGGGGTCGCAGGTTCGAATCCTGTCGTCCCGACCAAT
>CAZQBS010000041.1:8382-28725 GCA_964591835.1 uncultured Sphingorhabdus sp. | reverse complement strand
TATTTGCGGCAGATCGCCTCGACCTGCGGCCAGTAATTGGCGGGGGGAATGATGACGCCGCCCGCACCCTGCACAGGCTCGCCGATGAAAGCTGCGACATTTTCGGGGCCGACTTCGAGGATTTTGCCCTCGATTGCCTGCGCGCAGGCGGTGCCGAAAGCCTCCTGCGTCATGTCGCGGCCTTCGTTGTACCAGTAAGGCTGCCGGACATGCTCGATGCCGGCAAGCGGCAGGACGCCGGGGGCGGGAAAACCCTGGCCGTGCATCATTTTCATGCCTCCCATGCTGACCCCCGCGACGGTCGATCCGTGATAGGCATTGTGACGGCTGATGAAGATTGTACGGCTGTGTTCGCCCTTCACCTGCCAATAATGGCGGACGAGGCGCAATATGGTGTCGTTCGCTTCCGAACCCGAACTGTTGAAAAACACATGCGGCAAGCGGCCGTTCGTAAGGCTGGAAATCTTTTCGGCTAGCAAAATGGCAGGCGCAGTCGCCGTTTTGAAGAAGGTATTGTAGAAAGGCAGTTCCAGCATTTGCTCCGCGGCCACTTCAGCCAGTTCCTCGCGGCCATAGCCGACATTGACGCACCACAGCCCCGCCATGCCGTCGAGGATCCGGTTTCCGTCGCCGTCATGGATATAGCAGCCATCGGCATGGGTAATGATCCGGCTGCCGCCCAGATCCTCGATTTCCTGCCAGTCGGCTTGGGCAGGAAGATGGTGGGCTACATCGAGGCGGCGGAGTTCGGCGATGTCGTAGTTGCGGGGCATGTTTTGATCCTTTTTTGGTTCACGCAGAGAGCGCAGAGGACGCAGAGTTTTTGAGGCTAAAGAAACTCTGCGTTTCTCTGCGAACTCTGCGTGAACAAAAGGAAATCAGGGCGAAAAGCCGATGCGCGCTTGGTAGCGGTTGTAGCGAGTTACTTGCCGGTTCATTTGCTCACGCCGCGCCAATGAGTTCGCGGCCGATGAGCATCCGGCGGATTTCGTTGGTGCCGGCACCGATGTCGAGCAATTTGGCATCGCGGAACAGCCGTTCGACCGGCCAATCCTTGGTGTAGCCGGCCCCGCCCAGCGCCTGGATTGCCTCGTTCGCGACCTTAACCGCGTTTTCCGAGGCCAGCAGGATGACCCCTGCCGCGTCGAACCGCGTTGTCTGGCCGGCATCGCACGCCCGCGCCACCGCGTAAGTATAGGCACGCGCCGAATTGAGCGCGACATACATGTCGGCGATCTTGCCCTGCATCAGCTGGAATGCGCCAATCGGTTTGCCGAACTGCTGGCGTTCGCGGACGAAAGGCAGGACGACGTCGAGACAGGCCTGCATGATCCCAAGCTGCAATCCGGCGAGCACCACGCGCTCGTAATCGAGGCCTGACATCAGCACCCCGACCCCGCCGTGGAGCGGACCCATGATCTGCTCCCCGTTGACGAAACAATCGTTGAACACCAATTCGGCGGTGGGCGAACCGCGCATTCCCATCTTGTCGATCTTCTGGCCGATGGAAAAACCCTCCATCTCCTTCTCGATCAGAAAGGCCGAAATACCGCGCGATCCGCTCTCCGGTGCGGTCTTGGCGTAGACCACCAAAGTGTCGGCACAGGTCGCATTGGTGATCCAGAATTTTGTGCCGTTGAGTACATAACCGCCCTGAACCGCATCGGCGCGCAGCTTCATCGAGACAACGTCGGAACCCGCACCTGCTTCGGACATTGCAAGACTACCGACATGCTCGCCGGAGATCAGCTTGGGCAGATATTTTGCTTTCTGCTCTGGCGATCCCCAGCGGCGGACTTGATTGACGCACAAATTGCTGTGCGCGCCGTAAGAGAGGCCGATGGATGCCGAGGCTCGACTGACTTCCTCGACCGCGATGACATGCTCCAGATAGCCGAGGCCCAACCCGCCATCTTCCTCGTCCACGGTAATGCCGTGAAGGCCGAGTTCGCCCATTGCAGGCCATAATTCGTCGCGCGGGAACCAGTCGTCGGCGTCGATTTTCGCAGCCAAAGGCGCGATCTTGTCGGTGGCAAAACGTGATGTGCTCGCGCGGATCATCTCCGCGTTTTCACCTAACGCGAAGTCGAGTTGGGGAAGGGTGCTCATGCTCGTCTCTCTGCCAGCTATTTTCGGGCGTCGCAAGATGGGGGGCTAGCCATATCACGCGCTTTTGCCTATCGCGCTTTTGCTGAACCAACCGAGGGGCATCCGATGCAACAAACCGCCGTCACCGAACAGATGCGCCTCGGGCTTCGCCGTTTTGCCAAAGCCGTGATGGTAGTGAGCGCTCGTCATGACGGGGTGCGCTATGCGATGTCGGCAACCGCGTGCAGCGAGGTTAGTCTGGACCCGCCGACGATGCTGGTCTGCGTCGCGCAGACCGCGTCGATACACGCGCCGCTCGCGGCTGGCGCGGATTTTGCGATCAACATGCTGCATTCGGGGCAGCAACAGATTTCGCGCAACTGTGGCGGTGCGAGGCGCGGTGAAGAGCGGTTCGGCGAGGGCGATTGGCAGGATGATGATGGCACGCCGTGGCTTGCCGACGGGCAGGCGAGCTTCATCTGCCGAGTGGTCAACCGCGTCGACCACGGCACGCACAGCGTCTTTATCGGCGAAGTGCGCGCGGCGCATACGGCGGAGACGGTCGATCCTTTGGTCTATGTCGACGGCCGTTATCTCGAACCAGCGCTGAAGGTGGGTTGATGGCGCGCTACGATGTACTGATCGTCGGCGGCGGACATGGCGGCGCCCAAGCAGCGATTGCGCTGCGGCAGGCCAAGTTCGAAGGCAGCATCGCGATTGTTGGCGATGAAGCCGAATATCCCTACGAACGACCGCCGCTGTCGAAGGATTATTTCGCGGGCGAGAAGCCGTTCGAGCGGATCATGATCCGTCCGGCTGCATTCTGGGGCGAGCGTCGTATCGAAATGCTGCTCGGCAAGCGCGTCGATGCGGTCGATGCCGCAGGGCATATCGTGACCACCGCCGATGGCGAAGCGATCGGCTATGGGCAGTTAATCTGGGCAACCGGTGGCAGCCCGCGCTGGATGCAGTGCGAGGGCGCGAACCTTCCGGGCGTACATTATGTCCGCAACCGGGGCGACGTCGACGGGATATTGGCAGGGCTGTCCGACGTTACCGATGTCGCGATTATCGGCGGCGGCTATATCGGGCTCGAGGCGGCGGCCGTGCTCTCCAAAATGGGCAAGCAAGTGACGCTGCTCGAGGCGATGGACCGCGTGCTGGCGCGCGTCGCAGGCGAGCCGCTGTCGCGCTTCTACGAAGCCGAGCACCGCGCGCATGGCGTCGATGTGCGGCTTGGGGTTCAGGTTGCCGCTATCGAAGGCGCAGAGCTGGTGACCGGCGTAAAGCTCGCCGACGACACCGTCATCCCGGCGCAGCTCCTTATCGTCGGCATCGGCATCATCCCCTCGGTCGGCGCGTTGCTGACTGCGGGTGCGGCTGGCGGCGGCGGGGTAGATGTCGATAAATATTGCCGGACATCCTTGCCCGATATTTTTGCCATCGGCGACTGCGCGGCGCACGCCAATGATTTTGCGGGTGGTGCAGTTATGCGTGTCGAATCGGTGCAGAATGCTAATGATATGGCGAACGCCGTGGCCAAGACGATTGCCGGAGAGCAGACGGCCTATTTCGCGGTGCCGTGGTTCTGGTCGAACCAGTATGACCTGCGCCTGCAAACCGTCGGGCTATCGGTCGATTACGATGCGACGGTGCTTCGCGGCGATCCGGCGACGCGCAGTTTTTCGGTGATTTACCTCAAACAGGGCAAGGTCATCGCGCTCGACTGCGTCAACATGGTCAAGGATTATGTGCAGGGCAAAATTCTGGTGGTCGAAGGAATGAGCTTCATGCCGGATCAGTTGGCCGATACATCGGTTACACTTAAAGAGCTGGTTGCAAACGCATCAGCATAGCCGAGTACCATTTTGCCCGAGCAACGCGCTTCCCTCACCGCCATCCTTGGCCCTACAAACACCGGCAAAACGCATCTCGCGGTCGAACGGATGTGTGCCTATTCGAGCGGGATGATGGGATTCCCGCTGCGCTTGCTGGCGCGCGAGATTTACGACCGGGTTGTTGCGATCAAAGGCGTTGCGCAGGTGGCGCTGATTACCGGCGAGGAGCGGATTGAGCCGCCGAATGCGCGCTGGTATTGCTGCACCGTCGAATCGATGCCCATTGAACGCGATTTCGCGTTTGTTGCTATCGACGAGGCGCAGCTTGGTGCCGATCCCGAGCGCGGGCATATCTTCACCGACCGGATTCTGCACGCGCGCGGGCGTGAGGAAACAATGATTCTTGGTTCCGAGAGCCTCCGTCCGATGATCCGCGCGTTGCTGCCCGATGCCGAAATCATCTCGCGCCCGCGTTTTTCGACGTTGAGCTATGGCGGCTCGAAAAAGCTGTCACGCCTCCCAAAACGTTCGGCCATCGTCGCCTTTTCCATTGAGCAGGTCTACGCAGTCGCCGAAACGCTCCGCCGGCTGCGCGGCGGCGCGGCGGTGGTGATGGGCGCGCTGTCACCGCGCACCCGCAATGCTCAGGTGGCGATGTTCCAGTCGGGCGAGGTCGATTATCTCGTCGCGACCGACGCCATTGGCATGGGGCTCAACCTCGACGTCGCCCATGTCGCTTTTGTCAGCCTTGCCAAATTCGACGGATCGCGACGCAGGCGGCTGACCGTTGCCGAAATGGCGCAGATTGCAGGGCGCGCGGGGCGGCATCAGCGCGACGGATCGTTCGGGACGCTGGCGGGTGAGGGCTATGAGTTCACGCCCGAAGAAGTCCTCGCGATCGAAAATCACGATTTTCCAAAGCTCGACTGGCTCTATTGGCGCGAGGCCGAACCACGATTCGACAGCCTGGCGACTTTGATTGCCGATCTGGAGGCCAAGCCCGACCGCAAAGGCCTGATCGCCGCGCCCAAGGCAATCGACCTTGCGGTGCTCAAACGGCTTTCGGAAACGCCCGAGGTGACCGACCTGGTTCGCGGCCCGCGCGGTGTTGCACGGCTGTGGGAGGCCGCAAGCCTGCCCGATTTCCGGCAAATGGGTGAAGAACACCATTCGCGTTTCGTTGCGTCATTATGGCCCAATCTGGCCCAAGGCGACGGCTTTTTGCCGTTCCAGTTTGTCGCGAATGAACTAGCGCGGTTGGATACCATACAGGGCGATATCGACACTTTGTCGCAGCGGATCGCGGCGGTGCGCACATGGACCTATATCGCGCACCGTGCCGACTGGCTGGCCGAGCCGCATGTCATGGCGGAACGCGCGCGGGCGCTGGAGGAAAAACTGTCCGATGCGCTGCATCAGGCGCTCCGCCAGCGCTTTGTCGACAAACGCACGTCGATGCTGCTCCGCAAGGGAGCGAACGACATAGGCGCATTGCCCGTGGAAATCGGCTCGGATAATCGCGTTTGCGTCGACGGCGACGATATCGGTAGACTTGACGGTTTCGCCTTTCGGGTTGACGCAGGCGCCAAAGCGGGTGACCGTAAACTGTTATTGGCCGCGGCCGAGCGACATCTGGCGGCGCATTTGAGACAAAAGGCGAGGGACGTGGGAATGTCAGACGATAGCGAATTCGCGCTTGGACCGGACAAAGATGGCAAGCCAGCCATTTTCTGGAAGGGCGAACTGCTCGGGCGGCTGGGCAAAGGGCGCACATTCATGCAGCCCGCGTTTGCCCCGTCCAAAGCCGTGGCCGGCCTGGAAGGAGACGCCTTGCGCGAAGTTGCGACGCGCGCACAGGCTTGGGTCGACGCGCAACTGTCCAAGGCGATGGGCGGTATCGTTGCGCTTCAGGCTTTGGCGCAGGAAGCAGGTGTCGACGGCAATGTCCGCGCACTCGCGGTGCAGCTTGCCGATGCGGGAGGGATTGCGGGGCGACAATATCTGGCCGACGCGATTACGGCGCTTCCGAAGGAGGCGCGCGGTGCAGCGCGCAAGGGCGGGATCGTCTTCGGTGCGCTCGATATCTATCACCATGCCGCGCTTAAACCGGCGGCCACCAAATGGCGTGGGGCGTTATTTGCGGCGCGTGACGACCGGCCGATGCCCGAACTGCCGCCCGAAAGCGCTGTTCATCTGAAGGAATGGAAATTTGACCATCCCGCCGATGCGCGCAACGCGGGATATCGGCGCATCGGCGACGAATATGTGCGCATCGATCTGGCCGAGCGCGTGATCAAGAAGGCGCATGAAGCGCGCGGAACTGACAATCTGTTCGGAATGGACATGGCGTTTGCGACGTCGCTCGGAATCAGCGAAGCGGGTCTGAAGGCACTGATGCGCGATGCCGGGTTCAGGGCGGCGGATGCTCCGGTGGAGACGAGTGAAGCGGTTGTCGAGGAAGCGCAAGTCGAACCCGAACAAGCTGTGGATGTCGTTGAAACTGCCGGCGAGCCAGTTGAGAAAATCGAACCCGCGCCCGAAGGTGGGCCAGCTCAGCCCGTTGTCCTGACCCACTGGCGCTGGATCGGCTTGCCTAAAGCCAGACCCCAAGAACAGCGTCAGCAAAGGTCGCGAAGCGAGCGAAATCCGGGCAAGGCTGCAAACTCTACCGCCAAACCAGACCGCGCACCGCCACCGCCAAAGCCAGCATCGCCGCCATCGGCGCTCGCCCTGCAACTAGCCGCGCTGAAAGACAGATTGTGAACCACGGTTTCCGTTCGTGTCGAGCATCGTCGAGACACCCATCCGTCGTGCGCGACCTCTAGGCATCTCGACGATGCTCGATGCGAACGGATAATTGAGCGCGAGTATGGCGGAGAGTATTCGCATCGACAGACTCCTGTTTTTCCTCCGGCTGGCGAAGAGCAGGACTTTGGCGCAGGGCTGGGCCGAATCCGGGCATATCCGCATAAACGGCCGGCGGATTGAAAAGGGCAGTGCCGAGGTACGAATTGGGGATATTCTTACCATTCCGAGAGGCGATGACGTGCTGGCTATCGAGTTGCTTGCAGTGCCAATCCGTCGCGGACCGGCACCGGAGGCACAGGCAAGCTATCAACTGCTTCAGTAAAAATTGGAACAATGCTGCATTCCGGCGTTGACTTGACCGTGCTACTGACAATAGGCATTGGTTGCGAGGGGCGCTAACTGGCCGCCACATTTGGGAGAATTTCGCCGATGACCTATGTCGTGACCGACGCCTGCATCAAGTGCAAATATATGGACTGTGTCGAGGTATGTCCGGTGGACTGCTTTTACGAAGGCGACAATATGCTGGTCATCAACCCTAGCGAATGCATCGATTGCGGCGTGTGCGAACCCGAATGTCCGGCAGAGGCGATTTTGCCCGACACCGAAAGCGGACTCGAACAGTGGCTCGAACTCAACGCGACCTATAGCGCCGAATGGCCGAACATCACCTCAAGCCGCGAACCGCCTGCTGATGCCGACGAGCACAAAGGCGAAGAGGGCAAGTTCGAAAAATATTTTAGCGCAGACCCCGGTGAGGGGGATTGAGTTTAACGACCGCGCCGCGCTTTCAGCCAGCTTTTATGCGTAGTTTCAACCTCGCGGAGTGAGGCAAATACAGTTTTATCGGGGTTCGCCCTCCCGGTTTTTCCGAGCGCATATAGCTGCGCATAATACCAATATTGAACCGCGAAACCGTCAATGCTGCGCAGCATCTTGACCTTGCGGAGCGCTGCAAGCCAATCGGGAAACAGCTTCAGCTGCAGCTCCTTTTTGGGCAGTATCGCCATGCCGCCCAGCAAGCGCTTGGGCGCATCGGTCAGGGTACACATCGGTCGGCCTAGCCCGATCACATCCGCAGCGCCCGATCTGACTGCCTGCTCCATAGCGGATTTTGTTCGAAAACCGCCGGTGAGCATCAGCGGAATTGTTAGGTCGGTCTTCATCGCCTTGGCGAAATCGACGAAATAAGCTTCGCGCTGGAGAGTAGATTCGGCAACCGCTTGTGGCTCCTCGGCCTCCAGCCCCTCAATGCCGAGAAGCTTGGGTTGCTCATACGTGCCGCCCGAAATCTCGATCAGATCGACACCCGCGTCCTGTAACCAGCGCGCAACCTGCAGGCTGTCTTCAAAGTCAAAGCCGCCGCGTTGGAAATCCGCGCTGTTGAGCTTGACTGCCACCGGAAAATCCGCGCCGACCAGTTGCCGCACCGTGTTGACTGTAAAGAGCAGAAACCGCGCGCGGTTCTCGAGGCTTCCGCCCCAGCGGTCGTCGCGCTGGTTAGAGCGCGGGCTGAGGAATTGCGAGATCAGATAACCGTGCGCCGCGTGGATTTGCACACCGGTAAAGCCGGTTTCCTTGCAGACACGCGCGGCTTGGCCGAAACGGCCTATGAGGCTGAGGATTTCTTCTTCCGAAAGCGGGACAGGCATCCCAAATTGCCCGCCAGGCAAGCCGAGCTTCACCGCTGACGGAGCCGAGGGGTGCGGATTAACCGCCTTCATCGTCTGTCGCCCGGCATGGCTGATCTGCGCCCAGAAATGGTTGCCCCCGCGCCTTGCCGCCGCTGTCCAGCGTTTCAGCGCCGCTGTCATCTCATCATCGGGCTGACGGTCGATAATGACATTGCCCGGGCGTTCGAGATGGTCGGCGTCGATCAGGATATTACCCGACAACAGCAGCCCGGCTCCGCCATCGGACCATATGCCGTACAACCGGTCCAGTTCGGGAGTCGGGCGGCCAAATATGTCGGCAAGCCCTTCGGTCATTGCCGCCTTGGCCAGCCGGTTACGAAGCACCGCGCCGCAAGGCAAAGTCAGCGGTGAGCCCAGCATTATTTGGCGGTCGGATCGGGTTCGATCTTCACGACGTCGGGGCCGCCGTTTTCCTTTGCCTGGGCAGGGTCGAGCTTTGCCTTGGGCTCGTCGCCTTTCGAGGACTCTGCCTCCGCCGGTGCGCCTTCCACGGGCGCTTCATCGGTCGATTCGTCGGTGTTGATCATGTCGTCGCTGATCGTTCCTTCAAGGCTGTCGAGATCGTCCATTCGGGTCTCGGTGACTTGATTGTCTTCCGCGCTGCCGCCACATGCAGACAGTAGGGCTAGCGACGCAACGGCGACGGTCGGAACGATAAAACGGCGCATGGGAATTTCCTCCTCTAATCGGTCGGGATGCTACAATCTTGTCCCGCTTTGGCAAGTGCCGCCAGAAAGCCCGGCAGGGTCACCGCCAACGCTTCGTCGAAATCCGGGAGCGTCGCATCGATGCCGAGGTCGGCTAGACTGGTCACGGGGTATTCCGCAATGCCGCACGGTACGATGCCGCCGAAATGCGACAGGTCGGGCGAGACGTTGACCGCGAAGCCGTGTGCGGTGACCCAGCGGCGAACTCTGACGCCGATGGCACCGATTTTCGCCTCGCGACCATCTTTTGTATCACACCAGATGCCAATGCGACCTTCTGCACGGCGTGCCTCGACACCGAATTGCCCCAGTGCGTCGATCACCCAACCTTCGAGCGAATGGACATAGCAGCGCACGTCCTTGCCTCGTTCGGCGAGGTCGAGCATGACGTAACCGACGCGCTGTCCGGGGCCGTGATAGGTGTAACGCCCGCCCCGGCCGGTATCGTAAACGGGGAACTGGCGACTGAGCAGTTCGGCGGGGTCGGCACTGGTGCCGCCGGTGTAAAGCGACGGATGTTCAAGGAGCCAGACCAGTTCGCGCCCGCAGCCATCGCGGATGGCGGCCTGCACCGCCTCCATGCGTACGACTGAATCCGGATAAGCAACGAGAGCGGGTGCGACTTGCCAGTCGATTTCGGCGGTAGACGACATGTGCGGAGCCTTAGCACATGCTTCGCTGCTTGCCAGTTCTGTTCGCGCTGCCTACGAACCGGCGATTATCAGGAGAGAGTCATGCCGAAGAAGCTCGATTATAGCGCCGCCTGGGCCGATGCCACCGGCTTGCTCAGGGCGCACCGCGAGGCTGTCGTGGCGATTGCCGGATTTTTCCTGTTCGCGATTAGCTGGGGTTTCGCTTTTGTTACGCCCAAACTTGATATTGAAGGCATGAAAACCCTTGCTGAAATATTGGAGGCCGTTCAGGCGCATTTTGTCGCCAACTGGATGTACATTTTGCCCGTTACGCTCATCGGCTCTTATGGCGGTTTTGTAATCTACGTGCTGTTATCCGGTCAGAACCTGCCGAAAGTTGGCGATGCACTGACGATAGCCTTGTCTCGGTTTCTACCCTATTTTGTCGCCAGCCTGATCGTCGGGTGGCTGACAATATTGGGATTGACCGCGCTGCTTTTGCCCGGACTTTATCTGGTCGCCCGCTTTGTTACTTTACCCGCGGCAATGTCGGCGAATACGCAATTGGGCGTCGTCGGTGGAATCAAGGAAGCTTGGGTGATCACCGCCGGTATTGGTTGGAAGACCTTCTTCCTTGTGTTCATCGTCGCTTTTGTGACGTGGCTGATTGCAATGGTGGCAAATACAATGGTCGGGTTGATTTGCGTGCTGCTTGCCGGACCGGAAGGTGTGCCGCTGGTTCAGACAGGCGTCGCAGCGTTGTTTTCTGCTGTCCAAGCGGTGATTCTGATTGCATTGGTGACCGCCATTTACCGGCAGTTGAAGCCGCAAATCGCTAGCTGATCAACGGTATCTGCGGTGCCGCGTTGGGCGGAATGAGCCCGATCAGGCGGGGATCAGGGAAGGTCTCGATCTGGCGCTGGTAGGGTACAAAGCCGGACTTGATATAAAATGCCAGCGAGCCCGGGCCGTCCAACGTGCAAGTGTGCACCCATAACCGCTCGACCCCCGCCTCGCTCCAGCCCGCCTGCAATGCCATCGCCATCAGCCATTTGCCATGACCCATTCCGGCGAGTTCGGGAACCAGCCCGAAAAACGCGATCTCGCATTCTCCCAAAACGCGGAAATCGAGCTCCAATATGCCGATTTCGATACCACTCCGGTCAGTGACCGCCCAGATGCGAACTTTGGGATCGTGGACAATCGCGGTTAGCGCGCCGTCGTCCAATTCAAGCCGCGAAAACCAAAGCCACGGCTGACCAACGCGGCGGTAAAGCGTGCGGTACTTGTCAGGCGAGGGCGCATTCCACCGCTCAAGGCGCAAATCTGACATCGGCATTGCGCGAAGCGGCGGACGGGCGGTCATTTCGAGCGAGGTAACGACGGCGGCTAGCTCGCCCTTGCCGACCGGACTTAGCGGCATCTCAGTCCCACGCCACTTCGGGCGGCAGGCTCATCAGGATGGCGTCGACGTTTCCGCCTGTTTTCAGGCCGAATGTGGTGCCGCGGTCATAGACAAGATTGAATTCGGCATATAGCCCGCGCCAGAGCCGCTGCGCCTGTTTTTCTTCGGGAGAAAACGGTTGGTCCATCCGCCGCCGTACCAGTTTCGGGAAAATATCCAGAAACGCCTCGCCGACCGCACGGGTTAACGCGAAGTTTCGTTCGAACAGCGGTTCGCTTTCGTTTTCGAGATGATCGTAGAATATCCCGCCCACGCCGCGGTGGACGCCGCGATGGGGTATCCAGAAATACTCGTCGGCCCACGCCTTGTAGCGCTCGTAAACGTCCGGTCCGAACGGCGAACAGGCGGCGCGCAGGCAGGCGTGGAAATCGGCGGTATCCTCGTCATAAACAATCGGCGGGTTCAAATCAGCGCCGCCGCCGAACCAGTCCTTGGTCGTCACCAGATAACGCGTGTTCATATGCACGGCGGGCACATGCGGGTTCGCCATATGCGCGACCAGACTGATACCGGTCGCAAAAAAACTGGGGTCTTCGGCGGCACCGTGCATACTTTTGGCGAATTCCGGGTTGAAGCTGCCGCCCACGGTCGACACGTTTACACCGACCTTTTCGAAGACCTTCCCCTTCATCACCCCGCGTACGCCGCCGCCGCCCGGCGATCCGTCATGGTCTACGCGGTCCCAAGGCAGATACTCGAACGAGGCGTCCGATCCGGCTTCGCGCTCGATTGCCTCGAAAACGGTGCAAATGCGTGTGCGCAACGCCTCAAACCAGTCACGTGCTGCTTGCTGGCGGGTATTCAACACTAACGTCACGCGCTTGCTCCCGGGAACTGCCGGGTCTGTCGCAAACCCTCGGCCAAAGCGATGCCAGCCGACACCGAAATGTTCAAGGACCGAAATCCGCTGGCCATCGGAATATACACACGCTCGTCGGCGCGTTGATGAACGGCAGCGGGAGCACCGCTGCTTTCCGACCCCATCAGGACGATGTCGTCGGGACGGAAGGCAAACGAGGGTAGCGCAGTCGCCGCCTTGCTCGACATCAGCACAACCCGCGCGTCACCGACCGACGCCAGAAAGACGTCCCAGTCGGCGTGGCGGGCAATCTGCGCCTGTGCCGCATAGTCCATTCCGGCGCGCTTTAAAGCACGTTCCGAAAAGGCGAAACCACATGGCTCGATAATATCGCAGGCAACCCCGAAACAGGCCGCAGTCCGCAAAACGGCACCGACATTTCCGGCAATATCGGGCTGATACAGGGCAATTCGCATATTAAAACGCAACTAGCCATTAGCGCGCCCGAATGGCAACCCGTCACAGCTAAAATGGTTAAGGCTACCGATCTTGGCGATATCGTAAGTGCGCCAATATTTTCATTGTTTTGCAACTCTTAAGATTTCCATTCGGTGACGTCCCACGCTGGCACAGGCCGAAAATCGGTCGCGCGGGGCTATGCCTTTTGATGTATGCGCCATGCCGCAGACGTTCCATTCCCTCGACGCAAAGCACACCATGATCCATGAGCCCATCAATGAAGCGATCGTCAAACGGCCCCGCGCCGAGCGTCGCCCGGTGCGCAGCAAGCTGATCGGAACCCGCGAGATTGTTCTGGTCATGCTGGCGTTTGCGTTGCTCGCGTTGGTGCCTTCGGTTGCTCAAATCGCGCCGTTTGCTAGCAGCAATGAAGCCGCCCGGTCGAACCTGAAATGGGATGCCGAGTTTCCGGCAGAGAACTTCCCCGGATCGGCCTTCTATTTCCTCGATTCCGATTATTCGATCCCGCCGGTGAGCGCCGATGCCGCGATGACGCCGGGGGCAGGGGGTGGCGATGCTCTGAGCGGGCTGGTCGATACGAGCAGCGGCGCTGCACAGCCATTTGTAATGCGCGCCGGTTCGACGGAGCATTCGCGTGCGCTGAAATGCCTGACCGATGCGATCTATTACGAGGCAGCGAACGAACCCGATGCCGGACAGCGCGCAGTGGCTCAGGTCATATTGAACCGGATGCGGCATCCGACCTATCCGAACAGCGTTTGTGGGGTAATCTACCAAGGCTCCGAACGGCGCACGGGTTGCCAGTTCAGTTATAGCTGTGACGGCTCGATGGCACGAATTCCGGCACGTCCCGCGTGGCTGCGTGCGCAGCGCGTCGCGGCGCAGGCGCTCGCCGGTTCGGTTTATGCGCCGGTTGGCATGGCGACGCATTACCATGCGACTTATGTCGATCCCTATTGGGCACCTAGCCTGAACTTCGTCGGCACCATCGGCGCGCATCGTTTCTATAGCTGGAAGGGCAGTGCGGGTCGGCTTTCGGCGTTTTACCGTGGCCACGCGGGACGTGAGCCGTTTCCGGGTCCAAAGCCGCGCGCATGGACGCCTGACACAACGCCGGTACTCGATCCGATCCAGTTGCAGCAGCGCTACGAACGCGAATTTGCCGCCGCTAGGTTGAAAGCCGAGGCGGAAGCGCGGCTGGCGGCACCTTACACAACCGTGTCTTACACCGATATGACTCCCGCCCGCCAACGTGCAATGTCCAGCTATGCAGCGCCCGATTATTCGAGCAGCGCCCGCAAGAAGGGCGGCGAAGCGGCCTATGGCGGTGGAAACCTGCCGCAGGCGACCAACATAAAACCCGAATATCAGGACAGCGGTAGCTGGAAAAAACAGCCCACTGGCTAAAGTTCTCGAACAGCAGGTCGTTAATCCATCCGAGCGGGAGGATGCTGTTCCGGGTGCGGTGCGAACCGCCGATCTGGTCCATCAGGAGCAGCTAAACCGTTCATGCTATGTTGGTCGTTCATGACGACTGCCAATATTGCATCGGCCTCCGGTGAATGGCACATCTTCACCGGGGGCCGATTTTATGTGGCCAGTATCAACGTCGCCCGCAAGCCGCCCTCGGCTCGGTTTTCCAAGATTACATCGCCATTGTGGCTACGTGCAATAGCGCGTGCGATGGTCAGCCCGAGACCTGAGCCGCCAGTTGCCCTACTCCGCGAAGTCTCAGCGCGCGCAAATGGCTCGAACATAGAATCGATTAGTTCGGGTGCGATCCCGGGGCCGTTGTCTTCGATTATAATACGCAGTTCGCCGGTAGAATGCTGCACCGAAATGGCCGCGGCCTTACCGTAGGTAATTGCATTACCGATCAGGTTGCGCAGCGCGCGCCGAAGGAGCACCGGTCGCACATCGGCGACAATCCGCGTCTCTGGTTCGGTCAACTTCGCTTTCGGATATTCCTCGGCAACCGACCCGACCAACGCACCGATGTCGGTCTTCTGGCTGGCCTCACCCGATTTACCGAGCCGCGCCAGCGTCAGGATGTCGTCTAGGATCGTCGTCATCTCGTCGATGGTCGCTGCCATCTTCTCACGCTCTCCCTCGTCCTCGACTGATTCGATGCGGACACGGAGCGCCGCCAGCGGGGTTTTGAGATCGTGACCGATAGCGCCCAGCATCACATCCTTCTCACCGAGCAAAACCGAAACTCGCGCCTGCATTGTGTTAAACGAGTCGATCAGCTGGCGGATGTCGCTGGGGCCGTTTGCCTCTAACGGTACGATCTCGCCGACCAGACCCACGCGTTCGACGCGTTCATTCAGATGTGCCAAGGGTTTGGCGATTCGCCGCGCGACCAGCGCCAACGGTATCATCACGGCGGCGTAGAGCAACAGCGTCTGGATGAGAAGAGCCACAATCGATGCGGTGTCTGTCGGGCGGACCAGACCGGTAGCATTGATCCATCGGCCATCGGGCAATTGCGCGGATAAAAGCACAGCGTGACGTGGCATCGGCTGTTCGGGCTTTCGCAACCGCGCCGTTTGCCAGCGCCGCATCTGGGGATCGCGTAATTCGCGCGGTAGCAGCGCGATCGATCCGACCGAGAGCCGAACATTGCGCAACTCCAGATCGGCTTGGCCCAGAAAATCGCGCGCGCGGGCGGTAATTTCGGCCTGCGGCTCGAACCGGGCGATGTTTAGGGGCGCTTCGCCTATAGTGATGGTGACCGGTGGTCCTCGCCGGCGCTGGCGTCCATCGCGGCGCGGCTTTCCCCATGCTTCATTGCGGCCAATGGCCAGCCCGGTCGCTTCCTCGCGCTCGATATGGTTGGCAACGCGGGTAACAATCATCGTCGATGTCTCGGCAATCGAACGACCCCTAGTGCCCGAAAACAGCATCGCCGCGCTGAACGCCTGCGCAACAAACAGTGCCAGTGCTGCAACCAGAAGGATCTGGCCGTACAGGCTTCGCGGCCAGAGATTTCGCCTCATATCTAGCATTATAGCCGCCGGACTTCGGTCGAAAAGCGGTAGCCGCCGCCCCAGATTGTCTTGATATGCTGAGGATCCTTGGCATCGACTTCGATCTTGCGGCGAAGGCGGCTGACCTGGTTGTCGATGGCGCGGTCAAACGGCCCGCCTTCGCGCCCGCGCGTCAGGTCGAGCAATTGGTCGCGGGTCAATACTTGTCCGGCACGCTCGATCAACGCCTCGAGCATCCTGTATTCACCCGAAGATAACGAGACCAGCACGCCTTCAGGATCGTGCAGCGTCTGTTCGCCCGTATTGAGCGTCCATCCGGCAAAATTATAGCTGTCACCGGTGCCGCCAATCTTTGGCTGGCCCGACGATATCCGGCGGAGCACGACCTTGATCCGGGCAACCAGCTCGCGGGGGGAGAAGGGTTTGACGACATAATCGTCCGCACCGATTTCCAGTCCGATGATCCGGTCGGTTTCTTCGGATTTGGCCGTGAGCAGAATAACCGGCGGCCCGTCATTGGCGGCGATATGGCGGCACAGGCTGAGGCCGTCTTCCCCGGGCATCATGATGTCGAGCAGCACGAGGTCGATGTCGTATGCGAGCAAAGCCGAGCGCGCCATCGACGCGTCGGCGGCATCGGTGACGCGAAACCCCTGCCGTTCGAGATATTTCCCCAACGGATCGCGGATCGATGCTTCATCGTCGACGAGCAGCAGATGTTGGCGGGTCTTGGTCATCAGGCCGAAGAACCCCAAGTAACATCGCTGAGGTTTGAGGCGCTTTCGTTCAGTGCGAGGCGGCGGACCGCCGGGATATAAACATATCTCAAGGTTCGCCAACGACGCAATGGACGAAAGCGGTCAAATCCGAAGGACGCCAAAATGGCTTCGATCTCGAAACAAAATGCTCTTGCAGGCAGAATAACTGCCTGACTGCGTGCATTTTGTTTCGATATCTTTGCCATTTTGACGCCTCAGCGATGTTACTTGGGGATATTCGGCCTAAGCTCCGCTTGTTGGCGATGAAGTCTGAACAAGCAAGAAAAAGGCCGGAGGAGAGGAGGGGGAACTCCTCCGGCCCAGTATTGGTGCGGTCCAAAAAGGGAGGGAAAAGACCGCGCCAGCAAAGTCAGGTCCGGAACCTATTTAGTTCGCGTTGGCGGGCGCTGCGGGGCGATTGCCCCATTTGCCTTGACGCTGTGCTTTACGCTCTTCTGCCGAAATCGAACCGTCGTTGTTGGTATCGGCTTTGGTAAAGTGCGCTTCGGCAGCGGAGCGGAACTCTGCCTTGGTGACTGATTTGTCGCCGTTTGCATCGGCCATCGCCAGCATCTTCATGCCGCCGCCCATTTCGCCGCGACCGCCCATGCGGTGACCTTTATGCCCACCGCCCTTGCGCTCACCGCGCATCTCGCGGCGATCTTCGCGCTTGGTCATGCGGGCTTCGTGTGTTGCGACAAATTCAGCTTCGCTGATCGATCCGTTCTTGTCGGTATCCATCGCGGCGAACCGTTCTTTCACCTTGGCTGCGCGGTCGGCCTGGTTGAGCGCGCCGTCGTTGTTAACGTCCATCTTGGCGAAGCGCTCGTCGGCCTTGGCCAACGCGTCGGCCTTGGTCACAGCAGCGGCGTTCATGCCGGGTGCCGCATAAAGTGCAGCCGAGGCCAGCGACGCCGCCAGCAAGCCGGAAAATAATTGGATCTTGTTCATGTCATCGTTCCTTCGTCATTTCGGCCGGCGGGTCACCGGATGAAAGTCATATAGGAACAATATGTCGCAGCACTTTGTCAGCGCAACGCATGCTTTGTCGCAAAGTGTATCAATGATTGGAAAATCTGGAGCGGGTAAGGGGAATCGAACCCCTCTAGCTAGCTTGGAAGGCTAGTGCATTACCACTATGCTATACCCGCTTCGATGCAATCGACGCGGCGCTGCCATTACCGGCAGCGCGCTGCATCGTCAATCAATGCTTCTTGTCGGCCCAGATGCTCTTGTAAGACATGAAGGCCAAAACCGTAAAAATCAGCAGGAAGCCAAGCGCTGCCCAACCCGCGCTCTTGCGGTTTTCCATCTTCGGTTCGGCGGTCCACGCGAGGAACGCCGAGACGTCTTTGGCCATCTGTGCCCGCGTTGCCTTCGTGCCGTCGTCATAGGTGACCATGTCATCGCTGCCGAGAGGTGAAGCCATCGCGATGTTCAGATTGGCAAACCACGGGTTGAAATTGAGCCCTTCCGGCGTCGCTGCGTCCGGGAACTCCTTGAGCAGTTCCTTGCCTTCTTCGTTCTTGTAACCGGCCTGTTCGCGGTAGCCGAGCAGCAACGAGTAAACATAAGCAGGGCCATCGGCGCGCGCCTTTGTGATCAGCGAAAGATCTGGTGGCAGCGCGTTGTTGTTGGCGGCGCGTGCAGCGGTTTCGTTGGCGAAGGGCGAAGGAATCTTGTCCGCGGGAATACCCGGACGCGTCGCCGCTTCGCCGGTCACCGGGTCGATCGACGGCACTTCGGTTTTCCAACCCTTGGCAAGCGCCTTCACTTCGGCTTCGTTGTATCCCAAATCGGCGAAATCCCGGAAGGCAACGAGGTTCAGGCTGTGGCAAGCCGCGCAAACTTCCGAGTAAACCTTTAGTCCACGCTGCAACTGGCCGCGGTTATATTTGCCCAACGGGCCGTCATGCGGGAATTCTTCGGCGAGCGGTTTCTCGTGAAACTCATGCTCGGCGGTCTCCTGTGCAGGTTCCTTGATCGCACCGATAATGGTGTCACCAAGACCAAGCAGCAGCATCCCGCTAAAAAACAAGCCCACCAAAAAAGCTAAAAGACGAACCATGATATAGGCTTTCCCTGTTTTACGCGGCCGCAGTATCGAGCGGTTTGCCGGTCACGGCTTCGGTAATCGAATTGGGCAGCGGCAGCGGCCTTTCGATACGCGAGACGATAGGCAGGATGATCAAGAAATGGACGAAATAATAGGCCGCGGCGATCTGGCTGAGGATAACCCATTGCGTGTAGGGCGGCTGCGCCCCGCAATAGGCGAGCACAACAACGCAGGGAATAAGGCCGTACCAGAAGAACTTGCGGAACAGCGGACGATAATGCCCCGAACGCACGGGTGAGGTGTCGAGCCACGGCAAGAAGAACAAGAGCAGGATCGAACCGAACATCGCCAGTACACCCATCAGCTTGGCTTCGATCAGGACGATACCGGTGAACGGAATGGCGAAGTTGACGGTGAACGCCTTCAGGATCGCGTAGAAGGGCAGATAATACCATTCGGGCACGATATGCGCGGGCGTCGATAGCGGGTTTGCCGGGATGTAGTTATCCGGATGACCCAGCAAATTCGGCGCGAAGAAGGTCACCGCGACGAAGAAGATCAGGAACACGCCGAGCCCGAAGCCGTCCTTTGCGGTGTAATAAGGATGGAACGGGACGGTGTCCTGTTCGGCCTTTACGCTGACGCCGGTCGGGTTCGACGAACCCGGAATATGCAACGCCCAGATGTGCAGGATGATGACCCCGGCAATCACGAACGGCAACAGATAGTGAAGCGAGAAGAAGCGGTTGAGCGCAGCCTGATCGGGCGCATAACCGCCCAATATCCACTGGCGAAGCGGTTCGCCGACCACGGGAATGGCCGAGAAGAAGCCGGTAATCACCTGCGCCCCCCAAAAGCTCATCTGCCCCCAGGGAAGCACATAGCCCATGAAGCCAGTTGCCATCATCAAGAGGAAGATGACCACGCCCAGCAGCCAGATCATCTCGCGGGGTGCTTTGTACGAACCGAAAAACAGCCCGCGGAAGATGTGGATATAGACGACGATGAAGAAGAAACTTGCGCCGTTCATATGCGCGTAACGGATGAACCAGCCCGAATTCACGTCGCGCATGATATGCTCGACCGAATTGAACGCGCCATCGACGCTGGCATAATAATGCATCGCGAGGATGATGCCGGTGACAATCTGGATAACCAGACAGACGCCGGCAAGCACGCCGAAGTTCCAGAAATAATTGAGGTTACGCGGCACCGGATAGCCGGCGCCGATGGCGTTATAGACCAGACGCGGCAGCGGCAAGCGTTCGTCGACCCATTTGGCGACGGTGCCTTGCGGCGCATATTCTTTTGCCCAGGGGAAGCTCATTGTCTCTAGCTCCTCAGCCGATTTTCACGAGAGTGTCGCTCAGGAACGCAAATTCCGGAACGGCGAGATTGAGTGGCGCGGGGCCTTTGCGGATGCGTCCTGCGGTATCGTAATGCGAACCGTGGCACGGGCAGAAATAGCCGCCATATTCGCCTTTGACTTCGCCTGCTGCGGCACCCAGCGGAACACAGCCCAGATGGGTGCAGACACCCAAAGTGATCAGCCAGTTTTCCTTGCCCGGCTTGGTCCGCTCGGCCAGCGTTTGCGCGTCGCGCAGGCCACCGACATCGACCTTGTTGGCTTCGGCAATCTCTTGCGGAGTCAGGTTGCGGATGAAAATCGGCTGTTTGCGCCAACTGGTCTTGATCGCCTGACCGGGCTCGATCGCGGCAACATCGACTTCGATCGAGGCGAGTGCGAGAACATCGGCGCTTGCGCTCATCGTCGTCAGCATTGGCAATACCACGGCTCCGGCACCGATGCCGGCAAAGCTGACTGCGGCAATATTGATAAAGTCGCGGCGACGAACGCCGTCATCCACAACCACAACAGTGCCATCGAGCGTCGGCACAGTTATATCACCAGCGATGACCTGCGCGCCGCCGTTTTTCGAACCTGCCGTTTTCTTGACCGTAGCCATATACTACCCTTACGTGCGAAGCGGAAACCGGACGGCCCGCGATTTCGACAAAACCCCTTTG
>CAZQBS010000041.1:0-8372 GCA_964591835.1 uncultured Sphingorhabdus sp. | reverse complement strand
CCGCCAGAGCGATTCAGCGGCCTGATAGACGCCTTTCACGTGTTTTGCCAACAGGGAATTTGGCCGTTTTGTGACTAATGCGCATCGTCGTGGTTGCAAAAACCGAAAGCAGCCGAAAATTGCGGCTAAGGCTTGCTTATGCTAACAAGATTTGCCTAAGGGGCCGACCCAAGTTTGAAAATTGTCTGGAGTGAATATAATGGCGACGGCGTGGACGCCCGATAGCTGGAGAAAGGCCAAGGCAATTCACATGCCTGCCTACCGCGATGCCGCTGCACTGGCCGCGACCGAAGAGACGCTGCGTAATTATCCGCCGCTGGTTTTTGCAGGCGAAGCGCGCAACCTGACCGCCGATCTGGCGCAGGTGGTCGAGGGCAAGGCGTTTCTGTTGCAAGGCGGCGACTGCGCCGAAAGCTTTGCCGAGTTTCATCCGAACAATATCCGCGATACCTTCCGCGTGCTGCTGCAAATGGCGGTGGTGCTGACATTTTCGGGCAAGGTGCCTGTGGTAAAGGTCGGCCGCATGGCGGGCCAGTTCGCCAAGCCCCGCTCGACCGATACCGAAACCATCGGCGGTGTCGAACTGCCAAGCTATTTCGGCGACATCATCAACGACATCGAGTTTGACGCCGTTGGCCGTGAGCCCGATCCGGCGCGGATGGTGCGTGCCTACAGCCAGGCCGCATCGACGCTCAACTTGCTGCGTGCGTTTTCGAACGGCGGCTATGCCAATTTGCAGCAGGTCCATGCATGGACCCACGATTATATGGGCCGAAGCCCGTGGGCGAAGAAATACAAGGAAACCGCCGACCGGATCGGTGAGGCGCTCGACTTCATGAAGGCGTGCGGGATCACGCCAGAGACGGTGCCGCAGATCAAGGGAACGAGTTTTTATACAAGCCATGAGGCTTTGCTGCTGCCCTACGAGCAGGCGATGACGCGGCAGGATTCGCTTACTGGTGGCTGGTATGACACGTCGGCACATATGCTCTGGATCGGCGACCGCACGCGGTTCGAGGGGTCGGCGCACGTCGAATATATGCGCGGCATCGGCAACCCGATCGGCGTCAAATGCGGTCCGAGCCTTGAGCCCGATACCTTGCTGCGGCTGCTCGATACGCTCAATCCGGCGCGCGAAGCCGGGCGCATGACGCTGATTGCGCGCTTCGGCCATGACAAGGTCGAAACCGGCTTGCCTGCGTTGATCCGTGCGGTGCAGCGCGAAGGGCATCCGGTGATCTGGTCGTGCGACCCGATGCACGGCAATGTCATCAAGTCGGCGAGCGGCTATAAAACGCGTCCGTTCGAGCGAATCCTCGCCGAAGTACGCGGTTTCTTTGCCGTTCACCGCGCCGAAGGCAGTTTTGGTGGCGGCATCCATATCGAGATGACCGGACAGAATGTAACCGAATGCACCGGCGGCGCCATTGCGGTCACCGATGAAGGTCTTGCCGACCGCTATCATACGCATTGCGATCCGCGCCTGAATGCAGCACAGTCGCTCGAATTGGCGTTCCTGCTTGCCGAAATGCTAAATCAGGAGCTGACCGAGCGGGCAAGGCAGGCGGCGTGAAGATGCAACGCGAAGTGGTGAGTTCGGGAGTCGGTTTCGGCAGTGCGCTGGCGATGGTGATCAGCTATACCGCGCATAAATCGGTGTTGTGGGCGATCATCCACGGGATATTGAGCTGGCTGTATGTCGCCTATTTTGTGTTGACCCGGTAGACGTCGGCAAGCAGCGGGTGCGGCTGCCGGAATTCTATGCAAATTTGCCAATCGATTCCAAGCGGTAACCATAGCCGAACACGGTGAAAATCCGAAAACCGTTTTCGGATTTCAGGTCGAGCTTTGCCCGCACCCGCGAGATGTGCATGTCGAGCGTCCGCGTCGCCAGCGCCGCAGTCGTTCGCCAGATCGTCTCCATAATGTAATTGCGCGACAGGGTGCGGTCGGCATTGCGGAAAAACAGCTCGGCGAGTTGGAATTCCTTGGCGGTCAGCGCAGTCGTCTTGTCGTTGATCGTCACTGTTTGCTCGATCCGGTCGATCTGATATTTGCCATAAGTCGCCTTGGCATCGAACGCCCCGGCCCCCGCATTGCGACCAAGCACCGCGTTGATTCGTGCGGCCACCACCGCGCGATCTTCGGGTTTGGCGATATAGTCATCGGCTCCTGCATTGAGCGCGTCGCTGATATCCATCTTTGCCGACCGGTTGGTCATCATGATCACCGGCGGGCGTTCGACCATTGACGCCTGCATCCACTGTAACAGGGCCAGACCGTCCTTGCCGGGCATGTTCCAGTCGAGAATCAGAAGGTCGAAGGTTTCGCGAACCAAGGCTTGCGACAGCATATTACCGTCGCCATACGACACTACCGTATCGCCCATCTCTTCAATTATGGACGTCAGGAACGCGATTACATCGGGTTCATCATCGGCAATTGCAATGCGCATATTCTCTCCACTGCCTCCGCAGAATGCGGGGCTCACAGACAGATACGTGCGTTTACAAAAAAATATTCATGCAAACCAGAAAAACGGTCGGTCAGTTACAGCCCTTTACCAAACTGGCCAATGCCTGAAGCGCTGTAAATTCTACGAAGATGGCTGGGGCGGCAGGGATCGAACCTGCGAATGCCGGCATCAAAAGCCGGTGCCTTACCGCTTGGCGACGCCCCATCATCTTGGTATTTTTGACGCAGGACAAAGTTGCCATCGGCCTGCTGCGGCGGCCTTATAACGCGTCAATCGTCGAAGGCAATCGCCGAAAAACGGGTATTTGCGATCAGCCGATGCGGTTTACCCAACCATGCGTGTCGGGTGTGGCTCCGCGCTGGATATCTACCAGTCTTGAACGCAACTGCTGAGTAATCTGGCCCGGTCCACCAGCACCGATGGTAAAGCTGCCGCTCTCGCTATGAACGCTGCCGACCGCGGTAACCACCGCTGCGGTGCCGCACGCAAAGGCCTCCACAAGCCTGCCCGAAGTCGCGTCGTCGCGCCACTGGTCGATAGCATAACGCTCTTCGCGCACCGTCAATCCTTGCTCGCGCGCCAGCGTGATAATGGATTCGCGGGTTATGCCCTCCAATATTGTGCCATCGACGGGCGGGGTTATCAGCGTACCGTCGTCGAACAGGAAAAACAGGTTCATCCCGCCAAGCTCTTCGATCCAGCGATGCTCGGCGGCATCGAGGAACACCACCTGATCGCAACCGCGCCCGATGGCTTCGGACTGTGCCACGAGACTGGCCGCATAGTTGCCACCGCATTTGGCCGCACCCGTGCCGCCGGGCGCTGCGCGCGTATAATGCTCGGATACCCAGATCGAAATCGCTGGCACGCCGCTTTTCCAGTAATTGCCCGCAGCAGACGCGATTACCATGAACAGATATTCGGAGGACGGTTTGACGCCGAGGAACACCTCGCTCGCGATCATGAACGGGCGCAGATAGATCGAGCCGCCTTCGACCGGCGGGAACCATGCCTTATCGACCTCAACCAGTTGCTTGCACGATTGCAGGAACAGCTCTTCGGGCAGTTCGGCCATCGCCAGCCGCTTTGCCGAACGCTGGAAACGGCGCGCATTCTGTTCGGGCCGGAACAGCGCCATGCTGCCGTCGTTCAGCCGGTACGCCTTTAGCCCTTCGAAAATTTCCTGCGCATAATGCAGCACTGCAGTCGCCGGATCGAGCGTCAGCGGCCCGCGCGGCCCGACCTTTGCGTCTTGCCAGCCTTTACCCTCGGAATAGCGGATGGTCACCATATGGTCGGTGAAAACACGGCCGAAGCCCGGATCGGCAAGCAATTCGGCACGGCGGGCGGGATCGACCGGATTGGGGTTCGCTTCAAACGGAAATGCGCCAGTCGTCATTGCTATGCTCGCCACAGGAAAGGGTTGCACTGTCCTATGGCCTGCGCCAAGATACGTCAATATGGCTGTCCCATCTCCCACCTCTTCTCTCCGCGGTAGCGATAGCATGACGCCTGCGGCATCGCCGTTATTCCTGCGTGAACATGAAGTCAGGCGCGGAGTAGAGTTGCTGTTCTTCGGCTACACGCGGCTGACCCGGTCGATCGACGAAGGGCTCGCCGAGCACGGACTTGGCAGGGCGCATCACCGCGCGCTGTATTTTATCGCGCGGCAGCCCGACCTGACAATCAGCGCTTTGCTTAAAATCCTCGCGATTACCAAACAGTCGCTGGGGCGTGTGCTGACCGATCTGGCCGAGCGCGGCCTGATCGAAACCCGCGCGGGAGAGGTCGACAGGCGGCAGAAGCTGCTCCGGCTGACGCCGCAGGGGGCGGAGTTCGAAGCGCAATTGTTCGACTCGCTGCGCAACAATCTCGCGGCGGCTTATGGTGCCGCGGGTCAGGAGTCGGTTACAGGCTTCTGGCGAGTGCTCGAAGGCTTGATCCCGCCCGCAGACCGGCAAATGGTCGCGGCGTTGCAAAAGGACATACGATGAGCGAGCTTCTCCAGCGGCTGGAAGCAGCGATTGTCGCGCGGCGCGGGGCTTCGCCCGACAGCAGCTATGTCGCCTCGCTCTTCGCCAAAGGCCGCGAGAAAATTGCTCAGAAGGTTGGCGAGGAAGCGACCGAGACGGTCATCGCCGCGCTGTCTGGCAACCCCGCCAACCTGACCGCCGAGGCGGCAGATTTGCTGTTCCACCTCATGATCTTGCTGGCTGACGGCGGGCTTTCAATCAACGACGTGCTCGACGAATTGCACCGGCGTGAGGGCGTGTCAGGCCATGCCGAAAAGGCCGCAAGGAAGGAGTGAGTCATGCCCGTCGACGCGACTTTGCCTTATGACGACCAGAATATCTTCGCCAAAATCCTGCGCGGGGAGATTCCCAATCATATGGTGTATGAAGACGATCATGCGCTGGCTTTCCATGACATCAACCCGCAGGCGCCGGTTCATGTGCTGGTGATCCCCAAGGGTGCGTATGTCAGTTGGGACGATTTCAGCGCGAAAGCCAGCGACGCGGAGGTCGCCGGTTTCATCCGCGCGGTCGGCACCGTCGCGCGCGATCTGGGGCTTGTCGCACCCGGCTACCGCCTTCTCGCGAACGTCGGGATCGACTCGCATCAGGAGGTCCCGCACCTCCACATCCATCTTTTCGGTGGAAAAGCGCTCGGGCCGATGCTTGCGCGTTGATATTAAGTTGCGCAACAGGTTTTAGCGGTTAGGTTCTCCGGCCATTAGCATCCGTCGGGGAGATTAAGATGGCGAGTAACCAGCAATCCGTTGTGCAGCGCATGTTCGCGCGCAAAACGATCGCGCAAGTGCAAAGAGAAACGGCCAACAGCGAGCTAAAACGTTCGCTGGGCAAGTGGAACCTGCTTCTGCTTGGCGTTGGCTGTATCATCGGCGCGGGTATTTTCGTTCGCACCGGCAGTGCCGCAGCGCTCCACGCCGGGCCGGCGGTCATGCTTTCCTTTGTGGTGGCGGGCCTGGTCTGTGCCTTTGCCGGGCTATGCTACGCTGAACTCTCCTCCACATTGCCGGTTTCCGGATCGGCCTATACATATAGCTACACCACATTGGGTGAATTCGTCGCGTGGGTCATGGGTGCCTTGCTCCTCCTCGAATACGGCCTTGCCGCGTCGGTGGTCGCGGTCGGGTGGGGCGGTTATGTCGTGAGTTTGCTGGCCGATTTCGGTCTTGTTATTCCCGCGCAGTTTACCGGTCCTACCGGACAGGTACTGATGCGCGATGGCGCGCCGATTCTTGTAGATGGTTCAACGGTCACTGCGATCTTTAACCTGCCTGCCTTCCTTATCTGCATGGTGCTGTCGCTGCTGTTGATGATCGGCGTGTCCGAATCGGCCAAGGTCAACAACGTCATCGTTGCTATCAAGGTCAGCGTGCTGGCTGCTTTCATCGTCGTCGGCGGTTTCATCGTTCTATCCAACCTTACCGAGCTTATGGCGACCAACTGGACGCCCTTCATTCCGGAGAATACCGGGCCGGGCGAATTCGGCGTCGATGGTATCATGCGCGCAGCGTCGATCGTTTTCTTCGCGTATATCGGCTTCGAGGCTGTTTCGACTGCGGGCCAGGAAGCGAAAGATCCGAAGCGCGATATGCCGTTCGGGATCATCGGTTCGCTGGTGGTCTGCACCGTCATCTATATGCTGGTGGCGGCGATCATGACCTTGCTCGTGCCTTATGGCACGCTGAACGTGCCCGATCCTGTCGCGGTTGTGGTCGATAGCTTCGGTGAGCAATGGGCATGGCTTGCAAAGACCATCAAGATCGGTGCGATCATCGGCCTGACGTCGGTGGTGCTGGTGCTGATGTATGCGCAAACGCGTATCTTCTACACGATGGCGCGCGACGGATTGCTGCCCAAGATTTTCTCGAAGGTCCATCCGAAGTTCCAGACACCTTACGTCAACACGCTACTGGTCGGTACGATTACAGCCATTGCGGCTGGTTTCTTCGACATCAATGTGCTTGGCGACATGACCTCGGTCGGCACGCTGGCGGCTTTCGCCATCGTCTGCCTGTCGGTCATCTATCTGCGTCGTGCAGCACCCGATCTGCCACGCGGCTTTTCGGTACCGCTCTATCCGATCGTGCCAATCCTCGGCATCCTTTCGTGCCTGTATCTGATCACGACGGTGCCGATGAACGTGCTGATGTTCTTCGTCTACTTCCTGGTCGGGGCAATTGCGCTCTACTTCATCTACGGAATGCGCAATTCCAACCTGCAGCATGACCAGATGCAGGACGATGCACCGGATATGGGCGAGTTCCCCGGCCCGGTTATCGACTGACGCTTTTAGATGGTGTGAAAGTCAAGGGGCGCTCCGGCGTCCCTTTTCTTTTGGCCTTTTCTTTTGGCCTTTTCTTTTGCATTAGATGCGCGGATCGGCGGGGATCGACTGCGTCGTGCCCGGACGGGTGAAGAGCTTCCCCTTTTCACACCACAGCACTAGTAGCAGGGCAACCAGCCCGCAGAGCAGAAACCCCAGTGCGACCGGCGTCACGCTGCCGTCAAACTGCTGGCCGATAACCGCGCCGATCGACGCCGCCAAGACAGTGCGGACAGAGGTCTGGAATGACGACGCGGCACCGGCAACATCGCCAAATGGGGTCATCGCTATTGAAGAGAAGTTTGATCCGATAAACCCGACCATCGCCATGTTGGCGGTCAGTAACGCGAGAAAAAGGGCCATCGAGGCTGGCGCGAGTCGGGCCGCTAAAAGTTGCAGCGCACCCAACATGATAAACGTAATCAACGCCGTCTGCGACACCCGCCGCGCGCCAAAGCGCTCGACAATCCGCGCATTTGTAAAGTTGGACACGGCAATGCCGATGGCAACAATGGCAAAGCCGATGGTGAAAAATTCGGCGGCGTTGAACACCTTGTCGAACATCTGTTGTGAACTATTGAGATAGCCGAACAGCGAACCCTGCACGATCCCGGCCCCCAGCATGTAACCGGTGGCATTGCGGTGGAGCACCACCTTGCGCCACGCTTTGGCAAGCGCATGAGGCTCTATCGGGATGACATTTTCGGGATGCAGGGTTTCAGGCAGGCGCCGATATACCCAAATTGCGGCGATCACCGCCATGAATGCCATCAGGTGGAAAATCGTCCGCCACCCGGCAAAGAGCAGCACAAACTGGCCGATGGTCGGCGCAATAATCGGGACGATCATGAAGATCAGGAAAATAGTCGACATCCGCCGTGCCATCGCGTCGCCTTCGAACTGGTCGCGGATCACCGAAATAACCAGCACACCCATCGCCGCGGCAAGCAATCCGTGGGCAAAGCGCATCGCCAAGAGCGTCTCGAAGCTGGCTGAAATCGAGCAGGCAAGTGAAAACACGGCGGCACCAAGGGTTGCGATCAGCAGGATCGGCTTGCGGCCGAAGCGGTCGGAGAGCGGTCCATAAATCAATGCGCCGATCCCGGTTCCGGCCAGAAAAACAGAGATCACATGCTGGATCTGGTTCGCGTCCTTGACCTTAAGGCCTTCGATCATGGCCGGAAAAGCAGGCAACATCGCGTCGATGGCAAGCGCATTGAGTGCCATCAGCGAGGCCATCATCACCGTCAATTCGCGCGGGCCGATGGATTTTTTCTGGGTAACGGGAGAGTGCATTCGCCATTTATGCTGCACCTGCACAGCTTTGACCACCCGCTAAATCGGTCAGGCCGAGAACTCATACATATCATCGTCGAGGCGTCAAAATGGCAAAGGTAGCGGAGTAAAACTCCCGCCGCCGGTAGTCATTCTGCCGGCTAGGGTATTGTGCTTCGCTATCGAAGCCATTTTGGCGTCTTTCGGATTTGACCCATTTTGTCCATTGCTGCGTTGGCCAGCCTGGACCTAGAACCGCTAGGCCTGC
>CAZQBS010000040.1:11897-29087 GCA_964591835.1 uncultured Sphingorhabdus sp. | reverse complement strand
GACGATTGGCGCGATTGGCCGAAGAAGCCCGCCCGCTTGTTAGGTTCAAAACTGGACCCTGAATGTCGGGAAATGGGCGCGAATCTACCGTTGAAGCAGCAAATGAGCGAACGACCGCTATATCCGGTGTTAGGCTCAAAACCGGACTGTCACGAACGTCCAACAATGCGCCCCGACTCGGATGTGGCTGACGTTAAAAATAATTGGTTCGATATACCCCGCAACCCCTTCCAGTGTCGCACGAGCTGGTGCGTCAACTAGCTGTTCCGCTCTACCCGATATTCGAAACAGTGCGATCAGCCACTCGCTGGCTCTAGAGTGCGGTTTTCCCGCAGTGTAACCTAGGGAGCAGGCGCCCTGTTCGCTATAGCTGTCTTGATGAGACCCTGCATCACCTGCTCGAGCTCGACGCCTTTCCGGTCGCCGCCGGTCGCGATATCTGTTGCTATCAGGGCGTAGTAGCCGGTTTCGCGATCAATCCAGCCAGTCCACCCATATGCACCGGGAGACGAGTTGACCTTCGAGGTTGCGCAGGCTGAAGTCCCGTCGCACTCGACGAAGGATCCAAGTGCATATTCCCAGTTTATTGCGCTATTCGGGACGAACTCGCGCGGCAGACCAATTGTTCGCGGCTGCGTGAACGTAGCCATATCGGTAATGAAGCTTCCGCCGAGCAGCGCGCGCAGAAACGTGGCATAATCGCGCGGCGTTGAATAGGCTCCGCCGGCAACCCACGGATTGCTCGGCGGGTTACCATCTGGATTGTACCAAGTCGTGTTCGGCATACCAAAAGGTTCGGTCACATGCTGGCGGAACAGATCATGGAAATTCCGTTTCCGGCCGGGCGTTTCCGTTGGCTCTATGCTAGTGTCCTTTGCCTCCAGATAGGCAGCAGCAACCTGAAGACCATGCGGACCGTAGCTATATTGTGCGCCGGGTGCATTACCCGGTCGCAGGATGTCATACCTAAGATCATGGATGCTCTGTGCGCAGGCGTAGAGCGTCATTAACGGCACCAGCTGGCAACCGCCGACGAGCGGGTTCGCATTGAAGCCAGAGGTCATCGACAATGTATGCTTGAGCTTCACGTCCTTCTTGGTGCCGGTCGTCGTCCAAAAGGCGAGCGGCGGGCGCATTGGATCTTCGAGTGTCACTATGCCAGCCTGAGCCATCCGCGTGGCAAGCGTTCCGACAAGCCATTTCGAAGCCGACGCAAGCCGGCTGACACGGTCGATTCCGAAACTGCCCTTTTCATATTGGAAGAGATATTCGGAATCCGCTGCGTTGCCGACGATAAAATAGCCGTCTGTCACTTCGGTGTCGGCGTCGATTGCGGCTTTGAGAGCGGTCCAGTCATACGTAAAGCCACCAACGGTGTTACTTGTGCTGGTGGCTGCAGCGGGAGCGGACTGCGAAATCAAAGTGCTTGAGGTGGCCGCAGTCGGCGATATCTGCACCATTGGGCGGGCCTCGCCTCCCGTTACGCGATCTAAGCGCGGCTGGGCCGTCATCGCGATGGCACCGGCCGCGATGAATGCGCCGATCGATATCAGTTTCTTTTCAGCCATTATCGTCTCTCCTAGCGTTGTTAAACTCCATCAAAAGTCACGGGCGCGCTGGGCGGCTAATCTCGGGCTAGCGAGCAGGTTCAACTTGCTTGAAACGGACCTTCAGCAAGTGATCGATCTGCGCTTTGCGGAAATTCGCGGCTGTACCCGATTGCGGCGCAAACAATGCCAGGCGATCATCCGAGCTGCTGTATCGTGGCCAGCCGGGAGCCAGCGCACATCGCGGCGCTCCACCCTTAGCGAATGCGACCCAGCAGGCCGAAATCATGGTACCAAATCGCCTGTCCGCTTCGTGGGCGGCACGCTTGATGATAAATCGCTCGTCGACCCCGCGACTTTAAAGGACCTTTTCGTCGGCAGCGTGGCCAATCCGGCCTATGGCCTCACTTGGTGGCTGCCGCGTACAACTTCGGCGAACGACCCGGTGACTCAATCGACAGATATCACTGATCCGGCTGCGGGATTGCCTCCCGACATGGTCGTTGCCGCAGGAGCCGGAGAACAACGGCTTTATGTCATTCCCTCGCGCGGGATGACCATCGTCCGTCAGGCGCGTCTCGACATGGCCGCAGTCCTCGCGGGGCGCAAAAGCGAATGGTCTGACGTTCACTTTCTTTCACTATTTTTTGCGAAATAGCCGACCAAAGTTTGGGCAGACATCAGGCGGCAACAATCAGCGTTGGCGGCCCGGTTCAGCCATTTTCCTCAATCGGTGATTTCCATTACATTGACTGCAATTATCAGCGCGTCTGAAAATAATGGGAGGCCTGGTCTGACCGCTGCGCAATTGGCAACGGAATCTCAGTCGCTTCTCTTCACGAGCAATCTGCCGGGATCGCTGGTCGATCCTGGTCTGCCAACCTATCCAAAAGAAAATTATTAGCGGACTGTCAGGATTGTCCAACAAAGCAGACATCTCGATCAGAGCAATCGACGGTCTGCTTCAATAAATCTGCAGACGCGCGACGCAGCTCGTGAAACTTGAACACGGTTCTAACCAGATACGAATAATTTGAGAATTGGAACGGCTCGAAGTCGGTGAAAAACTGTGACATCATATGTGACATCACTTGTGACTTTGCTCGTCCAAAAAATACGCTTTTGTGCGGTTTACACAAAATGGTCGGGGAGACAGGATTCGAACCTGCGACCCTCTGTTCCCAAAACAGATGCGCTACCAGGCTGCGCCACTCCCCGAGTCAGGCGTCCCCTAGAGTGCTGCCTGCGGAAACGCAAAAGGAAAAGCGATAGTTTGAGCAATTTGTTTGTCAGGAGGATGGACAATGGCTGAACGAGTACGCCTTTGCCGAAGCTTCGGCGGACAGCCTTCGCCTCAACGGAACTGAAGGCTGGTGGGCCCGGAGGGACTCGAACCCCCGACCTAGCCGTTATGAGCGGCCAGCTCTAACCAACTGAGCTACAGGCCCCTACCAGATGCCGTACCCGCGCGCCGATAGCGGAGCAAGCGCGCCACTGGCAAGCGTTTATCATCAACGAAAAGCAGCCGCCTTGATCTCTGCCATTGTCGTCGCACGGACCCCGCGTAGGGTCAGATGCGTCATTACCCCTCGCCACCAGGCGTAGAACGCCTCGAGATCGTCGGCGTTACGGACATAAGGCGTATGTCCCGGTGCCAGCGACGGCGAGTGAAACGAAAGGTTCAGAATAGGCACACCCTCAGTCAGCGCCAGATCGATAGCGATCATTGCTTTTTTCAGCGGAATGCCTTCCGGTGTCAGCGCGATGCGCTCGAGCATGTTCGAGCGGGCCAGAAATGCCCGTGCCGTCATCGACCCGAAGCAACGCCCGAAAATGGCGTCCCCCGCACCGTGTAACATACCCGAAAATACGGTCGTAAGCGGCAATTCGAGCAGCCTGTCGGGAATCAGCCAGTAAGGCAACACCGGATGCCGTGCATAATTCGGGCCGCCCTGATCGGAATAATCGAACCGCGCGCGCACAGAAGTGTCGACGGCTATTCCGAGGTCGGCAAGGATTGCCGGTGTCGCCGCCCCGGCACCATATCGGCCGGCGCGATAGGCATCCGGCCGCACGCCCATATGGCTGACGATCGCGGTGTGCAGGTTGCTTAGCTTTTCCCGCTCCAGCGCGGGCGGCAGGTTACAGGCGAAGCTATTATGTACCGAAATCGGCTCGGTAAACGGCGGGTTGACCCACGGATGCAATTGCACACCAATTTCGGCCCGGTGGTCCGCCGCATATTTCCCGAGAAGTTCGACCGCCGCGCTGTCCTGTGTGATCGGATAGTCGACCAGATAACATGGTTTCACGCCCGCTTCATCGCAGAGTGCCTGGAAGCGCGGAATATGGGCGATGTGAGATGTGCCATAGCCATCACGCGAGAACGGGGCTGTCCAGTCAAATTCTTCTTCAGTATCGACGGTGACGACGAAACGCGGGCCTGACAGCGAAGTCAGGTCGGGTGCGATAGATGACGCGGACAACGTGGCGAAGGTTGAATTTATCATCCGTCGCCGCCCCCCTGCCACATGTCAGTCCCTTTCTTCTCCCCGGAATTGGGAATGGCCATCTTGCGATGCCGGGAGTGATAATATCAGCGCCTGGTTGTAAAATCGTAAATCGCCGCCAACGTTGTGAGCGAGGCTCCGCACGAGCCGCAACGAGAAGCCGAGACCCAGCAAAGGCGCTTCGTCAGATTCGTTGTGGCTGCCGGGGCCCGATCCGAAAAGCTCGTCTTCGTCCATCCCTGCCAGCTTTTTGGGCAAGGTCAGAACAAAGCGGTTGGTTGCCAATTGGCCACGTTCAGTGCGAAACCTCCCGTCCAGCTCTTCTCCCGGTTCGCAACCGATTATCACTGCCGATAGAAGCCTGGACAACAGCCGCTCGGCCAGTTCGTTCTCGATCGCGAAAGGCCGCACCGGATGCGCCTGTACGAGGTTGAGGGTGACATGCAAAAGGTCGCTAAGACCGCGAAGCCGTTCGGCCAGGCGCAATGCTAGCCAGTCGCAATCTGTAACGCCGGGTGGCGGAGCAAAATGCCCGGAATCGATTTTCGCTGCCATTGCGAGATCATCGAAGCCAGCAAGCAAGCGCTCCGCGTCGTTCAATATGTTACGCGCCAACTCCCTGTAATCATAAGTAACCGGGCCGAATAACTGCTGTTCGATAATCTCTGAAAAGCCGATAATGGCGCCAAGGGGGGTTCGCAATTCATGCACCAGTTGCTGCATTTGATCGCCGCTGGCTGCTATCCCGGTATCGATGCGCGCGCTTTCAGCGACAGTCGGTCGGCGCATTATCCCCCGATAGCCGCTGAACCGGCCGCTCGTCGGATCGAAAAACGGTGACGCGTTCATCCGCCAGTCGCCCTCGATCGCCGCCGCGCCGCAAAGCCGCATTCGCGCGTTTTCCAGAGGCATCCGCTGACGAAATGCAGCAGCGCCGTAGGCATCCGGCCCCGGCCCTTCGTCAAAGGCTGGCTCGGCAATATCGACGCCGACAACGGCACCCCGCGGCGCACCTTCAATCCACGAGACCGTGCCATTGTCATCGGTCTCGAAGCGGATTTCGCTGACGGCGTCAAACTGCTCGACAAAATCGCCACCCTCAAGCGGCAGAAAAGGCGCGTCGCTGGTTTCACGGTCACGCCGCAACCTTTCGATCCGTTCGACGATGTCGCGGATTTGGATGTTTTGCGGTGAGCTCTCCAGGTTTACTTCAACCGAACCAGCCGGCGTCGGCAGAATGAAGTCGGCAGATGACCACGCCATGAGCGATCTTCGGGTCGCCGGGCCGATATCGATGCGGTTGCGCAAAAATCCACGCGCGCGCGTTGGCAAATGGGGTACCATATCTGCCCACTCGCCATCGGTGAGAACGGCACCGGCGATTGCTGCGGCTGCGACCGGCGGGGCGTCACCGGCCAGAAGTTGAACCAATGGCGCTGATTTGATCCGTCCAGCGAGCGCGTTAACGCATTCTACGCGCGTCGTCAGCGGCACGGCCGAAATTAGCTTTCGTGCTTCCAAAAGACCGGCTGCGACGTGAGCGACGTCAAACTGGGTTGGACTTTGGGCTAATAAATCAACAAGTTGTTGCCATTTCGAAACCGCGCCAAAGTCGGTATCACCCGCTTGGCGCAGGGCAGTCTCAAGGCGATCGTCGAAGCGCAATTCGGCCGTTTCCAATTGTGAAAGAAGTAACTGTATGGGCTTTTGTTAACCCGAACCGGCCCATCACGAAAGGCGCAAATTCGGCACGTCACACTATGGGACAATTGCAATCCGATATAATTATATTATAACGTAAGCGATGAATTCAAATGGATATATCAAAACCATGGCTAATATGAACCTCGACGCGATAGATTTGAAGCTTTTGGCTGAATTGCAGGCCGATGGCAGAATTACCAATGTGGAACTGGCAACCAAAGTGGGCCTTACGGCTCCGCCGTGCCTTCGCCGGATGCGCGCGCTCGAGCAATCGGGAACAATCAAATCCTATCATGCAGATGTCGATGGCAGTGCCTTGGGCTATACAATCACGGTATTCGCAATGGTGAGCCTGAAGAGCCAGGCCGAATCGGATCTTCGCGCATTCGAAGATCATGTCCGCGCGTTGCCTGACGTCCGTGAATGTCATATGTTAAACGGCGAAATCGACTTTATTTTGAAGATTGTAGCCCGCGATCTTCAGTCGTTTCAGGAATTTCTCACGTCGCAACTTACCTCTGCGCCAAACGTCAGTAGTGTGAAGACATCGCTGACAATCCGGACCGCGAAGGACCAGCCCGGCGTTCCTATCCCCGTCGGCAATCTGGGCTGAACAAAAAAGGCGCGAGACCCCCTCTCGCGCCCTGATTGCTATCTATGCTCAGCTAATGGCGGGTGCCGCCGCAGCCGGTGCCGCCGTCTTCTGGTCGATAAACATTACCCAATACTCCGCAACGGCTTTACGTTTGGCACCGGTGATCGCGGCAAAATCGGCCTTGGCGCCGGCAAAATCGCCGAGCATGGTCTTGGACATGGCCAAGCGGAAGCGCGTCCGATCGGTCTGGTCTTTACCGTCCTTGTCAAGAACCGGACCTTTTTTCAGCGCTGTTTCGTATAGCTCTTTGGCGGTCTGGTAGTTCTTGTGCGAATAAAACGAATCGCCGGTCAGCGATGCAAGCATCGCCTTGGCATTCGGCGCTTTCGCTGGGCCCGCAGTTCCTGCAAGCGTCGCTGTGTCTTCAGCGAGGCGCGCTTTGGCTTCGGTGTAACGTTCGCCGAAAGTGACATTGCTGCGCGAGATGACACCCTTGGCAAAGCCCTCGTCCAATACCGAAACCGCTTCCGCAGGATAGCGCACTCCGATGTAACTCAAGGTGTCGAGATACTGCGCATATTCCTGCTGGAATCGCAGGCCTTGGGTGGCGCGCATCAAGCGCATCAGATCGAGCGATTCTTCGGGATCGAGCGGCAACGAGCGGTCGAAGAACGCCAGAGCATCGTGCCAGTAATCCGGATTATTCTCCAGCTTCAACAGATGTTTGTACCAGTTTGCAGCACCGGCGTAATCTTTTGATTTAGCCGACAATGCTGCCGCCCTTAGCACATATGTCTTGTTGATCTGCCCCGCTGCCTTGCTGGTGTCGATGGCCTTGGTCAACCAAGCCATTGCGTCCTTGTCTTTACCCTGCTGCGATTGGGCGGTTGAGATAAGAAACTCGATATTGTTGCTGCGGTGCCCCAGATTATACGCCTCGGTCATCAGTCGCTCGGCATCCGGATACCGCTTTGCGTCATAGGCTATCGCGCCTTTTTGGAAGACATATTGGGTCTTCATATTGGCCGGGGTGGAGGCCGAAGCAATCATCAGGTCGATGCCCTGTTCCTGAAACGCCATATCCTTGAGCTGCGCACCCACGTTAATCGCGAACACGCCCGCCTCGTACCTGTCGTCATCATTCTGGATTGCCGCAAGGATCGCAGGGAACAAAGCCTTGGCCGCCGCTGGGTCTTTTTTCTTGTTCAAGGCGTCGAGCCCCGGCGCGAAAGCCGCGATGAATGGCTTGGAGTAATTCTTCTTCGGCGGTGCCGCTTCTTTGCCCTTCTTCTCTTTTTTCGGTTTATCCTGGACCGCATAGGCAGCCGGAGCAAAGGTCAAGGCGGCAACCGAAAGGGCTAGTGCAAATTTTGAAACAAACTTCATTTTTCTCTCCGAAGACAAGTCTGGATTTTTTCCTGTACCGCGATTTAAATAGGCAATTGCGGCTGATAGCGCAATGTCCATAGCGTTTTCGCATGAATTGCGCTTGAACAGATTGTTCACAATCCTTGGGAAGACATCATGCGACGTCATGCAATCATCATTGGCGCAAGCGGCGGTATCGGAGCAGCTCTTGCCGATCAACTGGAAGCCAATGACGGCTATCAGGTTCACCGGCTAAGTCGCTCCGCTACTTACCCAATCGACCTGACCGATGAGGCCAGCATAGCAGCCGCAGCGACGCAATTTGCCTCCTTTAATGTACCGCCCGAACTCGTATTTGTTGCAACCGGATTGCTTCACCTTGGCAGCAAGGGGCCCGAGAAATCGATGCGCGATCTCGACCCTGAGTGGATGCTTGAAAATTACCGTATCAACGCCATCGGCCCTGCGCTCGTGGCAAAACATCTCCTGCCGCTTATGCCTCGTGATCGCCGCACGATATTTGCTGTGCTTTCTGCCCGGGTGGGCAGTATTTCGGACAATAGGCTTGGGGGCTGGCACAGTTATCGCGCCTCCAAGGCCGCGCTGAACATGCTGGTCCGCAATCTCTCGATCGAATGGCAGCGCAAGAACCCCGACGCTATTATCGTCGGCCTTCATCCCGGTACCGTCGAAACCGCGCTTAGTGCGCCTTTCAAGGGCAATCCCGCCACCGAACGCTTCGATCCGGCTAGGGCGGCCCGACAGCTTCTCACGGTGCTCGACGGGCTAAATCCGGCGCAATCGGGGCAGCTTTTCAGCTATGACGGAACCTTAATCGCACCATAGTCGCCCGCGCCGCCTGATTCTGTGGATAACCTGTCGAAAAATGCCGATTTTAGCCCCGCGCGGGTGGTCATTTCGGGCGACATCGTTTAGGGTCGCCGCATTCTAAAAATATAAGGATTTTCGCGGCGTGAGCGATGATAATGCCACTCTAGACCCCTCGGATATTTCGCCGGTCGACATCGTCGATGAAATGAAGGCGAGCTACCTCGATTACGCGATGTCGGTGATCGTCGCACGCGCGCTTCCCGATGTCCGCGACGGGCTGAAGCCAGTCCACCGCCGCATCTTGTTCGCTAGCCAGGAAGGCGGCTTTGTTGCCGGCCGTCCCTACCGCAAGTCGGCGAAGATCGTTGGCGACGTCATGGGCAATTATCATCCGCATGGCGACAGCGCGATTTACGATGCGCTGGCCCGGATGACTCAGGACTGGTCGATGCGCGTGCCGCTGATCGACGGTCAGGGCAATTTCGGCTCCATGGACCCGGATCCGCCTGCATCGATGCGCTATACCGAGGCGCGGCTGAAAAAAGTCGCGAACGCGCTGCTCGATGACCTCGACAAGGATACCGTCAATTTTCAGCCTAACTATGACGGCAGCCGCGAAGAGCCGCAGGTGCTCCCTGCCCGTTTTCCCAACATTCTGGTCAATGGTGCGGGCGGTATCGCGGTCGGCATGGCAACCAACATCCCGCCGCATAATCTGGGCGAAGTCATTGCCGCCTGCCTCGCCTATATCGACAACCCGCTGATCACCATCGACGAATTGATCGAGATCGTCCCTGCCCCCGATTTCCCCACCGGTCCGCTTATCCTCGGCACCGGCGGCGCAAAAGCGGCGTATCGCGACGGCAAGGGCTCGATCATGCAGCGCGCGCGGCACGAAATCGAGGAGCGGCGCGGCGAACAGCGCTCGATCGTGCTGACCAGCATTCCCTTTCAGGTCGGCAAATCGGGGCTGGTGGAAAAGATCGCCGAAGCCGCCAAGGACAAACGCATCGAAGGCGTCTCCGACATCCGCGACGAATCGAGCCGCAAGGGCGTGCGCATCGTCATCGACCTGAAGCGCGATGCGACCCCCGATGTCGTGCTCAACCAGTTGTGGCGTCACACGCCCGCGCAATCGAGCTTCCCCGCCAATATGCTAGCCATTCTGGGAGGGCGGCCCGAGGTTCTCAACCTCAAGGACATCATCAGCGCGTTCGTCGATTTCCGCGAAGAGGTCATCACCCGGCGGACAAAGTTCGAGCTCAACAAGGCCCGCGAACGCGCGCATCTATTGCTCGGGCTGGTGGTCGCGGTCACCAATCTTGACGAAGTCGTTCGCATCATCCGGGGTTCGGGAAGCCCCGCCGAAGCGCGTGCCGCCTTGCTCGACCGCAAATGGCCGATTGGCGAGATTGCGCCTTACATCAAGCTGGTCGAGGCCATTGAAGCAGAGATCGAAGGCGATAGCTACCAGCTTTCCGAGCCACAGGTCCGCGCCATTCTCGAATTGCGTCTGCACCGTTTAACTGCACTGGGCCGAGACGAAATTGGTAAGGAATTAAAGAGCCTTGCGGTCGATATCGAAGGTTATCTCGCGATATTGGGCGACCGGGCCAAACTTTACGCTGTGCTACGCGAAGAACTGGTCGCAATTGACGCCGAATTCTCCACGCCGCGCATGTGCGAAATCACCGCAAGCTGGGACGGGCTCGACGACGAGGACCTGATGGAGCGCGAGGAGATGGTCGTCACCGTCACCCATGGTGGCTATATCAAGCGCACCTCGCTGGCCACCTTCCGCGCGCAAAACCGCGGCGGCAAGGGCCGCGCGGGCATGGCGACGAAGGAAGAAGATGCAGTCACCGAATTGTTCGTGACCAGCACGCATACGCCGGTGCTGTTCTTTTCGAACATCGGCAAAGTCTACCGCCTCAAGGTCTGGAAACTGCCCGAAGGCGGGCCTCAGACAAGGGGCCGACCTATGGTCAACCTGTTGCCACTGGGCGAAGACGAAGTAATCTCGAACGTCCTCACGCTGCCCGAGGACGAAGCCGAATGGGGCGGGTTGAGCGTGGTGTTCGCCACCGCCAAGGGTTACGCCCGGCGCAACAGCATGGACGCCTTTGCCAATGTGCCGTCGAATGGCAAGATCGCGATGAAGTTCGAAGGTGACGATGCCGACGACCGGCTGATCGGCGTCGAATTGCTGACCGCAGACGACGACGTTCTGATCGCAAGCCGCAACGGCAAGGCCATCCGCTTTGCCGCCGACGACATCCGCGAATTCCAGAGCCGCAATTCGACCGGCGTGCGCGCAATGAAATTGCTAAAGGGCGACGAGGTTATCTCGCTCTCGATCCTCCACCGCGTCGGCACGACGCCCGAAGAACGCGAGGATTACCTCCGCTTCGCTCCGTGGAAACCGGAGAAAGAAGGCGACCCCTCGCTTTCGCCCGAGCGCATCGCCGAACTGGCCGAGGCCGAACAGTTCATCCTCACTGTCTGCGCCAACGGCTATGGCAAGCTGTCATCGGCTTATGGATATCGCCGGACGGGTCGCGGTGGTCAGGGCATCACCAACATCGACAATATCGAACGCAACGGGCCAGTAGTCGCCAGCTTCCCCGCGACCAAAGGCGACCAGTTGATGCTGGTCACCGACCAGGCCAAGCTCATCCGGATGCCGCTGGATAGCCTTCGCGTGTTGGGGCGCGGGACAGCGGGTGTGCGGTTGTTCAATGTGGGCGAGGACGAACATGTCGTCGGGGCGGCTAAGATTGATGAGAGTGACGAGGGGGACGAGCAAAGGCAGATTGAAGGCCTGCCTGACTAACGAGCCTGTCCGTCAGCCATCTCTTTGAGCGCCTGCCGCGTCGCGCCGCGTTTGCGGGCTTGCAATGTAGGATTTGCCCTGCCAGCTTCGGCGTTGAAAATCGCCAACCGCCCAGATGGCTGTATGGGCACAAAATCAGCCAAGATGCGTCATATGCTTGAACTGAGGCCGTCACAACCGCTGCCTTTTTTTTGCAAAGCACAGTCAACTTCCCCAGAAATCCGCCACTTTCTGCCCATTGGTAAATCGTCAACGATTTGACGTTAAGGCTATCGATGAATCGCCAAGGGACCGGTGCAGTGATCGAAATTGAAGTTCAGAACGAGACCTATCAGAGCCAGGACAAACTGCGCTTTGCTGTAGTTCCGCGTATCGGCGAGGGCATCCGCTTGATGGAACCGGGCGGCTTTTGGGCTTCGTTCGATGTACTGGATGTCTGGTATCAAAAGGCCGAATTCGGCGATGTCTGGATTCCTTTCCTGCACGTGCGCAAGACCGCAAGCGAGCCGGATATTGGAACCCTCGATCTTACGGAGGACATGTCATTCGCGACCTGATCAAACGGATGGGCATTCCACTGCAGCCCTCGGCCATCGGCCGTGCTGCCATTTCGGAGTCCGAAGCGCCGCCGCCGATTGCAGCGCCGCAGCCAGAACCGCCGGTGCCCGCCCTCGCCCCGCGCACCTGTCTGATCGTCGACGATTCGCGCGTCGTCCGACGGATTTCGCGCCAGATTGTCGAAAGTTTAGGTTTTCAAGTGCTGGAGGCCGAAAATGGCGAAGAAGCGCTTGCCCGCTGCCGCGCGGATATGCCGGGCCTGATCCTGCTCGACTGGGACATGCCAGTAATGACGGGCATCCAATTCATCTCGCAACTGCGTGCACTGAACGCGCCGTACCGGCCAAACGCCGTGTTCTGCACGAGCAGGAGCGACACCCAGGACATTTTCAAAGGCATCGAGGCAGGGGCCGACGAATATGTCACCAAGCCGTTTACCGAGGCTTCGCTGAAAGCCAAGCTGGAGCGGATCGGGGCGATTTGACGTAGGCGCGCTAATCCGCTTCCTCACCGTCGGCATAATGCCCGCGTTTGACCAGCGTCTGCGCTATTCCGGTGGCGATCAGGAACACGCCAAAATAATAGATATACCAGATCGCCAAGCCGGTGATTTCGGAATCGGCCAGCGGCCCTAGCCGTGCAAAGATCAGCAGGTCGGAGATCACGAACAGCACCGCGCCCGTGCCGACGCGGTAGCGGGGGAAGTTGCTGCTCCACGCCATCGCGGCCATCGCCGCAAGGATGACGCTGTAGGCGGCGACCTGCAGGCCTTCGTCTGGAGCGCCGGGTAATCCATAGGCGATGACGGGGGTGAGCAACAATATCGTGACCGTGAGGAGTTTCTGGCTGAATGCCGCCCCTACCCTGCGGTGGCGGAAATAGATCGCGATGCCGACCAGATGCCCGACCGCGAACGCCAGCGCGCCAGCGATAATGCTCAGTTCGATGAGGCCATCGCCGAGCGCGTAGAAGGCCAGCATGACTGCCAGCATCAGGAACTCGCCCTTATGATGCCGCCGCAGCGCAAACGGCACGAGCAGCCCGACAGCGGCCATTTTCCATGTAATTGCAAAGATATTGCCGTCGAACGGCAAGAAGAGCCACGTCGCTGGAAAGCTGATCCCGACCACCAGGCTGGCGAGCAGCCACGGTCGCTTATGTGCTAAATCTTGCCCCATCGTCCGTTCCTGCCGCTTTTGCCTGTGCAGCGCAAAGAAATTTTGATAGCCGCGCCGCCATGATTAAAACCTATGACGTGCATATTATCGGCGGCGGGCTGGCTGGCTGCGAGGCGGCATGGCAACTGGCACGGCGCGGGGTGAAGGTGCGGCTGTCGGAGATGCGCGGCGGTGGAGATACAACTCCAGCGCATCAGGGTGACGGGCTGGCCGAACTGGTCTGCTCGAACAGCTTCCGATCGGACGATGCCGAGAATAACGCAGTCGGGTTGCTGCATCAGGAAATGCGTGAGCTTGGTTCGCTTGTCATGATGGCCGCAGAGGTCGCCAAGGTTCCGGCCGGCTCGGCACTGGCAGTTGATCGCAGTGTTTTCTCAGAAGAAGTCGAAAAGCATCTGCAAAATAATGACAACATCGAAATCGTGCGCGAACGGATAGACGTGGTTCCTGACGACATCCCGGTCATCATCGCAACCGGTCCGCTCACCGCGATGGGCCTTGCCGAGAGCATTATGGCCCGAACCGGCGAAGACCGTCTCGCCTTTTTCGACGCAATTGCGCCGATTGTCTATCATGAAAGCATAGACATGGACATCGCATGGTACGCCAGTCGCTGGGACAAGGGCGAAGGTAAGGATTACATCAACTGCCCGATGGACGAGGCGCAATATCGTGCTTTCCACCAAGGCCTGCTCGACAGCGAAAAGACAGAGTTTAAGGAATGGGAGACGAATACGCCCTATTTCGAGGGTTGTATGCCCATCGAAGTCATGGCGTCACGCGGGCTGGATACTTTGCGTTTCGGGCCGATGAAGCCCGTCGGACTCGATAACCCCCGGACGGGACGCTGGGCGCACGCTGTCGTCCAGTTGCGGCAGGATAACAAGCAGGGGTCGCTTTGGAACATGGTCGGCTTCCAGACCAAGATGAAGCATGGCGCGCAGATCGAGTTGCTGCGCACCATACCGGGGCTGGAAAAGGCCGAATTTGCACGGCTTGGCGGGTTGCACCGTAACACCTTCATCCGCTCACCGGTATTGCTCGACCGCCAGTTGCGCCTTAGGTCCGCTCCCAATATCCGTTTTGCCGGGCAGATCACCGGCTGCGAGGGCTATGTCGAAAGTAGCGCGGTCGGGCTAATGGCGGGAATCATGACCGCCGCCGAGCTGGCCGGTCGCGAAATCGCGCAACCACCGCCTACGACTGCGCTCGGTGCATTGCTCTGCCATATCACGGGCGATGCCAATGCCGACGGCTATCAGCCGATGAACGTCAATTTCGGGTTATTCGCGCCGCTGGATGAGAAGGTCCACAAGAAGTCGCGCAAGGCGGCCATGACGTCCCGCGCACGCGCCGATCTGGCTCACTGGATGTCGCTCTATCAGCTGTCGCCCTAGCAGCGACATCCCGGTTTCGCGGCTACCTTTGGCCGCGTCGCGGCAAACTCTTTGCGGGTCAACAGTTTGTCGCGGTTGCCATCAGCCTTGGCAAAACGCTCGCCGGTCGCTGCCGCCCATTCCTCGAACGACAGCAGGTTGTTGCCGTCGGTGTCGAGCGCCTTGAACGCCTTGGTCCGGCTACCCATCATTTCCAGGCGCGAGATGATCTCGTCGCGGTTGCGGTCGTAGCGATTGAAACGCTGTTCTTCCCGGCTTGCCTTGGGCGCCTCGGGTGGAATTGGGGGTGCGGCACCAAACGCAGGTGCGTTTTTTCCGGCTTCGGGCAGCGCATCGGCCAAAGCTGCAGGCGGCGGCGCAGCGGGTATCGCATTCTCCTGCGCAGCCTGCCCCTGCCAGAACCAAAGCCCTGTACTGACGAGCAGCAATGCACCTCCTGCCCCCGCCAAAAACCGCCGCATTTGCCGCCCTCTTCGTTACACTGTGAGAACGACTATTTGGCCTGAAGTCTAGCGGCCCGTCAAGGCATGCCAGATCATCCCAATGCCCGATGGATTGGCGGCCGAGTAAGCCAGAATGGAAAGCGATCGCAACCTGCGCGTTGTCCGTTCAATGGGTTTCACGACGCTCGGTCGATATGTCACACGCGCGCCAAAACGCCCTTGCAAATCGCTCAATGCCCAGGCTTCGCCCATGGCCAAGACATCCTCGTCGCTTCGGACCCATTTCGCATAGCTGCCAAAAATGGCTGCCGACCTTTGCCGACCAAAGCGTTCGAGTATGTCCTGCGTCCAGTCATCGACCGAAAGCAGTAAACCCCACGCATCGAGCAATTGCAGCATTGCAGCGTCCACATCTGCGACTGACAGTTCGCTCAGCACCTGAAAAATCGGCTCCCCTCTAGGCCGCGCCGCAGGTTCTCGCAATATGGCGTCACTCCACCATGCCAGCTTCATTTGCGCGATCATCGGTTCGCTTGCCCGACCGACAATGTCGCTCAAACGATCGTCGAAGCTTAAGAGAAGCGACAACGCTGCACGCACATTGGCAGGCGCATAGGCCACCGCTAATCGTGACACCGGGGAATGTTCGAAATCATCTGTTGGCATTGGCTCAAACATACCAATTTGTCGGCCAAATCAAGGTTAAGATGCAGGTAACCCTGTTCCTTCAAAAACCACTTACTATCATTGGCCTAATGCGGGCTTGAAATGAATTGTGGAACAGGGGAATCCCACGATGCCCGGTAGTATTGCGTCTGAAACCAAAACGGCCTCGCGACGCCATAAACTCATCCAGTCAATACCGTTCTTGCGCAAACTTGTGAAGAGCGAGAATGGCAACGTCCTGATTTTGGTCGGTCTTTCGATGCCCCTGCTCGTCGGCTTGGCTGGTCTGGGTACTGACACCATACAATGGACATTGATGAAGCAGCAGCTTCAACGAAGTGCCGATTCCGCCGCGCTCAACGGTGCTTATGCAAAGGCCCAGTCTGAAAATGTCACCACCAACGCCAATCTCGATCTGGCAAAGACGCTCGATGGATTTCAGGGTGTGGGTGTAACGGTGCAAAACGCGCCGGCCACGGGTACGTTTGCCGGAAACACCCGCGCGGTCCGCGTGGCGTTGACCTATAGCGAGGCACTGCCGTTCTCGAGCCTGTTCCTGTCAAATCCGCCCACCATCAGCGTCGAAGCGGTCGCCGCTGTGCTGAACAATGGCGACTACTGCGTTATTTCCCTCGAAGATACAAACACGACCGGAGTGACCTTTTCCGGCAGCTCGATCGTCGATCTGGGCTGTGGCGTGGCAAGCAACGCGTCCGGCACCGCAGCTGTATCCGCCAGTGGCGCGACCAGGGTTTCGGCTACGCCCATTGCAGCCGTGGGCAATGTGCCGCCCAGCAGCAATTATCAGACCGGCACCGTGCTGGTTCCCTATTCCATACCCCAGCGCGATCCTTTCGGGTCACTGGCCGATCCGACCAGCAGTCTGCCCAATCCATGCAATGGCGGGAATCTTAGGGTGCGCAGCAACCAGAATATTACCATTAACCCGGGCTGCTACTCCAGTATCGACGTGCAGGGAACTGTGACCATGAACCCGGGCACCTATTATATCAACGGCGGCAATTTCAGTACAAACTCCCAATCCAACATCACGGCAATCGGTGTAACAATCGTTCTGACGGGTACTGGATCCAGCATCGGTCAGGTCGATATGAATGGCGGAGCCAACATAGTCATGTCTGCGCCAACCAGCGGCACGTATAAAGGCGTTTTGTTCTACATGGATAAAGATGCCCCCTTTCGCGATAACAAATTCAACGGCGGCGCTTCCGGCTCCTTTCTGGGAGCAATTTACATGCCATCGCAGCAAGTGACGCTTCAGGGCAATTCGACCTTTACTACCGACTGCCTGCAAATTGTGTCGCGCAGAGTGGTCATGACCGGCAATACGACAATCACCAATGACTGTCCGGTCGGAACAGCTGCCGACACCTTTGTCGGTACGCAGGTGAGGCTGGTTGGTTGATCGGATGGACAGCAGAACAATGATCAACTTCGCCACAAAATTATTGCGCAACAACGATGGCACGAGCACGCTGGAACTCGCGCTAGTGTTTCCAATCGGCATGTTTTTAATGTTGGGTGCAATCGATACGTCGA
>CAZQBS010000040.1:1902-11797 GCA_964591835.1 uncultured Sphingorhabdus sp. | reverse complement strand
GCGCTAGTGTTTCCAATCGGCATGTTTTTAATGTTGGGTGCAATCGATACGTCGATGGGCTTTGCCGAAAAATTACGTGTGGAGGCGGCTGCCGCGCGCGCCGTCGAACAGATAACAGCCTTTTCCCGCGTGAAGACGGATTACACCGCAAGCGCCGCAGAGGCAGCTGAGGCCGCAAATGTCCCGGTCGAAGATGTAACCGTGACTTACTGGCTGGAATGTAACAATGTTCGGCAAAGTTCCTTCACGGCAAGTTGCCCGAATAACAGCGACCAGATCGCCAGATTCGTAAAAGTTGATGTCAGCGGACGGTTCGAACCAAGCGTGAATTTGGGTGGCTTTCTCACACTCGATGCGGACGGCTTGGTTCGGGTCGAAGGCGACTCTTCGGTGAGGATTCAGTAATGTTGCTTTCAGCATTTCGAAAAAATGAGCATGGGGCTGCGGCAACCGAGTTTGCCTTGGCGATACCCCTGATTATCATGATGTTCTACGGAATGGCGCAGTTCGGGATAGTCCTGCTCGCCAATGCGGGAATCAGGCATGCCCTCGATACCGGGGCAAGGGCTGCAACGGTCTATGTCGGGGCAACGCCGATGACAGACAGCCAGATACAGAGTGCTGTGACCGACAGTCTTTACGGCGTAGACCCCAGCCTGATCGCCACGCCGACCGTAAGCAGAGGCACCAGCAATGGGGTGAACTATGTCGATATTAACATTGCTTATGCACCGCCTGTCGACCTGATCGTTTACGAATTGGGTCCGCTCAACCTGTCGGAAACCAGAAGGGCGTATCTGCCGTAACGGGCCTGCCGATGATGCATGCTAATCATGCCCATAATCAGCGCCCGACCACCTCGCGCACCGCCGCCGCAATCTTGTCCGCATTGACCAAAGCCAGTTTTTCCAGATTGGCCGCATAAGGCATCGGCACGTCTTCGTTGGTCACGCGCATTACTGGGGCATCGAGATCGTCAAAACCTTCTTCCATACAGATCGCGATAATCTCGCTGCCGACCGAGCAAACCGGCCAGCCTTCTTCGGCAAACACGAGCCGGTTGGTTTTGGCGAGGCTGGCAAGCACCGTTGCCTTGTCGAGCGGGCGGATGGTGCGTAGGTCGATGACTTCGGCGCTGATGCCCTCGCCCGCCAGTTTCTCTGCCGCTTCGAGCGCCATGCCGACGCCGATGGAGTAACTGACAATGGTGATGTCGGTCCCTTCGCGCATAATCCGCGCCTTGCCGATCGGCAGAACATGGTCATCGAGCGCGGGCACCTCGAACGTGCGACCGTAGAGCAGTTCGTTTTCGAGGAACACTACGGGATCTTCACAGCGGATCGCAGCCTTTAGCAAGCCCTTGGCGTCCGCCGCGTCATAGGGGCAGATCACGATCAAGCCGGGGACGCTCGCATACCAGGGCGCGTAATTCTGGCTATGTTGCGCACCCACACGCGCCGCCGCACCATTGGGTCCGCGGAAAACGATGGGGCAACGCATCTGTCCGCCCGACATGTAATTGGTCTTCGCCGCCGAGTTGATAATGTGGTCGATTGCCTGCATTGCAAAGTTGAAAGTCATGAACTCGATGATGGGACGCAACCCGCCCATCGCCGCGCCCGTACCGATGCCGGCAAAACCATATTCGGTGATCGGCGTGTCGATAACGCGGCCAGCGCCGAACTCGTCGAGCAGGCCTTGGGTGACCTTGTACGCGCCCTGATATTCGGCGACCTCCTCGCCCATGACGAATACGCGCGGATCGCGGCGCATTTCCTCCGCCATCCCGTCGCGCAAAGCTTCGCGCAGCGTCAGCGTGGTCATGCTGGTGCCTTCGGGGATGGCGGGATCGGATTTGACAGTTGTCGGTGCGACTCTTGCTGTCGGCGTGGGCTGTTCGTTTTCCGGCGCTTTCGGCGCCGCTTCGATAGGCTTCGGCGTGACGGCTGGCGGCGGCGAAGCGTCCTCATCGTCACCCGATATCATCGCAATTACCGTGCCGACCTTCACCCCATCGGTGCCCTCGGCGATCAGGATAGACGAAATCACGCCCTCATCGACCGCCTCGAATTCCATCGTCGCCTTGTCGGTCTCGATCTCTGCCAAAATGTCACCCGACTTGACGGTATCGCCTTCCTTCACCAGCCATTTGGCAAGCGTGCCTTCTTCCATCGTCGGCGAAAGCGCTGGCATTTTAAGTTCCACAGCCATCAATATTGCTCCACCAGCACGTCGGTATACAGTTCGCCCAACTCGGGCTCGGGCGAGGTTTCCGCGAAGTCGGCCGATGTCGCCACGATCTGCCGGATTTCCTTGTCGATGGCCTTGAACTCGTCCTCGGCAACACCCATTCCCGCCAGCAATTCCTTTGCAGCGTCGATCGGGTCGCTGTTATCGCGGACCGATTGCACTTCGTCTCGGCTACGATATTTCGCCGGGTCGGACATCGAGTGACCACGATAACGATAGGTTTTCATTTCAAGCAAAACCGGTCCCTTGCCGCCACGCACCCATTCCAGCGCCACTTCGGCAGCACCGCGCACCGCGAGCACGTCCATACCATCAACTTGAATGCCGGGAATACGGAAGCTCTCGCCACGCCTGTAAAGCTGGTCTTCCGACGACGCGCGATTGACGCTGGTACCCATCGCGTACTGGTTGTTCTCGATCACAAAGATGATCGGCAGTTTCCACAATTCAGCCATGTTGAAGGCTTCGTAAACCTGCCCTTGGTTGGCCGCGCCGTCACCGAAATAGGCAAGGCACACGCCGCCGTCGTTTGAATATTTGTGGCCAAAAGCTAACCCCGCGCCAAGCGACACCTGCGCGCCGACAATGCCGTGTCCGCCATAAAATTTATGTTTGGTCGAAAACATGTGCATCGACCCGCCCTTGCCCTTGGAAATCCCGGCTGCACGTCCGGTCAGTTCGGCCATGATCACATTCGGATCGATCCCATAAGCGAGCATATGCCCGTGGTCGCGGTAGCCGGTAATCACGCTGTCCCTGCCCGGCGTCAGCGCCGATTGCAGACCGATGGCGACCGCCTCCTGACCTATGTAAAGATGGCAAAAGCCGCCGATCAGACCAAGCCCGTAAAGCTGACCGGCTTTCTCCTCGAAACGGCGAATGAGCAGCATGTCGTGATAGAATTTGAGCAATTCTTCCTTGGTCGCCTTATACGATTGCGGTTCTGCCGGACGTTCGCGGTTGGCACGCGAAGCGTCGGTTGAAACAGACGCCTTTTTGGTCGGACTTTTCTTAGCGGGTGTCTTGGCCAAGGCGGCATCCTCTGCTTGCGATCGGGCGATTTATGCTGTTCGCCTAGTCAATTAAAGTGTCTGTGAAAAGGGCTTTTCCGTAACGAAAAACGCTGCATAGCTATTCATTTCATCGGGACCACAACCTCGTCGGGGGCGACCACATTCAATTCCTTGCGCATCAGTTCACCGGCCAGATCCGGATCGACATTATCGCGGTCGAGTAGTCGTTGCCGGTTACGCAACGCATCGCGTTCCTTGCGCAGCGCGGCCAGCTCGACTGTGCGTTCATTAAGTGCGGCACGGTAATCGGTCCAGGCGATTATCCCGGTCGGCCCCAGCAACGCGTATGAGGCGATCACCAGTAACGCGATCAGCGCCAGCCCGGGGCCAATCACCGACTTCACATAATCTTGACCTTTTTTGCGCCGCGCCATGGCGGACTAGCAACACAAATCGGTGCAGGTTGCAAGCACCTGCACTTAGCGAAAGATGCTTTGCCCCGCATAAACCGCCGCCGACCCAAGTTCTTCCTCTATGCGGATCAGCTGGTTATACTTCGCCAACCGGTCGGAGCGAGCGAGGCTGCCGGTTTTGATCTGTCCGCAATTGGTGGCCACCGCCAAGTCGGCAATCGTCGCGTCCTCGGTTTCACCGGAACGGTGCGACATGACCGCGGTGTACGAAGCGCGGTGGGCCATCGACACGGCGGCCAAAGTTTCAGTCAGCGTGCCGATCTGGTTGACCTTGACTAGCAGCGAGTTGGCGAGACCTTTGCCGATGCCCATCGACAGGCGCTCCGGATTGGTCACGAACAGGTCATCGCCGACCAATTGGACTTTTTTGCCGATCTTGTCGGTAATCGCCTTCCAGCCGTCGAAATCGTCCTCGCTCATGCCATCCTCGATTGAGCGGATCGGATAATCCTTGCACAGCGCTGCCAGATAATCGGCCATTTCGTGGGGGCTAAGTGACAGCCCCTCGCCCGAAATCTCGTATTTCCCGTTTTTGAAAAACTCGGTCGCCGCGCAATCGAGCGCCAGCACAACGTCTTCGCCTGCCTTAAACCCGGCCTTTTCAATCGACGCCATAATGAAATCGAGCGCGTCTCGTGTAGAAGCAAGGTTCGGCGCAAAGCCACCCTCGTCGCCCACCGCCGTTGCAAGCCCCTTTTCGTGAAGTCCCTTTTTCAGCGTGTGAAAAATCTCCGACCCCCAACGCACCGCTTCGGCCAGCGATTCTGCGCCAACCGGCATCACCATGAATTCCTGAAAGTCGATTGGGTTGTCGGCATGTTCGCCGCCGTTGATGATATTCATCATCGGCACCGGCAGGACATGCGCATTGACCCCGCCAACATAGCGGTAGAGTGGCAATCCGCGCGCGTCGGCAGCGGCCTTGGCTACTGCAAGGCTGACTCCAAGGATCGCGTTGGCTCCCAGATTGGTTTTGTTATCGGTGCCGTCTAGGTCGATCATCACCTGATCGATATCTTCCTGATCCTCCGCATCAAGGTCGATCAAAGCTTCGGATATCTGCCCGTTTACCGCCTCGACCGCCTGAAGTACGCCCTTGCCCATATAGCGCGCCATGTCGCCATCGCGTTTCTCAACGGCTTCATAAGCGCCGGTCGAAGCACCCGACGGCACAGCAGCGCGACCGAAGCTGCCATCCTCTAGCAACACATCGACCTCGACCGTCGGGTTGCCCCGACTATCGAGTATTTCGCGGGCGTGGATGTCGATTATGGCGGTCATGTGAAAGGCTCCATTGGATCGCTACGGGAACGTAAGCGCGCCTCTATCGTTGTGCCCGTGATTTGGCAACGACGTGCATACATATACATTCACAATGGTAAATCGTGGTGCTATAGTTGACTAAGGCACCTGCCTTACCAATATCTCTCACATCAATAGCGCCCCTCTAACCCCAAGGAGTTTCATCTATGGCCGAAATCGCAAAACCGAAGGCAGCTGCCAAGCCAGCCGCGAAACCAAAAACCGCCCCGAAAAAGCCTTCAGCATCCAAGCAAAAGGCAGCACCGAAAGCCGTTGCAAAGGCCGCGCCCGTCAAGGGCAAAGCGGAAGATATGAAATCGAAGGTCAAAAGCGACATGAACAATTTCAAGGCCAAAGCCACCGACAGCGCACGGGCCGCCGCCGAAAAGGGCAAAGACCGCGCCACCGAAGCGGTATCGAGCATTAGCAAGCTGATCCGCGACAGCGCCGCCACCATCGACGAAAATGTCGGCAAGCAATATGGCGATTATGCACGCAGTGCTGCTGACTCTGTTGACGGGTTTGCCAGCAAGATGGACGCAAAGGATGTCGATATTATCGTCGGCGAAGCGCGTGAATTCGTGCGCAAAAGCCCGGCGGTTGCCATCGGTGCCGCTGCTGCCATCGGTTTTGTGCTGGCACGTCTCGTCCGCTCGGGGCGCGACGACGCCTGATTTTCCGACACGGGCGGCATTGCAAAATGCCGCCATTGGTCGATAAGCAGGTGTAATGGATACCGAAAAACTACAGCCCGAAGCCCTTGACGATTTGACGACCGAACCGACAGCCGGCGAGCAGGTTTCGGTTGTACTCGATGATTTGCGAGAGCTGGTGCGCGCGGAAATCCGCTATCACCGTTCCAGGCTTGATTACACGCGGCATGTTTTCAGATGGGCGTTTCGCTACGGCGCGGTCGCGGCATTCGCATTTGGCGGCGCGTCGATTGCGCTGGTGATAGGGTTGGTACTCACCCTGTCGCCGTTAATCGGGCCTTTGGCCGCAACTTTGGTTGTCACACTTAGCTTTGCCGTTATCGGAGCAATTTTCGGCTTTCAGGCACGAAAGTGGATGAGGAAAGTTTACTTTCCGGAGATACAGAAACATGACGACGATCTTACCTAAAGAGCCGGTGGTTACCGACCGCGCAAGCGTTATATTATCCAACGCCGAGCGTCGCAATTTGCGCCGGAAGCTAAAAGGCAGCGTCGAGGTTGCGCAGGATCTTCTCAATCCCAGAACGCAGTTTCGACGCTTTGTCGCAAAGAGCAAAACCGAAGCGAGGCAAGTCGCCGATGATGTAGCTCAGGTCGCTAGAGAAAATGCTCCGGTGATTGGCGCTGTCGGTGTTGGAGCATTGATTTTTCTCGGCCGGGGACCGATCTCACGATTATTTTCGAAATTCCGTAACCGCAACAAACCGCCGGAAGGCGATGAAGATAGGACCGAAACATGACGACATTGAGCGAAGGCATCAAATCAGCAACCGAAGCCGCGAAGGAAGGCATCGCTTCTGCAAAGCAATCCGCAAGCGAAACCGGTGCTGCGGCGCGCGAACAGGCGGCAAAGGCTTATGATTCGGGCCGCGAGGCTGCGGCGCGCGGCGTGAACACCTCGAAAGATCTGGCCGCAAAGGCCATGATCAAATCGGGTGACAGCATCGACAGAAATCCGCTGGCCATCGTGCTCGGCGGGATAGCTTTGGGTGCCATTGTCGGCGCGTTGCTGCCTCGCACCGAAAGCGAGGTCAAGATGATGGGCAAGACCGGCAAGAAGCTGAACAAAAAGGCAAAAAAAATGGCCGAAGCAGCCAAAGCGGCGGGTAAGGACAAGGTGGATAGCCTTGGGCTGAACGGCGATGCGGTGCGCGATCAGTTTCGTATGCTTGTCAACAAGGCCGCAGAAGCAGTAAGGGCCGCCGGAGAAGCAGCCACGGAGGCCGCGAAGAAAAAAGATTAAGGGGCTATTGTGACCACACAGAAACTGCATCTGGTATTCGGGGGCCGCGTAAAGAATCCGCAAACGCTGGAATTTACCGACCTCGAAAAGCTCGACATCGTCGGCATGTTTCCCGATTATGCCAGCGCCGAAGAGGCTTGGCGCGGCGCGGCGCAGCGGACTGTGGATGACGCCGAGATGAAATATGTGGTGGTCCATTTGCACAAGTTGCTGCAGCCGGAATAAGCGCTCAAGCTTTCCGATAGCGCCAGAGCAACAGCGGCCTGACGAGTAGCAATCCTGCCGCAAAGCCGCCGATATGCGACCATATCGCGATGCCCAAGCCAAGTTCCGGCGCGACAAAGCCCATCGCGAGATTGAGCAAGGCCCATGCAACAAGCAAATGCAGCGGCCGCGCGATCGATGCCGGGATCGGCCCCCAGTTCGTCGGTCGCTTGTTAGGGAACAGGATAACATAAGCGCCGATGATCGCGGAGATTGCGCCGCTGGCACCGATGACCGGCGTCATCGAATTGGGCGCGACGATATATTCGGCGAGAGCTGCCGCGTATGCGCCCACCACGTAAAGCAGCAGGTAAATCCCGCCACCCAGCACTCGTTCGACCATCTTGCCAATCAGCAAGAGCATCAGCATGTTGAGCACGACATGCGCGATGCCGCCGTGGATGAACGCCGCGCTGATCGGTGTGAATATCGCTGGAACGGCCAACCCGACATCGGCAAATGCTGCCGAACCCGCTCCGAAACGCGCCGGGAACAGCCCGCCCAAGATCACCGCATGCTGCCACCACAACGGAACCAGCAACACTATAGCAATCGCGACATTCAGCGCGACGAGTATATTGGTCACAGGCCCGCGCGGAAAGCGCATGATCCGCTCAAACGAACTCGATTTTCGACACGAGGTAGAATTTATCACCTGACGGAACAGTTACCTCGACCTCGTCCTCGACGACACGACCTATCAAGGCACGTCCCAGCGGCGAGTTGTAAGAAATCCGTCCAACCTTGGCATCGGCTTCGGTTTCGCCGACAAGCTGGTAACGCACGGGCTTGTCGTCCTCGTCCATCAACGTGACCGTCGCGCCGAACACGATCTTGTCGCCCGACAAAGTCAGCGGGTCGATAATCTGCGCGCGACCGATCTTGTCTTCGATCTCGGAAATCGAGGCTTCGACCTGACCCTGTCGTTCCTTGGCGGCGTGGTATTCGGCGTTTTCCGACAGATCGCCATGCGCGCGCGCTTCCTCGATTGCATCGACAATCGTCGGGCGCTCTTCGCGGAGGCGCTTCAGGTCGGTCGTCAGCTTTTCATAGCCCTCTGCCAACATCGGATATTTTTCAAAGCTCGCCATGAGCACGGTCCTAACGTCACAAAAATGTCCCTACCGGCGGAGCCTGACGCTTCATCCGGTATGCAGTTTAAATGTGGGGGAGAATACTGCTGGCCTAATAATAGTCCTGAAGTGGCCGAACTTCAAGCGGGCGTTGCTGCAACGACGCAATCGCCATCGCCACGGCGACACTGCCGGCGGCTGTGGTATATTGCGCGACCTTGCCGACCAGCGCCGAACGGCGGATTTCTTCGCTGTCCTTAAGGCTCTGCCAGCCCTCGGTGGTGTTGAAAATCAACTGAATTTCGCCATCCTTTATCTTGTCGACAATGTGGGGGCGGCCCTGCGCGACCTTGTTCACTCGCTCGACCTCGATGCCTTGCGCGAGCAGATAATCCGCGGTGCCGCTAGTCGCGCATACCGTAAACCCACATTCGATGGCCTGTCTGACCGCAGGCACAATTACCGGCTTGTCGCTGTCCTTGACCGACACGAACAATTTGCCAGACATCGGCGGCGGCATTCGTGCGCCGATTTGCGATTTGGCGAAGGCGGTGGCGAAATCTCGGTCGATCCCCATGACTTCGCCGGTCGATTTCATTTCGGGCGAAAGCACCGGATCGACGCCGGGGAAGCGGTCGAATGGGAAAACGGCCTCTTTGACCGCGATATAGTCGATGTCGAGGTTGATGGGCGGCAAATCCTTGAGCTTCTCGCCCGCCATGACGCGCGCGGCGATTTTGGCGATAGGGGCACCGATGGCCTTGGCGACGAAGGGCACCGTGCGGCTCGCGCGCGGGTTGACCTCGATGAGGTAGACTTCACCGTCTTTCACCGCGAACTGGATGTTCATCAGGCCGAGGACGTGGAGGTTCCGCGCCAATAGCTCGGTCTGGCGGCGGATTTCGGCGGTGATCTCGGCCGGCAGGCTATAGGGCGGGATGGTGCAGGCCGAATCTCCGCTATGTACACCGGCTTCCTCGATATGCTGGAGAATTCCGGCAACCACGACATCGTCGCCGTCGCAGATCGCATCGACATCGACCTCGATGGCGTCGCGCAGATAGCTGTCGATCAATACCGGCGAGTCCCCCGAGACGATGACTGCCGTCTGGATGTAATTTTCCAGCTGCGCCTGTGTATCGACAATTTCCATCGCGCGGCCACCAAGCACGTAGGAGGGCCGCATCAGCACCGGATAGCCAATGGTATCGGCAATCTTGATCGCCTCCTCACGGTTGCGCGCAATGCCGTTTTCGGGCTGCTTAAGTTTGAGCTTGTTCACCAAGGCGGCGAACCTCTCGCGGTCTTCGGCAAGGTCGATTGCGTCGGGCGAAGTGCCGAGAATCGGGATGCCCGCTTTTTCGAGCGCCTTCGCCAGATTGAGCGGCGTTTGCCCACCGAACTGGACGATCACGCCTTTGAGCGTGCCGTTCTGCTGCTCGACATGCAGGATTTCGAGAACATCTTCGGCGGTCAGCGGCTCGAAATAGAGCCGGTCGGACGTGTCATAGTCGGTCGAAACGGTTTCGGGGTTGCAGTTGACCATGATCGTCTCATAACCCGC
>CAZQBS010000040.1:0-1802 GCA_964591835.1 uncultured Sphingorhabdus sp. | reverse complement strand
TCGAACTCGATCCCCTGCCCGATCCGGTTCGGCCCGCCGCCCAGAATAACGATTTTCTCGCGGTCGGTCGGCGCACTCTCGCATTCAGGTGTGCCGAAGCTCGGCGCTTCATAGGTCGAGTACATATAAGGCGTCTTTGCCTCGAACTCGGCAGCGCAGGTATCGATTCGCTTGAACACCGGGCGAACACCCAGCTTGTGGCGCAGCGCGCGGACTTCGTCTTCGGTGACAGCGCCAGCCATCGCGCGAGCAGCCTGCATCGCTATCCCGGAACCATGGCGAACGGCGGTTTCCATGCCGGGGCGCATATTGAGCGATTCGACCGCCAAAAACGCCAGACGCTTGTCCGAAAAACCCATCGCCTTCAGTCGGCGAAGCGCTTCGGAGCCGTTGGGCAGGCCATTGGCCTTGATAGCTTCCTCCTCGGCGATGATTTCCTCGAGCCGCTCCAGAAACCACGGGTCGAATTTCGCAATCGCGTGGATTTCCGCAACGCTCATACCCTCGCGAAGCGCCTGTGCCGCGACCAGCAGCCGGTCAGGCGTCGCGCGGCTCAGTTCGGCGGACAGCTCGTCCTTCGACGCGCCTTTCAACGAATCGACATAATTAAAGCCCGAAAGCCCCGTCTCAAGCCCGCGCAGCGCCTTTTGCAAGCTTTCATGGATATTGCGGCCAATCGCCATCACCTCGCCGACTGACTTCATGGCGGTGGATAGCAACGGCTCGGCGCCCTTGAACTTTTCAAAGGCGAAACGCGGGATTTTAGTGACGACATAATCTATCGTCGGCTCGAACGAGGCAGGCGTCGCGCCCGTAATGTCGTTGGTAATTTCGTTGAGCGTATAGCCCACCGCCAGCTTCGCCGCGACCTTGGCAATCGGGAAGCCCGTTGCCTTCGACGCAAGCGCCGAAGACCGTGACACGCGCGGGTTCATCTCGATCACGATCAGTCGTCCATCGGCTGGATTGACTGCGAACTGTACGTTCGAACCCCCTGTTTCAACGCCGATTTCACGCAGGCAGGCGATGCTCGCATTGCGCATGATCTGATATTCCTTGTCCGTCAGCGTCAGCGCGGGTGCGACGGTGATCGAGTCGCCGGTGTGCACGCCCATCGGGTCGATATTTTCAATCGAGCAGATGATGATGCAATTGTCCTTTTTGTCCCGGACAACCTCCATCTCGAACTCTTTCCACCCGAGCAGCGATTCCTCGATCAGCACCTCTGTGGTCGGCGACGCATCGAGGCCGCCGGTGACGATCGCCACGAATTCGTCGCGATTATAGGCAATCCCGCCGCCGGTGCCGCCCATGGTGAAGCTGGGGCGAATGATCGACGGCAATCCGGTGCGCTCGAGCACCTCAAGCGCCTCGTCCATCGAATGCGCAATCCCCGACCGCGCCGATTCGAGCCCGATTTTGGTCATCGCATCGCGGAATTTGATCCGGTCCTCGGCCTTGTCGATGGCCTCGGCATCGGCACCGATCATCTCGACGCCGAATTTTTCCAAGGTGCCGTCATTGTAGAGCGCGAGCGCGACATTCAGCGCGGTCTGCCCGCCCATCGTCGGCAATACCGCGTCGGGACGTTCTTTTTCGATGATCTTGGCGACGATTTCGGGGGTAATCGGCTCGACATAGGTCGCATCCGCCATATCCGGATCGGTCATGATCGTCGCCGGGTTGGAGTTGACGAGGATGATGCGATAGCCCTCCTCACGCAGCGCCTTGCACGCCTGAGTCCCCGAATAATCGAACTCGCACGCCTGCCCGATGATGATGGGGCCAGCGCCGATGATGAG
>CAZQBS010000039.1:9038-29173 GCA_964591835.1 uncultured Sphingorhabdus sp. | reverse complement strand
GTTTTGCCGGGCCTCGATATGACCTTCGGCTTCCGTTACGACCTGTACGACAATCCAACGGATGTCCCGCTTAACTCCAACTTTTTAGCGCGGCAAGGCTTCACCAATCGCAATACCTTCAACGGCGAAGGTGTGTTCCAGCCGCGTTTCGGGTTCAACTGGCAAGTCGATGACCGTTTGATTATCCGCGGTGGCGTAGGCATCTTCGCCGGTGGCACACCCGATGTGTTCCTGTCCAACAGCTACTCCAACACCGGACAGTTGACGAACCAGATCGATATCCAGCGCAATGCGACGGCATCGACCTGTAACGTCACGCCTACAAACGCAGCACTTTGTGCGGCGGCTTTGACTGGCGTGAACGGAAAAGTCCCAGGCCCCGTCGGCAACTTTGTAGCGACCAACGTCGCTTCGCTTGCAGCCGCGCCAGTCAATGCCATCGACGACGATATCGCAATCGCTCGCCAGATGCGCGCGACACTTTCGGTCAACTATGATGCCGATCTGGGCCCGCTCGGCGATGGCTGGTTGTTCGGCGTTGACGCCCTCTACGGCAATGTGATCGAAGCGTATCAGTGGACTGATGCCCGTTCTGTTCGCATCGGCACCTTGCCAGATGGTCGTCCGCGTTACGCACCACTCGGAGGCATCGCGACGACCAATCAGGACTTGCTGATGACCAACGAGCAGCGCGGCCGCTCTTATGTCTGCGTTGCCCGTCTGTCAAAGGCATGGGATTGGGGTCTGTCGCTTGACGCCAGCTATACCCGTGCGAATGTCAAGGACACCAACTCCATTACCTCGGCAACTGCAGGCTCGCTCTACAACAATAACGCATTTTCTGATCCGAACTTTGCAGCCTACGGCACCTCGATTTACCAGATAAAGGACCAGTGGAAGTTCGGAATCGATTTCAACAAAGCCTTTTTCGGAGAAAACAGAACGCGTCTCTCATTGTTCGGCGAATATCGCTCGGGCCGCCCATACAGCCTGACCATGAACGACCAGACCAACCGTTCGGCGGTTTTCGGGACAGTGGGTAATGGTTCGCGCCATCTGCTCTATGTTCCGACCGTTGGCGATAGCCGCGTTTCGTTTGCTAGCGCAGCAAATGAGACGGCGTTCAACACACTCGTCGATCAGCTCGGTATCGGGAAATATCGTGGCTCGATCATCGGTAAGAACACACAGCAATCACCCGACTTCTTTAAGGTCGACCTTGCGCTCAGCCAGGAACTTCCGTTGTTTGTCGGTGGTGCCAAAATCAGGCTGTTTGCAGACATCGAGAACGTCTTGAATCTGATCGACAGCGACTGGGGTGCGCTTCGTCAGGTTTCGTTCCCCCAGACTGCGGCGCTTGTGACGGTGCAGTGCCTGACCGTGGCTACACCAACGGGCACCGCACCCGCAGGAGGCGTTGTTAATACGTTGACGACGCAGAACTGCGCTCAGTACCGCTATTCGAACGTGCTCGCGCCTAACGAAGCGCTGGTCACACGTCAGTCGCTTTACGGCATCCGTGTAGGCGTGAAGGTCAGCTTCTAAGCTGAAACCAATGGCTACAGAAAAGGGCGGGGCTTCGGCTCCGCCCTTTTTATTTGTAAATGCAGCTATCGAGGCCATCACGTTGGACCACTCGAATGCGTGCCGCGATGCTGTTGCCGTAGCGGCGGGTGAAGCCGCCCGCTCCGTTCACGGCGCGCTTCTTCGGTTGCGGCAGGGCGGCGGCAATGCGGGCGGCCTCGATCCGCGATAGGCTGACAGCGCCTTTTTTGTAATAACGCCGCGCGCCTTCCTCGACGCCATAAGTGCCGATGCCGGTTTCGGCGACGTTGAGATAAACCTCCATGATCCGCCTCTTGCCCCAGATGTTCTCGATCAGGAAGGTGAACCAGAATTCGGGAACCTTCCGCACATAACGGGAATAGCCGCTTCCTTGCCATAGAAAGACGTTCTTTGCAGTCTGCTGGCTGATCGTCGAACCGCCTCGCATCCGCCCTCCTTGTTTGTTGCGTTCGATTGCCTTCTCTATGGCCTCGCGATCGAAACCGTCATGTGAACAAAATTTCCCGTCCTCGGCCGCAATCATCGCGCGAACGAGGTTCGGCGATATGTCTGATAGCGCTGTCCAATCGCGCTTTGCACCGTTGTGATCGAACAGCATGGTAAGCGTGGTCGGAACCGGCGCGAATTTGTAGACCATCACCAGCGCGACACTGGCGACGACGAAATACACGGTCCATTTGAACAGGAAGAAAAAGAAACGGGCGAGAAACGAGCGCTTCGGTTCGGTCATCCCGAATTGCTAGCGCAAGCGTTTTCGCCCGTCATCCAGTTTTTACGGCGCGGCTCAGGTCGCGATGAGCAACCGCTTCTCGCCAGCAATCCGCATCATCGCCTTTTGCAGCTTTTCAAATGCGCGCACCTCGATCTGACGGACGCGTTCGCGGCTGACGCTGTAAACCTGGCTCAATTCTTCGAGCGTTTTCGGCTCGTCGATCAGGCGGCGTTCGCTCAATATGTGCTTTTCACGATCGTTCAGGGTATCTAGCGCTTCGGACAGCATAGCATGACGCATATCGCCTTCTTGCGCTTCGGCAAAGCGCTGGTCTTGCAACGGCTCATTATCGACCAGCCAATCCTGCCACTGACCATCACCATCTTCACGCATCGGCACGTTGAGCGAGGTGTCGCCGCCCATCGCCATGCGGCGGTTCATGTTGTTTACTTCGTCTTCGGAGACTCCCAGATCGGTCGCGATTTTGGTGAGCGCCGCCTGATTTAAGTCACCATCTTCAAAAGCTTGGAGATTATTCTTCATCCGGCGCAGATTGAAAAACAATTTCTTCTGAGCCGCCGTCGTGCCGATCTTTACAAGGCTCCAACTCCGCAGGATGAATTCCTGCATCGACGCGCGAATCCACCACATCGCGTAGGTCGCGAGGCGGAAACCACGGTCAGGATCGAATTTCTTCACGCCCTGCATCAGGCCGATATTACCCTCGGAAATCAACTCGGATACCGGCAGCCCGTAGCCGCGGTAACCCATTGCGATTTTGGAGACGAGTCGCAGGTGCGATGTCACCAACTGCTCGGCAGCTTTCGGGTCGCCATGTTCCTGGAAGCGCTTGGCAAGCATATATTCCTGCTCGGGCTTCAGGACCGGAAATTTGCGGATTTCACTCAAGTAACGGTTGAGGCTGACGTCCCCCCCAAGGGCAGGGATTGTGGCCGGAACATTCTTCTTAACAGACATGTTTTCCTCTTTCATTTTGCCCACCGCCGGGCCTCATCAAGCACCCTTTGGCAAAGCGGTTACCTCCGAAACCTATATCCGAAGCGCACTTAACAGAAGCTGCATGTCCTCTGGTAAACGGCTTTCGAAACACATTGTTTCGCCAGTTATCGGATGAATAAAGCCCAAAGAAGCGGCGTGCAACGCCTGTCTTTCGAATTTGGAGTGATTTGGTCCGATTCTGTAGGGGTTTTGTCGATTAGAATAAACGGAATCGCCAATCAGCGGGTGGCCAATATGCGCCATGTGCACTCGGACCTGATGCGTACGACCGGTTTCGAGCGTGCAGGCGACCAACGCGGTGCTCTTGAAAACCTCCACGGTTTTGAAGTGCGTGACCGCGGTCTTGCCCTTGTTATCGGGCAAGACCGCCATTTTCTTGCGGTTGGTGTTCGAGCGACCTATCTGGGTGCGAACCGAACCAGCAGGCGGGGCAGGGATGCCGCTGACGATCGCGAAATATTGCCGTTCGATGTCGTGCGTAGCGAATAGCTTTGCTAGGCCTTCATGAGCCTTGTCGGTTTTGGCGACCACTAGCAGCCCCGACGTGTCGCGGTCGATGCGGTGTACTATGCCGGGGCGCTGCACGCCGCCAATGCCCGATAATCGGCCGCGACAATGGTGGAGGAGGGCGTTGACGAGAGTGCCGTCGGCATGACCCGCCGCTGGATGCACGACCAGTCCTGCCGGTTTATCGACGACCAGCAGATGATCGTCCTCAAAAATGATGTCGAGCGCGATATCCTGCGCTTCTGCCTTGTCGGGGCGAGGGGAGGGTACAGCCAGCGAGAACGCCTTGCCGACAAATTTGCGCGTCGATCCATCGGCAACGCGAACGCCGTCAACGGTCAGTGCGTTTTCGGCGAGCAAAGCCTGAACGCGCGCGCGCGATAGCTGCGGTAGAGCCGCTGCAACTGCGCTGTCGAGCCGGCCTTCGCCGAGTACGCCTGTTAATATGGAATTTTCCCCGCCCATGACATAGATGTGGGTGATGAAATTGCGGATATCAAGCTTACAGCGGCAACAACTTCTCGACTGGTCGAAAGAGGCGGAGCCAAATGAATGTTGCGGACTGCTGTTTGGCGATGATGGAATAGTGCGGGGCGTCCAGCTGACAGAAAATGTGGCTGATGAACCGAGCCACGCATTCGAGATCGACCCCTCGGCGTTAATCGCTGCCGAAAGGCAGGCAAGGCAAGGCGGCCCCGCGATATTGGGATATTTCCACTCGCATCCTAATGGTGTAGCAAAACCCTCGGTGAAAGATGCCGAAATGGCCGCTGATGATGGACGCCAATGGCTGATTGTAGCGGGTAGCAGAATCACATGCTGGCGACCGGTGAGCCGCGGCGAGGACGCCCGCGTCAGCTTTGATAGCGAAGGCTTTGTCTAGGGTTGAAAGATGAGTGCAGGAAGTCCATTAGCCGTCTCACATTCTTGTTTACATATTTGCCCGAAAGCATTGATTACATGACCGAGTCCGAAGTCGATCTTGCCAGCCTGCTGTGTTCGCGGCTTTGCCATGATTTGCTGAGTCCCGTCGGTGCGATGAATAATGGGCTCGAGCTACTGGCCGACGAGCATGACCCGGAAATGAAGCAGCGTTGCATGGATTTGCTGGCCGAAAGTGCGAAATCGGCGGCGGACAAGCTCAAATTTTTCCGCTTAGCGTTCGGCGCAGCGGGTGGTTTCGGAGCCGAGGTTGATCCAGCGGAGGCCAAGGCAGTCATCGAGCCATTGGTCACCGCAAGCGGGCGCACCACACTGGAATGGGCCATTCCGGCAGGTTTGATGCCAAAGCGTGCAATCAAGATATTGCTCAACCTGGTTTTGCTCGCGAACGACGCGTTGGTTCGCGGTGGCACACTGTTCGTCGGTGCCGAAAGCCGCGACGGCGAACAGGAAATCGTCATTCGCGCAAACGGCCCGCGCATTGTGATGGATGGCACCATTCGCGATGCGCTGGCGGGTAATCTCGACCCGGCAATGATCGATTCGCGCACGGCTGCGGCTTGGATGGCGCGCAATCTGGCGGTGCGCGGCGGCGGTCTGCTGCAAATTGCCGAGCCCGACGCCGAACACCTGGTGATCGGCGCGGTTGTTCGCGGCGGGTAATCCGTCCTTATACGTATACAGCTTTTTAACCATATTGAGCCAATGCTGTCCTGCACTTATCCGGGACCGCTTGCATGGACGACTTACTCGAAGATTTTATCGCTGAAACACGCGAAACACTGGAAACATTGGCCAGCCAGTTGGTGCAATGGGAACGGACGCCGCAGGACCGGGCATTGCTCGACAGCGTGTTCCGCTTTGTCCACACCGTAAAGGGTAGCTGCGGCTTTCTGGATTTGCCACGATTGCTCCGGCTCAGCCATGCAGCCGAGGACCTTCTAAGTGGTGCGCGCGAGGGCCATGTGATGGCGTCGCCCGGCATGGTGACTGCCGTTCTTGCCGTCATCGACCGGATTTCTGCATTGAACGAAGCGCTGGAAACCGGACATGCGGTTTATGACGACGACGAAGATCTTATCGACGCGATGCTGGCCTTCATTCCGGCCGAGACGGACATCGCGGCTTTGAGCGATCAGCCAATCGACGACGTCATCGACACTGAAAACGACGATCTGGGTCCGCGTGCCAAATTGAGGACGGTTCGGGTATCGCTTGCGCTGCTCGACAAGCTTATGAGCGGCGTTTCAGACATGGTTCTGGCCAGAAACGAGGTTTCGCGGCAGTTGCGCCGGTCGGGCTCCAATAGCGAACTCGAACATTCATTTTCCCGCTTGTCAGCATCGGTTGCGGAAATGCGCGATGCTGTCGGGATGATGCGGATGCAAAATATTGACCGGCTGTTTTCATCCTTACCCAGACTTTTGCGTGATATCACGATCGAGCTTGGCAAGGAAATCGACCTTCGCATCGACGGTAGTGAAGTCGAGGTTGATCGTGAAATGGTCGAAGCGCTGCGCGATCCACTAACCCACATATTGCGCAACGCCGCCGATCATGGCATTGAGACCGCCGAAGAACGCCGTGCGGTAGGCAAGGATCCTGTGGGACAAATCCGGATCAATGCGCGGCAATCGGGCAACCAGATATTGATCGAAGTCATCGACGATGGCCGCGGCATCAACTTGGAAAAGCTCGGTGCACGCGCCATCGCAGCAAAAATTGTTTCCGCTGCGGAATGGCCGAAAATGTCGGAAAAGGCGCAGTTGCGCACAATCTTCACACCCGGACTATCGACCGCGGAACAAGTCAGCGCAATTTCCGGGCGAGGCGTCGGAATGGACGTGGTGCGGACCAATTTGCAAGCGATCGGGGGCACCATCGAACTGGAAAATTTCGAAGGTCACGGGCTGAAAATGACGCTCCGGTTGCCGCTCACCCTATCAATCATAGCGGGGCTCTCGGTTCGTGCAGGCGACCATATTTTTGGAATTTCACGCAGTTCGGTAGTCGAGATCGTTTCCAGCTCCAACGCCAACGTAAAGATCGAAAATCTCGGCGGCGCGTCAATCGCCTCAATCCGGGGAGAGCGCTTTCCTTATGCGACTCTCGAATCGATACTTGAAATCGAAACCACGACGCAAGCGAGCGAAACAAGCCGGACTCTTATTGTCATCCGACCTGCCGTGGGTGCTACTTTTGTACTCGATGTCGCCAGAGTCATCGACAATGAGGAACTGGTGGTCAAACCAGGTGCGGCCTTGATCATGTCGACTGGCCTTTATGCGGGAACTTCGTTGCCTGACAACGGCAAACCTATGCTTTTGCTCGATGCAAGCGGTCTTGCCACCGCGATTGGTGTCGACCTGCGCGAACAATTGGGACGTGAAACGATATCGGATGATGTCGCCAGTGCCGCAAAATCGGCCTCTGCGCTTCTTTTCGTTGCTTCAGATGGCGTCAAGCGCGCCGTTAGGCTTTCGGTTATCGACCGGATGGAAGACGTCGATGTCGCCCACATCAAGTTCGTTGGAGGGAAAATGCGTGCCGCAAATGGCGATACCCTCACCGACATATTGGAACTCGACACCGTTCCGGCTGAAGGAATGGTCAAGTTGCTTCGGTTGACCGACGGTGAGCAGTCCAAATATCTGGCGGTCGAGGATGTGCTGGACATTTTCAGCCTCGACGGTGCCATCGTTCCGAGCGCCGAACCGCATTTGCACGAGGGCGTAATCGATGCCCAAGGTGAGATGGTCGAACTGATCAACGCGTTCCGTTATTTTGAGTCCGATGATGGCAAATGGTCGGCCTCAGGTGAAAAACCCGTGTGCTTTGTCGAGAGCGACGAGGAAGGAAATTGGGAGCGCAGGATATTGGGGCCGTTATTGACGGCATCGGGCTATGCGGTGAGTTTCGAACCCGCTTATCGCGGGTCAGCCGCAATCGTGCTGAGCCGCGACGACAAGGCCAGCGAAACAATTGCGGACGACCCACGTGTGCTGCACTTGCGGCAAAGCGGTCATCCGTCTGTAGGCAAAGTACCGAGCATTTACCGTTACGACCGCGTCGGATTGTTGTCTGCTATCGAATCAAAACTTGCGGGAGGTCGCTGAAATGGTTTCGCTTTTCCTCATTGCAAATATTGATGGCGCTCGAGTCGCCATAGACAGCACCGTTATCGAATCGCTTGTGCATGTCCACGACGTGATTTCCGTTCCCAAATGTGACCCGAGTGTCGCCGGGCTTTTTGCCTTGCGAAGCCGGGTGCTGACCCTGATCGACAGTCAGTATCTAGTAACGGGCAAACAGCAGCCGTTAAAAAAAGGTGCCTTGGCCGTGGTCGCCGAAATTGCGGGGCATCATTACGGACTTCTGGTCGATTCGGTTGAAGATGTCGTGTCCATCCCCGACGAAAGCATCGAAGATCATATCAATCCACCGAATAAGTGGGCGGCATTAGTGACACGTATCGCGTCCGTCGATGGCGATATGGTCATGATCCTCGACACCACTCAACTCATCAATGGGGAGGAATCACTCGCTGCCTGATCAACGCGGAAAAAGGGTGCTGTATTAACGTGTCGATAACGCGGAACAGCTAGGCTCCAAATTCCGATTAAAATAAGGTGGATGTCGCATGAAATCCTGTTTGATAGTCGACGATAGCAAGGTGATCCGAAAAGTTGCCCGACATATCCTCGAAACGATGCAATTCGATGTAGCGGAGGCCGCTGACGGCAAGGAAGCGCTTGATCATTGCACAACGGCCACGCCCGATGTGATTTTGCTCGACTGGAATATGCCGATCATGAGCGGAATGGATTTCTTGCGGGCCTATCGCTCGACCATCGTTTCGCCGTCGGCAAAAGTCATCTTTTGCACTACAGAGAACGGCATCGGGCACATTCAGGCGGCAATCGACGCGGGTGCCGATGAATATGTCATGAAGCCTTTCGACCGCGAGACCTTGGAAGCAAAGCTGCAAATCGTCGGTTGCATTTAAGCGCTGACTGCCGATGACTGTCCTTCAACGCCTACCTTATAAATTATCGCGAACAGCGCTTCCGCCGATTCGGGTGATGCTGGTAGACGACAGCATCGTTGCGAGGTCGATCTTTGCTCGCGTGCTTGGACAGCACGGTGATATCGAAATCGTTTGCGAGGCCGAAGACAGCGAAATGGCGCTGGCCTGCCTCGACGACAATGTCATCGACATCATCCTGCTCGATATTGAAATGCCGAAACGCTCGGGACTCGATGCACTGCCCGATATTCAGGCGAAAGCGAACGGTGCCCGGATATTGGTTGTATCGGCCTTCGCCGAGGAAAACGGCCCTGCTGCCATTGAGGCATTGTCACGGGGCGCGTGCGATACGCTTGCAAAACCCGGAAGGTCGGGCTTTTCTGGTCGCTTTTCGGAAATATTGATCGACAAGGTTGTTCGTCTGGGGCGCTCGGCACGCGATCGCAACGATTTAGGGGATTCAGCAAAATCCGGCGTTGACGAAAAGCAGATCGTCCGCCCGGCCTGCATTGCAATCGGCTCTTCTACTGGCGGAATTCCGGCAATTTATGAAGTCGTGCGTAATCTCGACCAGTCGCTGGAATGCCCGATATTTATTACCCAGCATCTTCCCCAAGCGTTCATGACATTTTTTGCGAAGCAACTAGCAAGCTTGACCACGCGCACGGTCAAGGTTGCCGAAAGCGGCGAGACTGTGCTTGCAAACCATATTTACGTGGCCCCGGGCGACGCTCATCTTGTTTGCCGCAAACAGCGGAGCAAAGTTGTCATCGAGCATTTGCAGCATTACTCGGACAGCCGCTATTGCCCGTCGGTCGATGCCATGCTCGAATCCGTCGCAGAGGTCTACGGGTCCGAAGCGATGGCGATGATTTTCAGCGGCATGGGCAATGACGGCGTCCACGGCGCGCGTCTCCTCGCCCAAAAAAAGGCCGCTATACTTGTTCAGGACAATGATAGTTCGGTGGTGTGGGGTATGCCCGGGGCGGTCGCGCGCGAAGGGCTGGCAACGGCGATACTGGACCCTGCCCAAATGACGCAGCTGTTGAAGCGGGTGACGGCATGACAGCAGGGGCTGATACCAGGCCGTACAGGGCGCTGTCGGCATTGCTTGAGAAGCGTACAGGTCAGACCTTGATGGCCAACCGCCACTGGCGCGTCGATATGGCACTGAAACCGGTGATGCGGCAGAATTCCATCCCCGATCTGGAGACACTGGTTGCGCTGATTGAAATCGATGCGGACCCCAAACTGACCAGCGAATGTGTAGAAGCTATGATCAACAACGAAACCTGCTTTTTCCGCGACCAGGCGAACTTCGCCTTGCTGACGGGTCCCGTACTCGATTCGATCCGCGAACAACGCGCCGCAAGCAGGCGGATAAGGATCTGGTCGGCAGCCTGCTCGACGGGCCAGGAACCCTATTCACTGGCGATGGCTATTACCGAAAATTCCGAGAAATGGCGCGGTTGGCAGATCCAGATCATGGCGACCGATGTGTCTGGCGGGGCGCTTGCCCAAGCCCGCGCTGGTAAATACTCACAGTTCGAAATCCAGCGCGGGTTGCCGGTCATGCTGATGATCAAACATTTCGAACAAAAGGGCGAAGACTGGTTTGCCAAGGACCATTTGCGCCGCATGGTGACATTCGCCGAGCACAATATGCTGGATTCCGCGCGTCATATGGGCATGTTCGACGTCGTCTTGTGCCGCAACATGCTGATGTACCTATCCGATAACAAGCGGTCGCAGGTGCTCGACGGAATGGCTCCGGTGCTCGCCGAAGACGGCATCATGATGCTGGGTGCAGCCGAAACCGTAATAGGTCAGACCGATAAATTGCGTTCGAGCCAAGAATTTCGAGGCTTTTACGAACCGGCGGCAAAGCCCTCGGTTTCCCACATGGCGCAACGACGCGCAGCGAGCTAACAAGCCGATATCGCTTGGCAAAAGCTGCGGCCTTTGCCTATCATGCACCATGACCATGATCTGGACCCCGTCGCCTAACTTTGGCGAACGCACATTGCCGGTTTCGATACTGGTTCTCCACTACACGGGCATGAAAACCGGGGCAGCGGCGATCGACTGGCTGGCCAATCCGGAATCCAAAGTATCTGCGCATTACGTCGTCGATGAAGACGGTCAGTTGGTTCATATGGTCCGCGAAGAACAGCGCGCCCAACATGCTGGGCTGTCGCACTGGCGTGGCATTACCGATGTGAACAGCGCGAGCATCGGCATCGAGATCGTCAATCCGGGGCATGAGTTCGGCTATCGGCCTTTTCCCGAGGAGCAGATGGATACGGTAACGAGGTTGGTAGCGGAAATCGTTCGGACTTACAGCATCGAGCCACGCAACGTTGTCGGGCACAGCGATGTCGCCCCGGCGCGCAAGGAGGACCCCGGCGAACTTTTCGATTGGGAGCGTTTGGCGAAGCTGGGGCTGGCGATTGCGCGACCAAAGGGCAAGCTGGTCGATCCCCAATGGCCCGATGCCGCGTTCCTGCTAGCGCTCGAACGTTATGGCTATGGCATTGCCGATGGTCGCGCCGCAGTGGTCGCATTCCAGCGGCGGTTCCGGCCAGAGAATCTGGACGGTGTCATTGATGGCGAGTGCCGGGCGATACTTTTGAGCCTGCTATTGGAAACCGAAGGCGGAACTGCTAGCTAGCCGCTGCCAGAGGGTCGGGCGACTGCTGCCAAGCGGGTAACTGCTTGGGGGAGGAAAGTCCGGGCTCCAGCGAGGAACGGTGCCGGGTAACCCCCGGCGAAGGTGACTTCAGGGAAAGTGCCACAGAAATCATACCACTGCTTTTCGATGCAGTAAGGGCGAAACGGTGCGGTAAGAGCGCACCGCGCTTCTGGTAACAGCGGCGGCACGGCAAACCCCACCGGGAGCAAAACCGAATAGGGACGGCGCATGGCATCCTCCTGCCAGTCGTCCGGGTTGGTTGCTAAAGGGCGATGGCAACATCGTCCGTAGAGGAATGGTCGCACATCTGTCAGCGATGACGGAGGACAGAACCCGGCTTACAGACCCTCTGGCATTTTACTGCTCGATGATGCGTTTCGGCGCAAATCGGCGCTTATCGCACTGGCATATCGACGGCGCGGCAGCTAAGGGAGCGCCATGGCGCGTTCATCCCGCAATGATTTCGGTTTCCCCCGCTGGCGCGGCTATGGCAGCTCGCGCGAGGCGCAGCAGGTCCGTCTGTGCGATCGCTATGGCTGCAATCGCGCCGGAAACTGCCCTGCGCCCAAAACCCCTAACAGCCCCGACCGCTGGATGTTCTGCGAAGAACATGCGGGCGAATATAATCGCGGCTGGGACTATTTCGAAGGTCTGACCAAGGAGGAGGCCGAAAAGCGCGAAGCCGATGAGAAGCGCGATTCGTCGGGCTTCAAAGAAGCTGCGCATTACGGCTGGGCAGGGTCAGGCGACGGCAGCCGAACCCGCGATGAAATGCACGCGCTGGACATTCTGGGGCTGGATAGCGATTCAACCTTTGAAGATGCGAAAAAGGCGTGGCGACAGATCGCCAAGCTGACCCATCCCGATGTAAATCCAGGCAACGCCGATGCGGCCAAGGCGTTTCAGGCGGGCCAAGCCGCATATGATGTACTGCGCGTTGCCGAGGAACGTCGGGAATGGCAGGGCTAGGCTTGCGCCCGAAATCGCTTTCGGCGACACACCGCGCGTGATTCGCCGCCGGAGCTTTTCGCGAAGTTTCGCCATGATATTGTTGTTGGCGGTAATCGCACTGGCGGTGCGCATCGCTGTCCCATCGGGCTGGATGCCTTCGGCCGAACGCGGCTTCGCGCTCACCGTCTGTGTGGGCGGCGACATGCAGATTGTCTGGTTGGACAAAAAGGGTTCGCTGCACGAGCGGGAACCGGGCCAGTCGATTGAGAAATCTGATTGCGCTTTTGCCGGATCAGCGCCTGCGATGGATTTGCCGACGGTTGCAGCCGCTTCAGAAAAAGCAGTTGCGACGCAACTGACAGCTTCGATCCCGCAAATCCGAGTCAGTATCGGTCACGGCCTCGCCGCCCCGCCTCCACCAGCGACCGGTCCGCCTTCCTTCATCTGAGATCCCGCCGCTGCTGCGGCGTCATCCATTTCAGATAAGGAAAAACCATGTTTCCCAAAGAATTTCCGCGCGCATTTGCGTGCGTGTTGACCTGTATCATCTCACAAACCGCCGTCGCCAAAGAGACAATCGATGACAGCAAAACCATCATCGTAATCGGTCAACGCGACGCCCCGATCCAGATCGAGCCGCGCGGGCTTGCGGTATCGCTCGGCGCCGAACAATTGCAGGCGGTCAACGCCATCAATGTCGAAGACCTGATGAAATATGCGCCAAATTTTTTCGTGCGCAAACGTTACTCTGGTGACAGCAACGGCGTCCCCGGTTTTCGCGGAACGCACTCGACCCAGAGCGCACGGACGTTGGTGATGGTCGACGGTTTCGTGGTTTCCAATTTTCTGGGCAACAGCTTCGGATTCGCGCCCAAATGGGGAGTTGTCGGACCCGGCGAGGTCAAGCAGTTCGACATTCTCTACGGCCCTTACTCAGCGCGTTATTCGGGGAATTCGATGGGCGGTATCGTCAACATCACGACCCGCGATCCGGAACACAGCGAAGCGTTTGCAACGGTGCAAACGTTTGCGCAGCCGTATAGCCAATTTTCGACCAAGGACGATTATTATGGCTATTCGGCTGAGGGAGGAGTCGGCTGGAAACAGCAGGACGGACCGTTGTCCGCTCGGTTGACCGCGCGTTATTTTCGCAATGACGGCCATCCGCAGACATTTGCCGGACTTACACCGGTGACTGGTGCAGCGGGCCTGCTGGTGACGGGCGCGGTGATCGATCCCGAACAGGTTCTTGCCGCCGCCGAAGGGCGCGGCATTGTCGGCGCACCCGGAACGGCCACCAACCCGATTTTCGCGGCGCAATCGCCTGCCGCCATCGAGCAGGCACAGGCGAAGCTGAAGCTTGGCTATGATGATGGCACCGTCACCGCACAGGCGCTGTTTGCCTATTGGCACAACGTTGACGAACAGATTGCGCCAGATTGCTATTTGCAGAACGCCGCGGGCACGACCGTTTGCGAAGGTCGGGTGACCATCGGCGCGCAGACCTACACCGCGTTCGGCGCAAATTTTTCGCGGACGGTGCGCGATGAATATCTCGCCGGATTGAAACTCGCTGCCCCAATCGCCGACAACTGGACGGCACGGCTTGCACTTTCGACATATCAGATTGCTGGTTCCGATAGTTTCACATCGAACGGTTATGTGGCCGGGCAGGGCAACGGTGGGGGCACGTTAGCCGATCAAGGTCCGACCGGCTGGTATACAGGCGACCTCATCATCGAGAATATAAACGACAGCAATGAGTTCGCGGCCGGTCTGACCGCCAACCAGTACCAAAGCGATCTTTCGCGCTTCACCACGACGCATTGGCGAAGCGGGGCAGGACAGGCATTTGCCACGCAGACGTTCGGAAAAACGCAAATGCTATCGGCCTGGGCAGAAAACCGCCTTTTGCTCGGCAGCAATGGGGCGATTTCACTAGGTATTCGCTACGATCGCTGGAAGGCTTTTGACGGTGGTCTTGGGCGGTTAGGTACCGGCGCGCTGGCAGGACAGCGGATGTTCAACCTTTATGCCAGCCGAACCAAAGGCGCGATCAGCCCCAAAATTTCAGCCGAGGCTGAGCTGGCGACAGGTACGCTTGTGCAACTGAGCCTTGCCCGCGCTACCCGCTTTTCCACAGTTGGCGAACTGTTCCAGAGCAGCCTGAACGGCGATGGCAGTTTCAACGTCAAAAGTTTCGATCCCGATCTGAAACCGGAAAAGAGCCACGACCTCAACGCGCTCGTCTCCCATGATTTTGGCAAGCTCCGACTGACCGGCTCCTACTTCTTCCAGCGGGTCGACGACTCGATCTTTGCCTTCAACGGTTTCAACCAGAACGCCATTCTGACGTCGAGCTTCAAGAATATCGATCGCACCCGGCAAATGGGGATCGAAATGATCGTCGAGAGCCGGGGTTTCCTGGTCGATAGCCTGGATGTCGATGCCAATGCTGCCTTCATCGACGCCCGGACCATTTCCAACCCATCGGCCCGCCTGACGGAAGGGGTGCAGTTCCCGCGTATCCCAAAGTGGCGGATCAACGCCAACGCGCGTTATTCGATCGGTCCCGCGTTGCAGGCATCGCTTGGCCTTCGATATGCCAGCCGCCCGAATACCGATCTGCTCGGGCTTCAGCGAGGCGATACGTTTGGCTTCACCTCTGAACTGTTCGCGCTCGACGCAAGGATCAACTGGGACATCAGCGAAGCCATCCGCCTGTCGGCGGGCGTTGACAATCTGACCAACGACCGCGCGTGGGTGTTTCACCCTTATCCACAACGAACGTTTCTGTTCGAAGCCAGATGGAGGCAGTGATGGCGACGCGGCTTCAGTCGGCGTAGCGCGCTGCTGTCTGGCGGATCAGCGCGATCATGTTGGGGATGCCCTGCGTCCGGTTCGAGCTCAGCTGGTTTTTGAGATCGAAAGGCACGAGGCTGCCTTCGATGTCGGTTTTCAGGATTTCAGCCGTCGATTTGCCTTCAACCGTTTTTAGCACAAGCGCTATAATGCCTTTGGTGATTGCGGCGTTGCTGTCAGCAAGAAATGTAAGCTGTTCGCCTTCGGTTATCGGATAGACCCAGACACTTGCCGAACAGCCGCGCACCAAAGTTGCATCGGTCTTCAGCGCCTCGGGCATCGGTGGCAATTCGCGACCGAGTTCGATTAGTAGCCGGTAGCGGTCGTCGCCATCGAGAAACTCGTATTCTTCCAATATGTCGCCGAGGGCAGTCATGCTCTGGCGCTTATGGTGGATGCGATCAGATATCAATCCCGGCGGCGATGGCTTCGAGCTTTTTAACGCGTTCTTTCAGGTCGGCGACCTCAATGCGCGAGGCGGTCGAAGGGACGGCGATTTCGCCGCCGTGCTGGTGCGCCTGTAATTCAGCGTGCTTCAGCGCGATCCAGTCGCGCCAGCCTCGGAGTGACAGCATCGACACCACTGCCACGCAGGTCAACGCAAACGCGCCGATAATGATGTAGAAATTGGGATCCTGTTGCATTGGTTCCGTCCTTTCGTTCAGCGCCACGCGTCAGCGGTTGCGCAGTTCCTCTATTTGCCGGTTGATGTCATTGGCGGAGTTGTTTTCGGTGGCGATCCGCTCGAGTACCTGAATTCGGTCCTTGAGAACCTTGATTTCATCCTGCATTGCCTGCGTGTCGCTGCTGCCGATCAAACGTTGTGTCTTGTTGCCCAGCATATCCTCATCCTCGATGATGCCATGCTTTGCCTTCTGCTTGTTCTGGATTATCTTGCCGATGGTGATGATCGCAATGATCGCCACAACCATTTCAAACGGACCCATATGCTTCCTCCTCTAATGTCGTTCAGTTCAGCGGCTTGTCGCGCAAATCTTCGATCGCGTCGGCCAGGCTGTGGTTTTTTTCGGTGATGATGCGTTCAAGCACCTGTACACGCTGTTCCAGCCGTTGGTTTTGCGCAGCATATTGCGCTGCTTTCTCGGTATTGGACTGCGACATAATTTGCAGTTCCTTTTGCTTGTGGCGGGACCACAATGCAAAACCACCCAACAAGAATGGCGCTAGCGGAATAAGGACCCATACTTCTTCAAACATCGTTCGTTCCTCAATTCGTCGGGCCGCGCAACGCTTCGATTTCCGAAGTTAGCCGGTGGCTGTCGTCGACCACGATCTTTTCGACATTGGCGAGCCGGTCTTTGATCGAGCCAAGTTCGGCGCGCAGTTGGGCGTTTTCCTGACTGAGCAGACGAACGCGTTCGACCGCTTCCTGATCGGTTTTGGGATACACAGCCTGCCCCCATGCCCCATCCAGCGGATAACCATTTTTGATGCGCATCCAAGTCGTCAGCACCCAGCCCGCCGATATTGAAACGATGCCAATACCGATCATCGGGCCGATTGCTGATAATATTGCCAGTTTGTCGGGGTCCACTTGTTTGCTCCTTGTTTGCGTTCAGCGCAGATTTTCGATCTCTTCCGACAGGCGCCCGGCCTTGTCAGTGACGATCCGTTCCAGAACGGCGATGCGTTCCTCAAGATGGCCGATCTTGCCGTGGAGCGCCTCGTTCTCGTTGCTCAACAAGGCAATCTTGCGGTCACCATCGACATCCGCCTTTGGCGTCGTCCCGCCCCATTCGTTTTCGAGTGGATAGCCGTGACGCGCCCTGATCCAGTTGTTGAATATCCAGCCTGCTGTGCAAATCAGGACGATAGCAACGACGAACGACGGTCCCCCGAAATTCATGACAGTTCTTTCCAAGGCAACCGGCGCGTCGCCCGGCGAATGTCGCTGTTGCGGAAATCAACTGACCATTTGCGACGGTCCGCTTCTCGTTTTTTCTTGGCCAGATACCGGTATACGAACCAGCCAACCAGGCCCAATATGATCAAGGTAAACATCTGCGTTATTCCTCCCGTGCGCCGCAATCAGCGTAGGCTTTCGATTTCGTCGGCGAGCTGCTTGTTGTTGCTCACATAATAAAGTTCAACGTCGGCAAGCCGATTATCGATCTCGCGGAATTTGGAACGTATGTCGCGGGTGGTGCGGGCTGGCGACTGCCGGACGCCCTGCCAGAATTTTTTGTCATCCTGATCGACATAGAGATGGATCGGCTTCCTGTTCGAAAACCAGGACACGCACCAGTATGCGATCAACGTCCACGGAAAGCCTCCCATCAATGTCAGCATGACCGCAGCAAGCCTTACCCAGAGCACCTCTACACCGGTGTAATCCGCAATCCCGGCGCAGACGCCTTTCCATTTGGCATTCTGCTTATCGAGATAGAATTTTGTATGCGTGGTCATCTCAGCGGTTCCTTTCCAGCCGGCGGATATTTTCGGAGACATAATCTTCTGCTTCATGCTCGATCCGGCGAACGCTGAAATCGGGATTATCTTGTGATACCAGCCGTTCGACTGTTTCCATGCGTTCTTCCAACCGGCGCGCTAAGTCGTACATATCGCCGAGCAAACGCTCGTCGTCATTGGTCAAGGTTGCAGCCGTTTTCCACTTGGTTACGTGGTGGAGGATAAGCCAAGGCAGGCCGAGAAAAATGGTCGGAATAACGACCAGAGCAATTGCTGCGTCTTCCATCGTCTCAGCTCCCCTTCGATTCTTGCTTCATGGCTTTTTTCATTTCCTCGAGCTCGGCATCGACGACGTCGAAGGATTCGAGCGCGGCAATTTCGTCGCCCAGCGTGCGCGGTGCATCGCTGCCGATCGCCAGCGCGTCGGCATAGCCTTGCGCTTCATCGACGCGGCGTTCGAGAACATCGAAGCGAGAAAATGCTTCGCGAACCTTGTCACCATTATACATCGTGCGCAGCTTGACCTGGTTCTCCGCGCTTTCGAGGCGCGTCATTAGCGCGTTCTGGCGGCTGCGGGCATCGGCGAGCTTTTTCTGTAGCTTGGCAATGTCGATCTCCGACGCTTTCAAGGCATCGTTCAGCACATCGATTTCGACGGTTAGCTGATCGCGCATGTCGGTTGCCTTGCGCTTTTCGAGCAACGCTGCCTTGGCGAGATCTTCGCGGTCTTTCGACAGCGCCAGCTGGGCCTTGTCGGTCCAGTCGGCCTGAAGTGTATCGAGCTTGACAATATGTCGGCGCAGCTCCTTCTGGTCGGCAATTGTGCGCGCGGCCGAGGCGCGGACTTCGACAAGGGTCTCCTCCATTTCGAGGATGATCATGCGGATCATCTTTGCCGGATCTTCCGACTTATCGAGTAGTTCGGTAACATTGGCGGCTATGATGTCGCGGGTTCTTGAAAATATACCCATTGGGAAACTCCGGTTATAACTGGTTTTGCGCGCGTATTCAAAAATGGGGGCGACCGGGGGTGTAGGGGGAGCTGGGATCCCCGGTCGCCGGCTGGACGTGTCAGGCAAGATAGCTGACAACGACTGGCCGATGGGAGGGTGAGTGTGCATTTACCTGTTGGTCTTCCTGATGATTGAACGCCGAAATCGCGTAGCTCGTAAAAATCATCGTCATCGACAATGCCACGGCTAACCAGAGGCGGCTTTCGCTTTGCTGTGCTTTGCTATCGGTGTTCATTGTGGTCGTCCCTTTTGTTCGGTCCGGGCTTAGCCGGTTTGGAAAGTATATTGCAGGGAGTGTGCCAGTTTTGGGAAATGGCGGAAACTGGCGAAAGTATCGCGTAGCGTGCTACAGGGCGATAGTATTTATTGCTATTACATGGTGAAATATGCCAAGTGTTGAAAAATGGAACGCGACAGTCAGTTTATCGGCCAGTCTTCTGCCTTTCTCGATGCGGTCGAGCGGGCCAGTCGGGCTGCGCCGCTCAACCGGCCGGTTCTCGTCGTGGGCGAGCGCGGGACCGGAAAAGAGCTTATTGCAGAGCGACTTCACCGCCTGAGTTCGCGCTGGGGCGGGCCGCTGGTGACGATGAACTGTGCAGCGCTTCCCGAGACGCTGATCGAGGCCGAACTGTTCGGGCATGAGGCTGGCGCGTTTACCGGCGCCACGCGTGCACGCGAAGGTCGCTTCGAAGAGGCCGATGGTGGCACTTTGTTCCTCGACGAGCTCGGCACATTGAGCATGGGCGCGCAGGAAAGGCTGTTGCGTGCGGTCGAATATGGCGAAGTTACGCGGATCGGGTCGTCACGGCCAATAAGAGTCGATGTCCGGATCGTCGGTGCCACCAACGAGAACCTTCCAAAGATGGTCGAGGCCGAAAGGTTCCGCGCCGACCTGCTCGACCGGCTGTGCTTCGAGGTCATTACGTTGCCGCCGTTGCGCGTGCGCGACGGCGATGTCGAAGTGCTGTCCGAACATTTCGGGCGGCGGATGGCGGCCGAACTCGAATGGCCGAGCTGGCCCGGTTTCGGCGAAGTGGCGACGCGCGCCATGGACACATATCTGTGGCCGGGCAATGTCCGCGAGCTTCGCAACGTCGTCGAACGCGCGGTCTACCGCTGGGCGGACCCGGCGCAGCCAGTCGATTATATCCAGTTCGATCCGTTCGACAGCCCGTGGAAAGACGCGGTAACAGCCTCGGCAGCCAACCGCGAAGCGCATAGCCAGGCCGAGCAAGCGCCACGTTTCTCAACCGATCTGAGCCAGACGGTAGACGTCACCGATTTCCGCGAAGCCACTGAAAAATACGAGAAAGCAGTGCTGGAGCAGGCGCTGGCTAAATGCCGGTATAACCAGCGCCAGACGGCGAAGGCGCTGAACCTCAGTTACGACCAGTTACGGCACACGCTGAAAAA
>CAZQBS010000039.1:0-8938 GCA_964591835.1 uncultured Sphingorhabdus sp. | reverse complement strand
CCCCCGTTAAAGCTCACCATCGCGTAGAGCATCGGGATCGACAGCATCGTGTTGATCCGCGAGGTTATCATCGCCGTGGTCGCTGCTTTCGCCTTGCTCGCGTCGTCGGCTTCGACAAGGCCAAGAGCCTTTTTCTGGTTCGGCCAAATGATGAACCACACGTTGAACGCCATGATGAGGCCGAGCCACATGCCAATACCGATCAGGTCGTAACCCGGGCGGAAGGTCAGGGCTTCGACCAGATAGGGCGGCGCGCCTGATGCTGGCTGGCCGGCGATGGCCAGACCCAACAATACGGTGAGAGCCGCTGCCCAGCGGAAGAAGAACAAGGCCGCCGGGGCGATATGCTTGGATACGCCCGGTTTAAGTTCGGCGGGGATTTTGGGCATTGTCGGAATTTGGACGAAGTTGAAATAATAGAGCAATCCGATCCAGACGATGCCGACAAAGGTGTGCAGCCAGCGGAAAAGCGTCGGTATCGCAAAGCCGCCATCGCCGCCATGTAGCGCAATTACCGCAATCGCGAGCACCAGCCCCGTGACCAGAACGTAATGCAGGTTTCCAAAAAACTTCGCCATCATGCTTCCCCAGTTTGTGTTTGCGATATTTAATCGGAGCTTAGCCAAGGCTGGGCGGCGTTACAAGAGGGGACGGCGGCGTGTAACGGTGCGTTGCTGGAGTGATTTCGCTCGAAGGTCGCCAAATATTTATTCTTACCCCTGCGGAGGAACCTCTGGTTGATCGCCCAGCGTCAACCCGTGCCGCATCAGCATGGGGATATTGAGCATCGCGAAAAGAAATGTTGCAAACGTCACGCCCCAGACTTTCAGCGTAAGCCAGGTGTCGAACGACAGGACCGCGCGCATCACTTCGTTGGCTGCGGCCAGCGCCAGAAAGAACAATCCCCAGTTCAGCGAAAGCTTGAGCCAGCCTGTGTCATTCAGTCCGTCATAAGCCGCTTCGAGCACATATTTGAGCATCGCCTTGCCGCGAAGCACACCACCGATCAGCAAGGCAGCGAAGAATAAATAGATCAATGTCGGTTTGATCTGGATGAATTTTGGGTCGCGGAACCACAATGTCAGCGCGCCGAAGCCGATCACCAGCACCGCAGATAGCCAGAGCATCGGCGAAACGCGACCCAGCTTCCATTTGGACACGCCGACGGCAATGGCGATGGCGACCATGAAAACGCCGGTGCCGACAAGCGGGCCTTGCGTCGGGTCGGTTTCTGACCCGCCAAGCCGGTAGGCGAGGAAGAACAGCAGCAACGGACCGAAATCCAGCGCGAAGTTGAGGCGACCGTTCTTGGCTTTTTGTGGTGGGGCGGGTGCGTTCTCAATCATTATAAGTCAAACTCTCGTCCCGTTCGTGTCGAGCCTAGTCGAGACACCGTGAAGTTCCGCGCGACCTTGAGGCATCTCGACTGGGCTCGATGCGAACGGGAAAGAAGTAAGGGGCAAGATACTCACCGCGCCCCCCCACTAATCGCGCGCGCCACATCCTGCGCGTTGAAGGGGCGCAGGTCGTCGATAGTTTCGCCCACGCCGATAGCGTGGATGGGAAGGCCGAACTGCTTGGCCGCCGCGACCAATATCCCCCCGCGCGCGCTGCCGTCCAATTTTGTCATGACGAGACCCGTAACATCTGCAACTTCCTTGAATATTTCGATTTGCGACAATGCATTCTGGCCCGTCGTGGCGTCGAGTACGAGCACGACATTATGCGGAGCCGCCGGGTTTAGCCGTCCGAGCACGCGCCGGATTTTGGCCAGTTCGTCCATCAACTCGCGCTTGTTCTGCAAGCGGCCCGCAGTATCGACGATCAGCACGTCGATGCCTTCGGCCGTCGCCTTCTTGACCGCATCGAAGACCACGCCCGCCGCATCTCCGCCTTCCGGACCTGTAACAATGGGCACGCCGATGCGTTCCGCCCAGACCTTCAGTTGCCCGACGGCCGCAGCGCGAAAAGTATCGCCCGCCGCCAGCATCACGCCGTAATCCTGTTCGAGGAACAGATGCGCCATTTTGGCGATGGTGGTGGTCTTGCCCGAGCCGTTGACGCCGATGACGAGAATGACCTGAGGGCGGGGAAAGGCGTCGATATCGAGCGGGGCGGCGACCGGGGCCAGCACGGCGGCGATCTCGTCTTCGACGATCTGCCGCACGCCTTCCTCGTCGATGCCCTTGTCGAAGCGGCCGAGCGCGATTTTTTCGCGGATTTGCGATGCCATTGCCGGACCGAGGTCGGACGCGATTAACGCATCTTCGAGTTCGTCGAGTGCCTCGCTATCAAGCTTTGATTTGGTGACGAGGCCGGTGATATTCTCGGTGAGCTTGCCCGAGGTTTTTTTGAGACCGCCAAATATTTTGTCGGTCCAACCCGCTTTTTCGCTCATGCCAAAACGCTCGCGTGCAATTGTCCGTCCTTATGTTCGTTCACTTTGGCGGCGACGATGCTGCCTTCGGCCATTTGCCGGTCGAGTTTCACATAAGCGAAATTTTCGGCATGACCACCCAGCCCGCCCATCTCCACCGCGATATTTTGCGTGCTGCCGATAAGCGAAGTCAGCCAGCGGTCGCGTTTGGCCGCGACTGCTTCGCGCAACGCCCGCGCGCGTTCCTTTATCGCCTTCGCCGGAACCTGCGGCATCAATGCAGCAGGCGTGCCGGTTTTGGACGAATAGGGAAAGATATGTCCGTGGACGATATTGCACTGACCGACCAGATCGAAGCTGTTTGCGAACATGGCGTCGCTCTCGGTCGGGAAACCGGCGATGATGTCGGCACCGATAGCGATGTCGGGGCGGATCGCCTGCATCCGCTCGACAAGCTCGATGGCGAGTTCGCGGCTGTGTCGCCGCTTCATGCGCTTGAGGATCATATTATCGCCCGACTGCAAGCTCAGATGCACATGCGGCATGACGCGCGGTTCGGTGGTTATAAGGTCGAACAGCCGCTCGTCGATTTCCACACCGTCGATGGATGAAAGCCGGAGACGGGGCAGGGAGGGGACGTATTTCATTATCCGCTCGACCAGTTGGCCGAGGTCGGGCTTTCCGGGGAGATCATGGCCGTAGCTGGTGACATCGACTCCGGTCAGCACTACCTCGTTGAAACCGCGATCGACCAGCATCTGGATATGCTCGATCACGCTGCCTGCGGGAACCGAGCGGCTGTTGCCGCGACCATAGGGAATGATGCAGAAGGTGCAGCGGTGGTCGCAGCCATTCTGGATTTCGACAAAGGCGCGGGTCTTTCCCGAAAACGCGCTGACCAGATGTGGTGTGGTTTGTGTCAGCGCCATGATGTCGGAGACCAATATGTCGCTGTTGCGCCGCAGCTCGCGAAACAGATCGGGGCGTTGCTTTTCCGCGTTGCCGAGCACGGTATCGACTTCGGGCATTTGCGCGAAGATTGCCGGATCGACTTGTGCTGCGCAGCCGGTGACGATGATCCGCGCGTCGGGGCGGCGCTTGCTGGCCTGGCGGATTGCCTGTCGTGTCTGTCGCACCGCTTCGTTGGTGACGGCGCAGCTATTGACGACGATCAGGTTGCTTTGATCGGCAAGCTGTTCGGCGAGCGCATTGCTCTCCGCCAGATTGAGGCGGCAGCCCATCGAAATAACTTCAATCTTGCTCACCCGAAATCGGCCCAATCGGCGGTGCCGGTGAAGACATGCGTTGCGCCGCCGGTCATTTCGATCCCGCCGCCGGGTTGCCAAGTGATAAGCAGATCGCCGCCCGTCAGGCTGACGGTAACCGGCGATGCGACCAGCTTTTTCGCGATAGCAGCAACGGCGGTTGCGCACGCGCCGGTACCGCAAGCGCGCGTGATGCCGACACCGCGTTCCCACACGCGAAGCTTGATTGAGTTCGGACCGGTTACGGTCGCGATGTTGACGTTGATGCGTTCGGGGAAGAGCGCATCATGCTCGATCAGCGGCCCGAGCCGTTCGAGATCGACCGCATCGGCATCGGTCACGAAAAACACCACATGGGGATTGCCGACATTGACCGCGAACGGGTTTTCGAGTTCATCCCAGCCGACGGGAAGTGCTGCGGTATCTACAGGATAGGCAAGCGGTATGGCTTCCCAATCGAACCTGGGCGGATCCAGCATGACCTTTGCACCGCCGTCGAGCGCTTCGCCGGTCAGCACGCCGCCCAGCGTTTCGATGCTGCTCGTTCCGCCGACGAGCATGGTCACGGCGCGGGTCGCATTGCCGCACGCTTCGACCTCGCCGCCGTCGGCGTTGAAAATCCGCATCTTGAAATCGGCGAGCGGCGATGGTTCGAGCACGACTAGCTGATCGCAGCCAATGCCTGTTTTGCGGTCGGCAATCGCCTTGGCGCGGCTAGGCGACATAGCCACCGGCGTATGGCGCGCGTCAATCACGACAAAGTCGTTGCCCAGCCCGTGCATCTTGTGAAATTCGCCCGCAGTCATGGCGGGCGATTTAGGGTGTGATAGGGGGCGCGTCTACAAAATGATTAACGCGATCAGGATGCTCGGCGTAACGCTGCTTCCTGTTGATCGGCTTTTGTCTGGCGTGGCGCGTCGCGACGTGCGACCAGCATGTTTTTTTGCGCTAGCAGGCTGCGGACCTGTTCGATTGTCATTGGCTGGCCGAAATACCAGCCTTGGCCCTTTGTGCAACCAAGCGCGGCGAGCTTTGCGATAATCGCTTCGTCTTCGATACCTTCGGCGGTGATCGGCACATCGAGGCTGGCACCCAGTCCGGCGATGGCGCTCACAATCGCCGCGCTTTCTGTATTGTCGAGCATCGAAGAGACAAAGCTGCGGTCGATCTTGATCCGGTCGAAAGGAAGAGCGCGCAGATGCGCCAGCGAGCTGTAACCGGTGCCGAAATCGTCGAGCGCGATCTGGATACCCTGATTTTTGAGGCTGCCGACGATTGATTGCGCAAGGCCGAGATTTTTGAAAAGCGAGCTTTCGGTGATTTCTACTTCCAGCCTGTTGGAGGGGAAGCCGGTTTCCACGAGTAACTTGACGATTTTTTGCGCGAGCCACGGGTCTTTCAACTGGACCGGGGAGATGTTGACCGACACCGTCAGGCCGGGGTCCCAGGTTTTCGCCTCGATCATGGCTTTGCGGATGATGCTCATCGACAGGTCGCCGATCATTCCGGTTTCTTCGGCGACGGGAATGAAATCGTCGGGCGAAATCAGGCCGCGGACGGGCGAAACCCAGCGCGCCAGCATTTCGAAGCCCACCAGTTCGCCGGTCTTGAGGTCGATCTGCTGTTCGAAATAGGGAACGAACTCGTCGTTGGGGATCGCCGCGCGGATGTCGCCTTCGAGCGAATTGCGCGAGCGAAGTTCGATCTCCATGCCATTTTCGAACCAGCTATAGCCGTTGCGACCGTTTTTCTTCGCGGCGTAAAGCGCGATGTCGGCCCGCCTGATCAGCATGTCGATCGAATCGCAGTCGAATTCGGGCCGCGCAATGCCGATCGAAACGGTGACGGTCTGTTCGGACTCGGCGATGGGGACCGGTCGCGCAATCGCTGCGACGAGGTCTTCGGCGATGCGGTCGATGGTTTCGGGATATTCGGGTTCGAATACCACGCAGATACCGAATTCGTCGCCGCCCAGCCGCGCGAGGATGCTGCTGGGCGGCGCGATTTCACGCATCCGGTCGGATACTTCGCGCAGCAACAGGTCGCCGCTGTCATGACCGTAAAGGTCGTTGATTTTCTTGAAACCGTCGAGATCGAGCATCAGGAACGCGATCGATTTGCCGCGCCGTGCGGCGCGGGCGCTCAGTTCGCTGGTCTTTTCCTTGATCGCCCGCCGGTTGAACAGGTTGGTCAGCGGATCGGTAATCGCCAGATGCTGCGCGCGGACTTCGGCCTGGCGGTAGACATCGACCTCGTCGCTGAGCTCACTGGTCCGGCGCCAGATGAGCAGAATGAGCGCAATGTTGAGCAACAACGCAGTGACCATCGCCTGATCGGCGCCTTGCGCTTGGCCGAAGTAATGCCGAACCATTTGCGTGCCAACCTGCCCGCCGACCGCAACGAACATCGCGATTGCGGCGAACATTACAAAGCCATAGACATAATTCCGACTGCGCGCCCCTGTTACCGGGGTGACGTCGGCTACTTGATGGGCTTCGGTCAATATATTGTCCATCGCTCTAAATGCCATCCTAAACAGAGTCTTCATTGCACCGAAAAAGTTCAATATTCGGTTAATCTCAATTGGTGTGACGCGGAGGGACTGTGTTGGCGGCAAAGCGTTGCGTTTCTCCGCGCACCCTGCTAACGGCAGCGGTGTAGGGCGAAAGCTCCACTGCAATTTTGTTGGAAATCCATTGTTTTCCAAGCTGGTCGGCGAAGTTTCGCTCACCGGCTTTTTGTTCGTTTGATGAAGGAATGCCTGTGTTTGACAAGCTAAGCGACCGGTTAGGAGGGGTTTTCGACCGCCTGCGTGGTCGCGGTGCGTTGAACGAGGCCGATGTCCGCGAAGCGATGCGCGAAGTCCGCGTGGCCTTGCTCGAGGCCGACGTCGCGCTGCCGGTTGTCCGCGACTTTATCGACGGTATCACCGAGAAAGCTGTCGGCGCGCAGGTGCTGAAGTCGGTCACGCCCGGGCAACAGGTCGTAAAGATCGTCAACGACGCGCTGGTCGAAATGCTCGGCGCCGAGCAGAGCGACCTTAATCTGGCGGTCGCGCCGCCAGCGATCATCATGATGGTCGGTCTACAGGGTTCGGGTAAAACCACGACGACTGCGAAAGTCGCGAAGCTGCTGAAGGCCAAGCAGGGCAAGAAGGTCCTGATGGCCTCGCTGGACGTCAACCGTCCGGCAGCGCAGGAGCAGTTGGCGACGCTCGGCACGCAGGTAGATGTCGCAACGCTGCCTATCGTGGAAGGCCAGCAACCCGTCGATATCGCCAAACGTGCGATGCAGGCGGCAAAATTGCAAGGCTTTGACGTGCTGATGCTCGATACCGCAGGCCGCCTGCATGTCGACCAGCAGCTGATGGACGAAATGCAGGCCGTCGCGAACGTTTCAGCGCCACAGGAAATCCTGCTGGTGGTTGACTCGCTGACCGGTCAGGACGCGGTCAATGTCGCCAAAAGCTTCGGCGAACGCGTCGATCTGACGGGTATCGTGCTGACCCGCATGGACGGCGATGCACGCGGTGGTGCGGCTTTGTCGATGCGCGCGATTACCGGCAAGCCTATTAAATTCGCGGGTGTCGGCGAAAAGCTCGATGCCATAGAGGCGTTCAACCCCGAGCGCGTTGCGGGTCGAATCCTCGGCATGGGCGATGTCGTCGGTCTCGTTGAGCGCGCGGCCGAAATCGTCGACAAGGACGAGGCAGACCAGCTTGCGGCCAAGATGGCCAAGGGCCAGTTCGACATGAACGACCTGCGCACGCAGTTCCGCCAGATGACCAAGATGGGCGGTCTAGGCGCGCTGGCGGGCATGATGCCTGGCATGAAGAAAGCCAAGGCGGCGATGGACGCGAGCGGCATGAACGACAAGCTGCTGGTGCATATGGATGCGATCATTGGCTCCATGACGCCAAAGGAGCGTTCGAAGCCCGAACTGCTTAATGCCAAACGGAAAATTCGCATCGCCAAGGGATCGGGGACCACGGTTCAGGACGTCAACAAGCTGATCAAGATGCACCAGGAAATGGCGACCGCGATGAAGCGAATCCGCAAGATGGGTGGGCTCAAAGGCTTGGCCGCGATGTTCGGCGGCGGAAAAGGCGGAGCAGATTTAGGCGGCGCGATGGAGGGTATGCACGGCCTGCCATCGGGATCGCTGCCACCGGGACTGGGCGGCTTGCCGGGAATGGGCGGCGGCGGGGGCATTCCGCCAGATCTCGCAAGACTTCTTAATAAAAAGAAATAAGTTTCTAATTTAATTTGTTTAATATCAGAAAGGTGAGTTAGTATTATGGCATTAGCAATGCGTTTATCGCGTGGCGGTTCGAAGAAGCGCCCTTATTACAAGATTATCGTGGCCGACAGCCGTAGCCCGCGTGATGGCAAGTTCATCGAGCGGATCGGCAGCTACAACCCGCAGCTTCCAAAGGACAGCGCCGAGCGGATCATCCTCGACGCCGACCGCGCGAAGCATTGGCTGGCCGCAGGCGCGCAGCCTTCGGACCGCGTTGCCCGCTTCCTCGATGCCGCTGGCGTTCAGGAACGCAAGGTCAAGGTCAACATGACCAAGGGCGAGCCCGGCCAGAAGGCCAAGGATCGCGTTGAAGACCGTGCGAAGAAGGCTGCTGAAGCCGAAGAAGCGGCCGCTGCTGCCGCCGCTGCTCCGGCACCCGAGCCAGAACCTGAGGTTGTTGAAGAAGTAGCAGTGGAAGAAGCCGCGCCTGCGGTTGAAGAAGTTGCTGTCGAAGAAACAGCACCCGACGCTGTCGAAGAAGCGCCTGCCGCTGAAGAAACACAGTCGGTTGAAGCGGTGACCGAAGATGCACCAGCAGAATCGGTTGAAGCTGTTAGCGAAGAAGCTCCTGCGTCGGTTGAAGCAGTTGTCGAGGAAGCGCCTGCGGCCGAAGCAACAGCAGAAGCGCCTGCGGCCGAAGCAACAGCAGAAGCGCCTGCTGAAGAACCTGCGGCCGATGCGGCAGCGACTGAAGAAGCTACCGAAGAAAAGGCCGAGGGCTAAGCCTTGGCCGACGACACCGTCACGCTTGCCGCCGTTTCCGGTGCGCATGGCGTGACGGGTGAAGTCCGTTTGAAGCTGTTTGCAGAGAATCTGGACAGCCTCAAACGGCATAAGAGCTTCAATAACGGCGCGCTGACCGTGAAGTCGCTTCGCCCAACCAAAGACGGCGCAATCGCGCGCTTTGCCGAAATCAACGACCGCAATGCCGCGGAAAAGCTACGAAGCACAGTGCTGACCGTGCCGCGTGAGGCTTTGCCGACGCTAGGCGAAGGCG
>CAZQBS010000038.1:0-29904 GCA_964591835.1 uncultured Sphingorhabdus sp. | reverse complement strand
CAAAATGTAGCCATTCGAGATAGCGGATATGATCGTCGGTGCCGCGTGCCGGAACCAGATGTCCACCGCCGTGACGCTCGCACAGATACTCGACGATGGCGGCGGATTCGAAAACGACTTTGCCATCATCCTCGATCACCGGCGATTTGCCCAGCGGATGGATCGCGCAAAGTTCGGGAGGCGCGAAATTGGTGACCGCATCGCGTTGATGGTGGACGATTTCATAGGGCACGCCGAGTTCTTCGAGCAGCCACAGGATTCGTTGTGACCGCGAGTTGTTGAGATGATGGATTTTGAGTGTCATGTTTCCTGCTCCTGATCGTTACGGTGGATGGCGGCGGAAATCTCGCGCACCAGCTTGGCCGCCAATATGGCAGTTACGCCGTTGATGTCACGCTTCGGGTTGAGTTCGACGATGTCGGCGCCGACGATGGGTGCGGTCTGTCGGGCGATGCCGTCGAGTACCTCGCGCAGACGAAGCCCGCCGGGTTCGGGATGCGAAACGCCAGGGGCTTCGGACGGGTCGATGCCGTCGAGATCGACGCTGATGTAGAGTGGGCCGGACAGCACCGGCACCCGGTTGGGGCTGAAGCCGCTAATCGGTAATATTTCGACGCCGAAACGTTCAGCCTGTTCGCGGCAGTGGCGGTTGAGCGTTCGGATGCCGACCTGCACAAGCCTCGCCGCATGACCCGCTTCCAATATGCGCGCGAACGGCGAGGCGTGTGAACGCGGATTGCCTTCGAAATCGTCGTAGAGATCGGGGTGCGCGTCGAAATGCAGGATGTTGAGCTGGCCATACTGCGCGGCGAGTGCCGCAACAATCGGATAGCTCACCGCATGGTCACCGCCTAGCATGATTGGAACAGCGCGCGACGCCGATGCCTCGGTCACGGCTGCGGAGATTAAAGCATCGTCGGCGGCGTTGTCTGAATTGGTCAGCGAAAGGTCGCCCTTATCGACGAGATCGATATCAACCCCGACTTCAAACCCGCATTCGGTCGCCATATTGCCGCGGTCGCTCCACAGAGCTTCGCGGATTGCGGCAGGGGCCAATGCGGTACCGCGCTCGAACGAACTATTATGGTCGGTGGGGAGACCGATAAGGTGGATGGGGATCGCCATATTACGCCTTAGGCACCGCAGAAAATGGCAAGTCAATAGCTTCGGAAAAGCCCAGATTTGTGCGTAAGTTGACTGTGCTTTGCAAATCTTGATCCTACACTATTACCCCAAAAGAAATGGCCCGCCCCCGGGTGGATGGGGACGGGCCTGGCTGCATGGCATCTCAGGCAAGACACCAGCAGCTATCCTCAAGGGGGAGAGGATATTTGAAATCAAGTCATACGGAGAACTTTTTGGCACCCCCGACTTGATCAGGGGTGACAAAGATTTCTGATTCACACCTCGGTATCGGCATCATCCCCGGCATCGGGCGACACCAGCAAAACCTCTGCCACTTCGTCGGTCTTGCCGCGGATTGCGGCTTCGAGCTTGTCGGCCATTTCGGGATTTTCGATCAGCCAAGCCTTCGAATTCTCGCGGCCCTGACCGATACGAATCGAATCGTAGCTGAACCAGCTACCCGATTTCTCGACCAGACCTGCCTTCACCCCCAGATCGAGCAACTCGCCGGTCTTGGAAATGCCTTCGCCGTACATGATGTCGAATTCGACCTGCTTGAACGGCGGCGCCACCTTGTTCTTCACGACCTTCACCCGCGTGGTGTTGCCGACGATATCTTCGCGGTCCTTGATCTGGCCGGTGCGGCGAATGTCGAGACGGACCGAAGCGTAGAATTTGAGCGCATTGCCACCGCTGGTGGTTTCGGGCGAACCGTACATCACGCCGATCTTCATGCGGATCTGGTTGATGAAGATCACCATGCAGTTCGAACGGCTGATCGAACCGGTAATCTTGCGCAAAGCCTGTGACATCAAACGCGCCTGCAGGCCGACATGGGTGTCGCCCATTTCGCCCTCGATTTCAGCACGTGGGACCAACGCAGCGACCGAGTCGATCACAAGCACATCGATCGCGTTAGAGCGCACCAACGTATCGCAGATTTCGAGCGCCTGTTCGCCGGTATCGGGCTGCGACACGATCAGCTCGTCGATGTTGACGCCAAGCTTTTTAGCATAGCCGGGGTCAAGCGCATGTTCGGCGTCGATAAAGGCAGCACTGCCACCCTTTTTCTGCACTTCGGCAATCACATGCAACGCCAATGTTGTTTTGCCCGAACTTTCCGGGCCGAAAATTTCGATCACGCGACCCTTGGGCAATCCGCCAATGCCAAGCGCGATGTCGAGGCCGAGCGAACCGGTAGACACAGCTTCGATATTCATCGCCTCACGGCTGCCCAGCTTCATCGCCGAGCCCTTGCCAAAGGCGCGGTCGATCTGCGCCAGTGCCGCCTCAAGCGCCTTTTCGCGTTCCGAACTGTTCATGTTTTTTGCCTGATCCCCATTAATCACTTTAAGACTTGCTGCCATCTTACCGCTCCTTGGTTCTCGACCCCGCCACCCGAGTCGATCAATGATGAGCAAGATGTATTCTGTTTGTTCCGAAAGAACAAGAGCGGAACATAATTTAATAATCGTTATTTTTCAATAATAAAGGATTTATCCGTCTCCGGCAAGCGCATCGCGAACCGCCTCTGCGATTTGTTGCACCGAAAACGGCTTGGGCAGGAACGAGACATTGTCGAGATTGATGGATTCGCGCAATTGTTCTTCGGCATAGCCGGACATGAACAGGATTTTCACATCGCCATATTTCGCGCGCAATTGCCGTGCCATCGCCGGTCCATCGAGATTCGGCATGACCACATCCGAGACAATCAAATCATAGCCTTTGCCATCGGCAAACAGCGCGAGCGCCTCTTCGCCGTCGCTCGCGGTTTCGACGACATAGCCCTGCCGCACCAAAGCGCGTTCGGCGACGGCGCGAACCATATCCTCGTCCTCCACCACGAGCACACGCCCGCTGCCCCAAAGGTCTTTAGGTTTCTGTCTGTCGGGCCGCTCGGGTTTTTCAGCAGCGGGCACGTCGCCTGTGTGAACGGGCAGGTAGATATCGAACTTCGTCCCCTGCCCCGGTTCCGATTCGGCAAAGATAAACCCGCCCGATTGCTTGACGATACCGTAGACCGTGGAAAGCCCGAGTCCGGTGCCTTTGCCTACCTCCTTGGTTGTGAAGAACGGTTCGAATATCTTGCCGATATTTTCCTTCGATATTCCGGTGCCGCTGTCCTCGACCGACAGCATCGTATAGTCGCCAATCGGCAGTATTTCACTGCCCATCGCGCGGACGTCAGTCTGGCTTATCGCTTTGGTGACGATATGCAGCACCCCCCCGGCGGGCATCGCATCACGGGCGTTGACGCCAAGATTTATGATCACCTGTTCGAGTTGTCCGGGATCGGCGCGCACCGCGCCCATCGCGCGGCCATGATGCACCTCAAGGCGAACGGTCTCCCCAAGCAGGCGTTTGAGGAGGTTGGATACCTCGGCTACAACGTCGGGCAATTGCAAAACCTGCGGGCGTAATGTCTGTTGCCGCGAAAAGGCCAGTAACTGCCGGGTCAGGCTGGCCGCCCGGTTCGAGTTGTTCTTGATCTGCTGGATATCGTCATAATCGCTGTCGCCGGGCTGGTGGCGGAGCATCATCAGGTCGCAATAACCGATGATGGCGGTCAATATGTTGTTGAAATCATGCGCGACACCGCCCGCGAGCTGGCCGATAGCCTGCATCTTGGTGGCCTGTGCGACCTGACGCTTGAGCTTCGTTTCCTCGCTATTGTCCTTAAGCCCCAGCAAGACTGCCGCATCGCCAAGTCCGCGCACCCCGGCAATCGACAGCGCGATTACATCCTCGGGCTGGTCCTTCAGCCGGACGGCGATATCGCCCGACATCGACGAACCGCTGGCATATCGCCGTATACTCTCGGAAACCGCGCCCTTGTCTTCGGGAATGACAAGGTCACCCGGATAAGGCGGCAACTTGTCCGGTGGAAGATCGACGACACGCGCAAAAGCATCGTTGGCAAACAGGAAACGTCCGTCGCGGTCGACCAGTGCCAGCCCCACCGGCAAGTTCGACAGCAACTGTTCGACATGTCCGAGCGCGGTGCCGCGTTCCACCCGCCCACCCTCGTCGTCGATGGCGAACAGCAAAGCCGCGCCGTCCTGCTTGCCATCGTTCAGTGGCACATGCAGCAAGCGAACCGGCAGCCCGCGTCGTCCCTCGCGCTCGAAAAAGATCCCGCCCTTTTCGTCCATGCGCATGAACGAGGCGAATTCCCTGGCCGTCACATTCTCGGTATCGCTGCCTGTGGCGCGCAAGGCAAAGGCGGCATTGGCAGCGCGGATGCGCCCTTCGGGGCCGATGCTGAGCGCCATCAGCCCGCTTGTCGCCATAGCCTTGCCGATCCGTCCGGTGATGAGTTCTATCGCACGCGATTCGATATCCAGCCGCTGGATCGGTTCAAGCCGCCAGAGCAGATATTCATCACCCGTCCCCGCCCGCGCCACCCTGACGCTGAACCGTGTGCCGCCCTTCTGGATCGCATCGACGCTGCTGTTGCCATCGCGCCAGGCCGCACGGGCTGCGGCCACGAGCAACGCCTGACCGGCTTCATCTACACCCAGATCGGGCGGTGCTTTCAGGTCTGGGAAAGCCTTGGTGAAATGGTCATTGGCACAGACCAGTCGCCCCGCCCGGTCGCTGATCGCTATCGCCGCGTTGCTCATTTGTGCTGCTGCGTGGGTAATCGACCAGTCGGGCGGAAGCATCGCCGCCGCTTCCGGTGCAGGCCGCGTGCGCCGGACATAATCGACCAGCCCCCACGCCCCGACCATCGCGCCGGCACAACTGCCGACAAGTACCATGTTGCGCGTCGCAAACCACAATATGCCGAGCGATAACAACGTCGCCAGCAGCAGCAACAGCATATGCTTGCGGTTTGCCTGAACAGCCGCGTCGCCGTCCTGCCCAAAAATCTGCAATGCTTGGGGGGGCGACGGATTGTTCACGTTGGGCCTTTACCAGATCCACCAGATGCGTGAGATTTCGACCGGCGATGCCACTTCGAACTGATCCACCAGCGCCAGAACCATGCAGCCAGCACATAACCTATCGCGGCCGCAACAACCGAGATGATGGCAAGCCCCGCAACACCCTCAACGACGGCAGTGGGCGCTTCCGAAGCAAGCCAGTCCATCCACGCCGAAAGCGGTGCGCCGCTCTCGATCAGGGCCATAAACCGCCCCGAACCTGTGCCCAGTTGAAGCAACGAATTACCCACATAAACCGATGCCGCCAAAATGAACGGGGTGGTCGCAGGCATACTGAGAAACGTCATCGCCGCGCCGATGGGGATGTTCGCGCGCACCGGCAAGGCCAGCAAGGCAACACCCGCAATCTGCACACCCGGGACAAGCAGGAATATGCCGACGAGCAGGCCGAGTGCCACCCCACGCGGAACAGAGCGCCGTGTAAAGCGCCACAAAGCCGGGTGGAACACTCGCTTTGCGAAAGGCCGCAGGAATCGGCTTCGCTCGAAGCTGTCGCGCGTCGGCGCTTGCTTATGAATCCACGCACCGAGCTTGTTTTTGGGCGGCTTCATCCCTTTTCCCTCATCACGCGGCCCTGCTCGCGCTTCCAGTCGCGCTCTTTCTCGGTCGCGCGCTTGTCGGGTGCCTTTTTGCCTTTGGCCAATGCCAGCTCCACCTTTGCGCGACCGCGGCCGTTGAAATAAATCGAAAGCGGAACGAGCGTCATCCCCTGACGCATTACCGCGCCGTGCATCTTGTTAATCTCGCGCGCATTAAGCAACAATTTACGCGGGCGCTTGGGTTCGTGGTTATTACGGTTGCCGTGGCTGAACTCGGGAATATTGGCGTTAATCAGCCAGATTTCCTCGCCCTTCACCTCGGCATAGCTTTCGGCGATCGAACCTTCGCCGAAGCGCAAGGATTTGACCTCGGTGCCGGTCAGCGCAATCCCGGCCTCGAACTTGTCCTCGATGAAAAAATCATAACGCGCGCGCCTGTTCTCGGCGACGGTTTTGACCTTTTCGAACGCTTCGGGTTTTGGACGCACCATCAGATAAGACCCGCATTCTCCAACGCGGCATCAACCTGAGCGCAGCTTGCCGCCGAAGGTCGCGTCATCGGCAAACGGAGTTCGGTCGGGAACCCTTCGACAACGCGCGACAGAGCATATTTGATCGGCCCGGGCGAAGCGTCGGAAAACAACGCTAAATGAAGTGGATAGAGCTTATCATTCAGATCACGTGCAAGATCATAATCACCCGATGCACAAGCTTTTTGAAACTCCGCGCAAAGCTTCGGCGCGACATTGGCGGTTACCGAAATGCACCCTGCCCCGCCACTCGCATTGAACGCCAGCGATAGTTCGTCAACGCCCGACAACAGGCAGAAATCTTTAGGGCAAGCCAGCCGGTGGTCGGTCACCCGCGACAAATCGCCACTGGCGTCCTTTATGCCAATCACCGTTGGCAGCTTTGCAAGCTCGGCAACCGTTTCCGGTTTGATATCGGTCACAGTGCGCGCCGGGACGTTATACAACACGATCGGGAGATCGTTCTTTTCGGTCATCCGGTGAAAATGCGCGTAAATGCCCTCTTGGTTGGGCCGGTTATAATAAGGGGCAACCACAAGCCCCGCCGCCGCGCCGCTCTTTTTCGAAAAGTTCAGGTGCAATATCGCGTTGGTGGTATCGTTCGACCCGCAGCCAGCAATCACCGGCACGCGCCCGGCAGCCTGTTCGATGCAAACCTCTATAACGCGGTGATGCTCGGCATTGGACAAGGTCGAGGATTCCCCGGTGGTCCCGGCAGGCACCAGCGCACTCGACCCATTGTCGATTTGCCAGTCGATCAGCGCACGAAAATGCTTCTCGCTAAACGCTCCGTCGCAAAATGGAGTCACTAGAGCCGGTATCGATCCGGAAAACATAGCATTCGACCTTCGTTTTGGCCAATGTGGGCCATATGGGGATTAATTAACTTCGTTCATCGCGTGATAAGGGGGCAGCCCATAATATGTCCAGCATGGTAAAGCATCTACTTTCGGCAGCAGCCGTCATTCTTCCTGTCGTTGCAGCGTCCGCGCAGACCGGGGCTCCAGAAATCATGTGGCAACGCGGCACGGGCACCGGTCAGGTTGCGCCGCAATCCACGGCTATGCCATTGTCCGTTATCAGCGAGGGCGATATCCCCGCCGCACTCCAGCGCTGGAAGATGCTGAGCGCGTCGCCGAGCTATAGCTTCGGAGAATATGCGTCGTTCCTGATCATGTATCCCGACTGGCCCGATAGCGACGCGATGCGCAAGAATGCGGAAGCAGCGATCAACGTCAATATGTGGTCGCCAAATCAGGCAGTCGCATATTTCGACAAGCTGCCCCCGGTAACCAACGGCGGCAGGGCAAAATACGCGCTGGCGCTCGATGCGACAGGCGACAAAGTCCGCGCTGAAGCGATGGCGCGCGAAGCATGGCGTGCCGGAGCGCTTAGCGATGACGACGAAGCGCGCTTGCAACGCATCGTCGGCGCCAGACTAAGCGCCGCGGATCACGATGCCCGCATTGATCGTTTGTTATGGGCTGGCGCTGCGCGCGCGGCAGAACGTCATATTGCTTATGCCTCGCCCCAACGTCGGCCGGCGTTCATGGCGATTTTGGCAACCAAGCTGAAAAGCCCTGACGCATCGATGCGTGTTCAAGAAGCGGGCGCCTCGTTGCGAGGCGAGCCAAGCTTTTTGGCGGCACAAGCCGATCAGCTCCGTATATCGGGCAACAGTTTTGCAGCGCGTGAATTATTGGCCAATAGGTCCAACCTGGTTGCACCTGCTCCGGTACTGAAAGACTGGTACAAGCTGCTGCTCGATCACGCGCAGGCTGCGGCCAATGACGGTCAATATGAGATAGCTTATCGCATCGCTTCGCGCGTCGACGATGCGGCACCCGCAGGGCTGGTAATGATTGATCAGGACCTGACGACCCGCGACCGCTATACCAGCCTCACCTGGCTTGCCGGAACAATCGCGCTTGAACGGCTCGGTCGTGCAAACGACGCCGTCGCCATGTTCAATCGCTATGCCGCCGCCGCTAAATCGCCGCAAACGCGGTCCAAGGGTCTCCACTTTGCTGGCAAGGCTGCGGCAAGAGCGGGCGATCAGATCGCGGCCACGAATTATCACAATCAAGCCGCAGTCTATTATGACAGCTTCTTTGGACAATTGTCGCTCGAGCAGCTCAGACGTCCGTTGCCGCTGGTGCCTGGCGTTGCGATAACGCCCCCCCTCATCGCCGATGCAAACGCGCCTCCAGTTTATCTGGCGGCCGCGCTGGCGACAAAATACGGCAGCTGGAAAGACCAGAGCAATTTTCTGCGCGCCATCTCCAGAAACGCAAAAACCCCTGCTGAGCACGTCGCGGCAATCGGCCTTTCGAAAAAAATCGGCCGCCCCGACCTTGCGGTCATGGCCGGACGCAATGCGCGTTACTTCGGCTATGCCGACCTGGTCGGGATCGGATATCCTACCGTGAACGTCCCTGCGTCACAGAGCCACAACTGGACGCTTGCCCATGCCATCATGCGGCAGGAAAGCCAGTTCGACAAAGCCGCGATCAGCCATGCCGGGGCACGTGGGCTGATGCAGCTGATGCCAGGAACCGCGCGTGAAACATCGGGCAAGATTGCGATGGCCTACCGCCCCGAGGCGCTGACCGTCGATACCGACTACAACATCGCGCTCGGCTCGACCTATATCCAGCGGATGCTCGATTATTATGGGGGCAGCTATCCGCTTGCCATCGCCGCCTATAATGGTGGCCCCGGCAATGTGAACAAATGGCTGAAAGCTTACGGCGACCCTCGCACCGGCCAGATCGGCATCATGGAATGGATCGAGAAAATTCCGCTGAGCGAAACCCGGGACTATGTCTACCGCGTACTCGAAAATGCGGTGATGTACGATCATCTGCATCCCGAGCGCGCGCGAGTGCGGTCCGCGACGCCGCTCAGTACCTATCTGGGCAAATCGACGCCGGGGTGACATAGGCTGCGCATATGGAGCGCACCAACCCGATCACCCCCGCTGGATTCGCCGCCCTGCGCGCGCGTTACGAGCAACTATTTGCTGTTGAGCGTCCTGCCGTAGTAGAAGTCGTTAGCTGGGCGGCAGGCAATGGCGACCGTAGCGAGAATGGCGACTATATTTATGGCAAGCAGAAACTGCGCGCCATCGACCGAGAGCTTGGGCAGCTTTCCAGGAAGATGAAATTTGCGCATGTGCTGGAGCCTTCCGATCAGCGGGATCGCAGCCGGGTGTTTTTCGGAGCAACCGTCACCATCGCCGATGTCGACGATTTACACCGCACCGTCACGCTGGTCGGAGATGACGAGGCCGAAGCGGGTGAAGGCCGGATCGGTTGGAATTCGCCACTAGCGCGGGAATTGCGGGGGGCGAAGGTCGGCGATGTAAAGACGGTAAGCTTGCCGGGCGGAACGAAGGATTGGGAAGTGATGGAGATCGCCTATCCACGTTGATCGAGGTCAACGACTGGCCGGAATGCACGGCACACCATAATCCCTCATTTCGCGGTCGCTGGTAATGACTGCGGCACCTTCGACCTTCGCTTGTGCAAGCAGCAGATGGTCGAACGGATCTTTGTGATGAAAACCCAATTCTTCCAAAGCCAGTAAATGTGCAATCGAAATCCCTAGAGGTACAATTTCCTCCGCTGCCAGATCGCCAAGAAACGCGCTACCAGCGTATTCCAGTTTGCCGACCCGCCATTTCATTGTTACCTCCCATAGCGAGACAGTGCTAACCAGGACTTCGGAACCTCCGTCGGCAATCAGGTGTCTAGCCCTTGGCCCTAACCGGGGATCGTCGCGCAACCACCAGATAAGGGCGTTTGTATCGAGCAACAACTTCACTTAGACGCTGGCTTTTCCGGAGGATCGGCAAACGGTTTCCACCAATTGTTGGCTGCCTCGGTATCTTCGCCATACATTGCGTCGATGAAGCCGTCGGGCCATTCGTCGAAATCATCGGCAATCCAGATTTGCCCCCGCATCGAACCCGGCTTGCGCGGCTTTCCGTCCTTGGTCCAGAACCATTTGCCATTGACGAAATACGGCTGGCCATCCGGCCCTTTCAGAGCAGGCGAGGCCGAAGGTGCGGCGTGAGACGCAGCTGTGAAGGGCATCGGCATTTCGTGCACTCCTGTTTGCAATGGTTCACCACCACTGGCGAGGCTGTTCAAATAATCCTTTACCAATGCCGACAAAGAGGTGCCCAACTCGGCCGCGCGGATGCGCGCTTTTCGGTGCACTTCTTCATCAAGCGAAATGGTTACGTTCTTCATGTGAAAATGTGTAGCACAGTTTCACAGCAGAATCAATATTTGGGGAAAGCAGCTTTCGCCAGTTTTTCGATTTCCGCATCGGTATCGGGAAATTCCTGCGGAACGCTCGATTCCAGTTCTTTCACCACATGCCGCAACACCGCAATCCGCGCGGACTTCTGGTTGTTACCGTCGATCACGGTCCACGGCGCCCAATGTGTGTTGGTTCGCGTAAACATATCCTGCATCGCTTCGAGATAGGCGTTGCGCTTCTCGCGATTACGGAAATCTTCTGCGGTGACTTTCCAGCGCTTCGACGGGTCATCGAGCCGCTCGATCAATACCTTGTCCTGCGTTTCCTGAGTCACATGCAGAAACAGCTTGATGATCTTGGTGCCGATCTCGCCCTGACGCGATTCGAATTCATTGATCTCGTCATAGCCGCGCCGCCACTCAACCTCGCTGCAAAAGCCTTCGACTCGCTCGACCAGCACGCGCCCGTAATGGCTGCGGTCCCAGATGCTGATTTCCTGTTTTCCGGGCAGCTTGCTCCAGAAGCGCCAGAGGAAATGCTTGTCCTTCTCCTCCGGCGTCGGCGCGGAGATCGAATAGACCTGATAATAACGCGGATCGAGCGCTGCGGTCATTCGCTTGATCGCCCCGCCCTTCCCCGCCGCGTCCCAGCCTTCGATGACGATCAAAGTGCGCGCTTCGTGCAGGATATGCAACGATTGCAGTTCGGCGAGACGGTCCTGAAGCGCCTTCAGGTCGTCGTCATAATCGCCGTCATATTTCTTGCCGGATTCAAAGTTGGATAGGTCGATCATCTAATATTTATGCACCGCGCGGCCTGCTTCTAACAAGCCCCGTAATGGCGTCGTGCTATTCAGGGACACAAGAGGGGTTCACGCAGAGGTCGCAGAGTTTTTTCTCTCGGCGAACTCTGCGACCTCTGCGTGAACCAAAATCAAGCCTTCGGCGGCTGCTCCACAACCCGAATGCTCAACTCGCGCAACTGCTTGGCCATCGCCGGGCTTGGCGCACCCATCAGCAGGTCTTCGGCGCGCTGGTTCATCGGAAACAGCGTAATTTCACGCAGATTCTGCACACCGCAGAGCAGCATCACCATTCGGTCGACGCCCGCCGCCATCCCGCCGTGCGGGGGTGCGCCGTACTGGAACGCTCGGTACATGCCGCCGAAACGTTCTTCGACGTCGGCCTGCGTCAGCCCGGTGAGTTCGAACGCCTTGACCATCAAATCGGGATACTGGTTGCGGATTGATCCCGAAGCGAGTTCGTAGCCGTTGCACACCATGTCGTACTGATAGGCCTTGATCGTCAGCGGATCCTGCGTTTGCAGCGCTTCAAGTCCACCCTGCGGCATCGAGAACGGGTTGTGCGCGAAATCGACCTTCTTTTCCTCTTCGCTCCATTCGTAAAAGGGGAAGTCGATAATCCAGCAGAAGCGGAAGGCATCCTGTTCGATCAGTTCGAGCTGTTCGCCGGTGCGCGTGCGGGCAGCACCCGCCAACTTCGCCGCCTGATCTTCCTTGCCAGCGGCAAAGAAACAGCCGTCGTCGGGGCCGAGGCCGATCGCTTCATAAAGCGCGACCATGCCTTCTTCGCCGTGGTTCTTGGCGATGGGGCCACCGAACTCTCCGCCTTTGCGCGTGACATAGCCAAGCCCCGCATGGCCTTCGCTGCGCGCCCAGTCGTTCATGTCGTCGAAGAATTTGCGGCTCTTTTCTGCGGTTTTCGGCGCAGGGATAGCGCGGACGACGCCGCCGCCTTCGACTATCCGTTCGAACAGGCCAAAGCCGGATTTGCTGAAATGTCCGGTGACGTCATGGATGATGAGGGGATTGCGCAAATCCGGCTTGTCGGTGCCATAATCCAGCATCGCTTTGGCATGTGGAATGCGCGGGAATTCGCCAGCAGGGGTCACTGCGCGGCCCTCGGCGAACGCTTCGAAGACGCCTGCCATTACCGGCTCCATCGTGTCCCACACCTCTTCCTGCGTGACAAAGCTCATTTCGAGGTCGAGCTGGTAGAATTCGCCGGGCAGCCGGTCGGCGCGCGGGTCTTCGTCGCGGAAGCACGGGGCAATCTGGAAATAACGGTCGAAACCGGCGACCATGAGCAACTGTTTGTACTGTTGCGGTGCCTGCGGCAGAGCGAAGAATTTGCCGGGGTGAATTCGGCTGGGCACCAGGAAGTCGCGTGCACCTTCGGGGCTGGACGCGGTCAGGATCGGCGTCGAATATTCGGTGAAGCCGATATCCTCCATCCGCCTGCGCGTTTCCTTGATGATCTGGGTGCGCTTGACGATATTGGCGTGAAGCGTCTCCCGGCGCAAGTCCAGAAAGCGGTATTTGAGGCGGGTTTCCTCTGGATATTCCTGTTCGCCCGCAACGGGGAGTGGCAGTTCTTCGGATTTGCCCAATACGGTAACGCTCCGCGCAAAAACCTCTATCTCTCCGGTTGGTAAGTTCGCATTGACAGTGCCAGCGCCCCTCGCCTTAACCTCGCCGTCGATAGTGACAACGCTTTCGAGGCGCAGGCCTTCGAGAATGGGCAATGCCGAACTGTCGCTATCGGCCACAATCTGCGTCATGCCATAATGGTCGCGCAAGTCGACAAACAGCACACCGCCATGATCGCGCTTGCGGTGGACCCAACCCGACAAGCGGACAGTTTCACCCACATTGGAAGCGCGGAGTTCTGCGCATTTGTGGCTGCGATAGACGTGCATTGGTCACTCAATTCAAAAAAGCTGTGGAAAGCGGGCCTAACAACCGTGCAGCGGCACTTTGTCAAGTCGGGAATGGGTGCTACGGCTTCAGGCAATGCAGATTCATCCACTCATCACCGACAGCGAACGATTGGCCGATTTATGCGCCCGTCTCGCGAAATCGCCATTTGTTGCCGTCGATACGGAATTCATGCGAGAAAACACTTTCTATCCCGACCTGTGCCTAGTGCAGCTAGCCGACGCGAACGAGGCGGCGGCGATCGATCCGAAGGCGCCCGGACTCGACATGACACCGATGCTCGAATTGCTTTGCAATAACGAGGAAGTACTAAAGGTTTTTCACGCCGGTGGGCAGGATATCGAGATTTTCTTTAACCTCACCGGCAAGACACCTTACCCGATGTTCGACACGCAGATCGCGGCGATGGCGTTGGGCCAAGGCGAACAAATCGGTTATTCGAACCTCGTCGACTTGTGGCTTGGCATATTGCTCGACAAGGGGGCGCGCTTTACCGACTGGTCGCGGCGACCGCTCGACAAGCGGCAGATCGATTATGCGATTGCCGACGTCACGCATCTATCGGTGATTTTTCCGATGATGCTCGAAAAGCTGAAAACCACCGGGCGCGGTGCGTGGCTCGACCATGAGATGGAGCGGATTTCGGATGCCGCCAATTATCGCAACGAGCCGGAAAATGCATGGAACCGGGTAAAGATCCAGTCGCGCAAACCCGAAGTTCTGGGCCGGTTACAGGCAATCGCTGCTTGGCGCGAACGCGAGGCGCAGCGCAAGAACATCCCGCGCGGACGGATCATGAAGGACGAAACGCTCGCCGACATTGCCGCGCATCCGCCCAAGAGCCAGGCTGACTTGCCGAAGGTGCGCGGGCTTTCCCCGGCATGGCGCGACAACGAGATCGGCCAGCGGCTGATGGCGGCGATCGAAGCAAGCGAACCGATGAACCGCGAAGCCTTGCCCGACCGCGGCCGTTCCGTGCCGGGCGCCGGCAAGGATGGCGGGCTGGTGGCCGACCTGCTGAAGCTGCTGCTTAAAATCCGGTCACGCGAGATCAATGTCGCACCGCGTTTGTTGGTGCGGACGGAAGAGCTGGAGCGGCTGGCCGCAGGCGAACGTGAGGGGCTCGAAATGCTGACTGGCTGGCGTTTCGAGCAGTTCGGTCGCGATGCACTCGATCTGGTCGAGGGGCGATTGGCTTTCGCTGTGGTCAACGGCAAACTCAAGATGACGCGTACGCATGAGGAGGATTTGGCGACATGAAATATCTCCTGCCCTTGATAACGCTGAGTCTTGCAGGCTGCGCTGAGCCGCAGCGCGAGGCACCCTACACCACGACGCCCGTGACCGAGAAAGAAGCAGGCGGTTTCGAATGCAACGCGGAATCCGCGCAATATGCTGTCGGGCAGAAAACCAGCGTTGCACTGGCTGCGGAACTGATGAAAAAGACCGGCAGCAATACATTGCGCTGGATACCGCCGCGCACCGTCGTGACGATGGATTTCAGGAGCGACCGGCTCAACATTTCCTACGATGACAATATGGTCATCGATCGCATCAGCTGCGGTTAAGTGAGCAGACGTTTCACCAGAGCAAGATTGACCGCCGCATTCTCTGCTAATGCAAGCGCATTGGTAGCGCGGGCAAAGGCTTCGATTGCTGTATAACTCCGCTCAATCCGGCGCTTCACATAACTGAGCGCATCGACGCTGATTGCCGCGCCCCTGTCAGCCAGTTGCTTTTGCAGCAATTGCTCGATCAGTTCGTCGTCGGGCGGGGCGATTTCTAGCAATGTCGCCGCAGCCAGACGCGACCGCAGATCGGGCAAAGCGATCTGCCAGTCCGCAGGCCGCCAGCGCGACACAAGCAACAAAGGTACCCCGCTCTCCTGCGCGCGGTTCCACGCATTGAACAGTGTTTCCGCCGATACTGTCTCCGCATCGTCGATCACTGTGCCGCCCTGCCCGGCAAAATAACGCGCCATCAGGCTCTTTCCCGAACGGGGCGGGCCAGTCAGGATCGCGCAACGCCCGGGCCATGCTGCCGAATTACCCAATCCGGCAAATATTGCGCCATTGGCATCGGTAATAATCAGGCTGGTGGACTCGCCCGAACGCAATTCGTCGAGTGGCAAGGCAATCTGGCGCATGTGCGTAAAGGTTAGCGCGGCGGTTGTGCCGGCGGCGGAGCGGGCGCTTCACCCGGCAGGCCGGCCTCGGGCACAATGGATTTGACCACCTCATCAAGCGAAGGTTGCGCGGGTTCAATAACTTCGCCGATCGGTTCCTCGCCGGGCAATGGCTCAATCTCCGTTTCGAGTTCTTCGTCCTCGACAACTTCAGGTTCGAGAACCAATGACGCATCTGCGCGCAAGCTACCGCTTGCAAGCGCCGAGCGGAACAATTCGTCCATCCTTACCACAGCCTGATCCATCATCGCCGGAATGCCCTTGGCTGAAGGTACCCGCAACGTGAACGCGCCGAGGAACTTGTTGTCGGGCCCGTAACGAGCGGAGAAATGGCCCACCACGGGTCCGCCCGGCCATTGCCGTTCGATTCGCGCAATCGGGATGATGACATCGGCTGCCCCGAACTGGTCGAGGATCGTCCGCCACCAGTTGCGGCTCCGCCGGTCGAGCTGGCCCGCGTTGAGCAACAGCGATTCGCCGCCCGCCCCGCTCGGCCGGACGTAGTCGATGGTGCTGTCGGCCGTGCGAAATTTGGCCCAGCTAGCCTGCCAAAAGGTGCGCTGTTCGAAAATCGTCGGTGCGCCTGCGTTATAGGTGACCGGCAAGATCAAAAGCGGTGCCGAGCGACGGGTGATGCCTTGCACACCAAGCAATTGCCCTGCCCTTGCGCGATCAAACAAGACACCGAGTTTCGCCACATAACGACGCGGGCCAATCTGTTCTTCCTCGACGACAATCGCCGCGACTATGCCGTCGAGCGTCGAATCGGAGAGGGTAGCCCCCGCACTACCATGCGTTTTACCCCACAATGCGCTCCAAGCCACCCGCTGTGCCTCTTCCCAGCCTTTTTGCCGCGCTTCGAAAGCATTTTTACCGGTAACATTGACCAAGACATTGGTGACCTCGAAATCGCCATTGCTGGCAATCGGGTTGATACCGCGCTTCGGGCCTTCGATCTGCGCAACAACGAGGCCGCCGCCAATCAGCGCCAAAGGCAGCCCAATCGCCGCAATCCCAAACCATTTCCCGCCCGATTTTTTCATTGCCGGTTCTTTAGGGCACATAGACGTGGAATTCCAACCCTGTTGTCGCTAACGGCGACGAATGGACGCAAAAGACACCGCACCCGAATCCTACACCTACGCCAAGGCCGGTGTTTCCATCGAAACCGGCAACGCACTGGTGCGCGCGATTGCGCCGCTCGCAAAGGCAACGCGGCGGGCCGGAGCCGATGCCGATTTGGGCGGTTTCGGCGGGTTTTTCGACCTGAAAGCGGCAGGCTTCAGCGATCCATTGCTGGTTGCGGCCAATGACGGGGTGGGGACCAAGCTGAAGCTGGCTATCGAAAGCGGACGGCACGAAGGCGTTGGCATCGACCTCGTCGCAATGTGCGCCAACGACCTGATCGTGCAGGGTGCCGAGCCACTCTTCTTCCTCGATTATTATGCCACCGGAAAACTCGACAACGATATCGCTACTGCGGTGGTCGCCAGCATCGCCGAAGGCTGCAAGCTAGCAGGCTGCGCGCTGATCGGTGGCGAGACGGCGGAGATGCCGGGGATGTATACAGACGGCGATTACGATCTCGCCGGATTCTGCGTGGGGGCTGTGGAGCGCGGTCAGGTACTGACTTCGGATAGCGTGGTAGACGGCGATATTATTCTCGGGCTTGCTTCGTCCGGCATCCACTCGAACGGATTTTCGCTCGTGCGGAGACTGGCGGCGGACAAGGGCTGGAGACTCGATCGACCTGCCTTATTCGACCAGGACGTTATCCTGATCGACGCGCTAATGGCACCGACGCGGATTTACGTAAAGTCGCTGCTGCCGTTGGTGCGCACTGGCAAAATTCATGCGATGGCGCATATTACCGGTGGCGGCTTGCTAGAGAATATTCCGCGTATCCTGCCCGCTGGCCTGCGCGCTTATGTCGATGCCGACGCGTGGGAACAGCCGCGCCTGATGGCGTTCCTGCAGGCGCAGGGCAATATTGAGCCAGAGGAAATGGCGCGCACGTTTAACTGCGGTGTTGGAATGGCGGTTGTGGTGGCCGAAGGCGATGTTGCGGATGTGACGGCGGCATTGGAAGCGGCTGGCGAGACGGTGCATCGGATTGGGTATATTAAGGCTGGCGAGAAGGGTTGTACGGTGACGGGTAGCGTCGAGACGTGGAGTGCGCGCTCGGATTGGACCGCTGTTCATTATGGATAACCGCCCCTCTCCGTTCGGGTCGAGCATCGTCGAGACACCGGGAGGGCGTGCACGGCGGATAGGCATTTCGACTGGGCTCGATGCGAACGGGATTTGGGGTGCTGGCTATGACTAAGGCCAAAGTCGCCATCCTGATTTCCGGCGCAGGAACTAACATGGCTGCCCTGCTCTACGCCGCAAAGCATCCCCACGCGGCTTACGAAATCGTGCTCGTCGCCAGCAACAACCCTGACGCCGAAGGACTAAAAATCGCCGCTGCAGAGGGCATCGCTACTTTCGCGAAAAGCCACGCGCATCTCGACCGCGCTGTTCACGACGCGATGATGCACGACCGAATCGTCCATGCCGGTGCCGAATATGTGGCGCTCGCGGGCTATATGCGGATATTGACCGAGACTTTCGTGCAGAAGTGGGAAGGCCGGATGCTCAACATTCATCCGTCGTTGCTGCCAAAATATAAGGGCATGAACACGCATCAAAGCGCCATCGACTCGGGCGACCAGCTAGCGGGGTGCAGCGTGCATCTGGTGACGGCCGAGGTCGATGATGGCCCGGTGCTCGGGCAAATCGAGGTTGCGGTGCTACCCGATGACACCGCCGAAACGCTAGCCGCGCGAGTCAAGATGGCGGAGCATCAGCTTTATCCACGCGTGCTGGCCGAATATGTCAGCCGCGCCACGGACCCAGCATGGCTCATCTCGAAGGTTCGCGAACTGGCGATGGCGCAGATCGAGGCCGACGAGGTCACCTCGCATGGAATGCCTTGCTTCGGCATCATCGGCGGCAAAAAATTCGCTTATGTCTCGAACGACCATCATGGCGACGGCAAAACCGCATTATTGGTCAAAATCAGCGGCGCGGAGGAACAGGCGATGCTGATTGAGAGCGACGAAGACCGCTACTACCGGCCTGCTTATTTCGGCGATGGCTGGATCGGCATCAGACTCGATCTGGGTGACACCGACTGGGAGCATATCGGCGAGTGGCTCGCCAAAAGCTGGCTGTCGGTTGCGCCTAAGAAATTGACCAGGTTGACGGATGTGTCACGGGATTTTTGACAACGGGCTGTCGAATGTGCAGACTATAAAAACCATTGTAGATTGGATGGCAGATGACTGTAAAATTTCTTTATGCGATCACCGCAACCTGTTTGCTGGCTTCGACCTCACTGGCCCAAGCTCAGGTTGAACAACCCCTTGCGAAGAAGGCCAGCGATAGCAGCTTAAGTTGGGGGCCATGTCCGCCTATTTTTCCCGGAGAATGTTCGATTGCCGTGCTGCATGGCGACCCGACAAAGCCCAACGCCGATGTGTTCCTTCGCGTTGGCGCCGGCAGCGAGTTGCCATCTCACCGGCACACTTCGGCCGAAAGGATGATTCTGGTCAACGGTCAGCTTCAAGTGGAATATGTCGGATCAAAACCGTCAACACTCGATCCGGGCGACTACGCCTTCGGACCTGCCGGGCTTGCCCATAAGGCAGCCTGCGTAAGCGAGACACCTTGCACGCTATTCATTGCGTTTGAGGGCCCGGTTGATGCCCTGCCGGCAACGTCGAAGTAAACTGATCGCTTGAAAGCCGATGCTTAGCCGACAATCTCTTCAGGCTTGAAGAAATAGGCAATTTCAATAGCCGCATTTTCATCGCTGTCCGAACCATGCACCGTGTTCGCCTCGATACTTTCGGCCAGTTCCTTGCGGATCGTGCCGGGTTCGGCGTTGGCGGGGTTGGTCGCGCCCATGATGTCGCGGTTGGCTTGCATGGCGTTTTCGCCTTCGAGCACTTGTACCACGACCGGGCCGCTGATCATGAAATCGACCAGTTCGCCGAAAAAGGGGCGTTCCTTGTGGACGGCGTAAAAGCCCTCGGCCTGATCGCGGGTCATGTGGATACGCTTCGATGCGACGACGCGCAGGCCAGCTTCTTCTAGCATTTTTGTGACGGCACCGGTCAGGTTGCGGCGGGTGGCATCGGGTTTGATGATCGAAAAGGTGCGGGTAACCGCCATGTAAAAACTCCATATCCAGGGGGACTGATTTGGCCGCGCCTCTAGCGGGTGCGTTGCAGCGTGGCAAGGCTTTCCCTGCCCGCGGTAGCGGGATTGCACGACGGACGCTTTTGGCATACCATCCGACGGGGTCGCGACTTCGAGGGGAGTTGCAGATATGCACTACAGTGAGAAATTAACGCGACGCGCGTTTGCCGGATCAGCGCTTGTGATCGCGGGTCTGGTCGCAACGGGTGGGTCCGCTGCCGATAAGATTCTGCGCGAAACTCCCGGTTCGGACCTGGGTCCCTTCTATCCAGTTGATCGGCTGGCGGAAGAAGATGCCGACCTAACCTGGCTTAAGGGCCATTCAAAGCGCGCTTTGGGCAATGTCATCGAGGTGACGGGACGCGTGCTCGACAAGCGCGGCAATCCTATCGACGGCGCGCGGCTAGAGCTTTGGCAGTGTAATGCTGCGGGACGATATGCGCATTCGGGCGACGTCGCTAATACGCCTCTCGACCCCAATTTCCAGGGCTATGCCTCGATAAAGACCGGCGCGAAGGGCGAGTGGAAGATCACTACGATCAAGCCCGCGGCTTATGACACCCCCATCGGCAAGCGGACGCCGCATATCCATTTCGATATCATGGGTAGGCAGCACAGGCTGATCTCACAAATGTATTTTGCCGACGACCATGCGCAAAATACCGCCGATGAACTATACAAAATGCTTGGCGATGATGCGATCAGCTCGGTTGCAAAGCTTGACGCGCCTAGCAAATATCATTGGGACATTGTCTTGATGGGCTAGGGTCCCTGCACCCATTTGCCGCCGTCCTGTTTCCAGTAGCGGCGCTCGATACCTTCGATATCGCCCAGCGCGCGCCATGCGGCGCGGGCATTTTCCGTATGGCTGGGCGCGAACAGATAGAAAGCGCGCTCAAATTCTAGTGCGGCATCGCGCCATTCGCCATCGGCCAGTACAATGAAACTTGCAGAATTTGCCGACGTGGCACCTGAAGATAGCAATATGGGTTGTATAGAATCGTCATCCGTGCCCGCTTTGGCATGGGCAAGGAAGCTGTCGGGTTTGGCGTTCCATAAAGCGGTCGAGATGCTATCCAGCTGCGCATCATCGTCGCTTACCACCAGCAACCGTCCGCCTTCATCCAGGACGCGTTGGGCGATGGCGAGCACGACTTTCTCGGCCGGATCGCGGGTCAGCTGGTAGAAATCAACCTGCATTATCTCTCCGTCATCCCCGCGAAGACGGGGATCGTAGTCGGCGTGGCGCTAGGCCGACTGCGGCCCCCGCCTTCGCGGGGCGACGACTATTTTTCAAAATTGTCGGCAACGAACCGGTCTAGCAAACGCACGCCGTAACCGGTCGCGCCCTTCGCCCAAACCGGACCGTCCTTGTCCGCCCAAACGGTGCCGGCAATATCGAGATGCGCCCATTTGACACCGTCTTTGACGAAGCGCCCAATGAACTGTGCCGCAGTGATCGAGCCAGCGCCCTTCGAGCCGATATTCTTCATGTCGGCAATCGGGCTGTCGATCAGCTTGTCGTAAGCCTTCGATAGCGGCAGACGCCAGAGCAGGTCGCCCGACTTCTTGCCCGCTTCGAGCAGCTTGTCAGCGAGTTCGTCGCTGTTCGAAAACAGCCCGGCATGTTCGCTACCCAGTGAGATGATGATCGCACCGGTCAGCGTCGCCAGATCGACGATATATTCGGGATTGTAGGTTTCTTGCGCCCAGTGGATGGCATCGCACAGTACCAGCCGCCCCTCTGCATCGGTGTTCAGCACCTCGATTGTCTGCCCCGACATCGAAGTCACGATGTCGCCCGGGCGCTGTGCATCGCCGTCCGGCATATTCTCGACCAGACCGCAAATGCCGACGACATGCGCCTTCGCCTTGCGCCCCGCCAGCGCCTTCATAACGCCAACGACCGCGCCTGCGCCGCCCATGTCCCACTTCATATCTTCCATATTGAGCGCGGGCTTGATCGAAATGCCGCCAGTGTCGAATGTCACGCCCTTGCCGACAAAGGCCACCGGACGTTCCTGCTTGCCGCCGGTCCCGTCCCATTTCATCGCCAGCATCCGTGCCGGTTTGCGCGAACCCTGTGCCACGCCGAGCAAAGCGCCCATGCCCAGCTTGGCCATCTGCTTGTCATCCAGAACGGTGATCTCGATGCCCAGATCGGCGAGATGCCGACAGCGTTCGACAAAACTTTCGGGGTAAATGATATTGGCAGGCTCCGACACCAGCTCGCGGGTCAGCGATACACCTTCGGCAATCGCAGCATAGCGCGGCCAAGCCGTTGCGGCCTCGTTGATCGCCCCCACAACCGTCAACGCGGTCACCGTCGGCTTCGATGTTTCGGGCAGCTTGGTGCGATATTTGTCGATCCGCCAGTTGCGCTGCAGCGCGCCAAAAGCTACCTCCGCTGCGGCAACGCCCGAGAGGTTTGCGCCGTGAATCGCGATATGTTTCGCGCCAGAGGTCTGCACCTTGGCAACAATATCGCCGCCTGCCTTTTGATAATCGCCCGCATCGCCCTCGGCGACGCCGAGCAGCACAATGCGCACAAGCTTGCCGCCCTCTTCGTTGATCAGCAGGAAGCTCTGCCCTGCCCCGCCCTCAAAACGAGCCAGCTTGGCGGTTTCGCGGATCATATCCGCCCTTTCGAGCGGAAATTCGAACCCGGCAAAGCTGCTTTTGGTAACAATGAACGCAAGCACATCGGCGTCGGCCGGGCGCGCTGCGGCAAATTCGATTTTCATGAAGGGTCAGCCTTTCCGCTGTCTTTGTCTTGGTGGGCTGGCTCTATAGGCCGATTCATGCTGACGGTTAAAGCAAAAGATGGTGCATTTGCCGGTTAACGCCATTAGAGGCGTCAGGGGATAGTTAGTCGGGCGCCGAGGGTGGACCGGTGCCAATCGTGGCGATAAAGGATGTCGCAATCTCTATGAATATCCACGCCCCATTTTTGCGCCGTTCTTCAGCCTTGATGCTGGCATTGTTGCTTGGTTGCGCAGCGATTCCGCAAATTGCGGTCGCGCAAGACGCGGCAGCCGACGCATCACAGCAAAGCGACGCTATCGACTTTGCCGCATCGACCATCGTCTATGATTCCAATACCGAAGTCGTTACCGCCACCGGCAATGTCTTGGTCAATCGCGACGGATACAGCCTGCGCGCCGACACGATTGTGTGGAACCGCAACAGCGGGGAGGTGACTGCCGAGGGCAATATCAAGAGTATCGGACCAGAGGGCGATGTTGCTTATGGCGACAAGATCATCCTCACCGACTCGCTGAAAGACGGTGTTGTCGAGAACCTGCTCGTGGTCCTGGCCGACGAAAGCCGGTTGGCGGCGAAGCGCGGGGAGCGCAGGGACGGCGTCTACACGCTGGATTTCGCGGCCTACACCGCTTGCAAGATCGAAGACCCCGACGGCTGCCCGAAAAAGCCGAGCTGGCAGGTAAAGGCGGTCAAGGTCACTTATGACCCTGCAACCAAACGCGTGAAATATGACGGGGCGCGGATCGAGCTGTTCGGCCTGCCCCTGATCCCGCTGCCGTTTCTGTCCCATCCGGTCGATACCAAGGCGGGAAGCGGGTTTTTGGTGCCGAGTGTAGGGCTGTCGCGCAACAACGGGTTCGAAATCGAGCAATCCTATTACTGGCGAATGGCGCAGAACCGCGATCTGCTTGCGTCGATAACCGCATTTACCGAGACAGCGCCGCTCGCGCAGGCGAGGTTCCGCTCGCTTGAAAGCAAGGGCGCTTTCGAGATTGCCGCATATGGCACCTTTAGCAACCGGATCACCACTGGCGCGGGTGCCTCGACCGGCAATAAAGTGCTACGCGGTTATATCGAGGGCGCCGGAAGGTTCCAGCTCGATCCTTATTGGTCGATTTCGGCTTCGGGGAGGCGCGCGACCGACCGGACCTTTCTTCGCCGTTATGACCTCAGCCGCGACGACCGTTTGCGCTCCACTTTTGCGGCAGAGCGCATAGGGGTCGATAGTTATTTCTCGCTGTCGGGTTGGGCGGTGCAGACGCTGCGGACCGGTGATCGTCAGGGATTGACGCCAATTGCGCTGCCCGAAATCGACTACCGTTTGCGGCTCAATGACCCGATCCTTGGTGGCCAGGTCCAGTTGCAGGCGAACAGTCTCGCAATCGGACGCACCGACGGTCAGGATACGCAGCGCGCCTTCGCCTCGGCGCGCTGGGATTTGCGAACGCTGACCGGGCTTGGGCAGGAAGTGACCTTTACCGTGCTGGGTCGCGGCGACATTTATCACAGCGACGAAAATGCAAGCACCCTCACTGCGATCTACCGCGGCGATCCGGGTTTCCAACACCGTGCTATTTTCGTCGCCGCTGCGGATGTGAAGTGGCCGTTCGTCGGCGAAGCATTCGGCGGCACGCAAGTCTTCACCCCTCGCATCCAGTTTGTCGCCGCGCCCAGCATTTCGAACCTCCGCGTGCCCAACGAAGATTCGCGCGCGGTCGATCTGGAAGACACTAACCTGTTCGCGCTCAACCGTTTCCCCGGATACGACCGTTTCGAGGACGATTACCGAATCACTTACGGTTTCGATTGGGCACTGCGCAAACGCACATTCACCGCCGACGTAACCATTGGGCAAAGCTATCGCCTGTCCAACCGCGCATCGATTTTTCCCGATGGCACCGGATTGTCGGACAAGGTATCGGATATCGTCGGGCGAACCGAGCTCAGGTTCAAGGATATCGTCAAGCTGACGCACCGCTTCAGGCTGGACAAGGACAGCTTTGCTATCCGTCGTAACGAAATCGACGCCACCGTCGGATCGCAAGGTACCTATGCGCAGATCGGCTATCTGAAGCTTAACCGCAATATCGGCCCAACTGTTGAAGACCTTGCCGACCGCGAAGAGGTCCGGCTGGGCGGTCGAGTCCGCGTTGCGCGTTACTGGTCGGTATTCGGCTCGGCGATCCTCGATTTGACCGATACAACCGAAGACCCGACGTCGCAGTCTGATGGCTTCGATCCAATCCGTCACCGGCTGGGGGTTGCCTATGACGACGATTGTCTCTCGCTCAGCCTCACATGGCGGCGCGATTATCAGGAGACCGGCGATGCGCGGCGCGGCAACAGCTTCCTGTTCCGGCTGGCGTTTCGCAATCTGGGTGTGTAAGGCATCGGCAATATCAGGGGGAAGAACGTGGCCTGCTCATCTGCTGTTCAGCAGGGGCCGCTTAATTGCCCGCTTTCGAATAACTACTGACTGGGCTAAATTATGAAGTTTTTGCAGCGTCTTTCTCTCGTCGCTTTGCTCGGCACCGCGACCGCGCTGACGCCGCTCGTCGCGCAAACCGTTGCCGATGAAGCGGCACCGGAGGTTGGCCTCAATATTCCCGACGGCCAACAACTTTTCGGCAAGAACGACCCCAATGTCCGGCGTGCGACCGCACGCGTCAACGGCGAAGTCATTACCGGCACCGACATCGATCACCGGCTTGCGCTGATTCTAGCCGCCAATGACAACAAACTGCCCGATGACGAGATCGCCCGCTTCCGTGCGCAGATCATCACCAATCTCATCGACGAAACGCTGCAAATCCAAGAAGCGGCGGCGAACGAGATCGAGGTGACCGACGCCGAGGTCGACCAGTATTTCGCCCGCGTCGCACAACAGAATTTCAACCGGCCGCCTGCCGAAGTCGAAAAATATCTGGCCTCGGTCAATTCGTCGGTGGCGACGCTGAAACGCCAGATCAAGGGTGAACTTTCATGGAGCCGCCTACTGTCGCGTAACGTTCGGCCATCGGCCAATGTCAGCGATGACGAGGTCAATGCGATTATCGAGCGGATCAAGGCCACCAAAGGCACAACCGAATACAGGCTCGGCGAAATCTATCTGTCGGCGACACCCGAAACAATGCCCGCCGTGACCGAGAACGCCAAGAAGATCATGGACCAGTTGCGCGCTGGCGGCAATTTCGTCGCTTATGCGCGGCAGTTTTCCGAAGCCTCGACCGCATCCGTTGGCGGCGACCTCGGCTGGCTTTCGCTGGCGCAATTGCCCGAGACACTGGCGAAGGCCGCGACCGAAATGAGTGCGAACGAAGTCGTCGCCGTTCCTTCACCCGGCGGCATCTCGATCCTGCTGCTAATCGACAAGCGCCAGGTAGCCACCAGCGACCCGCGCGATTCGGTGCTGAGCCTTAAGCAGATCGCGATCACTTTCCCGGCAGGAACGACCGAGGCACAAGTGACGCCTTTGGTAAAACGCTTCAGCGAGGAAACGCAGAAATTGAACGGCTGCGGAACTGCCGACGCGATGGCGGCCCAGTTGGGTGCCGAAGTCGTCAACCGCGACGGCATCAAGGTGCGCGACCTGCCGGGGCCGTTGCAGCAGGTGATGCTCGAACTCCAGATCGGCCAGTCGACGCCCCCTTATGGATCGTTGCAGGACGGCGTGCGCGTTTTCGTCCTTTGCGGGCGCGATCAGCCACAGGATGCCGCAACCGAGAGCTTTGACGAGATCATGTCACGGCTTGAGGAGGAGCGTGTCAACAAAAGAGCACGGATCTACTTGCGCGATCTTCGCCGCGACGCCGTCATCGATTATAACTGATATATGGTGAGCCGACTGACCTTGCCACTGGCGGTGTCGGTCGGCGACCCGGCAGGAATCGGCCCCGAGATCATCGGCAAGGCGTGGGAAGCGCGGCACGAAAAAAAACTTCCGCCGTTCTTTGCAATTGGGGATATCGGTAGTTTCGCACCGCATTGGGGCGGGCCGGTGGTGAAGATCGACGATCCCGCAGATGCAGCGAAGCATTTCGAAGACGCGTTGCCAGTTCTCCACATTCACTGCTGCGTAAAGATAACCCCCGGTATCCCTGATCTCGACGGCGCTCACTGCGCCTATCAGGCGCTCGAGCTTGCCATCGGTTTTGCTCGCAATAATGTCGCAGCTGCCCTCGTCACCGGCCCGGTGTCGAAAGCCCAATTATATTCTGTCGGCTTCACCCATCCGGGGCAGACCGAATTTATCGCCGAACGCTGCGGCGTCTCGCGCAACCATGCGATCATGATGCTCGCAGGACCCGATTTGCGTGTGGTGCCGATGACGACGCACATCCCGCTGGCGTCAGTTGCTGGCAAGCTAGAGCCGCGCCTTATTCGCCAGCGGCTGCGCGCAACGGCCAAGGGATTACAGCGCAATTTCGGCATCGCCAATCCTCGGCTTGCGGTCGCCGGTTTCAATCCACATGCGGGGGAAGCGGGCAATATGGGGCGTGAGGAAATCGATCTTTTTGTCCCCGCTATCGAGCATATCCGGAACGAAGGCTTCGACATAATCGGTCCATTGCCCGCAGATACCATGTTCCATGCCGAGGCACGCTCGCATTATGATGCGGCCTTGTGTGCATATCACGATCAGGCGCTAATCCCGCTCAAAACCCTCTATTTCTTCGAGGCCGTCAATATCACACTCGGGCTGCCGGTCGTTCGCACCTCGCCCGATCATGGCACTGCATTCGGTATCGCAGGGCAAAACAAGGCCTCACCCGATTCAATGATTGCCGCTATCCGGATGGCCGAGATGGCTGCGCTCAACCGCATGGCCGCCGACGCTGCAGCATGAGTTCCCCCGACCTGCCTCCGCTGCGTGAGGTCATCAAGCGCCACGGTCTTTCCGCTAGCAAGGCGCTTGGCCAGAATTTCCTGTTCGACGAGCAATTGCTGGACAAGATTGCTGCAATCCCCGGCGATTTAAACGGCGCGCAAGTCTACGAAGTCGGCCCTGGCCCCGGCGGTCTTACCCGCGCATTGTTGCGGGCTGGCGCCAACGTCACCGCCGTCGAGCGCGATCATCGCTGCCTGCCGGCACTTGCCGAACTCGCTGAGGCATTTCCCGGAAAGCTGCGCGTAATCGACGAAGACGCGATGAAAGTCGATCCGGCGAAGGAAATAGGCGCGCCGTTTCATATCGTGTCCAACCTGCCCTACAATGTCGGCACTGCGCTGGCGGTTGGCTGGTTGAGCGGCGAGACATGGCCTCCGCCGTGGCAATCGCTGACGCTGATGTTCCAGCGCGAGGTTGCCGAGCGTATTATTGCAGCACCAGGATCGGACGCGTTCGGCAGGCTTGCAATCCTTGCGCAGTGGCGGTCGACCGCAAAGATCGCGATGCCAGTCCACCGCTCGGCGTTCACCCCGCCGCCCAAGGTGATGTCGGCGGTGGTAAATATTACGCCGAATGCGGCACCCGATGGCGTCCGAATGGCGACATTGGAGAAACTGACAGGTGCAGCATTCGGCCAGCGCCGCAAAATGCTGCGGCAGAGTTTGAAATCGATGCCCGGTGGATTGGAGGCGCTGGCCAGCACCGGCACTGCCGCTGACCGAAGGCCCGAAACGCTGCAATTGGCGGAATGGCTGGCTTTGGCACGCACCATCGACGCAGGGGTGGCGTCGATACTCGTCCCCCGCTAAAGGTCGGCGATGCGATCGCTTGCCGCCCACGAAACCGCCTCGCTCGAGCGGATTGAGCACGACCCGATGCTGGCACGTGTGCAGGCTTGGGCTTCGGTCAACAGCGGCTCGGGCAACCTCGCCGGGCTTGCCACCACCGCCGGATTGTTGGCCGACGGCTTTGCCGCTCTTCCCGGCGAAATCGAGCTGGTCGCGCCCACCCCGGTCGAACGTGTGCGCGCGGACGGTGTAATCGAAACTGTCGAACATGGCCGACATCTGGTGCTGACCGTCCGTCCAGACGCACCGGTACAACTGCTGTTCACAGGACACATGGACACGGTTTTTGCCGCCGACCATATATTCCAGACACAAAAATGGCTGGACGATGGCGTGCTGAACGGTCCGGGTGTGGCCGACATGAAAGGTGGCATTTCGGTAATGCTGGCCGCTTTATCGGTCGCCGAAAGCGCACCCGAATTTTCGCGTGCCGGATATCAAGTCCTCATCAACAGCGACGAGGAAGTGGGATCACCGTCTTCCGCGCCCCTGATTGCGCAGCTCGCCAAATCGAAGCTCGCAGCACTGACCTACGAACCGGCCTTGCCCGACGGCACGCTAGCAGGTGCGCGTGCCGGCAGCGGTAACTTCTCGATCATCATCACCGGCAAAAGCGCGCACGCAGGCCGCAATCCCGCCGATGGACGCAATGCCCTGCTTGCAGCCGCCGACCTCGCACTGCGCATGAAAAAGCTGACTTGCGAAGGACTGTCGGTCAACCCCGCCCGGATCGAGGGAGGAAGCCCGAACAACGTCGTGCCCGATCATGCGGTTCTGCGGGTCAACCTGCGCCCCCACAGCCCCCAGTTTGAAATCTTCGCGCATCAGGAAATCAAGAAACTGGTTGCCGAAATCGAACGTGAGCATCAGGTCAGCGCGCATGTCCACGGCGGCTTTGGTCGCCCGCCAAAGCCTATAGACGCCGGTGCCGAAAAGCTGTTCGGGCTGGTCAAACAATGCGGTGCCGATTTGGGTCTGGAGGTTACCTGGCGCTCGACCGGTGGAGTGTGCGACGGCAACAACATTGCGGCCTGCGGCGTGCCCGTGGTCGACACGATGGGCGTTCGCGGCGGCAGCATCCACAGCGCCGACGAATTCCTTATCACCGAAAGCCTCGTCGAACGCGCACGATTGTCGGCACTAACGATATTGCGGATCGCACAAAAAGGAAGTTTATGACGTTTATAATCCGTCCCGCGAATATGAACGACGTGCAGCCTATCTATGAAATGGCAAAACGCACCGGCGGCGGCTTCACCAACCTGCCACCCGACCGCAAAGCGCTGGCCACCAAGCTGGAAAAGTCCGAAGCCGGATTTGCGCGCGAGGAAGACACCGTCAATGATGACCTTTACGTCTTCGTGCTGCAAAATACCGAAACCGGCGAAGTGCGTGGCACTTGCCAGATCTTCGGCCATGTTGGCCAGAAATGGCCGTTTTACAGTTACCGCATCGGCGCTTTGACGCAGCACAGCGTTGAACTGGATCGCACATTCCGCGCCGATATCCTCAACCTTTCAACCGACCTTGAAGGCACATCCGAAGTCGGCGGACTGTTCCTGCACCCGGGCGAGCGCGCTGGCGGGCTCGGCCTGCTGATCGCGCGCAGCCGCTATCTCTTCATCCGCAACCACCGCGCTCGTTTTGCCGACCGGACGCTGGCCGAATTGCGCGGCGTCATCGACGAGGCGGGCGGATCGCCGTTCTGGGACGGAGTCGCTGGCCGCTTTTTCGGGATGAGCTTTCAGGAAGCCGACGAGTTCAACGCCAAATTCGGTAACCAGTTCATCGCCGACCTGATGCCCAAGCACCCGGTCTATAT
>CAZQBS010000037.1:0-30287 GCA_964591835.1 uncultured Sphingorhabdus sp. | reverse complement strand
ATGGTCATATTATCTCAAATGCAATCGACGGGATAACGCCTGATTTTGGCGTCGGCAGTTACAATCTGCATATTGTCGATCATGGCATGGGCAATCAACATGCGGTCTACGGGTTCGCGATGGATCAGGGGTAATTTTTCGATCAGCTGCCAAGCATCTGCGGGATAACCGGCAATTGTCAGTCCGAATCGGCGCTCCAGTTCCTCCAGCGGCTCGTTCACGGGAAACCGTCCGCGCAGCTGCAGTTCGGTATATTCGAACGCGACGACCGCGCTGACGACCAAATCATTGTCGGCGTCGAATATTGCCGCCTGTTTGGCAGCGTCTAGGCGGCTGTCCCCGACCACCAGCCAGACAAGAATTTGGGTATCAAGAAGGAGGGGCACCGAATTTCCGCTGGAAACGCTCGTCGAGTTCTTCGTCCGTCATTGAATCCGGCACGTCGAAAGCCTCAGGCGGCAAATGCGCATATTTCTCACGCGCAAAACCGAACGCCGCCTTTCGTTTCGCAGCAATGTCCGCTTTCGTCTCTTCGCGGGCACCGTCGACGGGCACGAACTTGATTTGCGGTTTGCCATTATGGTCAATTATGACCTCTTCCCCGCGCAACGACGCGGCGATAAGTTTGGACAGCTTCGCCTTGGCTTCACCGATGTTGACGTGGATTGTCATGATGGGCTGAGATTAGCTTGACCAAGTTGGTTGGTCAAGATCAACCTGCACGGCATATTGCCCCGGGGTGCTCGGAAGGCGCTTCAACAGCTCTTACTGGTACGGCATTCTCAAGTTGAAGCCCAATCTGACACGCTCACTCCCACTCAATCGTCCCCGGCGGCTTGCTAGTATAGTCATAAACCACCCGGTTAATCCCCTTGACCTCATTGATGATCCGCGTGGAAACCCGGCTCAAAAACGCGCTTTCGAAGGGGTAGATATCCGCCGTCATCCCGTCGGTCGAGGTCACCGCTCGCAAGGCACAGACATTGTCGTAGGTGCGGTGGTCGCCCATTACGCCTACGGTGCGGACAGGCAATAATACGGCGAAGGCTTGCCAGATTTCGTTATAAAGTCCGGCGCTCCGGATTTCCTCCAGATACACCGCATCAGCCAGCCGTAAGATGTCGCACCGCTCCTTGGTGACTTCGCCGGGGATGCGGATCGCAAGGCCGGGGCCGGGGAAAGGGTGGCGGCCAACGAAGGTGTCATTGAGGCCGAGTTCGCGGCCAAGCGCGCGGACTTCGTCCTTGAAAAGTTCGCGAAGTGGCTCGACCAGTTGCATATTCATCCGCGCCGGAAGGCCGCCGACATTGTGATGGCTCTTGATCGTCACCGACGGTCCGCCGGTGAACGACACCGACTCAATTACATCGGGATAGAGCGTGCCTTGCGCGAGGAAATCAGCACCGCCGATTTTCTTGGCTTCTTCCTCGAACACATTGATAAATTCGCCGCCGATGAACTTGCGCTTTTTCTCTGGGTCGGTCTCGCCCGCGAGGCCCGTCATGAAGCGTTCCTCTGCATCGACCACCACGAGCGGAATGTTGTAATGGTCGCGGAACAGGGTTTCGACCTGTTCGCGCTCGTTCATGCGGAGGAGGCCGTGGTCGACGAAGACGCAGCTAAGTTGCTCGCCGATGGCCTCGTGGATCAGGATCGCTGCAACCGACGAATCGACCCCGCCCGACAGCCCGCAAATGACGCGGCCTGAACCGACCTGTGCGCGGATTTCGGCAATTTTGGTGGCGCGGAATTCGGCCATCGTCCAATCGCCCGCCAGCCCGCAAATATTATGCACGAAGTTGGAGATCAGCTTTGCGCCATCGGGGGTGTGGACGACCTCGGGGTGAAACATCGTGGTGTAATAACGCCGCGCTTCGTTCACACAGATCGCAAATGGCGCGTTGGGCGACGTGGCTATGACCTCGAAGCCATCGGGCGCGACGGTTACACGGTCACCGTGGCTCATCCACACCGGATAGCTGCCACCTACTTCCCAGAATCCATCGAACAACGGACTCGATTTCAGGATTTCGACATCCGCCCGCCCAAATTCGGCGGCATGCCCGCCCTCGACGGTGCCGCCCAGTTGCGTGCACAAGACCTGCTGTCCGTAACAAATTGCGAGGATCGGCAGGCCGCTGTCGAACACCACTTGCGGTGCGCGAGGGGAACCGTCGGTCATCACCGATGCCGGGCCACCCGACAATATGATGCCCTTTGGCCTCATTCGCTCGAACGCCTCGGCGGCGCTGTTGAACGGGGCGATTTCGGAATAGACCCCGGCCTCACGCACCCGCCTGGCGATGAGCTGGGTCACTTGGCTACCGAAATCGACGATGAGGATGGAATCAGAAGGCTGGATTGTCATGGCCAGCCGATAGGGATTGCCGCCGCCGCTGTCCATATCGGCGCTGCGGCAGCAAACTAATATTGGCGATGACAAACGTTCCGAGGCACAACTGCGTTGTGAAAAGCTCAAACACCCGCCGCGCCGAATTTCTTGAACGTATCGCCGACCATATCGTCGCAAACCACCTGTCGGCCTCTCGCCTCGCAGGGATGTGTTCTACCGAACGGTCGGCGAACAGCTAGGTCGCGGCTTTCTGGCATGGGGTCAAGGCCAGATCGACAGCCCGACACCCGAGCAACTGGCCCGCGAGGCGGACAGATTGCTCATCATGGCCGAGGGGGCGATGCTGCCCAAAAGCATCGGAATGAGCGTCCGGGCTTGCAAAGTAGGATTTGCTCTGAAAGACTCGTGCCCGAATATCGCTAACCGCCCAAATGGCTGTCAGGGCATGCAATCAGCCAAATGATGATACCCGAACAAGGGGTGACCTTTGGGTGACCTTCCAAACCCGGAAAGTTTGCAAAGCACAGTCAACTTGCGCAGAAATCTGCCGTTTTTGTTCGCTTCATTCTCTCCCGCACTTGCAACTTTGCGCAAAAGCAGGAAAGGGCGGTGGACAATCGCAAGTGAGAAGATGACCGTGACCGACCTTCGTGAATTAGCAATGGCTTCGAAAGCCTGGCCTTATGAAGAGGCGCGCCGGTTGCTTAAACGCTATCCGGACGGCAAGCCGAACGGTGAAGCAGTCATTTTCGAAACCGGTTACGGGCCTTCCGGCCTGCCTCATATCGGCACCTTCAATGAAGTCCTGCGCACGACGATGGTGCGCCGCGCATTCGAGGAAATGAGTGATACGCCGACGAAGCTGATCGCGTTCAGCGACGACATGGACGGCCTGCGCAAGGTGCCCGACAATCTCCCCAACCAGGCGATGCTCGCCGCGCATCTTGGCAAGCCGCTAACCCGCATCCCCGATCCGTTCGGTACGCATGAGAGCTTTGCGCATCACAATAACGCGCGACTGCGCGAATTTCTCGACCGGTTCGGCTTCGACTATGAATTCATGTCATCGACGGTCGAATATGCCAGCGGCCGGTTCGACGAGACGCTGAAGAAAGTGCTTCGGCATTACCAGGACATCATGGACATCATGTTGCCCACCTTGGGCAAGGAACGGCAGGCGACCTATTCGCCGGTGCTGCCGGTCAGCCCCACATCGGGCGTCGTGTTGCAGGTGCCGGTCAAAGTGGTCGATGCCGATGCCGGGCTGATTTCGTTCGAGGATGAGGGCGAGTGCGTGACGCAGTCGATCCTCGGCGGTCTGGCCAAGCTGCAATGGAAGGTCGATTGGGCAATGCGCTGGGTCGCATTGGGCGTCGATTACGAGATGTCAGGCAAAGACTTGATCGATTCTGTCACGCAGTCGTCAAAGATTGCGCGCGCACTGGGCGCCCGCCCGCCCGAAGGGTTCAATTACGAAATGTTTCTCGACGAAAAGGGCGAGAAGATTTCGAAGTCGAAGGGCAACGGTTTGACCCTTGATCAATGGTTGACCTACGGTACCGACGAGAGCCTTGCTTTCTACATTTTCCGCGAGCCCAGAAAGGCCAAGGCACTTCATATGGGCGTCATCCCGCGCGCAGTGGACGAATATTTCCAGTTTCGCGGAAACTATGCCGAGCAAGAGCCGGACAAACAGCTCGGCAACCCGGTGCACCATATCCATCGCGCCAAGCCAGAGCCGGTGCCCCGAGACGCGCCACCCGTTACCTTCGGGCTGTTGCTCAATCTGGTCGGGGTGATGGGCGCGGAAGCGACCGAGGAGCAGGTGTGGAGCTATCTCGGCAATTATGTCGAGGATGCAAGGGCAGAGGCACAGCCCGATCTCGCCAAGCTGGTGCCACTGGCGCTCGCTTATAATCGCGACTTCATTGCGCCAACATTAAAGCGACGCAAGCCAGAGGGGCCGGAGATTTCCGCGCTCGAAAAGCTCGACCGCGAACTTGCTGCATTAGCGCCCGATGCCCGGTCAGAGGACATCCAGAATATCGTCTACACCATCGGCAACGAAGGCGGGTTCGAAAATCTGCGCGACTGGTTCAAGGCGCTTTACGAGACGTTGCTCGGCTCCAGCGCAGGCCCGCGAATGGGTAGCTTCATCGCACTCTACGGCATTGATAACAGCCGCAAGCTGATCGCGCAGGCACTGGCTTGAGCACCGTTGCCGCCAAGCTGTATCATGACGGCAAGGTTGCCGGGAAAATCGATATGGCCAAGCCGATACCGCATGTCGGCAAGCCGGGAGATTTCATCTGGATCGGGCTGCATGAACCCGGCGATGCGGTGCTGAAACGGATTCAGGAGCATTTCGGCTTGCATCCGTTAGCGGTCGAGGATGCGCTCGATCCGAAGCATTTGCCCAAGGTCGAAGCTTATGGGGATCACCTCTTTCTGGTCGTCCGTACACCGCGGCTGGAGGGGGACAAGATCATCTACGGCAACACCGCCATCTTCATGGGACGGCAGTTCATCATCACGGTCCGCCACGGCTCCGAACGGTCGCACAGTCCGGTACGTACGCAACTGGAGGCGACTCCGTGGTTGCTGAAGCAGGGGCCGGATTATGTGTTGCACGCTATCCTTGACTATATTGTCGACGGCTACAGCGACCTTGTCGATGCAATGGAGGAAAAGGTGCTGTCGATGGAGGATCGGGCAATCGCCCATTTCCTCGGTCGGGCCGAAACTGGCCGGATTTTCATGCTGCGCCGCGAACTGTTCCGGTTGCAACGCATTTTAGGGCCGACCGAAGATTTGGCCAGCCGCTTCATTAACCTCGAAATGCCGCAGATCGACGCCAACATCTATCCCTATATGCGCGACCTGCTCGACCATATCCGCAGGCTGGTTTACCGCGTCGAGGGGCTACGCGACACGCTGACTTCGGTGATCGAGACCAGCGGCTTGCTCGAACAGCAACGGCAGGGCGCGATTACGCGGCAACTGGCGGCCTGGGCGGCAATCCTTGCGGTACCGACGGCGATTGCCGGGATTTACGGGATGAACTTCGACATCATGCCCGAATTGCGCTGGAAATACGGATATTACGCGATTGTCGGCCTGATGGCGACGGTCTGCCTGACGCTTTATGTCCGGTTCAAGCGGGCCGGGTGGTTGTAACCACCTGCCGCAGCAGGTCGATATATCCCGGCGAAATCGTCATACGCTGATGATAATTTCCTGCGCCCAATAGCTTATGCGCGAGCGGCAGATGATAACAAGGTACGCCCATGAACAAATGATGCTCGCTGTGATAATTCACCCAATAAGGGGCAACGGTGACGCGTTCGAGCCAGTTGGCTTTCGTGGTCCGCGCATGGGTGAACGGGTCTTCGCTTCCCGTGGTGGTACAGGCATGTTCGGCGATGTTGCGGATTCGCAGGAAGAGCTGGAAAGTCGTCGCCATTGCGACGAACCAGATGAGAAAGGGCGTCCAGCCGTAGAGCGCCAGTGAAAGCGTCAGCAGAATGGCTTGTACACCTAAAAAGCGCAAAAACGCCTTACCGATGAAGATATTCTGCTCCTTCGCACCGGGGTTGAGGCTTTGCAACGCCATCTTCGCCTGCGCATAGCGTTGTTTGAAGAATACCTGCCCCGTCAGGTCGCGAATGACCTTGCGGCGCATACTGGCCGCGCTCGTAGGGAAAGGTTGCGACAGCGACAGGTCGGGGTCCTCAGGCTGCTGCGTGAACTTATGATGCGTCAGATGATAGGTCCGGTAGGCCTGCAAATCGGTCCCCGCCGCCGCGCCCGTCAACCACTGGCCAAGAAAATTGTTGACCTTGCGGATCGGATGCAAAAGCCCATGCGCCGCATCGTGCATCAGAATGGCTAGCCCCAATTGCCGCCCGCCGATCAGGATGACCGCCAGCAACCAGCCGAGCGGATTGCCCCACCACGTCGCCAGGCCGATCACACCGAGTATCACCAGCCAGCAATGCGCCACAAGCCATACCCCCCGCCACGACGAGTTGGCGGTGATCGCGACCCAGTCTTCGGCTGCGAATATTTGGCGCGGGTTGGCGGCTTTGACGGCTGGCATGGAACAAATATACACGCGTTTGCTGACAGCGCCAAATGCGCTACGTCATGGCTCTTGCCGCAGCATTGTTAGGTGGCCGTGCCGGTCATCCAGCGGGGCGTCGCCCATTTGCTCCCCCCTCGCGTATCAGGCGAGGGGGATTTTCAGGTAAATTACTTCGACGCTGCAATCCAGTCGTCGATCTTCTTTTCGAGAACTGCGAGCGGCAACGCGCCGGTGTTCAGAATCTGGTTATGGAATTCGCGGACGTCGAATTTCTTGCCCAGATCCTTCTGCGCTTTCGCTTTCAACCGCTGCATCGTCAGCGCACCGATCTTGTAAGCCAGCGCCTGTGAGGGGATCGCGATATAGCGTTCGACCTCGGCGGTGGCGTCTGTTTTGCCCATGTCGCTGTTCGCCAGCATGTAATCGATGGCCTGTTCGCGGGTCCAGCCTTTCGAATGAAGCCCGGTATCGACCACCAGCCGCATCGCGCGCAGCATTTCATCGGACAATGTTCCAAAGCGCTGATACGGATCTGTGAACAGCCCCATGTCAAAGCCCAACGTCTCCGAGTACAGCGCCCAGCCCTCGACATAAGCGGTGTTGCCACCGAAACGCATGAAAGCGGGAAGTGCTGCATTTTCCTGTGCGAGCATGATCTGGAAATGATGGCCCGGCGCGCCTTCGTGCAGATATAGCGTGGTCATCCCCGGCGTGGTACGGCTCGGCAGGTCATAGGCGTTGAAATAAAATGTGCCGGGGCGTTTGCCGTCGGGTGTGCCGCCCTGATAGCTGCCGCCAGCCTCATATTTCTCGCGGAACTCCTCATAAGGTTTGATTTCGAGCGGAGCCTTTGGAATCACCTTGAATTGCTGGCCTATAACCGCATCGACCTTTTTGCCGATCTCGTAATAGCCCTGAGTCAGCGCCTCGCGGCTGGCTGGCTTGAACTTCGGGTCGGTGCGCAGATGCTCGAAAAATTCAGGGAGATTGCCCTTGAAGCCGACCTCGGTCTTGATCGTTTCCATGCCGGTCTTGATCCGCGCAACTTCGGACAGGCCGAGATTGTGGATATCGTTGGCCTTTAGCGGCAGCGTGGTGGTCTGCTCGATCATGTATTGATAGAGCATCTCACCGCCCTTCATTGCCGAAAGGCCTACCTGTTCGCGCGCCAGCGGCAAGTAACTGTCGCGCAGGAAATCGCGCAGGCGGGTGTTCGCGGGATATAGCCCGTTAACGACCATTTCGCGATATTCGGCGGTCAGCCGGGTTTTGTCGGCTTCGCTGAAGCTTTCGGGAAATTGCAGGACGGGGCCGTAATAAGGCGATTCCTCGGTCTTCTGCGCAAGTTGCGTATTGAGCTGGTCGACGACATTGGTGATCGTCATTTTGGTTTCGAACACGCCCGACGCCATCCCCTGCCGGAACCGGTCGATCGAGCGGTCCATCAAAACGATGAATTCCTTGTGGCGCTTCAGGTTGTTGTCGTAATCCTCAACGGTCTTGAACGGAGCCGCGCCTTTGCCGCTCGCGAAGGTCGGGTAGAAAGTGTGGAAACCGAAAAAGTGGTTGAGTGGGCGGACCACGGTCAGGTCCATGATTTCCTTCGAAAGCCCCTTCAGCGCATCGAGCTGGTTCTGTTTGTAAACGTCATAGGCAATCTGGTCGGTCGGGTTGAGCTTCGCCCGGTCGATGGCTTTCAGACTTTCCAGATTATCCTCGGCCGCCTTTTTCTCGGCTGCGAAATACTCGTCGCTGATAAAATCGCCAAAGCGGTCGGCATAGCGCATATCGCCGCGGAACAACGCGCTGATAGGGTTGCGCTTCAGATTGGCTTCGTCATCGGCGGCGAACAGCGCCGACAGGCGCTTGCCTTCGGTCGTCGCGGCGTCTTCAACCGGCGCGGTCTGGGCGTGGGCGGTGATGCTGAGCGGGGCCAATAAAGCGGCAGTTGCCAGCAGCAGGATATGAGGGGATTTCATGAAGGCTTCTCCAAATGACGAACACGCCGCATATGCAGCGTAGGATGGAGCCTGTTTTGCCCACCCACCGACAAGGCGCAATAAAATTTCGACAGACGGCAATTTCGCATTTGCCGACGGCGCGCGAGTTCGAACTGGCGGCTTGCCCTGACCGCAAAGCACGTCATAACGGTCAAGCAAAAGCTGCGGAGCATCGGACCATCGTTTTATTAGTGATTGCGTTGATAGCCGTGGGCGTTGTGCTGTTTCAGACGCAGCGGGAGCTCAGTCGAATCCGTGACCGACTGGACGGTCTGGAAAGCCGGACATTTGGTATCGACCCGGAAACAGTCACCGAGGTGGAGCCGGAACGCGGATATGGGGTTGCCGCCAAGGTCACCGGAAGGCGATCTGCATCGGTTATTCGTGCGCCCGTCGCACCGCCGCCGGACATTCCTCTGCCCGCAGAGCCGGAGCTGGCTGCTTCGCGATTTACCGATCTTAGTTTCGAAAATCTGGTCGGCGGCAAGCTGCCGATCTGGGTTGGCGGGATATCGTTGGTGTTCGCCGGATTCTTCCTTGTCCGTTACACCATCGAGGCCGGTCTTTTCGGCCCCGGCGCACGCTCGATTACGGCGACCATCTTTGCGCTGGCGATGATCGCGATGAGCGAACTGGGCGGGCGGCTACCGAAAATCGGCGCGTCGTTCACCGCCGACCCGCGCGTCGGCCAAAGCCTTGCAGGCGCAGGCGTTGCGACGCTGTATGGCACGCTCTATATGGCGGCCGAAATCTATGGCCTGATCGGCGTGCCCACCGCGTTCGTGCTTGTCGTAGTCGTCACCGCCATAGCCTTCTCGCTGTCGCTCCGCCACGGCCCGCCGACGGCATTGATGGGGTTGGTCGGCGGATTTGCCGCGCCTTGGGTCGCGGGGATGGGGGCAAGCAATCTACCGACACTGCTGCTCTATCTGGCAGTGTTCATTGCAGCCTTGTTTGGGCTGGCGGTGTGGCGGCGCTGGTTGTGGTTGCTGGTGCTGGCATCGGGTGGCGGATTGCTCTGGTCCTTCGTCATGCTGGTTACCTCCAACAGCGATCTCGGATTGCTCGCTGGCTTTATCGCGGTCACCGGCGGCGGTGCTATCCTCGCCTCGCAACGCTTCGAACAAGGCAGCGACCTCTGGGTACAACTTGCGCGCTATGCGCCGATGGCACTGGCACTGGTGGAGGTGGCAATGCTCGTCACCAAAACGAATTTTTCTGTGATCGCCTGGATATTCTACTTCGCGCTGTCGGTACTCGCCATCGCACTGGCCTGGCGCGAAAAGGCTTTGCTGCCGCTTGTCGCCGGCGCGTTGCTGCTGGCGATGGGTCCGCTGGGTATCGCATGGACCGAGGATGGAGCGAACCGGACCAACATCGCAACGACACTGGGCATTGCCGTCTTGTTCGGTGTGGCAGGCCATATTCGTGCGCGGCGGACCGAAGAGGCATCGTTGCTTTGGGCGATTGTCGCGCTAGCCGCGCCGGTACTCTGCTGGTTTACCGCGTCGCTGTCGAACAGCTTCGATGCCGACCGTGTTTGGGGCGCGGTTGCCATCGCGGCGGCGCTCCCCGCGTTGTGGACGGCGTGGGAATGGCACGCGCGCAAACGCTCACCTGCAGTGCAGCCTTGGGCGACCGGCGCTACAGCCTTGATGCTTTGGATGGCGGCAATTCTCCTGCTCCATGACGATTGGTCGGCGAGTTACAGCGCGGTTATCGCGCTCGGGGTGGCGGCATGGGCGAAAGTCACCGGTGGCAAATGGGAACGGCGGCTGAGTTTGATGCCGCTTGGTGCCGCGATGATCCTGGCAAGCGGATTTTCCTATCAGTTCGTCGATGCCATATCCGCGTCGCTGTGGGGTGTCGGTGCGGTCCTCGACAGGTTGCCGCCCGTGGGCGATGCGGTGCGGACAACGTTGCTCCCCGCGCTCCTGATCGCTGCGGTTACTTGGGCAACGTTCTTCGCTACCGGTCGGCGGACGCGGGCTCTGGCCTTTGTCGTCGGCGGTGCTGGTGCAGGCGCCTTCCTTTGGCTGGTCGCCAAGCAGGTGGCAGACATCGTCTCGCCCTCAGATTTTATCCGATTGGGGTTTGCCGAACGCGCCAGTTTCACGCAGATCCTGTTTGCACTCGGCTGGTTTGCGCTGGCTCAAGCGAACAAGCGGCCCGATTGGCTCTCGCTCCGCATCGCCGGATGGGCATTGTCGGGCATAGCGCTTTTCCGAGGGATGTGGTTCGACCTTCTGGTCCACAATCCGGTTTTGGACCCACAGGCAGTCGGGCCGGTGCCGGTCGCGAACCTGCTCACGGGGCATCTGGCGTTCACCGCTTTATGGATATGGCTGCTGGCGAAGAACGCGTCGCCGCGCTTCGTGCTAGCTCTGCAAAGCCTCAGCCTAGGTGCGATGATCCTGGCTGTCCTGGCTACCATCCGCCAAGCCGTTCAGGGCAATCTGATATCCGGCGCTTCAGTCGAAACCGGCGAGAATTATCTCTATTCGGCTGGGCTGCTGACGCTGGCGATTGTCTGGCTGGTGTTCGGCATAAAGCGCGGCAGCAAACTGCTCCGCGTCGCCGGGCTGTCGTTGCTGACCGTGGTGACGCTCAAGGTCTTCCTGATCGACGCCGCAGCGCTAACCGGAATATTGCGGATACTCTCGTTCCTCGGCCTCGGCATTGCGCTAATCGGCATCGGCTGGGCTTATGGCCGCCTTATGGCCGTGGACAAGGCAGCGAAAGCCGTTTAGCCGCACGCCCATGCTGAAACGCCTTTACGACTGGATGATGGAAAAGGCGGGGCATCGCCATGCGGAGCGCTGGCTTTTCCTGTTCTCGTTCGTCGAATCGAGCTTTTTCCCGATCCCGCCGCATCCGCTTTTGGGCCTGATGTGTCTGGCGCGGCCCGAAAAAGCTTTGCGCTATGGCTTTATCTGCACATTGGCGTCGGTGCTTGGCGGCTTGTTCGGCTATGCCATTGGCTATTTCGCTTATGAAACCATCGGTATTTCGCTCTTGAAGGCGCTCGGGCTATGGGACAGTTTTCCCGCCGCCGCCTGCTATTTGCGCGAATATGGCGCGGAGATCATCCTGGTCAAAGGTGCAACGCCGATCCCGTTCAAGCTGCTGACGCTCACCGCAGGGTTCATCCAGATGAACCTGTTCACCTTCATCTGGTCCAGCGTGCTGAGCCGTGCGTTCCAGTTCATGCTCGTCGGTTTCCTGTTCTGGAAATTCGGACGGCCGATCAAGGCGTTTATCGAGAAGTATCTGGGGCTGTTGAGCGCGGCATTCGTCGTGCTGGTGGTCGGTGGCTTTATCGCCTTCAGCCTGCTCGCGGGCGGCGGTGCCGAAACCAGCGAGAAATGCGCTGGCGTGACGACGATGGAGCAGGTGGTCGCCGACTAGTTCGCGAAGATCATCGCGTCGTCGGCAAAGGCCTTGAATTCAAGCGCATTGCCGCTCGGATCCTGAAAGAACATCGTTGCCTGCTCGCCAATCTCTCCCTTGAAGCGAATGTGCGGCTCGATGCCGAAATGCGTGTCTGCCGCTTTCAATCGCGCCGCGAGTTGCTCCCATTGCGGCATTGTCAGGATGATGCCGAAATGCGGGACCGGGACATCATGGCCATCGACCGGATTGTGCACCGCAACCGCGCGCGCCGACGGATCGAGATGCGCGACGATCTGGTGGCCATAGAAGTTGAAGTCGATCCAGTGGTCGGACGAGCGGCCCTCTTCGCAGCCCATAACACCACCGTAAAATGCGCGTGCTGCTTCGAGATCGTGGACTGGAAAAGCGAGGTGGAAGGGGCGCAGTTTCATCGCGATTTAACCGGCTTTGGCAGCGGCGCGTTTGCCGCATCGGCAACGGTAAGCTCTGCTGTCATCTGGCTGATACAACGCGATGAATCACCGACGGCGGTACGTCCAGCCCGCGCCTTCGCCGCCTCGTTCATGGCAAACGACACCAGTTCGCGCGGCTGACCGGTTTCGGACATGATCCGTTCGCCGACGATCCCCGCCCAGCGTTTGCCGCTCTCCTGCACATCGGGGCCAACCGCGACCCCGCGCTTTTGCCCGTCGGCGAGCACAGCGATTTCGACGACGCAGGCTATGTCGCGCTGGTGGCTTTCGGTGAGGGCAACGGGTGCGGCAAGTGTGAGGGCAAGGATGAGCATAAGCTGCGGTTTATCATCGCAAGGCTGAACCGCAAGCAACCAGATTGCAATTGTAACAACACACATGCAAAGCAACGCCGATGCAAAAGATCGCGCAGTTCATCGCTAATCACCCGCGCTGGATTGCGCTTGTAGCAGGCGCGGCGTCGGCGACCGGCTTTGCGCCGCTTGGGCTTTGGCCGGTGACGTTGATGTGCTTTGCTTTGTTCATCCATCTGGTGGCGCAGGCGCAAAGCGGACGCCGGGCCGCCTTTATCGGCTGGCTGTTCGGAGCGGGCCATTTCACCATCGGCAACAACTGGATCGCGGTGGCCTTCACCTTTCAGGCAGCAATGCCGGCATGGCTCGGCTGGATCGCAGTGGTAGCGCTGGCGCTGTTTCTAGCGGTTTATCCGGCGCTGTGTGCGTGGGGGGCTTGGTGGATCGGGCGGCGGGTAAACGGTTTGAAAGATGGAGTAGGCCTGCCCCTCATCCTCGCCTTCGCCGGATGCTGGATCATCACCGAATGGCTTCGGAGCTGGGTATTTACGGGATTTTCGTGGAACCCATTGGGAGCGGTTTGGCAATCCGAGCTTGAACTGGCGCGGGCGGCAAGACTAGTGGGAACCTACGGTCTTTCAGCAATTGTCGTTGGCGTGGCAGGCATCATTTTATGGGCAGCGGATCGTCGATGGCGCCTGACAGCGGCAGGACTGGCCGTAGTTGCCGCAATCTGGCTGAACGGCATAGTTTTGCACTTTACGTCGCCAAAGGATGAACCGCGACGACCCCAAATCACCATCGTCCAGCCGAACATCTCGCAAGCGGACAAATACGCCCCCGGCTACGACGCGCTAAATTTTGCCAAGCTTGCCCAAAATAGCCGTCCGCTGCCCGATCAAAGCCCGCGCCTGCTCCTCTGGCCAGAGGCGGCGATTCCCGATTATCTGGAGGAAGGCTATCCGTTCCGGTTCTACCAATTTCAGCCCGGCGAGAGTGCGCTTGGTGCAAGAGCGCGGCTGACTACGTTGATGGGCGAGGGGGATATTCTCCTGACGGGCTCGAACCGGCTGGTGATAGACAAAAAAGGTCAGATGGCTGCGGCGCGGAACAGCATGACCGCGATGGATGCGAAGGGACGCATTCTCGGAGATTACGACAAGGCGCATCTGGTGCCCTACGGTGAATATCTGCCACTGAAATGGCTGTTGACTCCGGCAGGGCTGTCGCGGCTGGTGCCAGGCGATGTGGATTTCCTCCCCGGCCCGGGTCCGCAGACGATGACGCTGTCGCTCGACGGAAAGCCGGTCAAGGTCGGCCTGCAGATTTGCTACGAGATCATCTTCTCCGGTCAGGTAGTCGACCGTAGGAACCGCCCCGATTTCCTGTTCAATCCCTCGAACGACGCATGGTTCGGCAGCTGGGGCCCGCCGCAGCATCTGGCGCAGGCGCGGTTACGCGCCATCGAGGAAGGCCTGCCCGTGGTACGCGCGACGCCGACCGGGATCAGCGCGGTAATCGACGCCGATGGGCGTATCGTCGAGAGACTTGGCCAAGGCGTAGCGGGCCGGATCGATGCGCGGTTGCCATTAGCCAAGGCACCGACGCTGTTTGCGCGTTACGGCAACCTCCTGTCCGTCGGCTTCGCGTTGCTGCTTATCGCTTTTGCGCTGTTACCGCTTGCCCGAAGTCGCACTTCGGTTTAAGGGCGCACTACGATATAAAGAATTCTTTATACGCAGACACAGACAAATACTGGAAAAACCATGCGTCACGACTATCTCTTCACCAGCGAATCCGTTTCCGAAGGCCATCCCGACAAGGTCTCCGACCAGATTTCCGATGCCATCGTCGATCTGTTCCTGTCTAAAGACCCCGAAGCGCGAGTGGCCTGCGAAACAATGACAACGACGAATCGCGTTGTGCTCGCTGGGGAGGTTCGGGGCGACGGCATGATTGACCGGGACGGCAACTGGGCGCCCGGAGCGCTCGAGGAGATCCAGACCGTCGTGCGCGCGGTCGTCAAGGACATCGGCTATGAGCAGGATGGCTTTCACTGGCAGAATCTTTCGTTCGAAAACCACCTCCATCCCCAGTCTTCCGACATCGCGCAAGGCGTCGATGCCACCGGGAACAAGGATGAAGGTGCCGGTGACCAAGGCATCATGTTCGGCTACGCGACCGACGAGACCCCTGATCTGATGCCCGCCACGCTCGATTACAGTCACAAGATTCTCGAGCAGATGGCCGCAGACCGACATTCGGGCAAGGCTCCGTTTCTCGAACCCGACGCCAAGAGCCAGGTGACTTTGCGCTACGAAGGCAGCACGCCTGTCGCGGCGACCGCAATCGTGGTTTCGACGCAGCACGCTAAGGGCTATGACAACGGCGAAAATGAGGCCACGCTTCACGCATATGTAAAAGGCGTCATCGCCGACATCTTGCCGGCCAACCTCCTCACCGAAACCGAATATCACATCAATCCGACTGGCAAATTCGAAATCGGCGGCCCCGACGGCGATGCAGGCCTGACCGGTCGCAAGATCATTGTCGATACTTACGGGGGCGCGGCCCCGCATGGCGGCGGCGCATTTTCGGGCAAGGACCCGACCAAAGTCGACCGCTCGGCCGCTTACATTACGCGCTATCTGGCGAAAAACGTTGTTGCGGCGGGTCTCGCGACACGCTGCACGATCCAGATTGCCTATGCGATCGGCGTTTCGAAGCCGCTGTCACTCTACGTCGATACGCACGAAACCGGCACCGTCGGCGACGACAAGATCGAAGCCGCGATTATGAGCATCGAAGCGCTTGGCGGCCTGACCCCGCGCGCCATCCGCACGCATCTGGGTCTGAACAAGCCGATCTACCGCAAGACTGCGGCCTACGGCCATTTCGGGCAGAAGGCAGAGGGCGATTTCTTCCCGTGGGAACGGCTCGATCTGGTTGATGCGCTGAAGGCTGCGCTCTAAGGCTTGTCTTGGCGGCCGCGAGGCGATAACCGCCGCGCATGAACGACCCGACTACCTTAAACCGGCTTTATGGCCGTTCCAAAGGCAAGCGTCTGCGCGACGAGCAGGCGGCTTTGGTCGAGAGCCTTTTGCCGCAGATCAGTGTCCCGGATGAAGGCGTCGTGTCGTCGCAGTCGCTGTTTGGCGATGCCCGCGCCATGCATTTCGAGATTGGCTTCGGCGGCGGCGAGCATCTGGCCAGCCGCGCCGACATGCTTCCCGATCACGGCTTTATCGGCTGCGAGCCGTTCCTCAACGGCGTGGCGATGGCGCTGCCGCAAATCCGCGACGGCAATCTGCATAATGTCAGGCTGCACATGGGCGACGCGCTCGACGTGCTCCGCCGCGTACCCGACGCGTCATTGAGCTTCGTCTATCTGCTCCACCCCGACCCTTGGCCAAAGGCACGCCACATCAAGCGGCGGATGATGAACGACGGGCCTGTCGATATGATCGCGGCGAAGCTAAAGCCCGGCGGTGAGTTCCGTTTCGGCACCGATCATCCGGTGTACCTGCGCCACGCGCTGATGGTGATGCAACGCCACCGCGAGCAGTTCGAATGGCTGGCGGACAAGGCGTCCGATTTCCAGACCCGCCCCGGCGGTTGGCCCGAAACGCGCTACGAGGCGAAGGCGCGCAAGGCGGGGCATGAGGTCTGGTATTTCAGGTATCGGCGGATTGATAACTGATTGAAGACGACAGCCCTATCAACCAGCCGGTTGTAACCCGGCATAAATCAGCGTCAGGCCGATCATATTCGCCAAGCCATGTGACAAGATCAGTGGCCACAGACCGCGTTTTAGACATATGTAAAATACGCCCGAGACCAGCGCGATAGCACCCGTTGTCAGTGCGCCGTTCAAACCTTGATAATAATAATGTTGTTGTCCGAATACCAAAGATTGCAAAATGACGGCAATCAAAACGGCGCATGGGAACTTTGAAAACAAACGTTCAAAACGTGAAATCAGCATTGCTCTGAACAACATTTCCTCGGCAAAACCACCTATTATCCATGAGATGACAACCCAATAGAGATACAGCGCGGTGTTTCCCGGCACGGCGGAAAATCGGTTGCTATAGCGCGGGTCAATCTCGGCAGCATTGCCACTGGTTGCAGACGACAGGGTTACTTCAGTCAATATACCCGCTGCCATAGTGATTATCAGCGCAATGAGTGACCACATCAGCATTTTCAATACGCTTGATGTCCTTTTCAGCCCCAGATCAGACCAATTTTCGTTGTTCCTATACAGACGCCAGCTTGCCACCGCCACGCCCGCCAAAATTGATGTCGGTCCGGCATATGTCCAAAGCTCGTCGAATTGCAGCAAGGCCGACTTCACGGCGAACAAAGTGCCAAGAACCAGACTAATATCCCGAGCGGCAGCAGGCACATTACCCGCGCGACCGTTATCGCTTCCAAATTTTTGTGGCCGGGCGTCGATCATGGCTGACATTCCAGTCTGTCGGTCATTTGTGCTTGCTGCGACGATTGAAGTTTTATCCGGTCAAGAACGGATGCACGGTCGAGTGCTTCCATTGCCTTCGTCACCAATGCTGACAAATCACATTGGATTTCATCGAACAAGCCAGCGAAAGCATCCGCTGCCTCTGACAAACGGATTTGCAATTTGGCGAACTGATCCTCGCCTTTTGCGGTGAGTACCAGAATTTTTCGCCTGCCGTCACCGGGATCGCCCGTGCGTTCGATAAGGCCCAAATCCGTCAGCACATCGGCTCGCTGCGTGACAAGTTGATGTGGCTGCCCGAGCAAACTGGCAATGTCCGCCACCGAAAGCTGGCCTTGTTCGCCGATGAGCAACGCCAAAGAAACGGCGCGCGATGGAATGTCTATCCCCGCGTCGCGCAGCAGATATTCCCCCTGCCCGGCTATCAAGTCGGACAAGCGATCAAGTTTATTGGCGACAAACGCGCCTGTTAGAGGATGCGCATCGACGTAAGACATTTCAACAATACTCCAGATATACAATCAATTGCACAATTAGTTGTATAATTGGACGTGTCAACGTCTGTTGCTTCGGAGGCCTGTCTCAGCCTGGCTAAAACTCCACGCTTGCAACATAGGATTTGATTTCAGGGTCTCGGCGGCCGCTTTGACCACTGATCGGGTGTCGCAAGCAGCGATCTACCGTGAAGGGTTTCTTGCGGTTATCACCGCGTCGTCGTTCCCATTTCGACCTTCTCGACCCATTCCGGATAGAAACTCGGTGCGCGTTTTGACCAGCCGGGGGCGGTGGCGGCGGCTTCGCTGATCGATTGGAGCAGCGCCTTCCTGCGTTCGGGCTGGAGATGCGGCATCGACGCTGCGGCGCAGAAGGCGGCGGGGAGCCACGGTCTTGCATCCGCAGCAACCAGTCGTTCGTAGAGGAAGCGGTAGGCAGCAAAGCCGTCGAGGCGGCCCTGGCCAAGGTCGAAGGCCGAAACCGTCACCAAGGGGGCAAGGAAAATCTCGGCTTCTTCGATCGAGCTCGAATCCGGGATAAGCGCCCGGATTTCCGGCAGCTTGTCGTAAAATACATGCTGCGCCTTTATGCTCGCCGCTTCGACGGCATCGCGCGACCAGAGCGCGATGGCGTCCTTGCGGTCGAAGGCAACGTCCAGCGACCTGCGGATATAGCGCTGAGTGGCGGCGCTAAAGCTCGCAAATTCCTTGATTTCCGCCAGGGTCAATAATCCCGGCCCGTCGTTATTGCTCTTCGTCATGGTCACATTCCCCTGTTACCATAGAACGCTACTCTGCCCGAGATATGGTTAGCGGATGGTTAACGAAGTGGGAATCCCTAAAAGTTTCGACCAAATCTTGTGCGGCTTCGACAAGGAACGGCCTTAACGGTGCATTGTGGAAAAAAGGCGCTATGTAAAAATCATGCAATGGAACTCATCCAGCAAAGCGCTTGTCGGCCACCAGATGGCCGTTTTAACCATTCTCGGGTTCTGGGCGTTTTACGCACTGATCTTCTCCGTTCGCGCCGCTTTGCTGGATTTTCCTTCGCAGGTTGAACTGTTCGAGCGGCGCCTGATGGTGGCGGGTACGGGCGTTGTAGTCACATGGATCTTGTTCATGGTGTTGCGACTGGCGGACCGTAAACCGCTTGGCGTTCGCGTAACGATGGCCGCCGTTGTCGCTGTACCTTGCGCGCTGCTCCTTGCGTCAGCCAATGTCTATATCTTCAATTTCTACGATCCCGTCAGCCTGTTCAAAGATCCTGATGTTGGCAAGGCAGCGGAGGAGTTCCGAGCGCAGCTCGGGCTGTCATTCTGGCAAGACATTGCCGATATCTGGGTCACTCAATATTTCTTCATGATCGCCTGGGCATCGTTGTTTCTGGCGCTCGGCTATGCCCGCGAAGTGCGTGAGGCGGAGCGCAAGGCATCGCGTTATGCGCAGGCAGCGCAGGATAGCGAGCTGCGGTCGCTTCGTTACCAAGTCAACCCGCATTTCCTTTTCAACACGCTGAACTCGCTGTCGAGCCTGGTAATTACCGGCAAGCCCAAAGAGGCCGAGGCGATGATCCAGAATCTGTCGAACTTCTACCGTACCAGCTTAAATAGCGACCCACTGGAAGATGTGACATTGGCCGAGGAAGTCGATCTGCAGCGGCTCTATCTGGATATCGAAGCGGTTCGTTATCCCGAACGATTGCGCACCGTCATAGACATCGCGCCCGAATTGATGAATCAGCATGTGCCAGCGCTCATCCTCCAGCCTTTGGTCGAGAACGCGATCAAATACGGCGTATCGCGGTCGGGGCGACCTGTCACCATCGCAATCACTGCAAGGCAAAGCGATGACATGATGGTGATCAGCGTCACCGACGATGGCGATCCTATGAACGGCAGCAACGACGGCGGCAGTGGGATCGGCCTTGCCAACGTCCGTGACCGGCTGGAGGCGCGTTACCGGAGTGCCGCCTCCCTGCAAACCAGCACCCCGCTAAAGGGCGGGTTCGTTGCCACGATGACCCTGCCGCTCAGCCACAGGACAAAAATATGAACCGGTTGCGAACGATCATTGTCGATGACGAGCCATTGGCCGTCGAGCGACTTGAAATATTGTGCAGCGAACATCCGCTTATCGAGATCGTCGGTACTGCCAGCGACGGGGTTGCGGCATTGCGGCTGGCAAAGCAGTTGACGCCCGACCTGATGTTCCTCGATATCGGAATGCCGAAAATGGACGGGATAAATGCGGCGCGGGCGCTTGGCCTGATGGACCGCAAACCGGCGATCATATTGGTTACGGCCTATGACAATTTCGCGGTCGAGGCTTTCGATCTCGATATCGTCGATTATGTGCTGAAGCCGGTGTCGGGCGAGAGGCTCGGCAGAGCCATTGCCCGCGTACAGTCGGGATTGGACGCGCCGATATCCATTCCAACCAAGGCGGCCGATGGCTATGCCAGCGAGTTCTGGGTTTCACACCGCGCCGAGCTTATCCGCATTGCAGCGGTCGATATTGAGCGGATCGAGGCCGAACGCGATTATATGCGGCTTTTTACCGGCGGCCGCAGTTACCTGCTGCACCAGACGATTTCCACGCTTGAGCAACGGCTGAATCCCGAACAGTTCCAGCGCATCCACCGCAGCCACATTGTCCGCCGCGACCTGATAACCGGGCTTCGTCATGAGGGTGGCGGGGTTTGGCACGCGCTGCTGGGTGAAGATCTGTCAATGCGGATCGGGCGGAAATATTTGTCCGACGTCAAACGTCTGGCGGGCAAATAAAAAGCCCCGGCCAAATGTGCCGGGGCCTGTCGCTAATTTTGCTGGTATCAGTTGCCGACTATTGCCGTCTGCTCGTTTGCGGCAACACGCTTTGTTTCTTTGTAGCGCGCAATGGTGCGCTCTACTTTTGGCATGGCGCTTTCCATGGCATCGCGTTTACAGCGCGCCAGGTCCAGCTTTTCGGCAAGCGAATATGCCCGCGGATCGCCGCATACCTGTTTTACCGCATATTTGATCCGCGTTGCCAGCCGCTGCTGGCCCGCAGAGCTCGACAGATCGAGGTCGCGATATTGAACCTGCTTGGTCTTTACATCAGCCATTGCCGGAGCCGACGCCGCAAGCAACGCGGCAGCACCACCCAGCGCAATCGTCTTGAAACTAACCATGATGAACATCCTTTTGTCATTCATGGCCGTGGCGTTTTACGCCATCGACCGAGGGGAGAGGGTTGCAGGAGGGCCAACATCTGTAGCTGGGGAGCGATAGGTGTAGGCCCATCCTGCGAAACAACAGATAGGCCGACTGTGTTGCCAGCGCATTACACTTTCGATTAAGCGCGAAGACAGTCGATGGTTCGACCAACGGCACGGCGAACGAACAAAGTTGTTCGACAAACGGCAGTTACAGCAATTTTATTACAAGAAATTCAGATTAGACCTGCAAGCGGACTCGACGGATCGGCATACATGCGCCGCCCCATGCGCCCGGCAAGATAGGCCATCCGGCCTGATTCAACCGCCAGCTTCATTGCCGTTGCCATTGCGACCGGGTTTTTTGCCTCGGCAATCGCCGTGTTCATAAGCACACCATCGCAGCCCAGCTCCATCGCGACTGCGGCATCCGAGGCTGTTCCGACGCCTGCATCGACAAGCACAGGCACCTTGGCGCCCTCGACAATCAGGCGGATCGTGACTCGGTTCTGGATGCCAAGCCCCGAGCCGATGGGTGCGCCAAGCGGCATCACGGCGACCGCGCCTGCATCTTCCAATTGCTTGGCAGCAATCGGATCGTCGACGCAGTAAACCATCGGCAGGAAACCTTCCTTGGCCAATACTTCGGTTGCCTTCAGCGTTTCACGCATATCGGGGTAGAGCGTCTTCGCTTCGCCCAGTACCTCGAGCTTGACCAGATCCCATCCGCCCGCCTCTCGCGCCAGCCGCAAGGTGCGGATCGCACTTTCGGCGTCGAAGCAACCGGCAGTGTTGGGCAAATAGGTGTATTTCTTTGGATCGATAAAGTCGGTCAGCATCGGTGCGTTGCGATCCGACACATTCACGCGGCGGACTGCTACGGTGATAATCTCCGCACCCGATGCGACCAGGGCAGCGGCGTTCTGTTGGAAATCCTTGTACTTGCCCGTGCCGACGATAAGCCGGGAGTTGAACATGCGGCCTGCTACCGACCAGCTATCACCTTGCCCGCCACCCACAAAATGGACGATCTCTAGCACATCGCCGTCGGCAAGCCTTACATCGGCCAAGGTCGATCTCGGGACGATTTCTAGATTGCGTTCGACCGCAACCTTGGCGGGATCGAGTCCAATATCGCGCACCAGATCGGCAACGCTGGCACCGCCCGCGAAGCTGCGTCTTTCGCCGTTGAGGGTCAGGGAGAGTGTATGGGCCATAAGGGAAAGGGTCATTTCGTCTCGCTTTTTTGCTTGGCGGCCATATAGTGCGCCCGTTGCGCGGTGCGCAACCGATAGTGTCGCAAATAGAACGGGGAAAGTATTTGTCTGACCGGCCTGTGATTTTTGTTCTCAATGGTCCCAACCTCAATCTGCTCGGCACCCGCGAACCGGAGATTTACGGGACCGATACGCTCGATGATATTGCCGGACGACTCGACGATCAGGCGCGTGTGGCGGGCGCTGACATTGACTTTCGCCAGTCGAACCACGAAGGGCATTTGATCGACTGGTTGCACGAGGCGCAGGCGGCGGGAGCGAAGGCAGTGTTGCTGAATGCCGCCGGTTTCACGCACACTTCGATTGCTATCCACGATGCCATTAAATCGATCAAGGTTCCCGTCATCGAGGTCCACCTGTCCGACCCGCACAAACGCGAAGAGTTCCGGCATGTGAGTTATGTCGGCATGGCTGCGGCCGCCTGTTTTGCGGGGCACGGCGCGAAATCTTATGAACTGGCGCTGGACGCGGCGTTGCAACTTTGACATTAGGCGCGATTGATCCGTTAATGGGCGCGCAAGGAGTAAAAACATGGCGGTGAAATCTGGCAGCAATGGTGGAATGCAGGTCGATACCGATCTTGTGCGCGAACTGGCGGCAATGCTCAACGATACCGGCTTGAGCGAAATCGAGGTCGGCGACGGCGAACGCAAGATCCGCGTCTCGCGCACAATGACCGCAGTTGCGACCCAAGTTGCGCCAGCACCAGCCGCGCCGGCTACTGCATCCGTTGCCGAAGCACCGGCCGCGCCAGCAGTTGCCGCCAATGCTTTGAAATCGCCGATGGTCGGCACAGCCTATCTGGCCCCTGATCCCGAAGCATCTCCCTTTGTTACCGTTGGCCAGCAGGTCAGCGCAGGCGATACAGTGCTGATTATCGAAGCGATGAAGGTGATGAACCCGATCATCGCCGCCAATGCCGGAACGATCACCGCGATCTATGTCGAGAGCGGCCAGCCGGTCGAGTTCGACCAGCCCTTGATGGTCATTGCCTGACTCATGGGCATCGAGAAAATCCTGATTGCCAACCGCGGCGAGATTGCGCTCCGCATCCACCGCGCGGCGCATGAAATGGGAATAAAGACCGTTGCAGTCCATTCTACCGCCGACGCCGACGCGATGCACGTCCGTCTTGCGGACGAGGCTATCTGCATCGGGCCGCCGTCGGCGACCGACAGCTATCTGAATATTCCGGCGATTATCTCGGCGGCCGAAATCAGCCATGCCGATGCCATTCACCCCGGCTATGGCTTCCTGTCCGAAAACGCGCAGTTCGCTGAAATCGTCGAAAGCCATGACATCAAATGGATCGGCCCCAAGCCGGAACATATCCGCACAATGGGCGACAAGGTCGAGGCCAAGCGCTCGGCGGGCAAGCTTGGCTTGCCACTGGTCCCCGGATCGGACGGCGCGATCGAGGATGTCGGCGAAGCAAAGGCGATTGCTCGCGACATTGGCTATCCGGTGATCATCAAGGCGGCGTCGGGCGGCGGCGGGCGCGGGATGAAGGTGGTCAATTCCGAGGAGGAACTGGAATCCCAGATGCAGCAGGCCGGATCAGAGGCCAAGGCGGCTTTCGGTGATGCCACGGTCTATCTCGAAAAGTATCTTGGCAACCCACGCCATATCGAATTCCAGATTTTCGGTGACGGCAACGGTACTGCGGTCCATCTTGGCGAGCGCGACTGTTCGCTGCAACGCCGTCACCAAAAGGTTCTCGAGGAAGCGCCGTCGCCAGTGCTCTCTGCCGCCGAACGCGACCGGATGGGCAACATCTGCGCAAAGGCGATGGCCGACATGGCCTATCGCGGCGCTGGCACCATTGAATTCCTTTGGGAAAACGGCGAGTTCTATTTCATCGAAATGAACACCCGCTTGCAGGTCGAACATCCCGTCACCGAAATGATCACCGGCCTCGACCTCGTCCGCGAACAGATTCGCGTCGCCGAGGGCAAGCCGCTCTCGTTCACGCAGGATGAGGTAACGTTTACAGGTCACGCGGTCGAATGCCGGATCAACGCCGAGGACCCGGTGACCTTCATGCCGTCGCCGGGAACGGTGAGCTGGTATCATCCGCCGGGCGGCCTTTATGTCCGAGTCGATAGCGGGCTGTACCACGGCTACAAGGTGCCGCCTTATTATGACAGCATGATCGCCAAGCTGATCGTTTACGGCCAGACCCGCGAAGGGTGCCTGATGCGGCTTCGCCGTGCGCTCGGCGAGTTTGTCATCGAGGGGATGAAGACTACGATCCCTCTGCACCAGAAACTGCTCGAGGATCCCGATTTCCAGAACGGCGATTACACGATCAAATGGCTCGAAGAATGGCTGGCGCGCGAGAACCCGTGAAGCTAGGTCGCCGCGAGCTGTTGCTGGCTCTGGCCATTGCACCGCTTACTACCTGCGTCCCTGCACGGCCGGACAAGGATGTTCTTTTCGTTTCGGCAAAGAAGGCCGCCTCGCTCCCTCCGGGCGATCCGAAGCGGCTGGTCGAACTGGTCAGGATCGATCCGACGATCCGGCTTGATATGCGCTATGCGACCACGAATAATTTCACCGGACGCGTGCTTTATAACGAAGCGCGGGCTTTTCTGACAGTTGCTGCCGCACAAGCGCTGGTTCGGGCAAGCGCGTCCGCCCGGGCTGAAGGCTTTGGCCTCACGATCTACGACGCCTATCGCCCGTGGCGGGTGACCAAGCAATTATGGGACGCAACGCCGGTGGGTCCGAAAAAGGATTATGTCGCCAATCCAAAGCGCGGCTCCAAACATAATCGCGGCTGCGCGGTCGATCTAACATTGCACGACCTTAAGACCGGTGCGCTGGTGGAGATGCCGACCGAGTTCGATGATTTCTCTGAAAACGCGCACCGCGATTACGCCGGGGCAGGTGCTGCCGCGACCGCAAACCGCGCTCGGCTGCAACGCTATCTCGAGGCGGAGGGCTTTGTAGGGCTGTCAAACGAATGGTGGCATTTCGACTTTAACGGCTGGCAGGATTATCCGGTGATGGATGTCCCGTTCGACAAAATCACCTGAACCACTTCGTTCATCGAAACGTTTCCTTTCATGAACATGTATGAGCAATTCAGCTTCGCTTCAGAACGACTCGGCCATCACTGACGTCAACGCAGCGGCATGGTGCCACTGCAAATGGAACCAGCCATGAAGAACTATATCTTGATGACATTGATTTCGGCAACGGCGCTTTCGCCGATGGCCGTTTCCGCCGCAGAAGTCGCGCCGCGACGGGCTGAGGCAACGCAGATCGGCGCTACCGCGGGCTTCCAGCGCAATGAAGATCGCGCCGAACGCCGTGCGGAACGACAGGCAGCGCGCGGGCAAGATGGCCAACGCGCGGGCGGCAACGTCAACCGTGCAGAGCGTCAGGAGAGACGCGCCGAACGTCGTCAGGCCGCTCCGGCTCAGAATGCTCCGGCTCAGGTCGAACGGCAGCAGAATCGCGCTGAGCGTCGACAGGCCGCACCTGTGCAAACCAACCGCGCAGAGCGCCAAGCCGAGGTTTATCGGGGTGAGCGTCAGCAAGGCGCAGTTCGCACGCAGCGCCGCGAGGCAAGCCAGGACGGGCGTTATTACGACCGTAACCGCGATGGCAATCTCGACCGCCGGTGGGACCAGAATCGTGATGGCAACCTCGATCGCAATTATGATCGCAACCGCGATGGTCGGCTGGATCGTCGTCTAGACCGCAATGACGACGAGCGGATTGACCGTCGCTACGATCAACACCGCAATGGCCAAATCGACCGTCGTTATGACCGGAACAACGATAATCGGCTTGACCGGCGGAGCGACAGTGGGCGGGCAGACCGCTGGAGCAACAACTGGCGCAACGACAGCCGCTATGACTGGCGCGGGCATCGTCAGCGTTACAGCAATTACTATCGCCCCGGCCGCTATTATTCGCCGTATCGCGGCCACAATTACAGCCGGATAAGCATCGGGTTCTCGCTTGGCTCGGGTTATTATGGTTCGCGTTACTGGATCAATGACCCATGGCAGTATCGCCTGCCAGCGGCTTACGGATCATATCGCTGGATTCGCTATTATGACGACGTGCTGCTGGTCGATCTTCGTACGGGACGTGTGGTCGATGTGATCAGGGATTTCTTCTGGTAAGCAAAGTGCCAGAATAACAGAGGAGCCGGGCCGCGAAAGTTGCCCGGCTCTTTTTTGCTTGTAACATCGCTTTAAGCTGACCACTCTCCCGCCATAAAAATCAGGGAGAGAATAATGATACGCGCCGCTTTGTTTGTCACCGCCAGCCTTTTGATCGCCAATCCTGTTGTTGCCGAAACGCAAGTTATCTTTGCTGGAAATCTGATCGCCGACGCAAATGCCGGACCGTCGGGTCCGGCGACGATCACGGTAACCGATGGCCGTATTGCCAGCATTGTCAAAGGCGTCGACCGGGCAGCGGCTCCAGCCAATGCTACCGTCGTCGATCTATCGGGCCAGACCGTCCTTCCCGGGCTTATCGACCTCCATGTCCATTTGACCGGTGACCCGGGCGGCGATTTCCGCGACGAGGCGGTTGATCCCGATGAATGGGGCGTGGTGATGGGCGTGAAGAATGCGGCGCGGACCGTGAAAGCCGGTTTCACCACGGTGCGCGAGGCAGGATCGGCGCAGAACACGGCGTTTGTGCTTCGGCGCGGTACCGCTGAGGGCAAGATCGTCGGGCCGCGCATTGTGGCTGCCGGGCCAGCATTGTCGATCGTCGGCGGCCACGGCGATGTCACCGGATTCCGCAAGGACGTGCTGGCGGCGCTCGATGGCGGCTACACCTGCACCGGTCCGCTCGAATGTGCGGAGAAAGTGCGCAAGGCGTCGAGGCTTGGGGCCGATGTGATCAAGATTACCGCAACCGGCGGCGTGTTATCGCAGCAAGGCCGCGGGCTCGAGGCGCATTTTACCGCTGAGGAAATGACCTCGATTGCCAATACCGCGCATTCTCTAGGACTTAGGGTCATGGCCCATGCGCACGGCGCGCGCGGGATTGAGGCGGCGGCAGCGGCGGGTATCGACACCATTGACCATGGCACCTTTGCCGACGAGGCTGCATTGAAGGTTATGAAGGCCAAGGGAACGGCACTTGTCCCGACGTTGATGGCATTGGAAGGCGTTCGTGCGCGGCTCGGCAAGGGTGTCTATACGCCGACCGTCGAAGTGAAGGCGCGGCAGGCGCTAGAAACTGCCGGTCGGCAGGTCACCCGCGCCAAGGCAGCAGGCGTCACGATTGCTTTCGGCACCGATGCCGGCGTGTTTGAGCATGGCAGCAATGCTGGCGAGTTCGCGTTGATGGTGAAAGCGGGGCTTTCTAACAAAGAGGCTTTGGCCAGTGCAACCACCGTCGCCGCTGAAGAGCTTGGGATGGAAAGAGAGATCGGCAAAATCGCGGTTGGCTATTCGGCCGACATGATCGCGGTCGCATCGAATCCGCTAGACGACATTCGCGCTCTCGAAAAAGTCGACTGGGTCATGGTAAGAGGTCGGGTCATTCCCTGATTCGGGCCTCACGATGATAGCAGATGCTACCGAGACAAAATTCGATCCCAATAACGACCCGGCGAAGCTGGCGAAGATCGGCGCGCATGTTACCAAGCGGCTGAACGCCAATGCGCTGGTGCAGCAGGTCGAGCATCCCGATGTCCAGCTTTATGTCTATCAGGGATTTTTGGGCACCAAAGATTGTCAGGGGTTGATCAACAAGATCAACGCCGAGGCGGTGCCGTCGACGCTGTACAAGGGTACCGAGCAGGCCGGGTTTCGCACCAGCTATAGCTGTCATCTAAACCGCTGGGATCCGTTTGTGTCGCGTGTCGAAGCTCGAATGAGCGATGTGTTGGGGATCGACAATGGTTATGCCGAAACGATGCAGGGGCAGCGTTACCAGGTCGGGCAGGAATTCAAATCGCACCATGATTTTTTCCATCCGAGCCAGGAATATTGGAAAAGCGAGTCGGTGCAGGGCGGACAACGCAGCTGGACCGCGATGATTTTCCTGAACGAACCCGAAGAGGGCGGCGCCACCGAATTCCCGCATATCGGCATCGGGGTCAGGCCTCAGACCGGCATGATGCTGATGTGGAACAACGCCAAGCCCGATGGCACGTTGAACTACAAGACGCTGCACACCGGAACGCCGGTCAAGGCAGGGGTCAAGCACATCATCACCAAATGGTACCGGCAGAATAACTGGCTCGAGATCAACACGCCAAAGGCTTAACGGCTTTGCTCGATTGCGTTTTCGAGATCGGTGATGCCAAACGGTTTGGCCAGACGCGGCGATTCCAGCTCGGCAAACCGCGCATCGTCGGCTGCATATCCCGTCATCAACACCGCGCGCAAATCGGGTTGCAGGTCTTTCGCTCGCGCGATCAGTTCCATGCCATCGAGATCGGGCATACGGAAATCTGTGATCAGGATTTCAATGGCATCATGCTCAGCCAATAGTTGCAATGCCTGCGCACCGGTCGAGGCTTGCACCACCGCAAAACCCAATTCCTCGATCAGCGCGGCAGTCCCCATCCGCACCAGCGGTTCGTCATCCACGAGCAGAACTGGGTGCTGCGGTGATTTATTCGACATGAAGTTCCCCAAGGTCATCGCCGCGATTTATCGCGCTGACCCGCGCCGCGATTTTACATCGGGCGTCCCATGGAAACAACAACATAGGTTGAAGATAATTATCCATTCATGGTGGCTTTTCGAAAGCCCGACATTCGTCCTCTATGCGTCGGTAACGTCCCGCGAGATGGCCAGATAACCGACCGCGTTGCCCCCGACATCTTTTACCGGCGAAATCGAGACATCCCAACGCCGCCGGTTGCCCTTCATTGTCGGACAAAACGCATTAAAATGCACGATCTGGCCGGTCGCCGCCTTGACAATTCCCGACCGGATTGTCGCTCGTGTTTCTTCCGGCCATAAATCGGTCCATTGCTTGTTTTCGATGGCACGGAAATCGTCCATTTCCATCGTGCACATACCGCCCGCATTGATCCACAATACGCGGCCATCGAGGCCGACGAGCTTGACGCAATCTTCGCTTTGTTCGAATTCGGCGGCCAGTGCGTCAGTCCACAAATTTGTATCAGACAGCATATAAATCGACCCCGTTATTTCACGCGAACAGGTGGCACCCGACGCCCCCGCGAATCGGAAGTCCGGTATCGGCGCGATTCATGGTTGAAGCAAGTTGCAGATTTTTCCGGCTATTCTGGCGGCGCGCTGCGCCCGTTCAGCATTGCGGCGATATCGGGGATCGGGCGGTCAGTCATTTCCTTGGGCAATTCCATCACGATCCGGCGCTCCACTTCCTTGTGCAGATGCTTGCGGAGTTCGCCCAGTGTCTTGGGCGGGGCAACGACCACCAGCGCCTCGAAATCGCCCGCGAGCGCGCGGATGCGGAGCTGGTCTGCTGCGTCGGCGGCGTAGCGGGCTTCTTCCAACTGATGATAATCGGGCTCGTCCATCGCCGGCCGCCCATAGCCACCGCTTTGCGCGGTCAGGCCGGGGCCATCAGTTTTTAGCTCGTGATCCTTGCGGTCTTCGCGCTGATGATGGCTCTCGGTCACGAGGTCGATTTGGTCTCCCGTTCCTTCGTTGCGGAGGAACAGCATCTTGCGGCCATCAATCACTAGTACGAGCGCGTCTGTTGGTATCGTCATCCAAAGCAAACGCGTGAAGCCGCGTCAGGTTCCTTTCGGGAACTTGAGCGCGGCCACGGTTGAACTATTGGGGGTGTTTAGTTTACGAGTTTATCCGCAGCTTTTTCGACACTGTCGCCCACCTTCCTGGCGGCTGCTCCGACTTCATCGGCAGCTCCTGCGACGGCTTCGTCCTTGCGGTTCTGGGTATTCTGCGTGAAGTAGAAAAATCCGCCCGCAACAAGCGCAAGCAGAAGGATAATAATAATCAATCCGCTCCCGCCGCCACCGCTCGAATCCTGCACGGGTGCGGTATTGATGATGGTAGGTTCACCGCCGCGGTCGATGCCACGTTCGATAACGCGCTCGGTGACATTGCCTGCGGCGTCGGTAGTTTCGGTTATGCGTTCTTCAGCCATATCTGTTCTCCCTTGTAGCGGGAAAAATGCGCAAAGGTTCGATTTGTTCCCGAACGCCCGTTTACAGGCCAATCGCGCGCCACCAACGACAATAATATAACCGATATGGATATTTAATATTGACATCGTCACACTGTTTGGTTAGAGTTGGGC
>CAZQBS010000036.1:28109-30508 GCA_964591835.1 uncultured Sphingorhabdus sp. | reverse complement strand
TGGTGACCCCTACGGGAATCGAACCCGTGTTTCAGCCGTGAAAGGGCCGCGTCCTAACCGCTAGACGAAGGGGCCATCGAAGATGGAAGCGCGCCTTTACGGATTCGGGTGGGCGAGGTCAAGCCCGGATACCGGGCGAATTTCAGTCAGCGTAAGCGATGTCGTCGATGTGCAGCTCGGCCTTTGGCGTCGCGCCCCAATCGTCGGTCTTGGCGCGACCCGCTAGCCAGTATTTGCGGCCGCGTTCGCCGTGCAGCAATTGCTGCCCCAATGCGGTTTCGCCCTGCCGGAATGCCATGGCCTTGAACGATGCGCCATCATCGCCTGCGACAATCGCGCGCACATGGTCCTTACCGACGATATCGCATTTGACCACGCGTACCGGCCCCGTCACGACGCGCGGTCCGGGCCAGCCCATGCCGTAAGGGCCGGCGGCCTCCATCGCGTCAACGAAAGCCGGGTTCAGTCCGCGCGGATTGAGCACGGCGTCGACCAGCAACGCCTTGCTGCCCGATGCGCGGGCGACGTCGCTTGCAAGCTGGGTGTCCAGCCAGTCGGCGAGCGCCTCGATCTTGTCTGCGCTGACCGTCAGGCCCGCCGCCATCGCATGGCCGCCGCCTGCTTCGAGTAATCCGGCGTCTTTTGCCGCAATAATCGCAGCACCCAGATCGACGCCAGCGATTGACCGGCCCGATCCCTTGCCGACGCCGTCGGCGCCCACCGCGATGACGATCGAGGGCTTGCCGCTTTTCTCCTTGATGCGCCCCGCGACGATGCCGATGACGCCGGGGTGCCAGCCACCCCCTGCGAGCAAAGCAACCGCTCGGTTGTGTTGCGCGGGTAGCATGGCCTCTGCCTCTTCCTGCACGACTGCCTCGATGGCGCGGCGTTCCTCGTTCAACTGGTTGAGTTCGGCGGCGATGCCGCGCGCCTCGTGCGCGTCTTCGGTGGTGAGCAAGCGGACCCCCAGATCGGACTTGCCGACGCGCCCGCCTGCGTTGATGCGCGGGCCGAGCGCGAAGCCCAGATCCGAACATATCGGCGCGCGGGTCAGGCGGCTGGCTTCAATGAGGGCGGCCATGCCGACATTTCGCCTGCCCGCCATGACCTTCAACCCTTGCGCGACAAAGGCGCGGTTGAGGCCTTTGAGTTGTGCGACATCGGCGACGGTGCCGAGCGCCACAAGATCGAGCAGGTCCATGAGCTTTGGTTCGGCTCGGTCGGCGAAAAATCCGCGCGCGCGCAAGGTTCGGACGACGGCAGCGCTCAGCAGGAACGCCACGCCAACCGCGGCCAAATGGCCATGCGCTGCCGCGTCGTCGGCTTCGTCGAGCCGGTTGGGGTTGATGAGCGCGAATGCGACCGGCAACTCGGCGGCGCATTTATGGTGATCGACGACGATGACTTCTATGCCTGCAGCCTTGGCCTGTTCGAGCGCGTCATAGGCCATTGCGCCGCAATCTACGGTGACGATCAGACTGCTCCCGCCAGCGCCAATCTTGACTAAAGCCTCGCCCGAGGGGCCGTAGCCTTCCATCAACCGGTCGGGGATGTAATGGCCTGCGGCGAGGCCAAGGTCGCGCAACAGACGGATGAGGAGCGCGGCGCTGGTCGCGCCGTCGACATCATAATCGCCGTAGACGGTGACGGCCTCTCCCGCCTCCACCGCATCGGCAATCCGTTCGGCACCCTTGTCCATATCGCGGAAGATCGACGGGTCGGGCATGAAGGCGCGGATCGTGGGGTCGCGGTGACGTTCGACATCGTCGCGCGGCACGCCGCGCGCCATCAGCAATTGCGTAACCAGATCGTCGGGCCGGAACCCGGGATCGCGCGCATCGACATTGCCTTCACGCCATTGCCATTCCTGACCAAGGATGGACTGCGTGATGTTCAAGACCGATGACATCCGCCTTCCCTATGCGGGCGCGGGGGTGCTAGCAAGCGTGCCATGAAGAAGCTGCTCCCATGAAAAGACTATTGATCGTCTGGCACAGCATGACCGGCGGGTCGGAAGCGCTGGCGCGTGCGGCAGCGGAGAGCGCGGGAGAGGCGGAGGTAGATTTGCTTTATGCCGACGCGGCGGGCGCGCACGATATGCTGGCGGCTGACGGCTATCTGTTCGTCTTCCCAGAAAATCTCGCGGCGATCGCCGGGGTAATGAAGGCGTTTTTCGACCGTTGTTACTATCCCTGCCTCGGACAAATCGAGGGGCGGCCTTATGCGATCATCGTTTGTGCGGGGTCGGACGGCAGCAATGCGGTGCGCCAAGCCGAACGAATCGCCACCGGCTGGCGGCTGAAGAAGGTCGCCGACAGCATCATTGTCTGCACCCATGCGCAAACCCCCGAGGCAATACTGGCGGCTAAAAAGATCAGCAAAGCCGACTTGCGGCAAGC
>CAZQBS010000036.1:0-28009 GCA_964591835.1 uncultured Sphingorhabdus sp. | reverse complement strand
CCCTTGCTCCTGCTCCATCGCGCTTTCCGGCAACCACAGCGGCGAAGTCGACACAGGCGGCGGCGCTTTTCAGGAAGTCGGTGTGACCGGTCGGTCCGTTGCTGACATCGGTGGTGTCGACGATCGTCAGGCCGCTTTTCTCCGGCGTCACATCATATTTGGATTTCGACGCATAGCAACGGATGGGCAATCCTTTTGCCTTCAGATCGGCAGCCTCGAACGGGTCGAAGCAATAAGGCGAACCGAGACGCGGATAGCCGTGCACCTGACGCGACAACGCCAGCGCCTTGTCACTGCCTGACAGATAGATCGTGATCCGCCGGTCATTGTTTACGCGCCGCGCGGCGAGCACTTCCTCGGCGATATCGCGTTCGAAATCCTCGCGGTCGACATCGGGCGCGGCGAGGATGATGTTGGAGATATTGCTCGAATCGGCATTGGCCGAATTCGCATCGACATATTCGACCGCCGGAATCACCAACCGCGCGCCGAGCGAATGCGAGACGAGAATGATTTCCTTGACCGCCGGATCGCGTGCCAATTGGGTCAGGAACGAGCGGAAATTGCGCTCGTCCCAATACATGTTGGTTTCATCGACCGCATATTTGGTCAGCGCGCCCTGCGACGGCCAGCTATACTGGATGACGGGGCCATCGAAACCGGTGAGCCTTGCGATTTGCACAGTGGATTCGGTGTTGCTCAGATAGCTTTCGCGGAAACCGTGTACATAGACCAGAACGCGCCCGCTTTTGGCTTTGGCGGCATCGCTGAGAGCGCCCCACCACGCAGTTCGTTCCTGAAACTGAGTCGGCACACTGCGTTCGGCTTTGCCCTTGGCGTTTGCCGCTTCGATGGGCTCGCCGAAGCGGGCGTAGCGCACGGCAGGGCTGCGGTGCTGGAGAAGCTTGACCGGTTCGCTGCGGCAATCGGGCAGGCGCGAGGTGACGAGGAAGAACTGCCTGTCGCTGCTCGTTGCGCCGCTCACATTGCCGCACGCAGGGCCAACGGCATAATCGGCATGGGGGATGTCGCCATAACCAACGCCAGCGCAGCCCGAAAGCGCAACCAGCGCCGCAAATGCGGCCAGAAGTCGAACGCGGATCATAGTCCCCGGCTCGGCAGATGCTCGCTTTTTACCCAGCGCACGGTGCCGCTCGATGCGCGCATCACCACCGTTTCGGTGGTCACACGGCCATCACGCAAGGTTTTGACTCCGTCGAGCAACGATCCGTCGGTGACCCCGGTTGCGGCAAAAATGCAGTCGCCCTTGGCCAGTTCCTCGAGGTCGTAAATCTTGTCGAGATCCTCGATCCCCCATTTGCGCGCGCGGCCGCGTTCGTCGTCGTTGCGGAACAGCAGCCGCCCCTTGAACTGCCCGCCTACGCAGCGCAGGGCTGCCGCCGCCAGCACGCCTTCGGGTGCGCCGCCGCTGCCCATATAGATATCGACGGTGGTGTCGGGGTTGGTGGTCGCAATCACGCCCGCAACATCGCCGTCGGGGATCAGCATCACGCCGCAACCAAGCGCGCGGAGCTCGGCAATCAGTTTTTCATGGCGCGGACGGTCGAGTACGCAGACAATCAGTTCGTTCGGTTGAACGCCCTTTTCCCTGGCGACAGCGGCCACATTTTCGCCCACCGACTTGTCGAGGTTGACGATGTTCGGCGAGTAACCCGGGCCGACCGCAATCTTGTCCATGTAAACATCGGGCGCGTTCAAGAGATTGCCTTCTTCCGCCACGGCCAAAACTGCAAGTGCGTTCGGACCGGCCTTCGCCGTAATCGTCGTGCCTTCCAACGGATCGAGCGCGATGTCGATCTTTGGGCCTTTGCCGATGGCCGAGCCGACCTTTTCGCCGATGAACAGCATCGGCGCTTCGTCGCGTTCGCCCTCGCCGATGACGACGGTTCCGTCCATATAGAGCTCGTTCAGCGCAGCGCGCATCGCTTCGACCGCAGCATGGTCGGCGGCCTTCTCGTCGCCGCGCCCGATCAGCTTGGCGGCGGCAATCGCCGCGGCCTCGGTCACGCGGACCATTTCAAGGACAAGCACCCGGTCAAGGATTTGGCTTGGCTGAGTCATGATTTTTTCCTAGAAAATTGAATTATAAGGGCGTCTTGGGAAGGATGCCACGTTATCGGGGCACCGATGGTCGGCGTTGAGGCTTCGATAGGGAAGGCGTGACCAAATGTCGAGATTGCTTGTGCGCGCTTTGCTTGCCGCGCTGCTGCTGCCTTCGTCCGCAATGGCACAGCCGATTACACACTCCGAAATAGCTGCGCAGATCGAGAAGGCGCGGCGGCTGGTCGCGGTCGATGACGAAGGCTGCATCAAATACCCGCAAAATGACGAGATCGTCGTCTGCGGCGAGAATCAGGACAATAAATCGCAGCGCGTTTTCAAAGACCGGAGTGAAGCTGGCGAAGACCGGATTCGTCGCGGCGAGGCCGTATCGGCGGTTCGGGCCGCCTGCTGTTCACCGATTCCAAAACTACCAGCGTTTGCAACTTCGTCATTCGGCTACGTGCCGCCGGTCGCGCTGGATTATGAGGAGCTGATGAAAGGCTTGCCCGAACCCGATTTGATCGTGACCGACGGCGAACCCGCGCCGCCGCCCTGATTACTCGCCCAGGATATGCATGACCATCGGTTCGCCCATCAGGCTGTCCGAGGTCGAGAGCGTTTTCAGCGTGTCGTCGATGGCCTGTTCCGGTCCTTCGTGCGTCACCATTGCGATCAGCGCAGTACCATCGTCGCTGATTTCGGTCTGGATCAAGCTTTCGATGGAAAGCCCTGCATCGCGCATCGCGGCGGTGATTTCGGCGAGCACACCGACCCGGTCAGCGACCACCATGCGCAGATAGGTCTTGCCGACGCGGTGCGCAGACGCCGCGCGCGGCAGTTTTTCGAGTTCCGCCGATGGCATCGAGAAGGCCGGGCCGGTTTCCTTGCGCGCGATATCGACCAAGTCGGCAACGACGGCGGAGGCGGTTGGTTTATCGCCAGCCCCTGCGCCCTGGAATAGCAGGCGGCCCGAGAAATTACCCTCGGCAACGACGGCATTGGTCGCGCCAATGACATGCGCGAGCGGGTGCAAGAGCGGCACGAGGCATGGCTGGACTCGCTGGAAAATTTGCGCGCTTCCATTCTCGCCGTCGATTTCGGCCAAGCCGATCAGGCGGATTTTATAGCCAAGCGCCTTGGCCTGCGCGATGTCGGCCGCGAGGATTTTGCGGATTCCACGTGCCTCAACGCCGCCGAAGTCGATCTCCGACCCGAAGCTCAACGAGGCGAGGATAGATAATTTATGTGCGGCATCGACCCCGTCGATATCGAAGCTCGGATCGGCCTCGGCAAAGCCCTTGGCCTGCGCGTCTGCCAGGACATCGGCGAAATCGAGGCCTTCGCGCTCCATCGTCGAGAGGATGAAATTGCAGGTGCCGTTGAGGATGCCGTAGACTCGGTCGATGCGGTTTGCCGCTGCGCCGTCGCGCAAGCCCTGGATGACCGGAATACCGCCTGCGACCGCCGCCTCGAATTTCAGCGCCGCACCTTTACTCTCCGCCAACTCGGCCAGCTCGGCGCCATGATGCGCGATCATCGCTTTGTTCGCTGTCACAAAAGCGCGACCCGCACCCAATGTCTCGCGCGCCAGCGTCAGTGCAGGGCCATCCGAACCGCCGATCAGCTCGACAACCACGTCGACATCGTCTGCGGTCGCCAGTTCGCCCATATCATCGACCCAGCGATAGCGTGCTAGTTCGACGCCGCGATCCTTCGACCTGTCGCGTGCGGTTACCGCAACGATTTCGATGGCTCGTCCGGCACGCCTTGCGATCAGGGCGTTATTCTCTTCGACCAAGCGGATGACGCCGGTGCCAACGGTTCCAAGACCGGCTAAAGCAATGCGTAAGGGGGCGGACATAGAAACGAAGCTTTCTGCTAAAGGATTGAGCATTACCGCTGCGCCTAAGCGAGATTGCGCGTAAATGCCACCCCAAGCTTGCCGCCGTCACCCGCTCCCCTTATAGGCGGCGCATGACCATTTCTCCCACATTGCTGGTGCTCGCGGGCAAGCGCGACGGCAAGCTCGACCCGATGGCTGCCGAAGCCGGTGTCAGCCACAAATGCCGCGTACCGATCTGCGGCAAGGCGTTGCTGCAATGGGTGCTCGAGGCGGCCATTCCGGCCTTCCCCGACACTAAAGTACTGATATCGATTCACGATCCGGCGGTGATTGCGGATTTACCGGGGGTATTGGAGCTGGAAGCATCGGGCCGCCTGATGATCTGTCAGGCGCAGTCGGGCATCGTCGAAAGCGTAGAATATGCGATGCACCAAGCGGGTGAAAGCGCGTGGCCTTTGGTCATCACCACCGCCGACAATGTGCTGGTGACCCCAGAGCTGATGCGCGATGTCCATGAGCAAGCGATGGCGGGCAAGGGCGATGCGGTGGTCGTGCTATCGACGCGCGAAGCCATTCAGGCGGCGCACCCCGAGGGCCAGCGGCGCTTTTACGAATTTTCCGATGCGGCGATTTCGAACTGCAACCTGTTCTGGTTGCGCAATGCCAATGCGCTGAAGGCGGCGGAGGCATTCCGCCAAGGCGGGCAGTTCATCAAGACCAAGGGGCGCATTGCGAAAGCTTTTGGCATTCACAACCTCATCCGTTTCCGCCTGGGCTGGTTCAAACTCGACAGTGCCTTCCGCGCGATGTCGCGGAGGTTTGGCGTCCGCGTCGTTCCCTATATAGCGGAGGATGGAGCGTTTGCGGTCGATGTCGATAATCCCCGGACCTACGCGATTGCCGAGATGCTGCTGAAGCAGCGCAAGCTTTAGGGGACGAACCGAACCTCGGCGCGCCATATTGGAATCCAGTCGATCGAACCCCGGCATTCGCCCATCGCTGTCGCACTGGTCAGGCGGAACGTCGCTCCGTCCCAGACATAGCTTTCCGATGATCCGCAATCGCCGAGCCCACGGCCTTTGGCATAGCTGCCGATCGTCTGCGTGGCGGCATCCCAGTTGGCGTTAACCAGCAACGGTATCTTGCTTTCAGCACTCAAACCGCCAGCGCCATAATCGAAGCCGGCCGGAACAAAACTCCATTTGCCCTTCGCATCGCGCTGGCCGATGTAGATGCCCGAGGAGAAATTATACGCCCCCGCGCCGCAGTTCAGCATCACCAATGCCTGCGCCCCGCTCCGACTGGTACCGAGGCTGTAGGCGGTATCTTCGGTCGAACCGAAGCGTTCGGCGGCGCACGGACTGCTTTCCGACAGCGCGACCAGTGCCGACGCATCGGGCAGCATATCGGTTGGGGCTATCTTTTTGGCAGATATAACAGGCAGGATGGCCTTCTTTGCCGTCGCCATTTTCGGGCCAGTGGCAATCACCGCCCCTTTTGAACCAGCACGGCCCTGCTGTGCATCGGTGTAACGCAGCGCGGCAGCTATACCTGAAAGCGAAGCCGCTCCCAAATCTGCGCCGCCCCCGTCGATGAGGCGCATCGCCTTGCCCTTTGCCATCGCACGCGCGAGTTTCATGGCATCGGCCCCGCCGACCCTGATAGTATCGCTACCGACCTGCATCGTCCCGGTATCGGCCACTTTGCCGTCGATGACGATGCGGTATCGGTCGGCTTTGGTCGTGAAGCCCGACATGTCGATCGTCGGCGACGCGAGTGCTCCGGCTGGCCGGGTAATCATCAGCGACAGGGCATTTTCGGATGGGCCATTCGGTGTTAGCGCGACCGCCTGACAGGCAAGGCCGTTGTCGCAGCCGACGGTCCAATCCCTGAATGTCATCAGCTTGCCCACCGCCGGACCAGCCGACGTCACACCATGTGCGGCGACCGCGATCAAGGCGGCACCACTACATGCCGTTGCCATCATTCCCCTGTGCATGGGGCAAAGGCTAGCGCTTTTGGGATGGCTTCGCTAGGGGCAATCAAATTCGCGGTAAATGGAGCATTTATGAGAGCAGTCGGCGTTATCGGAGCAGGGCAAATGGGCGCAGGCATCGCGCAAGTGAGCGCGGGTGCCGGCTATCATGTCTATTTGTCCGACCTCGATCTGGAGAAGGCCGAAGCAGGTAAGGCCGGGATCGCCAAGGCGCTCGACAAGCTCGTCGCCAAGGAAAAAATCGGCCGCGAAGAGGCAGATACACTATTGTCGCGGATCGAACCCGTGGCCAGTTACGAACCGATGGCAGACGCAGGCCTGATCATCGAAGCCGCGACCGAGCGCGAAGAAATCAAGCGCAAGATTTTCGAGAGCGTCGGCAAGATACTGGGCCATCAGGCGGTGCTGGCGTCGAACACATCGTCGATCCCGATCACCCGACTGGCGCAGGCCTCGACCGATCCGAAACGCTTCATCGGCGTGCATTTTTTCAATCCGGTGCCGGTGATGGGCCTCATCGAAGTCATCCGCGGCCTAGCAACAACCGACACAACCGTCGATGTCGTGCGCCGATATGGCGAAGCGCTTGGCAAACAACTTGTCTTTGCGCAGGACGCCCCCGGCTTCATCGTCAACCGAGTGCTGATGCCGATGATCAATGAGGCCTGTTTTGCGCTGGGTGAGGGCGTCGCAACGATTCGCGATATCGATACCGCCTGCCAGTTGGGCCTGAACCACCCCATGGGTCCGCTGACACTCGCCGACTTCATCGGCCTCGACACCTGTCTCGAAATCACGAATGTCCTTTTCATGTCGACCGGCGACCCCAAATTCCGCCCGGCGCCTTTGCTCCAGAAATATGTCGAAGCTGGCTGGTATGGCCGCAAGGTCAAGCGCGGCTTCTACGATTATACGGGCGATGTGCCCCAGCCCACGCGATAGGACCGACGCGGATTTCTTGCCTTGAAATGTAGGATTTGTTCTGAGAGATTCGTCTTAGCTCTCCGCGACCCTTCGACAAGCTCGGGGTTCGCGGCGGGCTTTGACATTGTGATATTTTGTAGGATCTAAATCCTACAGAAAAAACAGCGAAACCACTGTGAACTTGCACGCATTACTGCGGGTCTCGGCTGCGGTTGGAAAGCGAGAATCACGGCCATTTCTGGCTCGTCATTTGCGTTAGGCTTGGTCGAACGAAGCACTTATCAGCGCCGCCTCGATGTCGGCAATCAGGTCGTCGACATCCTCCAGGCCGATCTGCAAACGAACCACCGCGCGGTCCTTGTCCCAAGGCACCGCCGAACGGCAACTTTCGGGGTGAACGGGCAAGGCAAGGCTCTCGAACCCGCCCCAGCTATAGCCGATACCGAACAACTCGAGCGCATCGACAAAGGCTGCGGCCTTGGCTTTGCTGCCTTTCAGCACGAAAGAGAATAACCCTGCCGACCCGGTAAAGTCGCGCTTCCAGATTTCGTGACCGGGGTGGGTCGGGAGCGCGGGGTGGAGGACAGATTCGACCTCGGGCCGGCCATCGAGCCAATGCGCGATCTTCAGCGCCGACGCCTCGTGCGCCTTCATCCGCACCGCCAGCGTCCTGAGGCCACGATTGGCGAGATAGGCGTCGTCGGGCGATACAACTTGCCCCAGTTGCTGCGCAGTCTGGCGGAGGCGGGCCCAGTGCTTCCCGGTCGTGGTGACGCTGCCAATCATCACGTCGCTATGTCCGACAATATATTTGGTTGCGGCAAGGATCGTCATGTCCACGCCTTTGTCGAGCGCGGTGTAAAAGAACGGCGTGGCCCAAGTGTTATCGAGCAAGGTAACCACCCCGCGCTTTTTGGCTTCGGCGGCAATGGCTGGCACATCCTGCACTTCAAACGTCAGGCTGCCCGGGTTTTCCAGAAGGATGGCTTTGGTCTTATCGCAGAACAGGCTAGCGATATCGGCGGTCATCGGATCAAAATAGCGCGTTGCAATGCTGAAGCGCTTCAGAAAGCCATCGGCAAAGGCACGGCTGGGGTCATAGGCGTTGTCGGTCATCAACAGCACGTCGCCTGGCTTTAAGACCGCCAGCAAGGCACCCGCAATCGCCGCGACGCCCGATGGGTAAAGCATCGTGCCATGCGCCCCCGGTTCCATGGCCGTCAGCGCCTCGGACAGCGACCACTGGGTGGGAGAACCCCGCCGCCCGTAAAAGAAACGGCCATCCTCGTTCGACCTCTTGCCCGCCTCAAGCGCGGCGACGTCGTCATAGAGATGAGTGCTGGCCCGCCAGACGGGAGCGTTGACGACCGGACCGGTTAGCGTCTTGTCGCGTCCGCCGGTGGCGATTTTTGTGGCTGGTTTTTGGGGTTTGTCCGAACTCAAGCCGCACCTTGTGCTTTGGGCAGATCCTTGTCGAGGCCCCATTCGGACCAGCTGCCGTCATAAAGCGTGACGTCCTTCTTGCCCGTCAGCCGTGCGCCGAACAGTATCACCGCAGCGGTCATGCCCGAACCACAGGTTGTGATCATCGGCTTGTCAAGATCGACGCCAGCCGCCTTGAACGCTGCGACCAGATCGACGCCGCGCTTCCAGGTGCCATCGGGATTGTAGAGATTGCCATAAGGCAGGTTGCGGCTGCCGGGGATGTGGCCCGATGCCATTTCGGGGCGGGGCTCGGCTTCCTCGCCGGTGAAACGTCCGGCCCCGCGTGCATCGACCACTTCGGCATCCTTGCTGTGAAGGTTCGCCAGCATGTCGGCTTTGGTTTTGACGGCTTTGTCGTCTTTCCAGACGGTGAAATGGCGGTGGCGCATAGCGGGCTTGCCGGTTTCGAGCGGGCGGCCTTCTGCCTTCCACTTGGCGATGCCGCCATCGAGCACCGCGACATCATGCGCGCCGAACAGTGTCAGCATCCACCAGGCACGGCTCGCCGATTTGAACGGGCTGTCGTCATAAACCACAATCCGGCTGCCATCGCCAAGCCCCAGCGACTGCATCCGGCTCGCAAATTTTTCGGCGGGCGGCAGCATGTTGGGCAGGCCGCTATTGGCGTCGGCAAGTTCTTCCAGATCCATGAACACCGCAGTCGGGATGTGCCCGCCTTCATATTCCGCAGCCGCATTGCGCCCTGCATCTGGCATGAACCAGGTGGCATCCACCACCCGCAGATCGGACGCACCGATTTCCTTTGCCAACCATTCGGTGCTCACCAGAATTTCCATGTCCGTCCCTTACCCGTTACTTTTTTATGATTCTTGTGCAGTGCAAGATAATCGGCTTGGCAGCTTTAGTCGAGCCTTTCCAAAAATTGCTTTGCCCCCACCCGCAGCGCAATTTTATCAGCTTCGGCCATGCGTTCCCAATTCTTGTACGGCATCGCCATTCGCGGATTGCCGCGCAGTGTCGGTTCATTGCGTGCGATGAAATCCCAATAGAGTGCATTGAACGGGCAGGCATCCGGTCCGATGCGTTGCTTCACATCGTAACGGCAGCTTTTGCAATAATCCGACATCCGGTTGATATACGCACCGCTCGCCGCATAGGGCTTCGACGCCAGCATCCCGCCATCGGCAAACTGGCTCATGCCCAATGTGTTGGGCAGCTCGACCCATTCATAGGCATCAGCATAGACCGCCAGATACCATTCGTGCACCTGCTTCGGGTCGATACCCGCAATCAGTGCAAAATTGCCGGTTATCATCAGTCGCTGGATATGGTGCGCATAAGCATGTTCGAGCGTCTGGCCGATGGCTTGGCTCATGCAGTGCATATCGGTGTCGGCGGTCCAATAAAATGATGGCAGGTCGCGTATCGCGCCTAATTGGTTGCGCTTCACATAATCCGGCCCAGCCAGCCAATAGATGCCCCGCACATATTCGCGCCAACCTATGATCTGGCGGATAAAACCTTCGGCGGCATTGAGCGGCACCTTACCCGCGCGATATCGCGTCTCGACCTCGCGGCACAGGTCGAGTGGATCGAGCAAACCCGAGTTGATATAAGGCGACAGAATAGAGTGCCACAGGAACGGCTCGCCGGTCAGCATCGCATCCTGATAGTCGCCGAACTGGGGTAGCGCATGTTCGAGGAAATGTTCTTGCTGCTTCAGCGCATCGGCTCGGGTGACGGCAAAGCCGAATAGTTCGGTTCGCCCCATATGGTCGGGAAAGCGGGCTTCGACCATATTGATGACCTTGCATGTTATCGCATCGGGCTCAAAATGTAGCGGTCTTGGCATCGTCAAGTCGCGCTTGGCGGGCTTGCGGTTTTCGCTATCGAAGTTCCATTGCCCGCCTTCCGGTTTTTCGCCGTTCATCAACAGTCCGGTCTTGCGCCGCATTTCGCGGTAGAAGAACTCCATGCGAAGTTGCTTGCGACCCTCCGCCCATGTTTCGAACTCGGGGTGCGAGGCAATGAAGCGTTCGTCGGGCAGGAGGCTCACCGGAATGTCGAAGCGGTCTGGCCAGCTGTCCAGCATCGCCTTTACCCGCCATTCGCCAGCCTCGGTGACGCGGATCGCTTCCGGGTTATGGCGCTCCACCGCACGCACCAGTTCGCCGGTGAAACTACCGCTGTTCTTGGCGTCGTCGAGTGTTACATAATCGACGGTCCAGCCGGCTGTGCGCAAAGCTTCGGCATGATGGCGCATCGCCGACAGAATGTAAGAAAGCTTTGCCTTATGATGCGCGACATAAGCTGTCTCTTCGTCGACCTCGACCATCAGCACGATGCTGTTTTTGGCGTCCTGCCCCGAAAGTGAAGACAAGCATTCGCTTAACTGATCACCGAGGACGGGAATAAGGATGGGCATTGATGCTGGTCTGGCTTTTAGGCGTTTAGCGGTCGCTGCCCAAGCGGCGCGAAGCTGCGTGGACCTAAGTCCAGTCTGAGCGGACCCATTCTCGGGGCAGGCGGGGTAGCTTCGCGGCCGATCATGCAGGCAATGCGCGCTGTCTGTTGGCTGACCACACTGCCATTGTCATTGCCATAGGACAGGTTGGCAACCACGATCGGCACCAGCAGTTTCTGGTTGCCAACGGCAAAGCTTTCCATATCGGTCAGCGGCACCGACAATTCGATCGCCAAACCAATCCGCTCACCCGCTTTGGCATCGCCCAATGGTTCGGCTTTGAGCTGTGCGCTGGTTGCATGGAACGCCTCGATAACTTCGTCCTGCCTCGCGCTTGCCGAGATCAACCCCGCGCGCAATTGCATGTCCTGGGCCGGGGCGGACCCTTCGTTGATTAGCAGAAGCTGGCCTTTCAGGGTGAGCGTAGTGAAGCTGACCGTCGCTTTTTCGGGGATAAAGTCTAGCGTAATTTCTGCCTGCTTCCCGGGTTGGGCCGGGGTCGCAGCCATGACCGGACGGACCGGCTCGGCGGTCCTCAAGGCTTCGGCTCGCGGCGGTGCGATATCGGGTATTTGCGGCTCCTGACTTGCCGCTGCTCGCTTTCGTCTGAACCAAAATCCGGCCAGTAACGCCATGACGAGTAGCGCCAGACCGGCGGCGATCTGCCAGAAGGGAAAAGTGGCTGGTGCGGCCTCCGGCACAGCTACTGGCGGGCTTTCGGGCGGCAATGCCTCGGGGGAGGGTTCCGCAACAACCTCGGGCGCGGCCGAAACAGGACCGGTTTGGTTAGTGTCGGTTGTCCGGGGTGCCTCTGCTGTCGATGGCGCTTCTTCGGCTGGCCTTTGTGACTGGCGTTGCGGCCGGGCCGGCACTGTTTGTCGCTCGGTGACGGTTGGCACCACGGGCGGCGGCGTCACGGTTTCGGTGCGGGGCTGCGGTTCGGGTTGCGGCTGAGCCGTCGGACGCGGCGGATCGAGCCGGAAATCGCGCAGTTCGGGCGGGGTGTCGGGAATCGCATCCTGCGCCACCACGGCGTTTGACATGGCGCAAAACAGAATGATCGAAAGCGCAAACCGCGCCATAAAAATTACCTTTATTGCCCTGAACCGCTTTTCGTCCCTGATCGTAACACGCACTGAACAGCGGCTGAATAGCTGTGCCCGATGATATGACCGGTTTGCATCGTGCGGCGAAGGGTCTAAATGCGCATCCATGAACGAACAACCCAAAACTGCCTTTCTCGGACAGCAAAGCGCGCTTCCCGCGTCGCCCGAGAAGGCGAAGCTCGATTATGTGCCAAACCCGCGACCCGGCACACTCTACCTCACCCGTTTTGCCGCACCCGAGTTCACCTCGCTTTGCCCGGTCACCGGCCAGCCCGACTTTGCGCATCTGGTCATCGACTATGCGCCCGACGAGAGCATTGTCGAATCAAAATCGCTCAAACTATTCCTCGGTTCATTTCGCAACCATGCGGCGTTTCACGAGGATTGCACCGTCGGCATCGGCCAGCGGTTGTTCGACGAAATGAAGCCGCATTGGCTGCGCATTGGCGGCTATTGGTATCCTCGCGGCGGCATACCCATCGATGTGTTCTGGCAGTCTGGGGAGCCGCCGAAAGGCCTATGGTTACCTGACCAGGGCGTAGCTCCCTACCGCGGACGCGGCTGACCGCCTTATTTGAATAACCCGCCGAGCAAACCGCGCAGCAATTGACCGCCGATTTTGCCTGCCACCTGCCTGCCGACCGACGTCGCCGCCGAGCGCGCCGCCGACTGTATCATTTTGTCGGTAAAGCTGGGCTTCGCCGCTTCGCGTGCTGCAACGGTCTGCTGCCGCGCCAGTTCCTTGGCGGCCATTGCGTCGGCTTTCGCCTGCTCCTTGGCAGCAATTGCCGCCTCTTTGTCTGCAACAACCTGTGCCTTGGCTTCAACCGCCGCCGCCGCCGCCTGTGCGCCCTTCGCCGCCAATATTTCCTCAGCAGATTCGCGGTCGATTAAGGCATCATATTTGTCGCCGATGGCATCGGTCTGGATCATGATTGCGCGCTCTTGCGGCGTCAGCGGGCCGACCCGGCTGGCGGGGGCTTTTATCAGCGTGCGCTGCACCATTGAAGGGGAGCCATCGGGTTGAAGCAGCGAAACCAACGCCTCGCCGATTTTGAGCTCGGTAATCACCTGCGCGACATTGAGATCGGGATTGGGCCTGAACGTTTCGGCGGCCGATTTGACCGCCTGCTGGTCGCGCGGGGTGAATGCGTTCAGCTTGTGCTGGATACGATTGTTGAGCTGCGCGGCGACGGTATCGGGAATATCGATCGGGTTCTGCGTAATAAAATACACGCCGACGCCTTTTGAACGGATCAGGCGCACGACTTGCTCGATCTTCTCGGTAAGTGCTTTGGGAGCGTCGTTGAACAGGAGGTGCGCTTCGTCGAAGAAGAAGACGAGCTTCGGCTTGTCGCCATCGCCGATTTCCGGAAGATTCTCGAACAGTTCGGAAAGCAACCAGAGCAGGAAGGTCGAATAAAGTTTCGGACTCGACATCAACTTGTCGGCTGCAAAGATATTGACCACGCCCCTGCCGCTATCATCGCAGCGGATGAAATCGTCCAATTCGAGCGAGGGCTCGCCAAAAAATTTATCTCCGCCCTGGCTGCGCAGTTGCAGCAGTGAACGCTGGATGCTGCCGACCGATTGCCTGGAAATATTGCCATATTCGAGCGTGAGCTCGTCCGCGCGTTCGCCGCAATTGACCAGCATCGCCTGCAAATCGTCGAGATCGAGCATCAGCAGCCCGTCCTTGTCGGCGACGTGGAAGGCAATGGTGAGCACACCCTCCTGCACCTCGTTCAGATCCATCAACCGCGACAGCATCAGCGGGCCCATTTCGGATACAGTGGTACGGATCGGATGGCCCTGCTCGCCAAACAAATCCCAGAACTGGCTTGGATTGTCCTTATACGCCCAGTCGCTCTGCCCGATCTCGGCAGCACGGCCTGCAAAGATTTCGTGCGTCCTGCCTTGCGGCGATCCCGCCATCGCCATGCCCGAGAGGTCGCCCTTCACGTCGGCAACAAATGTCGGAACGCCTGCCGCAGAAAGGCCTTCGACGATCCCTTGCAAAGTAACGGTTTTGCCCGTCCCGGTGGCCCCTGCGATCAGGCCATGGCGGTTCGCCCGCTTCAGATTGAGCGATTCGGAGCCATTGTCGCTTTTTCCTATGAAAATACCGTCCATACCGCTGTCCTCCGTTCGGCCCGCAGGACAACAACGGACGGCCACGAAGGTCAAGTAAATCCTGCAAACGGTTGGTGCGGCTACAGCCACTCGGTTCATCGACGATAGGGAATCGTTCGTCGCAAAGCAGAACAGCGGCATTTGCTTTGCGGGTGGGCTGTTATACGCGGCTGATATGGGTTGTGGTGAGAATTGGGCAGCGATGCGTTCGCGCCCGAAGGATAGAATGGCCAAAAGGCTGGCCTTCGCGCTGTGCTTCAGTGGCCTGCTCGCCGGCTGTGCGACCGCCATTCCGCAGCCAGCGCCGCGTCTGGTCGAGCGTCCCGACCAGCGGCCCGCGCCGCCGCCTCGCCCCGTTGTCGAACGCCCCAATCCGCCGCAAGCGCTGCCTCCTGTGGGCTTGGATGATGCAATTCGCGACCAATGGCGGGCTTTTCCGGGGAAAACCGGTGTTGCCGTGATGCGGGTTGATGCCGACTGGACAATCGGTCAGCGGGTCGGTGAATATTTTCCCCAGCAAAGCGTGTCGAAGACTTGGGTGGCGATGACCGTGCTGGATCTGGTCGATCAAGGTCGCTTGAGGCTCGATCAGCGTGTGCGGATCACCTCGGCAGACCTTGCGGTGTTCCATCAACCCATTCGCGACCGCGTGCTTGCCAAAGGCGAAATCGAGGAAACAGTCCTCAGTTTGCTCGAACAATCGATCACCGCCAGCGATAACAGTGCTAATGATTCGTTGCTGCGCATAGCTGGCGGACCGGACGCCGTTCGGGCATTCATCGCCAAACGAAATTTGGGGGCGATCCGCTTCGGACCCGGTGAACGCGCCATGCAAAGCGCGATTGCCGGCATCGAATGGCAGCAGACATATTCGGTCGGGCGGCGTTTTTATGCGGCGCGTGAGGCTATACCTTATGATCGCCGGAAGGCTGCGCTCGACCGCTACCTTGCCGATCCGGTCGATGGTGCCAGTCCGGCCGCTATCGTCAAGGGGCTTGCCAGACTCGCGAAGGGCGAACTGTTGTCTGCGAACTCCACTCAATTATTGCTTGGTATCATGGGACGGGTGCGTAGTGGCCCCAACAGGTTGAAAGCCGGAGTGCCGCCAGAATGGCGCTTTGTGCATAAAACCGGCACCGGCCAGGATCTGCCTCCGGTTTCAACCGGCTATAACGACATCGGGATTATGACCGCGCCCGATGGGACGCGCTACGCCGTCGCAGTCATGATTTCCGATACGACAGCATCGATTCCCGCAAGGATGGCGTTCATGCAGTCGATATCGCGTATCGTGGCACGATATCACCAGCGTTAGAGGCTGGCTGCGCCATCGTTATTTGTCGGCTTCGCTGGCAGCCGTCTGATCGTCGAGCTTTGCAGCCGCTTCATCGAGCGCGCGTGCATCTTCTGTGCTTACGCCACCGGGACCGGGATCATCCTCTGCTCGACCACAGGCCGCCAATCCAGCTAACAACAATAGCAGCAGTTTTCTTGTCATCACTGCAGCCTAGCAAATTGCAGGCAAAGAAAAAGGCTGCCCTGCATCCGCAGGACAGCCTCGATCTTGTTGCCTAAGCAAAGCTTCGAATATTACTTCGCAGCTTCTTCGGTCTTTTCAGCAGGTGCAGCAGCCGCGTCAGCAGCAGGTGCAGCAGCCGCGTCAGCAGCAGGTGCCATCGCGTCAGTTGCAGCAGCTTCAGTTGCTTCAGCAGCAGCTTCAGTTGCTTCAGCGCCTTCTACAGTCGCGTCAGCAGCAGCTTCGGTTGCTTCAGCAGCTTCGGTGGTTGCTTCTTCAGCGCCTGAGCATGCAGCCAGACCGAGCGAAGCGGCGAGAACGAGTGATACAGCAATTTTCTTCATTTTGGGAAACCCCCTAGCAAAACTTATAAAAAACCAGACAAGCACACCGTATCGAGCACGGAAATGCTTGCGGCCTGACCCTCTAGCGATTTCGAATATTCATGGCAATGTGCTTTTTGCGCAGACGCGGCGACAACTGGCTCATTTGAGGTAAACTCTACTAATACGGTTGAAAACATCGCCAAAACGAGCCAATTGACATGATATAAAGAATTCTTTATATAACTTGGCAATGGACGAGCTGCTCAACATAATGCGCGCATTGGCTGATCCGACGCGGCTTCGAATCGTGTTGCTCATCCGACAGCTCGAATTGTCGGTTGGCGAGGTAGTCCAGATATTGGGGCAAAGCCAGCCAAGGGTTTCGCGCCATATCCGGATACTGGATGAGGCAGGCATCGCCGAACGGCGTAAAGAGGGTAGCTGGGTGTTTCTTCGCCCAGGACCTATTTTGACCAGCGGCAAGCTAGACGCACTGATCGCGGGTACCGATAGCAAGGAAGCCCGCGTGGTCCAGCGCGATCTCGCCAAACTCGAACAGGTGCGCAGCAGCCGGGCCGAGATGGCCGCCGAATATTTTGCCGCCCATGCGGGCGAGTGGGATTCACTTCGCTCGCTTCATGTCGCTGAAAGCGAAGTCGAAGAAGCCATCGCCCGGATATTGCACACTGCGCCGCTTGGGACCGTGCTGGATGTGGGCACAGGTACCGGACGGATGATCGAGTTGTTCTCGGCCGATGCCGAACGTTTCGTGGCGCTCGATAACAACACCGAAATGCTTCGTCTTGCACGTGCCAAACTGGCCGCAATGGATGCGCGCTCATCGGCAAAAGTCGATATCATGCTCGGAGATTTCAACGCGCTTCCGCTGGCGGATGACAGTTTCGATACGATAATGTTCCATCAGGTGCTACATTATGCACAGCATCCCGAACGCGTAATATCGGAAGCGGCGCGGGTGCTGACACCCGGCGGCCGATTGCTGATTGTCGATTTTGCCGCGCATGATCATGAAGAGCTTCGAACGGTTCATGCGCACGCCAGACTCGGGTTCGCGGACCAGACGGTGGAGCAGGCCTTTGTGGCGAGTGATATTTACATGGCACATCAGGCGTCGCTGGATGGCGGTCCGCTGGCCGTCAAAATCTGGATGGGTCATAAGCAGGGTGAACCATTGGGCCGCGAAAAACTGACAGAAACCGTACTTAGGATAGTGGCATGATTCTCCCCCTCGCCGATATGCAGGAAGCCAGCAGGGCTTTGGCCTCGCCCTTATTCGCCGGGCTTTCTGGTGACTGCGAGATCAGCTTCGAATTCTTTCCGCCGAAAACCGAGAAGATGGAAGAGCAGTTGTGGGACGCCGTGGTGACGTTGGCACCACTGGAACCGCGCTTCGTATCGGTAACGTATGGCGCGGGCGGCTCGACGCGCGAACGCACGCACAATACGGTGGCGCGGATTGCGCGCGAAACCAGCATTCCGGCAGCAGCGCATCTTACCTGTGTCGAGGCGTCGCGTGACGAAATTGCCGAGGTTGCGGGCGCCTATTGGGAAGCGGGAGTTCGCCATATCGTGGCACTTCGCGGCGATGCGCCGAATTCCGACGGAATATTCGTGCCACACCCGCAAGGCTATGCCAGTGCCGCCGATCTGGTCGAGGGATTGCGTAGACTTCATCCGTTCGAAATTTCGGTGAGCGCCTATCCAGAGACGCATCCCGAGGCGACGACCGCCCAGTCCGATATCGACTTTCTGAAGCGCAAGCTCGATGCCGGGGCAAGCCGTGCGATTACGCAGTTCTTTTTCGAACCTGAGACATTCTTCCGCTTCCGCGATGCGGTGGCGGCGGCTGGTATCGATGCTGAGATCGTTCCCGGTATCATGCCCGTTTCAAACTTTGCCAGCATCGTTCGGATGTCCAAAATGACCGGCACCGCGATCCCGCCGTGGATGGCGCATCTATTCGAAGGGCTCGACGATCATCCGCCTGCGCGGCAACTGGTGGCGGCAACCATTGCTGCCGAAATGTGCCGCAGGCTTTATGCCGGCGGGGTGCGCGACTTTCACTTCTACACGCTCAATCGCGCCGAATTGGCTTACGCGATCTGCCATTTGCTCGGCAAACGGCCCGCGTCTGCGGCACAGGAGCAGGCGGCATGACGGGCGCGCGTGAAGCATTTGTCGCCCGAGCGGCTGAACAGATTCTCGTGTTCGACGGCGGCTATGGAACTGCGATCCAGAAGCACAAGCTGCAAGAGGCCGACTATCGCGGCAATCTGGATCTCGCGAAGGACCAGAAGGGCAATAACGACCTGCTGTCGATTACGCGACCCGATATCATCGGCGCTATTCATACCGCTTATCTGGAAGCGGGTGCCGACATGATCGAGACCAATACCTTCAGTGCCACCGAAATCAGCATGGCCGATTATGGCTGCGAACATCTGGTGCGGCAGATCAACATCGAATCGGCTGAGCTTGCGCGTGCCTGTTGCATGGCGGCTGAGGCAATGGACGGCAAACGCCGATTTGTCGCAGGCTCGATCGGGCCGACCAACAAGACCTTGTCGCTTTCACCCGATGTCAACGATCCGGGCTACCGCGAAATCGACTTCGATTATCTCAAAAGCGTTTACCGCGAGCAATGCGATGCGCTCATCGAGGGTGGCGTCGACTTTCTGCTGATCGAAACGATTTTCGATACGCTGAATGCCAAATGCGCGGCGATGGCAGCACAAGAAGCCACGGCGGCGTCGGGTCGCGATGTGCCGCTGATGATCTCGATGACGATAACCGACATGGCGGGGCGGAACCTGTCCGGACACACCGTAGAGGCTTTCTGGGCCGCGATCCGGCATGTGAAGCCGCTGACCATCGGCCTCAATTGTTCGTTCGGTGCCGACCTGCTCCGCCCGCATCTGGCGGCACTTTCGAAACAGGCCGATGCGCTGGTCATGGCCTATCCCAACGCCGGTTTGCCAAATGATCTGGCCGAATATGACGAACTGCCTAAAACAACAGCGGCGCTGATCAGTCAGTGGCTCGACGACGGGCTGGTCAATGTGGTCGGTGGATGCTGTGGCACGACGCCAGCGCATATCGCCGCAATTGCTAAAGCAGTAGAAGACCGCGCGCCACGCACTATCCCGACACCGGCGGTTGCAACGCGGCTGGCCGGCCTCGAACAATTCGTCATGGCCGCCTGACCCAAGAAGCGACATATATTTTCATGACCACAAATTCATCCGCCCGCTTCGTCAATATCGGCGAACGCACCAATGTTACCGGCAGCGCGAAGTTCAAAAAATTGATCCTCTCCGGCGACTATGAAGCGGCGGTCGAAGTCGCGCGCGACCAGGTTGAAAACGGTGCGCAGATTATCGACATCAATATGGATGAAGGCTTGCTCGACGCGCATGAGGCGATGACGACCTTCATCAAACGCATCGCCGCCGAACCCGACATTGCGCGCGTGCCGTTGATGATCGACTCATCCAAATGGAGCGTGATCGAGGCGGGGCTAAAATGCGTGTCGGGCAAACCCATCGTCAACTCGATCTCGATGAAGGAAGGCGAGGAAGCCTTTTTGCATCATGCACGGCTATGCATGGCCTATGGCGCGGCCGTAGTCGTGATGGCGTTCGACGAGACAGGGCAGGCCGACACCCAAAAGCGCAAGGTCGAGATCTGCAAGCGCGCTTATGATTTGCTCGTTGGCATCGGCTTTCCGCCTGAGGACATTATCTTCGATCCCAATATCTTCGCGGTAGCGACAGGGATCGAGGAGCATAATAATTACGGCGTCGACTTCATCGAGGCGCTTAAGGAGCTGCGCGTGCTGTGCCCACATGCGCATTATTCTGGGGGGCTGTCGAACCTGTCCTTCTCGTTCCGCGGCAATGAACCGGTGCGTCGCGCGATGCACTCGATCTTTCTCTATCACGCGATTCCGGCGGGCCTCGACATGGCGATCGTCAATGCGGGGCAGCTCGACATCTACGACGATATCGATCCCGAGCTGCGCGTAGCGTGCGAGGATGTCATCCTCAACCGCGATCCCGACGCAACCGAACGGCTGATAACGCTCGCCGAGAAATATCGCGGCACCGACGTAGCACAGGAAAAGGCCGAGGCTGAATGGCGCGGCTGGGAGGTCAAGAAGCGGCTCGAACATGCGCTTGTGAAGGGCATCGACGCGCATATTGTCGACGACACCGAAGAAGCGCGACTGGCGATCAAGGCCGCTGGCGGTCGCCCGATCGAGGTGATCGAAGGCCCGTTGATGGACGGAATGAACGTCGTCGGCGACCTGTTCGGATCGGGCAAGATGTTCCTGCCGCAGGTAGTGAAATCTGCGCGGGTGATGAAAAAGGCGGTGGCGCATCTCTTCCCCTATATCGAGGCCGAGAAAGAGCCGGGCGCAAAGGGCAAGGGCCGGATCATCATGGCGACGGTCAAGGGCGACGTCCACGATATCGGTAAGAACATCGTCGGCGTGGTGCTTCAGTGCAACGGCTTCGAGATTGTCGATCTGGGTGTGATGGTGGCTTGGCCGGATATATTGAAAGCCGCGAACGAGAATGATGCCGATATGATCGGACTGTCGGGACTGATCACGCCGTCGCTCGACGAGATGGTCACCGTGGCCGAGGAAATGCAGAAAGCGGGGATGACAATGCCGCTGATGATCGGCGGCGCGACGACATCGAAAACGCATACCGCGCTTCGCATTGAGCCAGTATATTCGGGGCCGGTCATCCATGTGCTCGACGCCAGTCGCGCGGTTGGTGTCGCGGGGACTTTGGTCAGCGAAACGATGGCGGACAAGTTTGTCGCCGATACCCGCGCCGAATATGACCATATCCGCATCGCGCGGGCGGGCAAGACCGCCAAGCCGCTGGCGACGCTGGAGGAAGCGCGGGTCAATGGTTTCGAGATTGACGAGGCCTTGAAACCGGCAGCACCGCTGCGACCCGGCGTCCATGTTTTCGACGACTGGGATCTCGCCGACCTGCGCGAGTATATCGACTGGACGCCGTTTTTCCGCGCGTGGGAGCTTCACGGCACCTATCCGTCGATCCTCACGGACGAGGTCGTGGGCGAAAGCGCGACCAACCTGTTCGCCGATGCGCAGGCCATGCTCGACAAGATCATCTCCGAAAAATGGCTTCGCGCGAAGGGCGTAGCGGGCCTGTGGCCGTGCGCGCGCGACGGTGACGATGTGGTTATCCATCTCGACAGCGAAGACAATGTCTGCCTACCGTTCCTGCGCCAGCAAATCGCCAAGCGCGAGGGGCGCGCGAATATGTGTCTGGCCGACTTCATCAGCGCCGATGGCGACTGGATCGGCGGCTTTGCGGTCACCGCCGGCCACGGCATCGGCCCGCATCTGGCACAGTTCAAGGCGCAGATCGACGACTATTCGGATATCATGCTGAAGGCGTTGGCCGACCGCCTGGCCGAGGCCTTTGCAGAACGCTTGCACAAATATGTCCGCACCGATCTGTGGGGCTATGCGCCGGACGAGCAGCTGACCAACGAGGCGCTGGTGCGTGAGGAATATCGCGGCATCCGCCCCGCGCCGGGCTATCCCGCCTGTCCGGATCACAGTCTGAAGCCCATCCTGTTCGAGCTGCTCGATGCCACGCACAAGACCGGCATTACCCTGACCGAAAACTTTGCAATGCTGCCCACTGCAGCAGTCTCGGGCTTCTACTTCGGTCATCCGCAAGCCGCCTATTTCGGCGTGGCGCGGATTGGTGAGGATCAGGTTGCCGATTATGCCGAACGCCGAGGCCTCGACCTCGACCGCGCGAAGCAGTATCTGCGGCCCAATCTGAACGATTGAGCCACCGGTTGTCCCCTTCATGGACAGCCCGTTTCAGCCTTGGTTAATCGGCTGGATTGAAAGTGCAGCGATGCGGTAGAACAACCGCTTGATGCACTTACAAGGTTCGTAGCCATGACCCGCTTGCCATTCGCCGCCCTGCTGTTTCTTTCGACCGCAGCTTATGCGCAAAAAGCAGCGCCGTTTCAGGTGGCCGAGACCGGCCGTTCCTACGCATCGCTCCAGCAAGCAGTCAGCGCCATCGGCGAGGGCGAGGGCACGATCATCATTGCGCCAGGAAGCTACCGCCAGTGCGCGGTGCAGACCGCCGGGGCCGTTGCCTTTCGCGCTACCGTTCCCGGGCAGACGATTTTCGACGGCGGCCTGTGCGAGGGCAAGGCGGCGTTGGTCTTGCGCGGGTCAGCGGCAAGCATCGACGGCATCATCTTCCAGAATATGCGCGTTCCCGACGGCAACGGCGCCGGTATCCGGCTTGAAAAAGGCGATCTGACAATCACACGTTCCATCTTCCGCAACAGCGAGCAGGGGATATTGACCGCCGAGGACAGGTCGGGTTCGATCAGCATCGACCGCTCGACCTTCACCGGGCTTGGTCGCTGCGACCGCGGACTGTCTTGCGCACACAGCATTTATATCGGCGACTACGGCTCACTAAAGGTCACCAACAGCCGCTTCGAACGCGGCAATGGCGGCCATTATGTCAAAAGCCGCGCCGCCCGCATCGACATCCGCGATAATGCCTTCGACGACACTCGGGGCCGCGAAACCAACTACATGATCGACTTGCCCGGCGGTGCCACCGGCAGCATATCGCGCAATGTCTTTGTGCAGGGCGCGTCGAAGGAAAATTACAGCGCCTTCATCACCGTCGCGCCCGAAGGCAAAACGCGAAGCAGCAGCGGGCTGTCGATCAGCGGTAACGACGCCAGCATCGCACCGGGCGTCGAACGCGAGACAGTGTTCCTAGCCGACTGGTCGGGCGACCGCGTGTCGCTTGGGGCAAACCGGCTGGGGCGAGGACTAACGCCGTTCAAACGGCGTCAGCCTTAAACCCACAGAAATCTGCGCAAGTTGACTGTGCTTTGCAAAAATCAGGCAGTCCTAATTCGGACATTATGAAGTTTGTAAAGAAGGCGCGAAGGCACAAAGGCGCGAAGAGGGCAGGCCTTCCGCGAAGCCGCCTTCGATCCGTTGGCACCATTGGTTGTTCGCGATGACAGATAAGACGCGCAATGTCTTTGCGCCCTTGTGCCTTTTTTACCTACTTTCCGAGAACATGTAACGCTCGAAAAGCAGCAGAAACCGGTGCAAGTTCACAGTGGTTTCGCGTTTTTATTTCCTACACGATAAGGCCTGTTGCTGACGAAAGGTTGCCTTGAGCTTCTCGGGGCCGGAAGCGACCGAGGGCCAATTGTCTCACCAGAAACGCGCTTTGGGCGACACGCAAATGCGTTGATTAGCTCTTGGCTGATTGCATGCCCGTACAGCCATTGGGCGGTTTGCGATGTGCGCGTCAGGTTCCCAAATCAAATCCTACATTGCAAGCACAAACATCAAAATTATTGACAATAAACGCGCAAATTCGTATTCAAAACTATGGCGCAAATGAACATCTCAATTCCTGATAAGCTGAAAAGCTGGGTCGAAAACCGCGTTGCCGATGGCAGCTATGCGAGCAGCAGCGACTATATGCGCGACTTGGTGCGGCGCGACCAACGCACCGAAGAGGCGCGCATCAGGTTACAGGCGGAGATCGACAAAGGGCTGGCATCGCCCGAAAGCGATAGGACAATCGCCGACATCATCGCCGAAGGCCACGCAAAATATCAATGACAACGTTGCGCCTCCGCGACGAGGCGTTGGCCGATCTGACCAATATCGGCGATTACGGCGCGAGCAATCATGGCTGGCCTGCCGCCGAGGCTTATCTGGCAAGTCTTGACGGAGCACTGGAGCAGCTAAAGCGCTACCCGCTGTCCGGAATGGCACGACCCGAACTGGCGGACGATCTCCGCAGCATCACATTTTCTACCCGTTTTCAAACGGCCATATTTCGGTCATCCGCATTTTGCATAAATCGATGGATGCCGAATGGTGGTTAACCGGAATTTAGTATTGTGTCCCTGGAATTCCCAAGATTCATGCGGCAGCGAGGATATTCAACTTCATTTCTTGCCTCACCGCCCCTGACTTCTCCACCGTCTTACCACACGCTCCAGTATCTCGGCTTCGCCGCCGGTTTCCTGCCATAGTTCGGAGAAAAGCGGATCTTCCGATGCCGGGCGTTTTTCTTCTTCGAGCGTGTCGAGTGCTACGCGTATGGGGATGCTGACACCCTCGCCGCAGATTATGCATTCGCGGTTGCGCAGCGCGGGGATCGAATCGAGAAAGCCGCGTGCGCCTTCGGGCATGGCGGCGCGGACGAAGGCTTGGTCGCGGTCGTTGTTGAGGCGCATCGAGATGATCGTGCCGCACTGCGACAGCACGCCCTCGGCCAGATCGGACGGACGCTGTGTAATCAGGCCCAGCGACACGCCGTATTTGCGGCCTTCCTTGGCGATCCGTTCGAGGATCGTGCGAACCGCGCTGTCCTTGGCGACTCTGTCCGACGGGATGTAACGGTGGGCTTCTTCGCAGACGAACAATATCGGCCGTTGCGGCTCGTTTCTCGACCAGATCGCATAGTCGAAGACCAGTCGTGAGAGCACGGCAACGACGGTTGCGGTAATATCCGACGGCACACCCGAAACATCGATGATCGAAATCGGCTTGCCGCCCGACGGCAGGCGGAAAATCTTGCCGATAAAGTCGGCCATCGTGTCGCCGACGAGCATCCCCGAGAACATGAAATTATAACGCGGGTCGGCCTTTAGTTCCTCGATCTTGCCCTTCAGCCGCATGAACGGCGCGCTGCTGCTCGCCTTGTCGAGTTTACCCATTTCATTCTGGATGATGTTGGTCAGGTCGGAGAGGAGATACGGGATCGGCGCATCGACGGTCAGCTTGCCGATGCTTTCGGCGATGCGGTTCTTCGAGCGCGCCTGCAAAAGGCATTTGGCGAGGATGTCGCTGTCGAGCTGTTTGTCGTCGCCGTTCGAGGTGACGAAGACTTCGCAGTGCTCGGCAAAGTTCATCATCCAGTAGGGCATGGCAAGGTTGTTGACGTCGAACAACGCACCGTTGGTCTTGAACGCGGCCGAATATTCGCCGTGCGGATCGACCATCACGATATGACCTTCGGGCGCGAGTTCGCAGATTTTGTGCAGGATGAGCGCGGCGCTGGTCGATTTACCCGTGCCGGTCGAGCCCAGCAAAGCGAAATGCTTGCCCAGCATGGCATCGACATAGAGCGCGCCGCGAATATCCTTGGTCGGGAAAACAGTGCCGATTTCGACATGCGCGCGCGAATCTGCGGCATAGACCTGTTTCATGTCCTGGCTCGATACGGCGTAAACTTCGCTGCCGGGGACTGGATAGCGGGTGACACCGCGGCGGAAATTGTAGATTTTGCCGGTCAGTTTTTCCTCGTCGCCTTCGCCGAGGAAGTCGACTGCGGCCATGATGACTCCGTGGTCCTGCTCGTGCATCCGCTGCGTGCGGATGCTGGCGAGCAACCATGTCCCGCCGACGCGGATCTTGATCTGGCTGCCGACCTGACCCGCCATCGCGATGCTGGGGTCGCTATGTGGCATAAGTTCGGCCAAGCGCGCGGCGTCGAGCGTAATTTGCGAGCCCGAACCCGCGATTTCCATGACAAAGCCGATATGGTTTAGCAAATTGCCGGCCGATGTGGCTGCCGGCTGGGCAGCGGGTGCGAACGAAACCGGCTCCGAAGCAACCGGCGTCGGCGCGGACTCGACGGGTGTCGTCGATGAAAATGAATGACTGCCGATGCTGTCCATTGCTCGAAATGCCCCTAAACCATGCGTAAACACACGGAGTAGCGGGCGAAGGTAAAGATTTATTTACTATGCGGGCGAGCTTCAGATGCGGCGGAAGACGATGCCTGCGAGCCAGCCCAGCGCCACCGAAATCAAAACCGCAATCAGGCCGTAGAGCAACGAGTAATTCAGCGCGAGGATGGTGATGAACTGTTCGAACCCGGTCTTGTCGATCCTGATCTCGACATTGTCGTCGGCGACGATCACGCGGCCATCGCGGATCAGCAAAGTTTCTGCGGTGTAGAGACCGACGGGCACACTCGACGGGATTTGCAAACGCGCGCGGTAGAGCACCTGATCGGTGATATCGACGGTACCCGCCTCCTGCCTGAATAGCCCGCCCCGGCGGTTAAGATCGACCAGCCCGGTAATGAAACGGCGTTGCTCTTTGGCATCGAGCTCCCCGGTCGGCGACAGTTGCAATTTGTCGACGCCGAGTTCGTAGATTGCGGCGGTTTTGCTGTCGACGATCTGTTTCAGCGGACGCGACGAGGCGATGGCGTAATAGGCAGGGACCGAGCGGAATTCGGTACTGTCGGCGTTGAGCCAGATGCCCGCAATCTTCTGCTTTTCGCGAAGCGTAATGGCGCGCGTCGGTCCGCGCAGCACGACGGCGACGTCGATCTGACCCTCGGGGGCGACGCCGCGCGGATAGATAATCGCACCGAACAGCAGCATGTCAGCTCCGGTAAAGCCCGACTGGATATTGATTTGCCGCTGCGACACGTCGGGCACGAGCTTTGGGACATTCTGTGCCGCCGCCGATACCGGCAGCAGCGTCAGGAGCAGCGCGAATAGCCGGATCACAACGCCTGCACCGTGTAAATCTCGTCGGGCCGCCAGCCGAGGCCCAGCGCCATACGGATTGCCACCAGCAGAACGATACCCGCCAGAAACAGCCGCAAATATTCGGGCTTCATCCTTTGCGCCAATCGCGCACCGATCTGCGCGCCGGTGACGCTGCCGATCAGCAGGAACACCGCGAGCACGACATCGACGGCCTTGGTGGTCAGGCTGTGCATCATCGTCGACGACATTGTCACGAACAATATCTGCAACAATGACGTGCCAACCACGACTTGGGCACCCATTCCGAGGAGGTAGAGCATTGCAGGGACCATGATGAAGCCGCCGCCGACACCGAGCAGCATCGTCATGATGCCGGTGACGAAGCCCAGGATCAGCGGTGCGAGCGGCGAGATATAGAGGCCGGATTTGTAGAAACGCCAGCGCAGCGGCAAATTTGCGACCAAAGGATGATGCCGCCGTTTTCGCGCGCGTTGCGGTCGGCCAGCGCGCATCGCCATCACGCTGCCGAGCGCTTCCTTGGCCATCATCCCGCCGATGCTGCCGAGCATGATGACATAGAGAATGCTGATGACGGTATCAATCTGCCCCACCTTTTCGAGGATCTCGAACAGGACCGCGCCCGCGAGCGTTCCGAATATGCCGCCGACGACGAGCACTGCACCCATCTGGAAATCGACGCCGTCGCGTTTCATATGCGCAAACACGCCCGAAACGCTGGCCCCTGTGACCTGAGTCGAGGCCGAGGCCGCAGCCACCGTCGGCGGGATACCGTAAAAAATGAGTAATGGCGTTGTCAGGAAACCGCCACCGACACCGAACATCCCCGACAACATTCCCACCGCTCCGCCGAGCAGGATAATGACCAGCGCGTTGACCGACAGATTGGCGATGGGTAGGTAAATGTCCATGTGAACGGTGAGCCTAACGGCTTTTCGGGGCGTAATAAAGGCTTGGCCTTAGAAACCGGTGGATAGTGTCAATGCCGGTCTGTTTCCAGGTGCGGCATCGCCGGCTATGCGAAACCGCCAGTCAGCCGTCAGCCGGATACGTGTGTCTCCCACCGGAATTTCGGTTCGGAGCGAGGGACCGATATCGAGCCTCGCCGCGCCGCGCTGCCCGCCGGTCCAGACGCCTGCGCCGACGGATATGGGGAGCCGCGGCAATGGTACCAGTCGGTCGGCCCTTGCCTGGGCGTCGAAAAAATGGCTGCCGTTCCGGCCCGAGACGACACCCGCCTGTGCATAGGTTTCGAGGCGGAACTGCGCTGGCAGGGGGATGTCACTGTGTCCCCCGGCGACATAAAGCGCAAAGCGGTCGGGGCCGATATTGCGGAACCGCCGCTCTGCCGTGATCGATACCGGCCAATCCACCTTCGGTTGCCACCGCGCACCCGCCGCAAATTCACGGTCGCGCAGATTGTTGTGCGCGACGGTGGTACGCAGCATGAGTGCCAGTGGTGGATTCGGGTTGCGGCCATCCACAAACCCGATAGTTGCAATGAGCCCGCTCTGGCCCCCGCCATATTGCCCACCGGCAGCGAACCCCTGACCCGATGCCTGAAATCGCCAGAAGCT
>CAZQBS010000035.1:0-30859 GCA_964591835.1 uncultured Sphingorhabdus sp. | reverse complement strand
CGCGGCGACCGTGGCCCACGCCCCGAACGTAGCGAAGGCGGAGAAGGCGGCGGCAACCCCGACCACGTTCCTGCGTTCTTGAAAGACTAATTACCAATCACCGTTCGCCCGTAATCCTGAGCTTGTCGAAGGACGAAGGGTTTGAAGAACGGTGGCCTCTGATACACAGAACAGCCTGCAAAAGGCGAGGAGAGGAAAGGGGTCGCTTCGGCGGCCCCTTTTTTGTTGTCCGGAATAGCTAGATTTAATCGTTACAGAGATGCGGGGGCGTTTGCACCCAATTCATCCCAATCATCTGCACGATATTTTTGGAAAAACGAAGAAAATATATGAATTAAAACAGAACGCTATAGAGGGGGATTACCGCTCGATAGGCCATGTGACCGTCAAGGTGCACTTCCACCAAATACTCCCCGTCTGTCAGCGGTGTTCGATAAATCCACCGATGGCTCCCGTCGGTCGGCGCCGCAGAGAGGCTCGAATTTCTAAAGTTGATTGCCCGAGCTCCCTGACTGTCGTGAGCAGTAATGCTGACATCCAGTGGGCGATGATCCTCTCGAGGATTAAGCCTGAAGATGACGCCTTCAGGAGTTAGCCCAATCTCCTGCACAAACGTAAATTTCTTTTCAAACACCTTGAGGGCGTCTGAAACTCGAAAATATGTTGACCAACGATTGCGGTGCTCACCCAGCATGTGCAAAACTGTATCGCGCTCGGGCTCGGATCGAAAACATATAGAGCGAACGCAGTCGGCGAGTGCAAGTGGTGAAGAAGGCAATACCTCTGCGCATCGAGCGTCTGTTATTGTCCGATCACCACCGGTGTTCCCTTCAGTATAGACTTTCTGAAATGGAATTGATGCAAAAAATTCCTCATCACCTCCAGTTTCAGCGCTTCCTAACTGCATATTTTTGTTGGAAAGCATGATATCTGGCAGTGATAGAATGTGTTTAGCATCAAGCATGAACATTATTAGCACCGGTGCATGTGCTTCGGGATACGCACAATCTTCCGGACGTCGAATACCTTCAATGTGATACTGCGTTGGTGTCTTTGGTCTGAAATACAGTCTAACTCGGTCATGCGCTTCGCATCTCGCATCAATGACCCCCGCTGCTGCTACGTCACGTGGATGGGGATTCTGTTCGTCGTTGCGAGATCGCAGAAATCCCGTTTTCATGATTTCAAGAGCGTTTTCCAGTGGCGAATGATGGAACAGGTGGCTGGGCCAATTTTTCCTGTGAGAATAAAAGGGGCTCGTCAGCTGACGTTCCCAACTGCCAATGTGTTCATCAATTATTGCCGGGCTCAGTGCCACGCGAATTCATTTTGAGGCATCGATTGGTCTACTGAAGCCAATCCGCGCATATTGGGACACGGCTCAATTGCGTATTCTGACTTAGTGGCACCAGGGCGTTGAATCATGACTGGGCGGACATTTGGAATTACGCTGAGTAACGAAATCAATGTTTCGCCACTATCGGTCACTGACCAACCAGCCTTCCTCTTGGTCACGAGACCGTTTTGCAAATCCAACCAGACGCCACGCAAATCATCCTGTTCAAATGCGCAAACTGCTGCCGCCGTTTCGAGAAGCAGGCGGTTCTCATCAATTCGCATTCTAAATTTATCGTTGGTGCCAAGCATTGCCATCGTGCCGTTTGTAAGCTCAAAGGTACGGTGCAACGCTGATAGAAACACTTCGAACGTTTCCACCGATGAAAATTCTTAGCGTAACGTTTCTGCCACCGGATCCATAAGTTCCGGCAATCCAACGTCTACCGTATGGTCGTGAAAATAGACAGGAACGTCGACCTTGCTGAGGTAGTGCTCCATAACCGGCCGCACTTGTTCCCAATCGAGGTTACCGTTACCGCATCCTAATCGGGGAAAGGAAATTTCCGAAATTCCTTGCGCGGCATAAGCTTCAACAAACTTCTCGAGCCCTTGTTCAATCCATTCTAATTTTGACGGGTTTCTCCAATGAATTTTGGTAGGAAAGTTTAGTACCCATCCATTGTTTCCACGCCATAGCCAGAGCTTGCCGGGCTCCAGAGCTTTCTGGTCGCAAATCCGTTTATAAGCCTGAAACATCTTTGGCTCGCGCTCTTTAAAAGCGTGAGCAAGCCCTTTGCCCATCACACCGACGCAATTGACTGTATTGAGGAGAGTCTGTGCAGGGGACTCCAGCAAGCTAGTCCTACGATAGATCAGCATATCATCGTCTCTGCAACGAATGGGCGCATTTTTGAGTATGAGGCATTCGATTCTCCGCATGAGAACATATAGCGAACAAATCGTGTATTTGAATCCCTCTGGATTGTCTAGCCATCTTTACCCCCATGATTCTTTAGAATCGTTCCCATACGCTCAATATCGTCAATTGGGGACGCTACAAATGACTTTCCCGACTACTGACCACCTTTCGGTGCTCTTTGGATTGAAACTACATCAGGCAATCAGTTTTTAAATTTGCATTGTAAAGATGGTTTCTCATCTGGAAAAGGCCATGCTGCGCAGTCAAGCTTGGTTCCGGCGTGCGATCATTGCTTTCCTACAAACCCCAATCCTGCCTAATCAATTTGTTCTCATTTGATCAAAGAGGACGAGCAATGACCAAGAAAACTAGCGAGAAGGGCAAAGAAGTCTTCTTCGCTGCCCTCGCTTAACCCGGCAACCAGGCCATCTCCATCGAACGGGCGCGGGCTTCGCCAATCAACCCCCTTGCAATGTAGGATTTGCTTTGCGACTCTCCCTCCCAGCCGCCCAATGGGTGCCGGGTGCTGTCATGGCGCTTCGCTCTTTGAATTGTCCGATATTTGCCGTGCCGCGAAGCCTTCGCGAACCTTCGGCTGCACGAAACCCGTACTTGCCCGCTGTTCCTGCGCGCTAAAGCGACTAAGGAGACAGCGAGAATGCCGTTTGCCGTGTCTTTTGTCGCTTTATCGGCGTCACCAAGCGCACCTTCTAAAGCGCAGTTAATCGCCGATACAGGCACCTGCCGCCACAATCGCGCCGCACCCGACCAGTGCTGCACCAAAACCCTTGGCGGCGGCCTCAAGAGTATCTAAGGACAGCTTCATGAACAAAAAAATCCTACTGTCGGCGGGCTTGCTGGCGTCGACCGCGTTGCTTTCCGGATGTGCTGCCCTTGGCCTTGGCGGCGGCGATGCGAAGCCTGGCAGCAACACCCGCTATGTCGCGCGCGATGTGAACACGCTGTATAATGCGGCCAAAGACAAGCTGGATGCCAAGCAATATGAAGTCGCCGCCGCGTTGTTCGACGAGGTCGAGCGCCAGCATCCTTATTCGCCCTGGGCCAGGCGGGCGCAGTTGATGAGCGCGTTCAGTTATTACATGGCGCAGAAATATAACGAATCGGTCTCGGCGTCGCGCCGCTTCCTGTCGATCCATCCGGGCAACAAGGATGCGCCTTACGCCTATTACCTTATCGCGCTCGCATATTACGAGCAGATCAGCGACGTGACCCGCGACCAGAAGATTACCCAGCAGGCGCTGGCCGCGCTTGGCGAGGTGCAGCGGCGCTATCCGAACACGCGTTACGCGTCGGATGCCACCTTGAAGATCGACTTGGTCAACGATCATTTGGCGGGTAAGGAAATGGAAATCGGCCGTTTCTACCAGCGCCGAGCGTTGTGGCTGGCCTCGGCCTTGCGCTTCCGCGAAGTGGTCGACAAATATGATACTACCACCCACGCACCCGAAGCATTATTCCGGCTGACCGAAAGCTATCTGGCGATGGGCGTGCCCGAAGAAGCCAAGAAATCGGCGGCGGTTCTGGGTGCCAATTATCCGGGTAGCAAATGGTACGAGCGCGCTTACGAATTGATGCAGAAGCACGCGCCGTCGGCGTGATGCGCACGCCGCGATGCTGACGGGGCTTTCGATCCGCGATGTGGTGCTGATCGAAGCGCTCGACCTTGAGTTTGGCGGTGGATTGGGTGTGCTGACCGGGGAGACCGGGGCGGGCAAGTCGATATTGCTCGATGCGCTAGGGCTGGCGCTGGGTGCGCGAGCGGATAGCGGGCTGGTGCGCTCTGGGGCTGACAAGGCCCAAGTGACCGCCAGTTTCGATGCGCCGCCGAGCGTGCTGACGTTGCTTGCCGACAACGATATCGAAATGGATGATAGCGAGCCGCTGATCATCCGGCGGTCTCTGAAGGCCGACGGTGGCAGCAAGGCGTTTATCAATGACCAGCCCTGTTCGGCGGCGCTGCTCCGCGATGTCGGGGCGTGCCTTGTCGAAATTCACGGCCAGCATGACGATCGCGGGCTGATCAATCCGCGCGGGCACAGGGCGTTGCTCGATGCGTTCGGACGGTGCGATATAGCGAGCGTAGCGAGTAGTTTTGCGGAGTGGCAGGAGGCCAAGGCACGGTTGGACGCCGCGCGTGAAGCGCTGGACAACGCCGCGCGCGACCGTGAATGGCTAGAACATGCAGTCGCCGAATTGCAGGCGTTCAACCCGCAGCCTGGCGAAGAAGAGCAACTCGCGGGCGAACGCTCCGACATGCAGAAAGGCGAACGCGTTGCCGATGATTTGAAGGCGGTGCTGGAAAGCTTCGACGGTCCGAAAAGCGGCATCGCGCTCATCAGAGGCGCGGCGCGCAAGCTCGACCGGTTGGCCGATGCCCACCCGATGCTGGCCGACGCGCTAACCTCGCTCGACCGCGCAGTGATCGAGGCGAGCGAGGCCGAGGACAAATTGAATGCGGCGGCGAGGGCGCTGGAATTCGAACCGGCGCGGCTCGACGAGATCGAGGTGCGGTTGTTCGAGCTGCGGGCATTGGCGCGCAAGCATAACGTCGCACCCGATGCGATTGTTGCGCTGACCGCAAACCTGACGGCGCGGCTGGACTCGATCCAGGCGGGCGGTGAAGGGCTAGCGAAGCTGGAGGCTGAGGCTGCAGCTAAGGCGCGGGCGTATCGTGACGCCGCAGAGGCTTTGACGGCGGCGCGCACCAAGGCCGCATTGCGCCTCGACAAGGCAGTGGCGGCCGAACTTGCACCGCTGAAGCTGGATGCGGCGCAATTCCGCACCAGCATCGAACCGCTCCCCGAAGACCGATGGAGCGGCAATGGCATGGACCGCGCCGAATTCCTGATTTCGACCAACCCCGGCGCACCGTTCGCGCCGCTGAACAAGATCGCATCGGGCGGCGAACTGTCGCGCTTCATACTCGCGCTGAAAGTCGCGCTGGCCGAAGAAGGCGGCGCGGCAACGATTATCTTCGACGAAATCGACCGCGGCGTCGGTGGTGCAGTGGCGGCGGCGATTGGTGAGCGCCTGGCGCGGCTGGCCCAGCGGACCCAGTTGCTCGCGGTGACTCACAGCCCGCAAGTCGCCGCCAAGGGGCAGGCGCATTATTTCATCGCCAAATCCAGCGAGGGCACGGTGACGCGCACTGGTGTGACATTGCTCGATGCAGAAGCGCGTCGTCAGGAAATCGCGCGGATGCTGTCGGGGGCTGAGGTCACCGACGAGGCACGGGCGCAGGCCGAACGGTTGCTGGAGGTGGTGTGACCAAACTTGCTATCCTGATGATGCTTGGCCTCGGCGGGTGCGTTTCGACCGCTGGCCCGGCCATTCCCGATGACATCTTCTTTCAGCGAATGTCGACGCTGTGCGGCAAGAGTTTTGCTGGCAAGATGATCGCTGGCAATGAAAGCGATTCCAGTTTTGTAACCGCCGACCTGCGCGCCCGTGTCCACGAATGCAGCGAACGCGAAATCCGAATAGCCTTCGATGTAGGCGAGGATCATTCACGCACATGGATTATCACGCGAACCGATGGTGGCCTGCGGTTGAAGCACCGGCATATGCTGAAAGACGGTACCGAAGATCCTGTTTCGCAATATGGCGGCGATACCGCCAGTGGGGGAACGGCGTCGCGACAGGAATTCCCAGTCGACTCGTTTTCTAAAGCGATGTTCACGAAAGAAGGCCGATCGGTTTCGAACACCAACGTCTGGGCGTTCGAGGTCGAGCCGGGGCAGGCGCTGGTGTATGAGCTAGCGCGACCGGGGCGGCTGTTCCGGGTGTCGTTCGATTTGGGCAAGCCTTTGTGACCACCGACGCCGAAGCCGCCAACGAGCTAATGCGTCTGGCGAAAACCATCGCCCATCACAACAAGCGCTATCATGCCGAGGATGCGCCGGAGATTTCCGACGCTGAATATGACGCGCTGCTCCGACGGAACAACGAATTGGAGGCGGCTTTTCCGCATCTGGTGCGCTCCGACAGTCCTAATCGGCAGGTGGGGGCAGCGGTCGAGGGATCGGGGCTGAAGAAGGTTACGCACGCCAGACGGATGATGAGCCTCGATAATGCGTTCGATGCGGAGGATGTGGCGGACTTTGTTGCGCGGATAAGGCGTTTTTTGAATTTGCCGGAGGACGCGGGGGTGGCGCTAACCGCCGAAGACAAGATCGACGGGCTTTCATTGTCGCTGCGTTACGAGGACGGTGTGCTGAAGCAGGCGGCAACGCGCGGCGATGGCACCGTCGGTGAGGACGTGACGGCCAATGTCGCGTATATCTCGGACATCCCGCAGGCGTTATCCCCCTCCCGCTTGCGGGAGGGGCTAGGGGAGGGTGCTTCAGCGTTCGCCACTGACGTTCCCCCGACCCCTCCCGCAAGCGGGAGGGGGGAAATACCCGCTATCTTCGAAATCCGCGGCGAGGTCTATATGGCCAAGTCCGACTTTGCCGCGCTGAATGTCGAACAACAAGCGAAGGGCGGCAAGATTTTTGCAAATCCGCGCAATGCGGCGGCGGGATCGTTGCGGCAAAAGGACGCAAAGGTAACAGCGTCGCGACCGTTGCGTTTCCTCGCGCATGGCTGGGGCGAGGTGAGTGCATTGCCTGCCGATACGCAGGCGGGGGTGTTAGCTGCGATTGCGTCTTGGGGCGTGCCGGTATCGCCGTTGTTAGTGCGAGTCGATGGGGCCGAGGGCGCGCTAACCCATTATGCGAAGATTGAGCGCCAACGCTCTGATTTACCATATGATATCGACGGCGTTGTTTACAAGGTCGACCGGCTCGACTGGCAGGAGCGGCTTGGATTTGTTGCCAAGGCACCGCGCTGGGCAATCGCGCATAAATTCCCCGCCGAGCGGGCTGAGACGACGCTTGAAGCCATAGACATTCAGGTAGGTCGCACCGGCAAGTTGACGCCGGTCGGACGGTTGACTTCAGTCACAGTGGGCGGTGTGGTGGTGTCGAATGTCACGCTGCACAATCGTGATGAGATCGCTCGACTGGGTGTACGCCCCGGAGACCGTGTGGTGGTGCAGCGGGCAGGCGACGTCATTCCTCAAGTGGTCGAAAATCTCACGCCCGACGAAGCGAGGGCACCTTATGCCTTTCCCGAGCATTGCCCGGCTTGCGGGTCGGAAGCGGTGGCGGAGGAAGGCGAGGTCGATGTGCGATGCACCGGCGGATTGGTCTGTCCAGCGCAGCGATTCGAACGGCTGCGCCATTTCGTAAGCCGCCCCGCGCTTGATATCGAAGGTTTGGGCGAGAAGAGTATCGCCGAGTTTATCGAGGCCGGATGGCTGCACTCGCCAGCCGACATCTTTCGGTTGAAGCGGCACCGCGCAGAACTGCTGACCCGCGAAGGTTGGCAGGAAAAGTCTGTGGATAATCTGTTGGCAGCTGTGGAAAACAAGCGCGCCCCGGATGGCGGGCGGCTGTTGTTCGGGCTGGGCATCCGCCATATTGGATCGGTCACCGCGAAGGATTTGTTCAAGAATTTCGGGACTATGGAGGCGGTAAAGAGGCTCGGGATGCGTATTGCGGCACGCGACGAGGCGGCGGTTGCCGAACTCATTTGCATTGACGGCATCGGCGGCACTGTGGCCGAGGCTTTGGGCGATTTTTTCCACGAACCGCACAATGTCGAGGTGTGGGATGACCTGATGAACGAGGTCGATCCGCCCGCCTATGTCTCCAACATTCGCGCCAGCGAGTGGACCGGTAAAACCATTGTCTTCACTGGCAAGCTGCAAACGATGAGCCGCGACGAAGCCAAGTCCCAGGCCGAGGCGCTGGGAGCGAAAGCCGCCGGGTCAGTGAGTGCTAAAACCGATCTGGTAGTGGTCGGCCCGGGCGCTGGCTCTAAGCTCAAACAGGCGACGGCGTTTGGCATCAGGGTCATAGACGAAACCGATTGGGCAGCCATTGTCACTGGAAATTAGAGCCGAAACTTGACGGCGCGCTGGCTGAAAAGGAGCACCAGCGCGCCGCCAGAACCGCGACAGCGCCTTCTGCCACACGGTTCGAACTCCCCAAGTTCCATTCTGCATCTGCGGTCCGGTATCCGGCTCGTGCTGACGCGGCGACTCCGATTGGGCTTGATTCCACAGCAGTGTTATGTCTCTTTGCCGGGGAACAATGCCAAAGATTTTACAATTGCAAATTCCGCTTGAGAATACAGGTCGTTCGGTCGGAGCGCCGACGTTGTTCGATAGCTTGCCCGCGGCTATCAAGGACGAATTGCGCGGCGGAGCGATTCGCCGAACTTTCAAGGATGGACAATTAATTTGGCACCGCGGGGATCAGGCTGAAGGCTTCTGGATCATCGAAAAAGGGCAGGCAAAGATTGGGCATCATGCTGCGTCGGGGGAAATGCAGGCGCTATTTATCCTTGGTCCAGGCGACAGCTTTGGCGAGCTGGCCTGTTTAGGGCAATTCCCCCGCGTCGTCGATGCAGAGGCGGTCGGCACGCTTGAAATGCTATGGGTCAAAGACACCGTTTTGTTGGCCGCAATAAACAAGTCACCGGCGATTAGCGCCGCGTTTATCAAGGCGCTCTCGCAGCAATTACAGGAGGCGCTCGATCGCTTAATCGTGTTTCGCAATATGCCTGCGCCGAAAAGGCTGGCGCAGAACCTGCTAGCATTGGCCGAAGGCAAGCAAGCCCCGGTCAAGCTTCGCATCCGTCAGCAGGAGCTGGCCGAGCTTGTTGGGGTGTCGCGTATGACGATTGCATCGGCGCTGGCGCAGCTGGAAGAACTCGGTCTGGTAACGCGGCATTACCGGCATCTGATTGTTAACAATACAAGTGCGTTGCGGCAATGGATGAAGGGCTAAAACCAGCGCATCACGCCGCCCGGCATTGGCGTCCAGAGGCCGATCCGTACCCCCGCTCTTTTTAGCACCGAACCTGTCCATGTATTGCAGGTGTTGAACGCGTTATAGTGGCCGGTTGAATCGTAAAACAGGTTGTCGCTGCCGTATGCCGGGTAGGCGACGCTGTGTCCTTTTGCGTCAAGCCGGAACGTCCCCCGGACTTGGGCGACGATGCTTCGATACTGCGCATCACTGACCCGCAGCATTTTCCGGTGGGGAAGCGGGGTAGGATTGGTCAGGTGGTAAACATGCAAAATGGTCGAAGCCGAACCGACAATGGCACTTGCGATATCGCCGCTTTTGACATCGCCCCATGTCTCAGCGTTTCGGTAAACCCCTCCATGCCCCCAGCCGACCATGACGTGAGTGCCGTACAGCATCGGGTTGGATAGCTGGTCAGGGCGGATGAGATCGCCCAGGTCTTCGCCAACCGCTCCCACGGGCACGATCAGGCTGACATGGACGCCATTGGTTTCGACGAAAATGTCGACGCCTTCTCGCGGTTGCTGCCAGTCGTCGTTTGCCGGAATATGGCTGCCGGCCAAGGCCGCGAACATGTAAAGGCCGACCAACAGCAATGGCCATGCTACAAAGGCGCGCAATGCACTCCACAGGCTGTTGATGCGAAACAGTTTCAAGTGTAACCACTTCCTCATGGCCGATTTTCAGCATGTCTATGACACGCCGCCCGAAGGCGCAAATGCCGACTGGACCATCCCGCAAAACTGGGATGCATTCAGCGCGGACGATCATGCCATGTGGGACAGGCTGTTTGCGCGGCAAAGCGAAATGCTGCCCGGCAGGGCAGCCAATGCTTTTCTGCGCGGTATGGATGTGCTCAAGCTTTCGAAGCCTGGCATCCCCGATTACCGCGAGCTCAATGCGCGGCTTAGCGCGGCGACGGGCTGGCAGGTGGTGGCGGTGCCAGGGCTGGTGCCTGATGCCGTGTTCTTCGATCATCTGGCAAACCGGCGATTTCCGGCGGGCAATTTCATCCGCACCCCCGAGCAGCTCGATTATCTGCAAGAACCCGATGTGTTTCATGACGTGTTTGGCCATGTGCCGATGCTAGCCGATCCAGTCTTTGCCGATTATATGATGGCCTACGGGCAGGGCGGATTACGCTCGCTTGGCTTCGACGCTCTCGACCATCTGGCGCGGCTGTACTGGTATACCGTCGAGTTCGGCCTGATACGTGAGGCGGGCGGGCTTCGCATTTACGGCGCGGGGATTGTTTCGAGCTTTGCCGAAAGCGTATTCGCGCTCGACGACCCGAGTCCGAACCGGATTGGGTTCGACCTGATGCGAGTGATGCGGACAAAATACCGGATTGACGATTTCCAGCAGAATTATTTCGTGATCCCAGGCCTCGAATATTTGCGGAAAGTGACGGTCGAAACCGACTTCGCTCCGTTATACGCGAAACTCGAAGAATTGCCGGACATCGCAATCGCCGACATCTTGCCCGACGACGAAGTCGTTACCCGCGGTTCGCAAGCTTATGCGCAAGGGGCCGGCCGTTAAAGGGAGGCAAACGACCGACCCCCGCGATGCCGCCCGTTAAGGCAGCAATACGGTATCGACGACGTGGATGACGCCGTTCGATTGCATGACATTGGCGATGGTCACGGTCGATTGACCACCCTTGGCATCGGTCAGGACAAGCTTGTTGCCCATCATCCGCCCGGTCAGCGTTCCACCCTGGACAGTGGTCAGCGTGGCCGTGCCGCCGCCGGCTCTGATCGCTGCGGCGATGTCGGTGCTGGTCATCGTTCCGGCGACGACATGATAGGTCAGGACTGTGGTCAGCGTCCCCTTATTTTCTGGCTTCAGCAGCGTGTCAACTGTGCCGGCTGGTAGCTTGTCGAACGCAGCATTGGTCGGCGCGAATACGGTGAACGGCCCGGCGCTCATCAGCGTGTCGACGAGACCAGCAGCCTTGACCGCCGCGACCAAAGTTGTGTGATCTTTCGAATTCACCGCGTTTTCGACAATATTTCTGGTCGGATACATAGCTGCCCCGCCGACCATCGGATTTTCCATTTGGGCGCTGGTCGAAGCGCTGGCGCTCATGCTATCGCCGTCCATCGGCATACACCCGCCAAGGACCAGCGTTGCCACGGCAATCGCTGATGCCGTCATCGTTGCTTTTATTGATTTCATTTCTTCGTCCCTATCAATATCTGCGCCTTGATGGGCGCTGGTGACAGGAACGGCGCGGATCAGTCCACGGATGCACCGTTCTGGAAAAAATTAAATGGTAACGATTTTTCCGCTGGCGATCACGGGCCCCGACGGTTGTCCACCGGGACCACCGGTTTGCGGCTCAGGCGTAATGGCCAAGATAGCACCTTGGTCGACGAAGTCCCGCAACCTTGCATCGATACTGATCTGCGACGGGCTGTCACCGCTCACAATACCAAGCGACCGGGGCTTGCCATCGGCGGGTATGATCCAGAGTTCGGGATAAAGCTCACCGGTGTCGAGCGAAACCGGGGTCAGCAGCATCTGACCGGTGGTTGCATCATAGCGCGCGGTTAGCGATGCTTGGCCGGTTTCGCTACCCAATGCGGCGATCAGCGGAGCTGAAGGCTCAGGCGGTGCCACGGGTGCAGGTTGCTGCAACAGGATAACTGCCATAATCGCAGCCGCGACCGTCGAAAGTCCGGTAAGCATTTGCCAAAACCGGACATTTCCGCCGGAATTGTCCTGGCCGCTTTGCATCGGCAATGCGGCCTCGATCTTGTGCCAGACATGAGGTGGGGCAGGCGTTTCATTGTCGTCGATCATCGGTTGCAAACGCAAACGCCACGCATCCACTTCGGCTGCAAAATCGTCATCCGTCGCAATGCGCGCGCGAACCAACGCCTCGGTCGCCGGGTCGAGAAGTCCCAGCACATATTCGCCAGCTAGTGCGAAATCGTCTTCGCCAAGGATGGTCATGACAGACCCTCCATACACGAGCGAAGCTTTAATAGCGCGCGACGGATGCGGCTCTTAACCGTGCCGAGCGGCTCGCCTTCTCTGGTTGCAAGGTCGGCATAAGTGGCGCCGCCAATAAAGGCGCAGCGGATGAAATGGGCATCGCGCTGATTGAGGTCCTCGATGCAGCCGTTCAAAACACGGTTATCGCTCGCGGCGAGCATTTGCGCGTCGGCCAACGGTGCAGGATCGGCAATTTCCGAAGCTTCGTCGATCGGCGTTAATCCAGCCTTTCCCTTTGCGCGCAGCCGGTCGATCGCGCGGTTGCGCGTGACCGTGACCAGCCAGCTAATCGGGCTGGCGCGTCCGGTTTCAAAGCTCGCGGCCTTGTTCCAGATGGTGATATACGCTTCCTGCAATGCTTCTTCCGCCTCGGTTCGGTCAGGGAAGATACGCAGGCATACGCCGAATAGTTTCGCAGATGTCGCCTTGTAGACGGTTTCGAAAGCCGACCGGTCGCCTTTGCCGGTCCGCACCAATGCGTCAGCCAAGCGTTCGCGCCGAGCCGAGTCGAGGTCTATGCTGTTGTTATCGGCTGCCATTAGCTTCGATATGGAGCAAGCGGGATAGGGACGCAATGGCCGAGTTGCGGATCGATCACCATGTTCCGAAATCTCCGGTTTGCTGGCTGGTCCGTCCAGTCGAACGGATCGGTCTTGCCCAAGCATATCTACGTCGCTTGACCAGCCGAAGGCAAGGCCAGTCGCCGGTATCGGTTCGTTGTGCAATCCGAAAACCAAGTCGGCGGTATGCGGCTGAGACTGTATCCGCCTGGGTATTGAGCAATCCGGCCAAAATCAGCGTTGCGCCTTCCTGCATGATCGCGGCCATTGCTGGCGCAAGTTCGATCAAAGGACCAGCCAGGATGTTGGCAATCACCAGATCATAAGGCGCGCGGCGCTGGATCATTTCATGGTCGGTTCCGGGCGCGAGGCACAGCGCCAGTTGCCCCGGCGACTGGCCGAGTGGCACATCATTGGCTGCGGCATTTTCGGCCGTGACTGTAATGCTAACGGGATCGATATCGGAGGCTGTCGCATAAGCACGCGGCCACAAATGCAGCGCCGCCAACGCCAGCAGCCCTGTCCCCGTGCCGATGTCGGCAATCAGGTCGAAGCGCTCACCACGCCGCTTCATGGCATCCAGCATGGCCAGGCAACCACTTGTGGTTTCGTGTCCTCCGGTGCCGAATGCCTGACCGGCTTCGATAAGGAACGGGACCGCACCCTTGGGAATATCTCCTGCATTCTGTGATGTATGAACATAAAAACGACCGACATGAACCGGTTGCAGCGCTTGCTGACTCATCGTCAGCCAATCTTCATCAGGGAGCTTTTCGAGCAATGGCCTTGCAGTGGCGGCGCTCGCAAGAAGTGTTTGAATTTGCGCTACGATGGGCGGTGAAGGTTTGCCATCGAAGTAAGCGAGCATCTCCCACTTCGCATCGTTGAACGCCTCGAGTTCCTGCGTGACGATAGACGGTCGCGGGGTAATTGCGGAGAGGACTTCGTCTGCATCGTGTAGCGCTTCGGCCTCTTGTCGGGTGCACGGCAGGGTCAGCCGCCAGTTATCGGACATAGCTCGCGCCGTTTACGTCGAGCACTGCGCCGGTCATCGAGGGTGGGGCATCTAGCGCGCAGAATTTCGCAATCTCGGCGACTTCTTGGGGGTCGGCGACTTTGCCCAACGGAATGTCGGCGAGCAATTTTTCACCGCCACGGCTTTCGATATAATCCTCCGCCATACCGGTCATGGTGAAACCGGGGCAGACGGCGAATGCGTAAATGCCCTGTGCCGCATACGCGCGCGCGATAGTTTTTGTCATCGCCACCATCCCCGCTTTCGATGCGGCATAATGCCAGTGATCCGGGCTGTCGCCGCGGTGCGCAGCCCGGCTGGCGATGTTGACAATCCGCCCGCCGGTTCCGGCGCGTTGCCAGTGCAGCACCGCGCGACGGCACAGGTCGGCACTCGCTGTCAGGTTGATGCGCATCGTCCGCTCCCAGCTTTGAAGCCAGTCGGCGTCGGTCGAGCCAATTGGGCTGGCCTCGAATATGCCCGCATTGTTGATGAGGATGTCAATCCTTCCACCGAGACGTTCAAGCGCCAAGCGCCAGAGCGCGTCGGGTGTCCCCGGATCGTTCAAGTCGCCATCCCGGCTCGAAAAAGCGACAATGTCGGTGTTCTGAGGGGCGAACGCAGCAACAACCGCCGCGCCAATGCCGCGCGATGCGCCGGTGACGATGATATTGGTTTTCATCGCCGCTGCTTTTCACAGTGGGCGATGAATATCAACCGGCGTTAGCGCGACAGATTAGCCACAAACCGGCTTGCGTTGGCTTGCAGCGAAGCGACATTGTCAGTTACCTGAGTAAAGCCTTGTTCAAGCTGACTAATTTCGGACACCACATTTTCGGTATCGCTGCGGATTGCCGAAATTGTATTGGACATCAAATCGGCGGCAAGCGCCGTTTCGTCCACCGAAGCGGTGATCATGGTTACGGTTTGAGCCTGATCTTCCATGGCGCGGCGAATGCGTTCGGCGGATTGCTGGACTTCGTCCACGGTGGCGCGGATGGAGGCGTTCGATTCAACAGATGCTTTCGTCGCGCTCTGGATGGCGGCAATTTTCTGAGCGATTTCATCGGTAGCCTGTGCCGTCTGGTTAGCCAGACTTTTGACTTCCTGCGCCACGACAGCAAAGCCGCGACCGGCATCGCCAGCGCGCGCAGCCTCGATGGTAGCATTAAGCGCCAGCAAATTGGTCTGGCCGGCAATTTCGCGGATCAGGCCCAGGATCGATTCGATCGAATGCGATTGCTCCGACAGAGTGTCGGTTGCGTTGACGCCTTGAGTCGCTTGCGCTGCTGCTCGGTTGGCAACATCGGAGGCAGTCTCGACCTCGGTCCGGGCATCTTCGATGGCGCGGATCAAACCGGCCGCAGTTTGTGCGGCTTCGCGCATCGCTACGGCAGACTGTTCTGATGCCGCCGCCACTTCTGAGGTTTTGGCCAACATGCCGTTCGCCATGGTCGAGCTACTCGCTGCCTGATGCTTCAATATACTGGTTTGTTCTGCGATAGCAGACGCGGCGCTGCCGATGTCGGCTTCAAAGCTCGCCGAATTGGCAGTCTTTGCTTCGTCGAAGCCTTTCTGCTCATATTGGCGATAAATCACAGCGAAAATGGTAAGTTCGATTGCATTTAACTTGCAAAGGGTATCCATAAGCAAAGGAATTTCGTCCGGCTTGAGGTTGCCGTTGGTCAGCACCCGGGCGATGGTTCTAGCATTTGCCGTTCCTGTTGCGGCCAGCACGGTATCCAGAGGTATGCCACGTTCGAATGAGTCGACCACTAACGCATGGCTTATATTTAGCCATTTGCGGTCCTCAAAAGCGGTTGTGCGCGTTTCCATATAGGCAGCGAACATCTCGCGCGATTTTTTCAAGGTTTCGCCGTTCAGGCTTGATCCCAGGTCGGCGGAGTTTTTCCAGAACGTCAAATAGTCATCGCTTAGTGCAACAAAATCGCCAAGATAGGCAGCCAGCTTACGGCAGTTTTCCGCTAGTTGGTGATCGGTGTCATAGGGAGCGATGATCGCTTCGACATCCAGCCCGGGAATGCGCTCACTTTGGCCCATCTAATTGCTCCATGTTCATCGGTCGCACCTTGCTCGGCGACGTCGACATCTATCTAGTCGTGAAATGGTTAACGGCGAGTTATCCAGCCTCACGGATTTCAAACTTCTTTTGCATGGGCAGAAGCCTTGCGCGATGCAGCCAAAGTATTAAAGAGCGTCGCATCAAAGCTGACACAAGGATGGTTTTCATGGGGCAACAAACAAACCGGCCATTGTCGCCGCATCTCCAGATTTACCGGTGGTCGCCGCAAATGGCGATTTCGATTTTTCACCGCGCAACCGGTTTTGTGCTGGCGACGGCAGGAATGATGACGTTGCTTTGGTGGTTGTCGGCGATTGGCGGTGGCTCGGAAAGCTATTCAAGTTTCCAGAAATATGTGGTTTCGGCGGGCGATGATGCGACCGGACTGCAGACCGCAGCAAACTGGTTTTTCCGCCTGCTCTTGCTCGGCGTGACCTACAGCTTTTTCCAGCACCTGTTTTCCGGCCTGCGCCATCTGGTGCTCGATATGGGTGCCGGTTACGAACTGACCGCGAACCGCAACTGGGCGCTGGCTGCATTTATCGCGGCCATTTTTGCAACTGCATTGGTGGCACTGTTTGTGGCATCGCGGTTTCTGGAGATTTGATCATGGGCAGTGGCACCAATATCGGTAAAGTTCGCGGACTCGGTTCGGCCAAGCACGGCGGCGAGCACTGGATGCGACAGCGGACGACGGCGGTGGGGAATCTGCTGCTGACGACATGGCTGGCGGTATCGTTGCTGCTGATGCCCAATTTTGATCAGGGGACGCTGGCCGAGTGGCTGGCTCAGCCGACTGTCGCGGTGCCGATGATCCTGATGCTGGTCAGCATTTTCTGGCATGTGCGGCTCGGCCTTCAGGTGCTGATCGAGGATTATGTCCATGATGATGCACTGAAGTTTGCTTCGATCACGTTGCTCAATTTCTACGTTGTGGCCGGCCTTGTGTTCGGCATCTTCGTTGTCGCCAAACTTGCCTTTACAGGAAGCCCTGCCTGATGTCCGACGCTTACAAGATTATCGAACACACTTATGATACCGTCGTAGTCGGCGCGGGCGGTTCGGGCTTGCGCGCCACGATGGGCAGCGCGGAAGCAGGTTTGAAGACCGCTTGCATCACAAAGGTTTTTCCGACGCGGTCGCACACCGTCGCGGCGCAGGGCGGGATTGCGGCTTCGCTTGGCAACAATTCGCCAGATCACTGGACCTGGCACATGTACGACACGGTCAAGGGCTCCGATTGGCTCGGCGATCAGGATGCGATCGAATATATGGTGCGTGAGGCACCTGCTGCCGTCTACGAACTCGAACATGCAGGTGTTCCGTTCTCGCGCAACGCCGATGGAACGATCTACCAGCGCCCCTTTGGCGGCCATATGCAGAATATGGGCGAGGGACCGCCGGTCCAGCGCACCGCCGCTGCCGCCGACCGCACCGGCCATGCGATGTTGCACGCGCTCTACCAGCAGAGCCTGAAATATGACGCAGATTTCTTCATCGAATATTTCGCGCTCGACCTGATCATGGAAAATGGCGAGTGCCGGGGGGTCATCGCCTTGTGCATGGAGGATGGCAGCATCCACCGCTTCAAAAGCCATGCCGTGGTGCTGGCGACTGGCGGCTATGGCCGCGCCTATTTCACAGCGACTTCGGCGCATACATGCACCGGCGATGGCGGCGGCATGGTGCTGCGCGCGGGCCTGCCGTTGCAGGATATGGAGTTCGTGCAGTTCCACCCGACCGGCATTTACGGCGCTGGCGTGCTCATCACCGAGGGCGCGCGCGGCGAGGGCGGTTACCTGACCAACAGCGAAGGCGAGCGCTTTATGGAACGTTATGCGCCGTCGGCGAAGGATCTCGCTTCACGCGATGTCGTGAGCCGTTCGATGGCGCTGGAAATGCGCGAAGGACGCGGAGTCGGCCCGAACAAGGACCATATCTTTCTCCATCTCGACCATATCGACCCGAAAATTCTGGCCGAGCGGCTACCGGGGATTACCGAGAGTGGCAAGGTATTTGCAGGCGTTGACCTGACGCGGCAGCCGCTGCCGGTGACACCGACGGTGCATTACAACATGGGCGGAATCCCCTGCAATTTCCACGGCCAGGTAGTGACCAAGGTCGGTGACGATCCTGAAGTCATTGTGCGCGGGCTTTATGCGGTGGGCGAGGCGGCCTGTGTTTCGGTGCATGGCGCGAACCGGCTTGGTTCGAACTCGCTGATCGATCTCGTGGTGTTCGGCCGCGCGACCGGCCTCCACCTCAAATCGTCGCTGACGCCGGGTGCTGCGCACAAGGCGTTGCCCAAGGAAAGCACCGATTTAGCGCTGGGCCGCCTCGACAAATTTCGCAACGCGAGCGGCGGCACGCCGACCTCGCAAGTCCGGCTGGAAATGCAGCGCACGATGCAGAAACACGCAGCTGTCTTCCGCGACAGCGCTTTGCTGGCCGAAGGCGTCGAGCATATGCAGAAGGTCAACGAGCAACTCGCCGACGTCCACGTCACCGACCGCAGCCTGATCTGGAACACCGACTTGGTGGAGACGCTGGAACTCGACAACCTTATGGCGCAGGCGGTCTGCACGATGGAAAGCGCCAACGCCCGCAAAGAAAGCCGAGGTGCCCACGCGCACGAAGATTTCCCCGAACGCGACGACGCGAACTGGATGAAGCATACGGTAAGCTGGTTCGACGGATGGGGCGGTTCGGGCGGTGCGGTGCGGCTGGATTACCGCCCGGTGCATGATTATACGCTGACCGACGAGGCGGAGTATATCAAGCCGAAGGCGCGGGTTTATTGATTGATGCGAAAGGCAGGTGTCTTTGTCGGCACACTGATCGTCTATTTCGCCGCGTTTTTGCTATGCTCCGCACTAGGTCGGATGTTTATCCTGTTTGTTAATGCCGCATCGGCTGTTCCGGAAACCCCGTTTGATTATCTTGCGGGATTTTTAGCTTCCGCAATGGCTGGCTACTTCGGAGTTTTGATGGCCACCAGCGCCCTTGATCGCTGGTTTACGTCCGCACGAATCCGACCCATTGCATGGTCTCTTATCGGCTTTTTGGTATTTCTGTGGCTCTTCGCATTATTAGGAGTTTTCACAGGCAATGACCCGTTGCCCCTCTTCCTTTTCTTTTCTGTCGAGCTGACGATTGCCATCATTGCTACGCGCTCGCTAGTGGGATCGAAGGCGGTCAGTAGCTAGCACGACAGAACTTCGGTGACAGCGCACTAAATTTTCAAACCGCCCCTCAGTCCGTCAACCGCGACCTGATGTCCATGCGCTCATGCAGGACACGTATCACATCAATGCCATCGTCGCGTGGAATGTAGAAAATGAGGTGATGGCCGGATGGTAACATCCGGTATCCGGCTCGGACTTCGCTATAATCCACGCCGATTTCCGGAAATTCCAATGCCAGTTCCATCGATTGATCCAGTCGGTCGATGTAACGGTCCGCCGCTGCCTGTCCATGTTCATGAAGCGTATAGTGCCAGATACCGTCAATTTCCGCGCGTGCGCGGGGTGAGATATCGATGAAGCGTATCACGCAGCCTTGCGCTGCTTTGCGTGCATTTCCTTCAGGAAACTGTCCTTATCCCACCGTGTCGGAGGGCCGCTGTTTTCGCCTTCGATCAATGCCTGACGCAGCGCCTCGACTTGCTTTTCCTTTTCCATATAGCGGCGCATAGCCTCTCGAACGACTTCGCTGCTTGTCGCGAATTCACCTGATTCCACTTTCTCAGATATGAAATCGGTATAGGGCTTGCCTAGGGCAATGGATGTGTTTTTTGCCACCATACAGCGACGTTACCAAAAATTGGTAACTTGTCAATTGAGGCTGGCGAAAACCTCCGCCGCAATCTCCAAACTTCGCTTCCGTTTTGTATGGTCGAAAACCGAGCAAGCGACAATAATCTCGTCCGCCTTCGTCCGCTCAACGAACGCAGCAACACCTGCTTTCACCGTATCAGACGCCCCAATCGCGCTTGCCGACAGCACTTGGTCCAGCATCATCGCGTGTGACGGGGGCAGCGACGCGAGATAGCCTTCGACCGGCGGTGGCATCTGCTTCGGGTTGCCGGTGCGGAGCGCTACGAAGCTTTGCTGGAGCGAGCTGGCTAGATATTCGGCTTCTTCGTCGGTTTCGGCGGCGATGATGTTCATAGCCGCCATCGTGTGCGGCGCGTCCAGTTGCGCGCTCGGTTTGAAATGGCTGCGGTATATGTGCAGCGCCTCGTCGAGCATTTGCGGCGCGAAGTGGCTGGCGAAGGCGAAGGGCAGGCCCAATGCGGCGGCGACTTGCGCGCCGTAGAGGCTGCTTCCCAATATGTAGAACGGGACGTTCGCGCCTGCTCCCGGAGTGGCCACGATGCCCGTCTGGCCGTCATCAGCGAAATAGCTTTGCAGTTCCATCACGTCGCGTGGGAAGGCGTTGGGGTCGCTGTCGAGCGTGCGGCGGATGGCGGCGGCGACGCGCTGGTCGCTGCCGGGCGCGCGGCCGAGGCCAAGGTCAATCCGTCCGGGGTAGATCGCGTCGAGCGTCCCGAACTGTTCGGCGATCACCAAAGGCGAGTGGTTGGGCAACATGATGCCGCCCGAACCGATGCGGATGGCCTTCGTTGCAGCGGCGAGGTGGCCGATAACAACACTGGTCGCGGCGCTGGCGATGCCCTTCATCCCATGATGCTCTGCGACCCAAAAGCGGGTGAAGCCCAAGCTTTCGGCATGAACAGCTAGGTTGGCGGCGTTCGCCAGTGCAATCGTGACGCTGCCACCTTCAACGACGGGGACTAAATCGAGCAGCGAATATGATGTCATGTAGCCTACATGGTAGCGCCTTGCGTTTAAACCAAGAGCATAACTGTTTGCGCGGCGCTTTTCACATATTCCTCACATCTATATCATGCATATCATAGTCAAAGCTGACAGACGAGAGCGGCAATTGGCATCAGACAGAAGGAATGCATATCATGACAACCGAACGAAGTCCTGGCTGGAAGCTTTTCCTTGCCGGTATCATTGCCCTTGCCCTCGTTATCCCGTTGATGATGGTTTACGCTTTGGTCTGGGACCGGCAGGAGCAATCTAACGTTGCGCAGAATTCGATCGCGGCAGGGTGGGGCGGGCCGCAGGTTGTGGTCGGGCCGGTGCTGGTAATTCCCTATACCGCGAACAGCGTCGAGACCGTGGACCAGAACGGACGCCAGACGACGCGGACGGTGCAGGTGACGAAAGAGCTGTTCCTTGCCCCCGAAACCAACGCGCTGAAGACAAATTTGAAGCCCGATCGCAAGAAAAAGTCGATCTATGAAAGCGTGTTGTTCGTCGCGGAAAATAGCGGAACTGCGTGCTTTGCGCTGCCCGCCGATTTTGCTCGCTATGGCATCGCACGTGAAACGCTGAACTTGTCAGGGGCCGAGCTGCGTTTCGGGATATCCGATGCACGCGGGCTTCAGGCGGACAGCAAGGTCGTGGTCAACGGCACTTCGCTAGCACTACAACCCGGCAAAGGGTTGGCCGCATCGGGCGGTTCGGGCTTTTTCACCTTTATCGACTGGGATGCGGCGAGTCCTTTGGAGGTCAGCTACAGTTACGCTATTCGTGGCAACAAGACGCTGACGATGGTGCCGCGTGGCGGTGAGACCAAATGGGAAGTGAAGTCATCATGGCCTTCGCCCAGCTTCGCAGGCGATTTCCTGCCGACCCGCCGCAGCGTGAAGTCATCAGGTTTCACATCGAGTCACGCAGTCACCAATCTTGCGCTTGGACAGGCGCTGGTGTTGACCGACGATATCGGGCCGCCGTCGCAGTCCAGCTTTACCAAATATGACGGCATGGAATCGGTAAGCGTATCGGCTCCCATTGCCGGCACCGGACAAAGCCAAGCGGCAACCATCGGCCTGATCGAACCCGTCGATCTCTATAGCCAAGTGGACCGAGCGGTGAAATATGGTTTCCTGTTTATCGGCTTCACCTTCCTAACCTTCCTGATGTTCGACGTCATCGCGGGCGCAAAGGTGGCGGCGGCGGAATATCTGCTGACCGGTGCGGGGCTGGTGCTATTCTTCGTGCTGCTGCTCGCCTTTGCGGAAGTCGTCGGCTTCATGTGGGCCTATCTGATTGCGGCGGGTGCGATTACGGGGCTGCTAACGGCATATTCGGCGGCGGTGCTGAAAAGCTGGATGCGCGCGCGGTTTATCGGTGGACTGCTCGTCGGGCTCTACACGACGCTTTATGTGTTGCTGAACCTTGAGGCTTATTCGCTGATCATCGGTTCGCTGCTGCTCTTCGTCGCCCTTGCAGTGGTGATGTGGGCCACCCGCGCCATCGATTGGGGTGCAAAGCGCGAGGTAACCGAAGAACCTAGCGCCAGCGCAGCATAGACCGGTCGAGCTGCGAAACGGATCGGACGCCCATGAGTTTCATATCGCGTTCGATTTCGTCGCGCAGCTTGCCGACGATGCGACGGACGCCGGGTTCGCCCGCCGCCGCCAGCGCGTATAGATATAGCCTGCCGCCGGAGCATGCAGTTGCTCCGGCGGCGATTGCTTTCAGGACATGACTGCCGCGCCGAACGCCGCCATCGCAGATAATGTCGATCTTGCCGCCGACCGCTTCGGCGATTTCGGAAATCTGGTCGAAGGGCGAGCGTGACCCGTCGAGTTGCCGCCCGCCGTGGTTCGACACCATGATCGCAGTCGCACCGATATCCACCGCGCGTTTTGCGTCCTCGACCGACATGATGCCTTTCAGGCAAAATTCGCCGCCCCAATCGGCGCGAACCTTCTCGGCCATTTTCCAGTCCATCGAGGTATCGAGCATCGTGTTGAAATATTCAGCGACCGAGACCGCGACATTGGTGCCTGCATCGACATGCGTTTGCAGGTTGGGCAGCGCGAACTTCTCGCGAAACAGGTAATTTGCCACCCAGCCGGGGTGCATAGCGTAACTTAGCACCGATGCTGGTGTGAAGCGCGGCGGCGAGGTGAAGCCGCTGCGTAGACAACGTTCGCGGTTGCCCGAAACGATGGTATCGACGGTCAGCGCAATCGCATCGAATTTGGCCGCCTTGCATCGTTCGATCATCGAGGTGTTAAGCCCCTTATCCTTGTGGATATAGAGTTGGAACAGTTTGGGTGATTTGATCGTCTCGCCAATCTCTTCGATGCTCACCGTCGCCAAGGAGGATATCCCGAACCATGTATCGAACGTCTGCGCCGTTGCCGCCACCGCGCGCTCGCCCTGCCAGTGGAACAGCCGCTGTAACGCGGTAGGCGAAAGCATCAGCGGCATCGCGATCCGCTTTCCCATCAGCGTCGTGCTCATGTCGATTTCGGACACACCCGCCAACACATTCGGGACCAGATCGCAGTCATCGAATGCCGATGTGTTGCGGTCCTTCGTCCGCTCGTCATCCGCCGCGCCATCGATATAATTGAATATCGGCGAGGGCAGGCGCGCCATGGCAAGCCGTCTGAAATCCTCAACATTATGGCAATCGGTCATCTGCATATGCGGGCTATTGCAGACCTTGCAGATAATTGCACGAACTTGGGTTCTTGCTCTGCATGCCGCGCTTGAGTGCCTCCATCCGCTGTTCGGAGGTGCCGTGCGTGAACATGCTTTCGACAGGCGCGCGGCCCGCCTGTTGCATCAACTTGTCGTCGCCGATGGCGTTGGCAGCGCGCATTCCTTCCTCGATATCGCCGGGTTCGATGCGGTTGGCGTTGATGCCCGCCCAGACGCCCGCAAAACAATCGGCCTGCAATTCCATGCCGACCTGCAATCGGTTGCCGTCTGTTTGGCTAGACTGTGCCTGAAGGCGGCGCACTTGGTCAGCAATTCCGGCCAAATTCTGGACATGATGTCCGACCTCATGTGCGATCACATACGCATACGCGAAATCGCCGCCAGCGCCCATTTGCTGCTCCATTTGCTTGAAAAAGCTGGTGTCGAGATAGATTCCCTGATCGGACGGACAGTAAAACGGTCCCATCGCCGATTGCGCAGCGCCGCAACCTGACTGACCGCCGCCTTGATAGAAATTCAGTTTTGCAGGCTGGTAATTCTGGATCAACTGGCTCCAGGTATCTTCGGTCGATTTCAATACGCGGCAGGCGAACAATTCTTCCTGCGTATCGCAAGCCGCATTATCCGATGATTGCTGAGTTGGCGCTACTGCGGAACCGCCAAAATTCAGCGCGCCACTCGACAGCACGAAATATCCGGCAACCGCGATCAGCACCAAAGTACCGCAACCCATCTTCCTGCCAAGCAACATCGGCAACAGCCCGAACACAAGGCCCAGCATTCCGCCACCACCACCGCCGAAACCGCCGCCACCCGACCCTTGGTCGCTGACGTTTCCGCTTGGGTCCAGATCATCGAGGCGCATGGCGATTCTCCCTTGTTGCCGTGCGCCAGCATTGCCGTTAGCGATTAAAAGCGCAAGTAAAGTTCAGACATAACGCAAAGGCACTCTCCCATGTTCCTCAAAGGAAAAACTGCACTTATCACCGGCTCCACATCGGGTATCGGCCTTGGCTACGCCCGCGCGCTGGCAGCCGAGGGTGCCAACGTCATGATCAACGGATTCGGCGACCAATCCATCATCGAAGGTTATGTATCTGAGCTGGCTGCGGCGAGTGCTGGCGGCGCACTACATTCTGGCGCGGACATGACAAAGCCTGAAGAAATACGCGCGATGGTCGCCGATTGCGCCGCGAAACTGGGCAGTCCTGATATCCTGATCAACAACGCCGGTATCCAGCACGTCGCGCCGATAGACGAATTTCCCGATGACAAATGGGACGCGGTGCTGGCAATCATATTGTCGTCGGCATTTCACGCAACCAAAGCTGCATTGCCGGGGATGAAGGTCAAGGGTTGGGGCAGGGTGATCAACACCGGATCGATGCACAGCCTGGTCGCGTCGCCCTACAAGGTCGCTTATAACGCGGCGAAGCACGGCATCGCGGGACTGACGAAAACTGTGGCGCTTGAAGTGGCTACGCAGGGCATTACCGTCAACAATATCTGTCCCGGCTATGTCTGGACCTCGCTCGTCGAAAACCAGATTCCCGACACAATGAAGGCGCGCGGATTGACCCGCGATCAGGTAATCAATGACGTACTTCTTGCTAACCAGCCGCAAAAGCAGTTTGTCCAGGTCGAACAACTGGCGGCACTGGCGCTATTCCTGTGCCGCGACGAGGCAAGCGCGATTACCGGAACCAACCTGTCGGTCGATGGGGGATGGACGGCGCAGTAAACTCGCGATAACTTGAACAATTATTGCTGGGGAGCAACATAAATGAAAACGCTTTTGGGAACTACCGCATTGGCGGCACTTGCTTTCGCCACACCGGCAAAGGCTGACACACTTCGCGATGCAATCAACCGCGACATGCCGTCACTGATGGCGCTTTACCGTGATCTCCACGCCAATCCGGAACTTAGCTTTCAGGAATTCAAAACAGCCGCTAAACTGGCGGCAGAAGCCCAAAAGCTTGGCTTTACGGTCACTGAAAAGGTGGGCCAGACCGGCGTTGTCGCGGTGATGAAAAATGGAGCCGGCCCGGTTGTGATGATCCGCGCCGACATGGACGGGCTACCCGTAATCGAACAAACCGGTTTGCCCTATGCTTCGAAGGTCAAGGGAACCAGCAAATCGGGCGTCGAGACCGGCGTCATGCACGCCTGTGGTCATGACACCCATATGACCGGATGGGTCGCGGCGGCGCGGCAACTGGTCGCTAACAAGGATAAATGGTCGGGGACATTAGTCATGATCCTGCAGCCGGCCGAAGAGATCGGCTCGGGTGCGCGCGCTATGCTCGCCGATGGCCTCTACACGCGATTTCCCAAGCCTCATTACGTCATAGGATTTCACGATGCGGCGCAGTTCGCCGCTGGGACGATTGGTTATTCGTCGGGCTTCGCGCTCGCCAATGTTGATAGTGTCGATATCAAGGTGCGAGGGGTCGGCGGTCACGGCGCCTATCCACACACCACCAAGGATCCGATCGTGCTGGCATCGCGGATCGTCGGCAGCTTGCAGACCTTGGTTAGCCGCGAAGTCGATCCGCAGGATGCAGCGGTGGTAACGGTCGGCAGCTTTCATGCCGGGGCCAAGCACAATATTATATCCGACGAAGCGACTTTGTTGCTGACGGTTCGCAGCTATTCGGACGCAACCCGCAAAATGCTGCTCGACGGGATCAGGCGGATTGCCAAGGGCGAGGCGGTTGCTGCCGGGGTACCCGAAGACCGCATGCCCGAGGTTACGATTGCCGAAAACGAGTTTACGCCCGCAACATACAACACCCCTGAATTGACCGCAAAAATGGCGGGCCTGTTCAAAACCCGTTTCGGCGATAGCCGCGTGATCGCGACCCCACCCGTGATGGGGGGCGAGGACTTCAGTGAATTCTACCGCGCCGATAAAGAGAATGTCGAAAGCCTGATCTTCTGGGTCGGCGGTGTAACGCAAGCCGACATTGACGCGGCAAAGAAGGGCGAAAAAACGCTACCGTCGCTGCACTCGCCTTATTGGGCTCCCGATGCCGAAAAGGTTATTGCAACTGGAGGCGAAGCGCTGGCGGCAGCAGCGATGGATTTAATGCCTAAATAGCGGGGTAGAGTTGCTCGATTAGAGCACAACATTTTCGCTATTGGTTACCGGTACCGGCATTATTTCGGGCTGTTGCTGCGTATTGTCTACCGTGTTTACGACCGCATTCGGACGATCCGATGGCACATTATACTCGCTGCCGAATGGGCGCCCATCTATGCTTGGTTCGCCGATCTGGAAATCATCCTCATCCGAATAGTCGCCGTCAAGTTCTTTATCATCGATTTCGTCTTCTGTGTTGGGGTTTTCTTCTACTTCTTCCTCATCTACGAATTCTGCGGGAGCGGGAGTCAGTGCTGCTGAGGATTGCGGCGTAACAATCGGCGGTGCAACGGGGCTTTCGGATGGCACCAATATGGCAATAAAACCCGATACCGCAAGCACGCCCAGCAATAATTTGAGTATGTTATCCATGATAATGCATCCGTTAGTTCAACAGTCAGTGATAGGCAAAGAACGTTAATATCGGATTATCGACGGCAAAGGCAGCCAGAAAAAAAGCCGTCGACATTGCTGCCGACGACTTAGGCGTTTTTCCTCCCCAGGAAAACTCGGATTACTTTGGCGCAGCGCTACCGAGGCGGTGGTAAAGCTGCGCGAATTTTTTCGATTCCGGCGTGTCCTCAATGACGGTCAGATAGTGCGCAACAGCTTCGCGCAGCAGCTTGAAATCCTCGTTGGAAAGGACGGCACGCGAACGGGCTGGTTCTGGCATTTATGTTCTCCTTCAACCGAACTGGTTCATCGTATTATGCGCGCCACCAGCTTTCAAGGCAGCCTCTCCGGCGAAATATTCCTTGTGATCGTCGCCGATATCCGAACCCGACATATTCTGGTGCTTGACGCAAGCAATGCCCTGGCGGATTTCTTGACGTTGGACGCCCAGAACATAGCCGAGCATCCCCGCCTCACCGAAATATTCCTTGGCAAGATTGTCGGTCGACAACGCGGCCGTGTGATAGGTCGGCAACGTTATCAAGTGGTGGAAAATCCCCGCTCGCTTGGCGCCGTCCGCCTGGAACGTGCGAATGCGCTTGTCGGCCTGTTCGGCCAATTCGGTGGTGTCATATTTCACGCTCATCAGATCGGTGCGGTCATATTCGGATACGTCGAGACCCTCAGCCTTCATCGCGTCATAGACCTGTTGACGGAAATTCAGCGTCCAGTTGAAAGATGGCGAATTATTGTAAACCAGCTTGGCGTTTGGGACGACCTCGCGGATCCGGTCCATCATCCCGGCAATCTGCTCGACATGCGGTTTTTCGGTTTCGATCCAGAGCAGGTCGGCACCGTTCTGTAGCGACGTGATGCTGTCGAGGACGCAGCGGTCCTCACCCGTGCCTTCGCGGAACTGGAAGAGGTTCGACGGCAGGCGTTTGGGGCGAAGCATCTTGCCATCGCGGTTAATGATCACGTCGCCGTTGCGCGCGGTCGCAGGATCGATTTCCTCGCAATCGAGGAAAGCGTTATACTGGTCACCGATGTCGCCGGGTTCGTTCGACACCGCGATCTGCTTGGTGAGGCCAGCACCCAGCGAGTCAGTGCGGGTGACGATGATGCCTTCCTCGACGCCGAGCTCAAGGAACGCATAACGGCAGGCTCGGATCTTTGCGAGGAAGTCCTCGTGCGGGACCGTGACCTTGCCGTCTTGATGGCCGCATTGCTTTTCGTCGGAAACCTGGTTCTCGATTTGCAGCGCACAGGCGCCTGCTTCGATCATCTTCTTGGCCAGCAAATAGGTCGCCTCGGCATTGCCGAATCCTGCGTCGATATCGGCGATGATCGGCACGACATGGGTCTGGAAATTCTCGACCTGGTCGAGAAGCTCGTTTTCCTTCGCGGCGTCGCCTGCACCGCGCGCCGCGTCGATGCCACGAAACAGCAAGCTCAGTTCGCGCGCATCGGCTTGACGCAGGAAGGTGTAGAGTTCCTCAATCAACGCCGGAACGCTGGTTTTTTCATGCATCGACTGGTCGGGCAGCGGACCGAAATCGGAACGAAGTGCGGCAACCATCCAGCCCGACAAATAGAGATATTTGCGTTTGGTGGTGCCGAAATGCTTCTTAATCGCGATCATCTTTTGCTGCGCGATGAAGCCGTGCCAGCAACCTAGCGACTGCGTATATTGTGAGCTGTCGGCATCGTAGGCGGCCATGTCTTCGCGCATGATCTTGGCGGTGTAGCGGGCGATGTCGAGACCGGTCTGGAAGCGGTTTTGCAAACGCATCCTGGCGACGGCTTCGGCGCTAATGCCATCCCATGTTCCGGATTTGCCGCCGATCAGTTGACCGGTGTTTTCGATGTGGGCTTGGTATGACATTTACAAATCCTTCCGGGAATTTCTTGTTTCTGATTGGAAGGTGCCGAAGTTTGTGCGCAGGGTCGATTCATATTTGTCATTTTTGTTGTGTGTGCGTCGCAACAAATCGCAATTTAGTTGTCAACGTGTAAATTATGTGACAAATACCCACCTATGGAGCAGAAGCTTTTCGCAGGCCACGCGGTTCGCCGGATCAGGCGCGCCAACGGGCAGACTCAGGTCGTCATGGCCGAGGCATTGGGCGTCTCGCCGTCTTACCTCAACTTGATCGAGCGCAACCAGCGGCCGCTCACCGCGTCGCTCCTCCTCAAGCTCGCACAGCGTTACGACTTCGACCCGCGCACGCTGACCGGCGCGACCCCCGGCGGCGGGGTCGAGGCAATCCGCCGCCGCTTGCAGGATCCGATGTTCGCCGACCTCACTATCGACCGGCCCCAAGTCGAGGAATGGATCGCCGCCAGCCCCGACGCCGCTGAAGCCTTCGCGCGCGTTTTCGACCGGCTCTCGGGCAGCAGCGCCAGCGATACCGGTACCGGCGGCCCCGCGCATATCGAGCCAGACGCCATCGCCGCCGTCCGCCGCGAAATCGAACGCTGGCGCAACCATTTTGCCGACCTCGACGTGCAGGCCGAAAGCCTCGCCGACGAACTGCGCATCGCCAGCAACGATCTCTACGCCGCGATCACCGAGCGGCTTCGTGTCAAACACCAGCTCAGCATCCGAATCCTCCCCGTCGACGTCATGCCCGACCGCCTGCGCCGCCTCGACCTCCACGCGCGCCAGCTCCAAATCAGCGAACTGCTCGATTCCGCCAGCCGAACCTTCGCCGCCGCGTTCCAGCTCGCACAAATCGAGGCCAGACCCGAAATAGACGCGCTCGTCAGCGGCGCGGGTTTCACCGAGCGGGCGGGCGAACGGCTCTACCGCCGCCACCTGACCAGTTACTTCGCCGCCGCTATCATGATGCCCTACGCCCGCTTCCTGCGCGCGTGCGAGGCGACGGGGTACGACATCGTCCTCCTACAACGCCGCTTTGGCGCAGGGTTCGAACAGATCGCGCACCGGCTGACCACGCTGCAACGCGTAGGCGCACGCGGGCTGCCGTTCTTCATGCTGCGCATCGACCATGCGGGCCAGTCGAGCAAACGCTTCGCCGGCGCCAGCGCCTCGCCATTGGTCGCGGCCGACCGGCGGTGCCCGTTATGGCACGTCCACAACGCCTTCGACCGCCCCGGCCAGCTCATCCCGCATCTGGTCGAGCTGGAAGACGATCCTTCGACAGGCTCAGGACAGGCGTCCCGCTGGTTCACGCTGTCGCGCACTGTCCACCCGCAGGCAGGCATGTCGGGCGCGGTCAACGCCGAGTTCGCGATCTGCCTTGGGCTAGAGGCCAAACTCGCCGCCCCCCTGGCCGCCGCGCGCGGAATCGAACTGACCACCGGCGCCGCGACGCCAATCGGCCTCGGCTGCCCCGCCTGTACGCGGGCCCAATGCCCGCAACGAAGCGCCCCGCCAGCAGGCAGAGTGCTGGTGTTCAACGAAAGGGAGCGCGGGATGTCGCCTTTTGCTTTTGACGGGGATTAGGCGGCGCCGCGCGGCTTTGCAGATTTGCCAGCATTTTTACGTGAGAATTCGGAAGGCCGCTGCCTGTATGTCCCGGGTTTTTTTTGATCCTTGATCTCATCCAACCTTTCGCGAAGCGCCTCGCTTACAGCGGCAACGATTGTTGTGCCCTTCAAACGGGCAAGTTCTTTTGCCATCTCGTGCACTCGGGACGTGCGATGTGTATGGATTTTGTCACGACAAATTAAGCAACCATCCGTGAACCGCGATCAACCTGATTGGACCGATATCCATTTAGCACAGCTTTGACCGAAATAGCGATTCTTCTGCCAAGTTCGCATGGGACAGCATTGCCGATTTGAGCAAATATCGACGACGTTCGGCCCACAAAATCATAATTGCGCGGAAATGTTTGAATGGCGGCTGCCTCGTCAATTGTTAAGCGTCGGAGACGCTTTGGAGCTAGCCGAGAGGCGAAAGGCGCATCGCCTTTCAGCAAACTTGAATGATAGTTTACCACCCATGCGGGTTCATTCCCATAA
>CAZQBS010000034.1:0-30947 GCA_964591835.1 uncultured Sphingorhabdus sp. | reverse complement strand
ACGATCTGCACCTTGACGGTGTCACCGATGTTGATGACTTCGCTCGGGTGGTTGATTCGCTTGTAGCTGATGTCGGTGACATGGAGCAGGCCGTCGATGCCGCCCAGGTCGACGAACGCACCGTAATCGGTGATGTTCTTGACCACGCCCTCGATAATCTGGCCTTCAACGAGGTTGAGGATCAGGCCCGAACGCTGTTCGGCGCGGGTTTCTTCGAGGATCGCGCGACGCGATACGACAATATTGCCACGCTTGCGGTCCATCTTGAGGATGACGAAAGGCTGGAGAATATCCATCAACGGCGCAACGTCGCGCACCGGGCGGACATCGACCTGCGAACCAGGCAGGAACGCCACCGCGCCGCCAAGATCGACGGTGAAACCGCCCTTGACCCGGCCGAAGATCGTGCCATCGACTCGGTTACCGGCGTCGAATTCGCCTTCGAGGACGTCCCAAGCTGCTTCGCGGCGGGCGCGGTCGCGGCTGAGCATCGCTTCGCCGTTCATATTTTCTACGCGGTCGACGAAAACTTCGACTTCGTCGCCTACTTTAAGGTCGGCTTTCTGGCCGGGCATCGCGAATTCACGCAGAGCCACGCGGCCTTCTGATTTGAGACCGACGTCGATGACGGCATGGTCATTGTCGATTGCGGTAACGGTACCTTTGACTACGCGGCCTTCAAAGCCGCCGTCTGCTCCACCGAGTGATTCGTCGAGCATTGCCGCGAAATCGTCGCGGGTCGGGTTTGGCGAGGTTGCCATATATGAGAATCCTTACTTGCTTTTTGTCCGGCCAATCGGTTGGTTCCGATGGTCTTTGACCAGAAATGCCCCATTGCCCGAATAGCAATAAGGCGCTCGTTTTAAGAGGGTTGGATTAGCAACGCCCCGCCGTTCATCGCTCGCGGAGGCGAGCCTCCACCAGCTTTATCGCGGCTTGAACGGCTGCGCCTATAGTCAAATCGCCGGTATCAAGCAAGAGCGCGTCTTCGGCTGGCCTGAGCGGCGCATCCGCGCGGCCCATATCGCGCTCGTCGCGCGCGTGGATGTCGGCGAGGATATCGACAAAACTGACATGGGGATCGTGTGCCACCATCTCGGCATGACGCCGCCGCGCGCGGACTTCGGCTGGCGCGGTGATGAACAGCTTAACATCGGCATGGGGCGCAATCACCGTCCCGATATCGCGCCCGTCGAGAAGTGCGCCGCGCGGCTGGTTGGCAAAATCCACCTGCCGCTGGTTAAGCGCTGCGCGAACCGCGGGATGAATGGACACCCGGCTCGCGAGCCCGCCGATCTCTTCGCTTCGTAAAACTGCATCGTCGAGAAGGTTGTCATCAAAACCGCAAGCCGCCAACGCATCGCCCGCATCATCGGCGTCGCCGCCGTTCAACTGCACGTGCCGCCCCACAGCGCGGTAGAGCAACCCGGTATCCATAAACGGCAACCCGAAATGCGCGGCCAAAGCCTTGGCGAGCGTCCCTTTGCCCGAAGCGGTTGGGCCATCAACGGCGATAATCATGCCGCCGGTTTGCCTCGTGCTTTTAGCGCAGCGACGATCCCGGCGATCGCTATAACAGCCCAGGCAATTTCCAACAGAACCGCCGCCAGATTGAAATGCACCGATAGCGAAATCAGCAGCAGGACTGCACCAGCCAGATTGGCAATATTGAACCACAGCTTGTTCATCACCTTTGCCATGTTCGCATAGGCAAAGCCAGAGATGAATAGGATGCTACCGATGATGCCTATGATGTCCGCTGCCAAGCCACTCATGTTCGCAATCCTTCTAGCATTGCCTCAAACGTCGGAAAGCTGGTCGCAATCGGGGATACGTCGTCGACGGTCACGCCGCGATAACAATGCTGCCCCGCCACCGCGAAGCTCATTGCGATGCGGTGGTCGAGGGCGCTGGCTACGGTTGCGCCGCCCTCCAATGGCTCGCCGCCGGTGCCTTCGATGATAAGGCCGTCTTCGCGTTCTTCGACTTGCGCGCCGATGGCTTTCAGGCCTGCTGCCATCAGCGCCAGCCGGTCCGATTCCTTGACGCGAAGTTCGTCCAGCCCGGTGGTCACGGTCCGCCCCTGCGCCATGCTGGCCGCGACGAAGAATACAGGGAATTCGTCGATCATGCTCGGTGCGACGTCGGGTGGTACTTCGATGCCGCGTAACACCGAATGCCGTGCGGTGATGTCGGCAACGGGCTCGCCGCCAACTTCGCGCTCGTTGGAGTAAGTGAGGTCAGCACCCATCGCCTCGAGCATCTTGTAGATGCCGGTGCGCGTGGGGTTCATGCCAACATGCGTGACGGTGACTTCGCTGCCCGGCGTAATCAGCGCGGCGACAATGGGGAACGCAGCCGAAGATGGGTCGCCGGGGACTTCGATGGTCTGCGGCCTGAGTTCGGCCTCGCCGATCAGGCGGATGTGGCGCACGCCGTCGGCAGCGACCTCAACGGTCAACTCCGCACCAAAGCCGCGCAGCATCCGCTCGCTATGGTCGCGGGTGGGGACGGGTTCGATGACTTCGGTGATGCCCGGCGCGTTAAGGCCTGCGAGCAACACAGCGCTTTTGACCTGAGCCGATGCCACCGGCAGGCGGTAGCTTATCGGCACTGCAGGCACTAGGCCGCGCACCATCAAAGGTAAAGTGCCGCCGGGGCTGGCGGTAAATTCCGCACCCATGAGGCTCAGCGGATCAATGACGCGACCCATTGGGCGTTTGGATAGCGAGGCGTCGCCGATGAAGGTCGCGGTAATATGGTGACTGGCGACCAATCCCATAAGCAACCGCGTCGACGTGCCGCTATTGCCCATATCAAGCGCGCCTGCGGGTTGCATCAAGCCGCCGACGCCGACGCCGTGGACGGTCCAGCTGCCTTCGCCAGTTCGCTCTATGCTCGCCCCCATCGCTTGCATCGCGGCGGCAGTGGCCAGCACGTCTTCGCCTTCGAGCAATCCCGAAATCCGGCTTTCGCCAACGGCCAGTGCGGAAAGCATTAGCGAGCGGTGCGAAATCGACTTGTCACCGGGAACGCGAACTGTGCCGCGCAGTGGCCCGCTGGCGCTGAATGTCCGGGGCTGGGGATGGGAACCGTGCATAGGCGGCTGCTTTGCTGCGCGTCGGCTTTCAAGTCAACGGCAACACAAATTTTTGACAGCGCCGTCCTGCTGTGGCAATGGCCGCGCCAATCAATGGCGATTCCGTATAGGTGTTGCCTTTCCGAGCCAGTTTAAGAAGGATTTGAGCCTGCCATGATCAAGGCTGAATGGGGAACCAAGCGCACCTGCCCGAAATGCGGCACGCGTTTTTACGATTTGACCAAGGATTCGCCGGTCGAGTGCATCGAATGCGGCAACCAGTGGACGCCCGAGCCAGTGCTGAAATCGAAACAGCCGCTGCCGTTCGAGGAAGTCGAAAAGAAGAAAGACGATGCCGATCTCGTCGATGACGATCTCGATATCGACGTCGATGCAGTCGATGGCGACGTTTCGCCCGACAATGATGTCGACCTCGGCGGTGACGAGGATCTGGGCGTTGCCGGAACCGAGGGCGAAGCCGACGAGCAGTAATTTGGCGCGGTTCGCGCCCATGCGAACTTCGCTCTTGATATAACAGGGAGCGCCCGCTAGTGGCGCTCCCCACCACATAGCCGACCAGATTTCGGCAGGATGGGGCCTTAGCTCAGCTGGTAGAGCGCTTCGCTGGCAGCGAAGAGGTCAGGGGTTCGACTCCCCTAGGCTCCACCACTTATCTTGTTCTCTTTTATATCAATGCGATAACTTCGCGTGACCTGCTGTGACGCGCGGTTTTCTGCGGTCCTTTGGGCGCTCATTTGTAGAGTCGCACATTCGAGACCAATTCTGATTCGCGAACGCGGGCTTTGAGTCCGAGATTCTCAGTTGGCCTGTTTTGGAGATTCACTTTTTGTTGTGGGGGCGGGCGGTATTTGCCGCCGGCGCGTGCCTCAGGCAGTCGCTAGCATCCCCTGCTGATCAGCCCGGCAGGGATGTTGGTTATGGTATTGATGGAGGCGACGTCGGCCGCAATGACCCCGGTAATCCGTACTCGCTTTTTTAGGTGGTCGGTTTGAACGCGACGCAAATCGAGCTTCCACCGGCCGCCTGCGTCCCGACGCAGCACGAAGCCTGCACGGTCGCGCAGCAAAGTGCCCAGATTGGGTTGCCGCTGTTCAACTGCGCTCCGGCAATGCAGCGATCAGGTCCGGGCTGATATTCTTTTCACCCTGTTCATCGATATGCTGCTGGATCCTATCTTGGATGGCTGCGCCAATTTGCCCGGCAAGTTCCGGACGGGCGGCACGACACTCGGCCTCGGACACAACTCGGTTATCAACCATGTCGTCGATCTGCGGCATCACGAAGCGCGCGAACATTTCGTATGACCGCTTGGTGTGGGCCCAATCGGCCCAATTGTGAGCGAACAGGACCAGCGTGCCGAAGCCGCCGGACTGCTTTTGCAGGCGCCGGATCTGGTCGATAGCATCGTCCGGCGTACCGATGACGGCCATGCTCGAACTCAGCAGCGCGTCGATCACATCGCCACTGCCAGGAGCGATCGGCAGCGCGGCGACGTTACGTAGATAATCTGCCCAACCGTCGATGCCGAATTTGACTTCTTCGCGCGCCTGTTCGCGGGTGGGCGCAATATGCATCGGCGCGACGAGGCGCCAGTTCTTGCGATCAACGGTCTTGCCGTTGGCCTTCGCGACTTCCTCGGCAATGTTCCAGTTCGAAGACAACGCGTCGAACGCACCGCCCGATGTGGCGCCAAAGGACAGCATACCGATGCCATTGCGGCCAGCTGCACGCGATCCGGTTGGCGATACGGTGCTGGCCGAGATCATTTCGATGCAGGGCCGGGAGTAAGGGGTCATCTGGATTCGGGCATTGTCGAGCGTGAACCATTCGGTCTTGGCCGTAACGGTTTCGCCGCGCATCAGCCGGGCGAGCACGTCGATTGCCTCATCCATCATGTCGCGCTGCTTGGCGACTGCAATCCCCATCATCTTGGCATCGGAAGCGAGCGATCCTGGTCCCATGCCAAGCATCACCCGGCCGCGGGTCATATGGTCGAGTTGGCTGTAGCGCTCTGCCGTCATCAGCGGATGATGGTACGGCACCGACGTGACAGCCGAGCCAAGCTTGATCCGGCTGGTGCGTTGCGCCGCGGCGGCAATCATCAATTCCGGGCTGGCGATGAGTTCCCAGCCGGCGGAATGGTGCTCACCATACCACAGTTCGTCAAAGCCGAGGTAATCGAGATGTTCTGCAAGTTCGAGATCGCGCTGCAGGGCCAGAGTCGGATTCTCATTGAGCGGGTGATGTGGGCCACAAAAAGCACCGAAGCGAAGTTTTCCAGACATTATATTTCTCCTAATTCGCGTCAGATTGACCCGTCCGCCCAGCGCATCCTATCGGAACCGCCCGTTACCTACCCTGTTCTTTTGGAGTGGTGGGCAGGGTTTGCTCCCTGCCCAATCGCCCCAGAATGCTCTGTGCTATCAGAACTTGAAACGTGCCTCCGCGAAAAATGTACGTGGCGAACCGGGGACGACCGTGTTGAACTGAAACAGTTCCCCGGTTGCAATGCCGCCGACATAATAGACACGGTCGAATGCGTTCTTGAGGTGAGCAGACAATGACCATCCGGCATCGCTGTCTTCGATGCCAGCCCGGAAATTGACGAGTGTGTAGCCGTCAACACGCGCACCGGGGCTGCGATTGCCGGTCGATGCGAACCAGAAGAACGACTGCGAGTACAGGTCAGAACGTAGGCTTGCGGTTATCGAATCCTGGATCGGGACGTTGATTTCACCGTACACAGCGCCTGACCATTCGGGGGTATCCGGATAAGTAGCGAACAAAACCGGTGTGCCGCCACCGATCGATACCATGCTGTCGGTGAAGCGTGCGTTGGTATAATTCAGCGAACCGCCCAGTGTAAGCCACGATGACGGACGGATCGATCCATCGAATTCGAAGCCTGTGACCTTTGAACGCGGAATGTTGACGGTGACGGCCGCCGGATTGGCACCAAGAAGCGTATAGGCAACGCGCTGCCCGTCCTTGATCCAGTTTTGATACCCGGCAATGTTGAACTGGGTCGGGATGCCGCCAACCTGACCGCGATACTTGATTCCGATTTCCGCGTCGGTCAGTGTTTCCAGATCGTAGCCGTTGCCGCCCGATGTCCCAGGCCCCGGCACGGGGTTCTGGATGCCATTGAAGCCGCCATTCTTGTAGCTTCGGCGCGAAGCGACATAAAGCAGCAGATTGGGATTGATCTGCTGCTGGACGCCAAGTGTCCAGCTGACGTTGCCGAAGGACTTCCGTTGGTCGAAATCGAAAGTCGCCCGCAAAGCCGGCGGCTCAAGGAAGGCGGTGTCGTCAGGCAGCGTTTCGAACCTGATCTTTTCCTTCGTGTAGCGCGCGCCCACCGTGATACCGAGACCTTCGATACCTGTTGCCTCGCTGAGATCGTAGGTGCCCTGACCATACACCGCGTACATGTCGCGCGTGGTGAGCTTGTTGTAATTCGTTGTTAATCCCAGCGGCGGGAATTGAAGCAGCACGCTAGTGGTTACATTCTCGTTGGTTTCGTGTGAATAAAACCCGCCGATGACATAATTGAGGTTGCCGCCGAACGTCTTGCCGACCAGCTGGAGTTCTTCCGAATATTGGCGGGTGTCGTCGTTCTTGCCACCATTGCCATTGTCATCGATGCGGTAGGGCGTTCCGTCGATGTCGCCGGCAATGCCGTTCTGGAGATAGGTGTAGCCGAAAATGTTACGGAGTTTGGTGTCAGCGCCGACGTCGATCTCCGTGATGTTGGATACGATGATATTGCGACCGCGATATGTTGCCGGCCCATCGGATTCGATCTGGTACGGGCCGCGGGCTCGCTGCGTCGCCAGATAGGAGGCAATGCCGCCGGGATCGAGCTTGGGGTTGGCGGCAGCATAAATCGCGGCGCAGTTGTTAGTGGTGGCATTGCACCCTGCCGCGCCACCGGTGAAGGCATTGATCAGGAAATTAAACTGTGGCTGATTGCCAAAGTTTGTGAGTGCAATCAGTGGAACAAGGCCGGTTGGCTCCAGGGTGTCAATCAAGCCGCTGAGACTGTTGCCGTCCGAATGCAGATAGTCGACTACCAGATCGTTCGAAATCGTTTCCGACAGCTCGAAATGCAAGCTGCCGCGCAGACCGTAGCGATCTACATTGCCTGCCCGTGTGTTGTAGAACAGGTTGCGCTGGTACCCGTCGCGCTTCTCATAGAAGCCGGCGACGCGAGCCAGAACTGTGTCGCCCACGATCGGAACGTTCAGGGCACCTTCGATTTGGCGCGACTTATAGTTACCGAGCCGACCGCTGACGTAACCGCCGAACGTGTCATCAGGCTTGACCGATGTGAAAAGGACCGCGCCACCTGTGGAGTTCCGACCGAACAGAGTCCCCTGAGGACCTTTCAGAACCTGCACGGATTGAAGATCGTAAAAGGCGGAAGAACCGCCACCGACGCCGTCGAGCTGGATTTCATTGAAATAGGGCAGGACGCCGGGGCGTGTGTCGCTGAACGCGTCGAGCGACTGGCCGCGCAAGGCATAGTTCAACTGGTTGGAATTATATCCTGCTCGAATGGTTAGGCCAGGCGATGCCAGTTGGAGATCAGACTCGGTGACGATCGCCTGTTTTGCTAGAGCGTCCGCGCTCAGCACGCTGACCGCCACCGGGGTCCGCTCCAGCGTCTCTGACCGGCGCTGTGCTGTCACAATGATTTCGCTGCCGCCATCTTCTGCGGGCGGCGGCGGTTCGGTGCCCTGTGCCATCGCCGTGGTTGCATGCAGCGCTGCCACGATGGTCATCGCCGAGATTAAAACGGCCCCTTGTTTCGACATCTTTCCTCTCCCCTCAATTTCCTTCGAGTCGCCACAGAACGGCTGGCGCTAGAGAGCGCTGTATGCAACACAAGCGTCGACATATCAACACAAATGTTGACAAATTGATTGATGTCCTGATTTCAGGCCAGCTCCTGTCGGCTCCCAACTTGACGCCGGCGCTTCCTCACGCTCTGCTTTCGTCTCATGTCATGGCGGGTCAAGCGACGTGCGCCCGATGTCAAAGGGCGCCAGAATGGAACATTCAAGATTAACATTAAATGATGTTAAATCAGTATGTCCGGCGGAATTCGAGAGCATTTTTGCCAGCTTGAAGGGGCGCGTTTGGCGAAAAATCATGCGGGCACAGACAATGCTATTCGACCTATGGCGGTGTCGATCGTGGTCGGCACGGCGACGCTTTTATGCGCGGGCCCGGTCATTTTTAGGAGAAGCTTTATACAACACTAGTGTAGATAGATCGTCAGTAGGCGCGCGTGATGTCAGCGAAATCATATCAACGTATATGTTGACAAAGTCCTCGCTGCGTAGATAGTCCTTTCCATAAAGAGTTTGCGGAACCGGTCCTGTGGCTGGCCGCGATCAAAGCAGGAGATGGTGACGTGGGAAGATTGTCGGGCAAGGTGGCGGTAATTACAGGCGCGTCGCAGGGGATGGGCGAAGCCCATGCAAGAGCCTTCGTTGCTGAAGGGGCCAAGGTTATCATGACCGACATCAATCAACCCGCAGGGCAAGCGGTTGCGGACTCTTTAGGAGCCGATGCGCTGTTTATCTCGCATGATGTGGCCAGCGCAGCGGATTGGGATCGTGTCGTGACAGAAGGCGAGGCGCGCTTTGGCCGGATCAATGTGCTCATCAACAATGCAGGAATCATCGGTCCGGTCTCCAAGGCGGCAGAACTATCAGAGGCTGATTTCCTGCATGTCTGTGCCGTGAATATGAACGGCATTTTCTTTGGGATGCGTGCAGTTCTGCCCTCAATGATTGCGCTGGGTGGTGGATCGATTATCAATGTCTCCTCGATATCAGGCATGGTAGCCAATATCGGAACCCCGAACTTGGCCTACGCAGGCAGCAAGTTCGCGGTGCGGGGTATGACCAAGCAGGTGGCTGTCGAATATGGCGATCGCAACATTCGCGTTAATTCGATCCATCCCGGTTATGTTAAAACCCCGATGATGGTTGCGGCGACTGACGAGGACGGTGGCGGCGCAGCGTCGGCTATCCCGCTGGGACGGATCGCCGAACCCGTCGAAATTTCGCACCTCGCCGTCTTCCTCGCTTCGGATGAAGCTTCGTTCATTACCGGGATGGAGCATGTGATTGACGGCGGAATGACGGCCAGCTGATGCGCCAGGCCACCAATGAGGCGCGCCACTTCGTGACTTGGCCCGGCGCCAATTTTGGCGGCGCGTTCGGGTTTTGCAAATGATCGATCTTGAGGATCAAAAATGATTACAGCAGATGATTTCAAATTTCACCCGTGCGACCCCAACGAAAAGCTGTGGACAGAGACGTTGTTCTTGATCTTTTCGGTGCCCGAAGCAGGAATCAGCGGAAATCTCTACACGCTCGTCCGGCCCAATCTCGGCATTTGCCATAGCTCGATCGAGATCCACAAAGGCCTATGCCTTCATCCATGGCAGATCCATCATAACGACGCGCAAATGCATCTGTCCTGCCCAGAACATTTTGATGATTTTTCACTTGAAAATGGTTTGTCCTTCAAAGCTACGAGCGCCCGGGATTGTGAATTCAAATATCGGTCGCTTGACGGCACCTGCGCGCTGGATGTCGCGTTCAAAGCTGTATGCGACCCCTTCGATCCGCATGATGCCAGCGAAAATCCGTTGATCGTGTCTGCCAAGTTGGAAGGCTATGATGGCTGGAACACCGGTCATATGGAAAGCAAAGGCCGGGTAACTGGAACATTGTCGCTGCGCGGTCGTGATTATCAGATCGACTGCATCGACGGGATGGACAAAAGCTGGGGCGTGCGACGCGATTGGGGACATAAGGGGGCGACCTGGGTCCATGTCAATCTGGGAGATGACCTTGGCGCATTCCTGGTGCTCGGACTGGATTTCGACAACAAGGAAGTCGTTTATGGGCCGTTCAACTTCGGTTTTCTGGCCATCAACGGTGAGCGCCGACCTATCGTGAAGGCCTCGATGAGCGCGCAGCGGTTCGACATGCTGGTGACACGCGCACAGGTCTCGTTCGAGGACGATCAAGGCAATTGCTATGAAGCCGTCGGCACCACCATAGCCGCGGCACCTTGGTACAACTTCAACCCTGCGAGTGCCGCATTCCAGACACTGATGCGTTGGGAAAGCGGCTCGCGGGTGGGGTATAGCCACATTGCCGATTTCGCGGGTCTCGGTTTTCTTTCCAGAGGCATGGCGGATAAGCATGACATTGGGGCAAGGGAGATGGAGTCATGACTCACGAGGCCGCTGCGGCTGACATCCGGCGCAAACCTACCGATGCGTTCATCGACGAGATGCGCGCCCGATTTCCGACAGAACGGGAAATCGATGTGGTGCTGACCCGCAAGATGCATCGGCGCAACGGACCATCATTTGAAGCAATAAATCTCGAAACGCTGATCCAAGGTACGCATCGCCTGATTGCCGACAGGCTGGGCTATGCCGTTGAAATCAGCGATGCCCGCTGGTTATCCGGAGGAGCCTCCAAGTTGCAGATGGTGTTCAACCTGAACTGGCGCGGTGAACACGGCGCTGGGGGACCAACTGTTGTCACCCCTATGGTGCTCCGCATGGAACCCGCCGCATCGGTGACCGAATCCAGTCGTCGTCGGGAATTCGAGGTGATCCGTGCGGTGGAGCACTCGGTCCCTGTTCCACACGCTTATTGGATGGACCCTGACGCTACTTTCCTGGCCTATCCTGCGATGATCTATGGGTTTGCGGCGGGAACCGCGAAACCGTCACACGACGCGGGTAAAGTCACGGGCTTGGGCCAGAATTTCGGCCCAGACTTGCGTGCCAGACTGGGGCCGCAATTTGTCGAACATCTCGCGAAAATTCACAATGTGCCGATTGACGATGCCCCGGCGATGTCCAGTTTCGACCGTCCGGTCTTGGGATCCAACCTCTCCGTGATCAAGCAAGTGAACGCAGCGCGGCGGATCTGGGAAGAGGACCGGATAGAAGATGAACCGGTGTTGGCGGTTGTCCATAAATGGCTGATCCGCCATGCGCCACCGCTTGACCATGTGTCGATTGTCCATGGTGATTATCGCAGTGGCAATTTTCTCTTCGACGAAGGCCGTGGTGAAATTACTGCCTTGCTCGATTGGGAAGGCGCTGTGCTCGGGGACCGACATCAGGATCTGACCTATGCAACGCTGCCGCTTTTCCAGCACTATGCCGAAGATGACACAACAATCCTATCATCCGGCATGATGACAGAATCTGATCTTTTCGCGGCGTATGAAAAGGCGTCGGGCTTGCCGGTCGAACCGTTTCGCGTTCAATATTTTGGCTTGTTCAATCGCTATCTCGTCTCGGTCCTGCTGCTCGCCGCATCGGCACGCGCGGCTCGGTGCGCAGCCACCCACCAAGATGTGTTGCTCAATCATGTGTCGGGCTTGGGCTATCTGGCTTTGTCCGAGTTGCGGGACTATTTTAGGGGCATTGCAAAATGATCCAGAATTATGAAACACAGTTGCAGGTTATACTGCGGGCATTAGGCGAGACGGTTTTGCCGGCTCTCGAGGGTGCCGAGAAGCACGTGATCGAACAGCTCCAGCTGACCATGGCTGCCTTGGCTTTCATGCAACAGAGGTTGCCGCATGCACGCCGCTATCACCGCAGCACGCTGCGCTCCTATCTCAATCTGTCGCATGCGATCATCGACTTGCTGAAAAGTAACGGCGACGCAGAGATAAATGAACTGGAGAGCCTTGTCGCAGAGGGACGCGTTGTGCTGCAAAGCCCGGAAGCCGAAGAAACGGACTATCAAAACGTAACAGCAGAACTGCGCTGCATCGTCTCGGCGATGTCAGCAGCTGCAGCGGGGGCCGGTCATGAAGCCGCGCTGGACGCGCTGATCATTGAGCATAGTGGACCGATCCTGCTCAATGATCGTGTGTGGTGCAGTCCACTCGGTTTCGAACTGCGCCCGCAAGACCTTCCGGTGCCATCATGGATGGAAGGCTAGCCAAACCTTCGCGTATGAGCATTTTTTCTGGGCGGCTGTAGTCACGAAATCCCGGTTGCTATGAATACTGCGTCGTCACGCCTTTAGGACAACCGAGCCGCCGTTCGCGTCCAAACCCAAGACGGCCGACATCCCGACCTTTGCGTTTGGCACCTGATGTCCTTCGGCCCGGCCGCGCAGCTGCCAAGTCAGCTCGCAAATCTGCAGCACCGCTTGCGCGATTGTCGCCTCGCCGAACGACAAAAAGCCGCCGCTGGGATTAACCACGACCGCTGAGATTACAAAAGCTGTTAAAGGCCGACTTGACTTATCTACGGCCGATTTACAGCGTGCCGCAAAGCGAGATGGCGAGAGCAAAGTTGACCAAATCATGCGAATGCGCTGCAAGCAAATTGTCGCTTGTGTCGCTGTGGACTGAAAGAAAGCAATCTTGGTTGCTTTTGCTACAGGCTGGGGTTAAAGGCTAACGTGTAGCAAATAATAAAAAGCTAGGATTTCTGGGGTTTTCAGGGTGAAAATATCATTTCCCCTAGGCTCCACCATTTTCACTCCTGTTCTGGCCAAATCACGCGCATTCGCTTAAGGGCCACCCATGCATTTTCTTGACCAAGCAAAGATTTTCATCCGTTCGGGCGCGGGCGGGCCGGGGGCAGTCAGTTTCCGGCGCGAGAAATATGTCCAATATGGCGGTCCTGACGGCGGCAATGGCGGCAAGGGCGGCAATATCATTTTCGAAGCGGTCGCCGGCCTCAATACGCTGATCGACTTCCGCTACGCCCAGCATTTCAAGGCGCAGCGCGGCATTCAGGGCATGGGGCGTGATCGGCACGGCGCGTATGGCGAAGACCTTGTTATTAAGCTGCCGGTTGGCACTCAGGTGCTGGCTGACGATGAAGAACGCACGTTGTTGCTCGATTTGACCGAAGTCGGGCAGCGAGTCGTGTTCTTGAAGGGCGGCGATGGCGGGCGCGGCAATGCTTCCTACAAGACCTCGACCAACCGCGCGCCCACCCAGCACGGGCCGGGCTGGCCTTATGAAGAAATGTATGTCTGGTTGCGGCTGAAATTGCTGGCAGACGCGGGCCTGGTCGGGATGCCTAATGCTGGCAAATCGACCTTTATCAACCAGGTGTCGAACACCAAGGCGAAGGTCGGTGCGTATCCCTTCACGACGATCCGCCCGCAACTGGGTGTGGTCAGCCATAAATCGCGCGAGTTCGTGCTCGCCGATATTCCGGGGCTTATCGCCGGTGCCGCCGATGGTGTCGGTATTGGCGACCGGTTCTTGGGGCATATCGAACGCTGCCAAATACTGATCCATTTGATCGACGCGACGCAGGACGATCCCGTTCTAGCGTGGCAAACGGTGTGTGACGAATTGGCCGACTATGGCGCTGGGCTTGAGGACAAGCCGCAGATTGTAGCGCTCAACAAGGGCGATTTGCTCGACGCAGAGTTGATGGCCGATATTGCCGCGCAACTGGAAGCGGCGGGTGCGCAGGCAGTGATCGCGATTTCCGGCGCGACCGGACAGGGCGTGCCCGACGTGCTCGACGGCGTATTGGCCGCGCTGCCCGACAAGAGCGGTCTGGAATCGACGCAAAATACAGGCATATCGGAAGACGGGACATGGTCGCCGATCTAAAGCCAGCCGCCTTTGCCAGCAACGCCTGCCCCCTATTGGTGGTCAAGGTAGGCTCTTCCTTATTGGTCGAGCGCGACGGCAGTGTGCGTCGCGATTGGCTGGAAACATTGGTGGCGGATATCAGCACGCGGCATCAGGCGGGGCAGCGGATCGTCATCGTGACTTCGGGCGCAATTGCATTGGGCGCGCGGAGGATGGGTTTCGACAAGGGCGGCCGGGCCAGCCTCGCAGATGCGCAGGCGGCGGCGTCGGTCGGGCAGATTATCTTGTCGGGCATATGGGCTGAGCTGTTAGGTCTCCAATCCCTGGCAGCGGCGCAGATGCTGGTGACGCTCGATGATCTGGAGGACCGGCGGCGCTATTTGAATATCGCGGCGACACTAGACCGCTTGCTCGGCGCAGGCGCGGTGCCGGTGATCAACGAGAATGACAGCGTTGCTACCGAAGAAATCCGTTTTGGCGATAATGACCGGCTGGCGGCACGTGTGGCGCAGGCGGCGGGTGCGGCGGGGGTTATCCTGCTGTCCGATGTCGACGGACTCTACGACCGCCCGCCGTTCCAGCCCGGCGCGGTGCTGGTGCCCGAGGTTGCCAAGATCGACGGGCGAATCCGCATCATGGTTGCCGAGGGTTCGTCGTCGGGCATGGGTTCGGGCGGGATGGCATCGAAGCTGGATGCGGCCGACATTGCCACGCGCGCGGGCATCGGGCTGACGATTTGCTCGGGGTTGCGCGATCATCCTTTGGCGGCGCTGGAAGCAGGCGCGCCATCGACATATTTCCTTCCGCGCGAAGGTGGTTCGGCGCGCAAGAGCTGGCTCGGCGGGCGGCTGACGGTAAAGGGACGCATCCGCGTCGATGACGGCGCGATCAATGCGATCAGGGCGGGCAGCAGCCTTCTTCCCGCAGGTGCGCTCAGCGTTGAGGGCGAATTCAAGCGCGGCGATGTCATCGACATCAGTGCGGATGACGGTGTGGCCATGGCACGCGGTCTGTCCGAATATGACGCCGCCGATGCAGCGCGAATTTGCGGGTACCGCAGCAGTGAGTTGGAGGCGATCCTTGGCACCGTCCCGCGCTCGGTGCTCGTTCACCGCGATCAGTTGGTGCTGCTTTGAAGACAGTTGCGCTGACCGGCGCAACGGGTTTTGTCGGTCGGGTGACGCTCGACCGGTTGCTGGAAGATGGATGGCAGGTGCGCGCGTTGACCCGGCGTGACCAGCCGAAGCGGGCGGGCGTGACTTGGGTGCGGGGCGGCCTTGGTGACAGCGCTAGCTTAGCGACCTTGTGCGAAGGCGCGGGTGCTGTGCTTCATATCGCCGGCGTGGTGAACGCGCCCGACGCGGCGGGCTTCGAGGCGGGTAATGTCACCGGCACTGCGAACATGCTGGCCGCCGCAAAGGATGCAGGCGTAGGTCGCTTTGTCCATGTATCTTCGCTGTCGGCGCGCGAGCCGCAGCTTTCGATCTATGGTGCGAGCAAATTGCGTGGTGAAAAGCTGGTTGGCACGTCGATGCTCGACTGGACAATCGTTCGTCCGCCGGGCGTCTACGGCCCCGGCGATACAGAGATGTTCGATATGTTCCGGATGGCACGCAAGGGCTTTGTGCTGTTGCCGCCAAAGGGCCGCGTCTCGCTGATCCATGTCGATGATCTCGCGCGGTTGCTGGTCGCCGTCCTGCCCGCACATGACGACGCCACGGCGAGGATTTTCGAGGTCGATGACGGGGTCGCAGGCGGCTGGAGCCATGACGGATTTGCTCGTGCCATCGGCTGGGCGATGGGACGGCGCGTGACCGCGATCCATGCGCCGCGCTGGCTGCTTCGGCTGGCTGCACGCGGCGACCGGCTGTTTCGCGGGCACAAGGCCAAGCTGACCCCCGACCGTGCGGGTTATCTGAGCCATCCAGACTGGACTATCGACCGCGCAGCAGCTCCGCCGACTGCCTTGTGGACTCCCAAGGTGGAGACACGCGCGGGCCTAAAGGAAACCGCGCGCTGGTATCACTCTCAGGGCTGGCTTTGATTTTGCCCTTTTGCCGCCTTATTCGCTTGCCATAACGCACCAAGTTCGAAGGAAAATATATGACCGACCGAAGCGAAATGTTTGAAGGGCTGAAAGGCCTGATCGAGCCGTTCAACAAGAAGGGTGTCGAGCTGACTGAGGCTACGACGTTCGCAGGCGATCTCGAATGGGACAGCCTGACCGTCATGGATTTCGTCGCCGAGGTCGAGGACGCATTCGATATAGTCATCAGCATGAACCTGCAGGCGGAGATCGAGAATGTCGGCCAGCTCGCAGACGCGGTGATGAAGCTGACGGCTTGATATGACCGACCTGTTCTCCAAATTCGACCCGCTGATTGCCCAACGCGAAGGGCTGCTCGCCACCGGGGTAAAAGACCCGTTCTCACTGGTCATGGAAGAGGTGAAATCACCAACTGTCGCGGTCGTCAATGGCAATGAAACCATCCTGCTCGGCACCTACAATTATATGGGCATGACCTTCGACGAAGACGTGATCGCGGCGGGCAAGAAAGCGCTCGACGAGTTCGGCGCAGGCACCACCGGCAGTCGCGTTCTGAACGGCACGTTTCAGGGCCACAAGGAATGCGAAGAAGCGCTCAAAGAATTTTACGCGATGGAGCACGCGATGGTGTTCTCCACCGGCTATCAGGCCAATCTGGGGATCATCAGCACGATTGCGGGCAAGGGCGATTATGTCATCCTCGACATCGACAGCCATGCGTCGATTTACGACGGCTGCGCGATGGGCAATGCCGAAATCGTTGCCTTCCGTCATAACGATGTCGAGGCGCTGGAGAAGCGTCTTAAGCGGCTGCCTGTCGAGGCGGGCAAGCTGGTGGTGCTCGAAGGTGTCTATTCGATGCTCGGCGATGTCGCGCCGCTGAAGGAAATGGTGCGCGTTTCGAAAGAGGCGGGCGCGATGGTGCTGGTCGACGAGGCACATTCGATGGGCTTTATCGGCGATAACGGCCGCGGCGTCGCGGAGGAGCAGGGCGTACTCGACGATGTCGATTTTGTTATCGGCACCTTTTCGAAGTCGGTCGGCACAGTTGGCGGCTTCTGCGTATCGAACCACCCGAAATTCGAAATCATGCGGCTGGTCTGCCGACCTTATGTGTTCACAGCGTCATTGCCGCCTTCGGTGGTCGCCTGCTCAGCCACCAGCATCCGCAAGCTGATGCACAACGGCAACAAGCGTGCGCATCTGTGGGAAAATTCGAAGACGCTGCACAAAGGTCTGCGCGATCTCGGCTTCACGCTCGGCACGCCTGAAGCGCAAAGCGCGATCATCGCGGTCATCATGCCCGACCTCGAAAAGGGTGCCGCGATGTGGCAAGCGTTGCTGGAGAACGGGCTTTACGTGAACTTGGCGCGCCCGCCGGCGACGCCAGCCGGGATGACATTGCTGCGCTGCTCACTCTGCGCCGAGCATACGAGCGAACAAGTGGCAGATATTCTGGATCGGTTCGAACGGGCGGGTAAGACCGTCGGGATTGTCTAACCCGGCCCAATGACCAGACTTGATCGCCGCGAGCGCTTCATGGCGACAGGTTTTGCCGCAATGGCGGGAATGGTCGATGCCATCGGGTTTATGGCAAGCGGCGGCTTTTTCCTGTCCTTTATGAGCGGCAATTCTACCCGGCTGAGCATAGGCCTGGCCGAAGGCGCGCCTTATGTTTTCATGGTCGCAGCTCTTATCGTCAGCTTTGTCGGAGGCGTGATCTGGGGATCGCTGACAGGGAATGGCAAAGATACCGCCGTCAACAAACGTCAGGCAATGATATTGGCCGGCATATCGGTCTTGTTATTCGCGGCACCGGTGGCGGCAAATTTTGGCTGGCTGTTGCCTGCCATTTGCATGGCGGCCTTTTGCATGGGTGCGGAAAACACCTTGTATGAGCGCGAAGGATCGGTTTCGTTCGGGCTTACCTACATGACAGGCGCGTTGGTAAAAATCGGGCAAGGACTGGCAACAATGCTGCGTGGTGGAGCGAAGACTGCATGGCTTCCTTACTTGTTTTTGTGGGCGGGATTGATAGGCGGCGCGGTGATCGGTGCGTCGGTGTTCGTCCGATATGGCATCTTCAGCCTTTGGATGCCGGCAACAATTGCGGCGTTGTTCGCGGTGATAGTGTTCCGGGCCAAATCCTTGCTGCACACTTAGCGCACTGCACCCTTCACCAGCAGCTTCGGAACCAGAAACAGCGCCGCCACCAACGGCCATTTCCTTTGCCACGGCTTGATTTCGATCTGCGTCCCGGCATGGCGGTTTATCTTCCATGCCAGATAATCGATCCCGCCTGCATAAGTGAATGCCGCTTTCCCCAGCCGCGCGACTGTGAGCATCTTACCGCGCCGCCTTAAACCCGGCCAGCGGTCTCGTTCCTGCATAATCCGGCGCTGTGGGTCGGGCAGGATGTGGACCTTGTCGCCTCGGATCTCGTTGGCTATCGGCGTGTGTTGCAGCGCGGCCTGGCCGAAGCGGAGGTAGCGGTCGGGATCGAATTCGACCACCGATGCTGGCCGGTCATTGCGCTCGGCGCGCAGTTCGGCGTCGTATGTCATGCGGAAGCCCGTCTGCCACAGGTCGAGGACATCGACCTCGCGTTCGACAAACGCCAAAGCAGCGTTGAGCAAAGTTGGCGCCGCGCCCGATATAGCGCGCGCCGCCATAGTACGCGCCGCATCGTCTGCGGCCCACACCAGCCGCGAAGGCTGGGCAAAGCGTGCCCATACGGAAACCGCCGAAGCGGCAGGGCGGTTAAGATCGTGAAAGTCAGCCTCGCTCAAAACCGCGACCTTGGCTATCAGCCCATCATGCTGAACCGGAAAAACATTGGGCGGCAAACGACGGTTCCATGTCGCCAGCCATTTCTTGTCATAGGCCGCGTCATAGTTCGATACGATCAGGTAGAAATCGAGCATCTGGCCTTCGAGTTGCTCCGAGCGCAGACACGAGCCGTAGAACAGAACGGCCCGCGCCGCGCCCGGATATTGCGCGGCGATATGCGCGGCGAAGTCCTGCGCCTGCGGCAGGGCAGGCACTGCGAGTTCGTCGGCAACCAGTTGGGTGAGCGAGAGCATAAGCAGCTCTTAGCGGCTTACGGACCCGCTTGTTAAGTGCTTATGCCGCCAACCGAAGGAATGGCACTGGCGGTGTCGAACGCAACACGATCGGCTGGCCGTTCTTCGCCTCGAACACTTCGCCGTCCAGCACAACGCTGCTTTTGACGCTTTCGATACGGATGATGTCGCCCTGCTCGATATGGACGCCGTCAACCTTGCGACGTCCAAGACGGCCGATAACCGATTCGAAGATCACCCGGAACATCGTCCCCGTCCGCTGGTCAACTGCCATGAACTTCATCTGGCCACGGCTGGTCATTTCGGTCGTTCGGCTTCCCAGCAACAGTTTTTCCAGCGTGGTGACGATCAGCACAGAGAATATGCCCTGCAACTCGCCCTTGCGGATGAAAGAGATGCTGACCGGTTTCGCGCGCTGCGGCAGGAAATCGGCCTTCATTCCGAAAACCGCCGAGAACATTACTGCGACTGCAGCAAGAAAATGGCTAAGCCCGTTGGGCAGCCCCAGCGGATAGATTTTATGGCGGCAATAAAGAATGGTCTCGGCAAGTCCTGCACCGCCAAGGAACATGCCCAGTACCGGGCGAGCGCCCTCGCTACCGTCGGTCAGCGCGATCATTTTACGTGCGACGATATGCTCGGTCATATCTCCCTTAGCCACCTCGAGTATTCGCTCAAGCGCTTCGAGCGCGGTTCCCTCTGCCCCCAGATCGAGCGCGATCAAATTGGTCTTGCCATTGGGCAGCACTGCAACCGGAGGCGGGTCGCCTTCGAAATGGCCGCCATGATACAGCTCGGTAAGCGCCGATTGTACTGTCCCGTCGCCACCGTTGATAACCAGCACCTTGGGCTTGACGCGGGCGATCATTTCCAATGCTTTGGGCACCTGGCCGATTTCCTCGACCTCGTAATGGAAAATATCGGGATGAAGCGCGCAGTAAGAGCGAACCGCCGGCAACAGCGACCTGTTGCCGGTTGAATTGGGGTTCGAAAGGAGCGCGACGAGAGCCAAATATTATCCGTTACATGTAGCGAAGGTTGATAGTGATTTTGGTCACGCCGGTGCCCGCGTAAAACGCCACTTTGCCGACTGCCGGTTTACCGAGGTTGAGGATGTTGATGCTCGGGTTGTTCGAAAACCCGCCACCATCCTGGCTGATGTCAGTCTTGCCGTTGGCGTTGCGGTCATGCCGCACCGCGATGCCATATTTACCCTCGGCAGGCACTGGCACACAGAAAGTCATCGCTCCGCCACTGGCTTTCGCTTCGATCCGGTTGATCCATCGGCCCTTGGCAAGCCATGCACCGTTGGTTGCAGGATAGGACTGGACGCGAATCCGCCCCGTGGCTTCCTTTACGCCGCGCACGCTGACTAGCACGGCCGGGCCGTTGCCCGTCGTGCAGCGGCTCATATCATTGCTGATTGCCGTGCCAGCGGCAGAAGCCCCCGAAACGAGGGCCAAACCGGCGACTGCTGCAAATGCTATCGTCTTCTTCATACCAAACTCCGTGGAACAGTTTTCAGGCGCGTATGTTTTTTGAGCACGCGCCATCCATATTGCCCCTGAACCTGGAAGCGTCTATCGGTGCAGTTTGCGGCCAAAATACGGTGACAGGGCGACCATAAGTTGAAATTTATCACTGCTACCGACCGCTACATCTTCCGGCTAGTCATGGTCCCGCTGCTGGCGACGCTGGCAATCGCCGCCTCGTTGCTGATGCTGGAGAAGATGCTAAGCCTGTTCGACTTTGTCGCGGCAGAGGGCGGGCCAGTCAGCGTGGTGTGGCGGATGCTCGCCAATCTCATCCCTGAATATATGTCGCTTGGCATCCCTATTGGCTTGTTGCTGGGCATATTGCTGGCCTTCAGGCGGTTGGCAACATCTTCCGAACTCGACATTTTTCGGGCCGTTGGCATGAGCTACTTCCGCCTGTTGCGGGTGCCCTTCATGTTCGCGATCGCGCTGGCCATAGTCAATTTTGCCATCGTCGGCTTCATCCAGCCGAGCGCGCGTTATCTGTATGAGGAGCTGCGCTTCGAACTTCGCTCGGGCGCTTTCGGGGCCAAGGTCAGGGTCGGCGAGTTCAATAATGTCGGCCAGAACTTAACGATGCGGATCGAGGAAAGCCGCAACAAAGGCAATGATTTATCCGGGCTTTTCGTCTTTGCCGAAAGCAAGAGCAAGCAGTCGATTGCGGTCACCGCCGAGCGCGGGCAGTTCTTGCGAACGGACGATCCCGACACGATTATCCTGCGGTTGAGCAAAGGTACGCTGGTTCACAACGCGCCCACTTTCGAAACCCCGCGGGTGTTGAGCTTTACCAGCCATGATGTACCCATCCCGTTGCCGCAGATCGAGAATTTCCGAGCGCGCGGCGGCAAGGACCGCGAATATTCGCTTACCGAATTGCTCAGAATCGGTGGCGATGCAAAGGCCCAGCAACAAGCGCGCAATATGGCACGGGCGAATTTCCATTTCCGCATGGTCGAGGTGGCCATGATGCTGTTGCTGCCGTTCCTGGCGGTGGCCCTGGCGGTGCCGCCCAAGAGGTCGACGTCGGCGCTCGGCGTGTTCCTGTCGATTGTGATGGTGGTGACTTATCATAAGATCAACGAATATGCGGCGGGCATCGGAGGGATGGGGGTCATCGACCCGATTATCGCGCTGTGGTTGCCATTTCTGTTTTTCGCCGGACTGATCCTGTGGATGTACCACATCATCGCGCATGTCCCGGGTGGACAGCCGATCGGCGCTCTCGAGGTGTTTGCAGCCAAGGCAGGCAAATCGGTCCGCAAGCTGTTCCGCTTCGGACGCAAATCGCGGCTGGCGACGGTAGGTATGCCGCCCGAGCCCGAAGAGGATTAGGCCCGTGCATTTCTTCCCATCGCGCAACATCACGCTCTATATGGCAAAGCTGTTCATCACCCGCAGCCTGGCGGTGCTGGCGATGCTCGTGCTGATCCTGATGACGCTCGACCTGCTGGGCGAAAGCGGCAAGATATTGTCGGTGGCGGGTAACGACCAGGGCGATGTTCTGTCTTATATCGGAATGCGCGCGCCGCAGCTCGTTGCGCGCTTCCTGCCCTTTTCGGTGCTGCTCGGGACGCTGATTACCTTCACGACGCTAAGCCAGAACAGCGAAGTAGTGGCGATGAAGGCAGCGGGGCTATCGGCGCACCAGATCCTCGCACCGATGTTTGTAGCCAGCCTGGCGGTGGCAATTTTTTCTTTTGCTTTCAACGATCTGGTGGTCGCGCCTAATACTGCCAAGCTCAAGGTCTGGCAAGCGGTCGATTATGGCCCCGTGCCGGCCGATACCGGGGTCAAGACCAACGTCTGGGTGCGCGAGGGGCAGGATCTGATCAATGCTGAAACCGTGACCGGAACCGGCGATGCGACCAAGCTTGGCAATGTCAGCATTTATCTGCGCAGTAACGGCGGCCTCCGCCAGATCGTTCGCGCGAAGGAAGCGCGCTATGTGGACGGTACCTGGCAACTGAAGGACAGCAGCAGCTTCGACGTCGCCACCACCGAGCAGAAGAATTTTGACGGGCTAACCATCGGCAAGGGCGTCACGCCTGACCGGTTCAATTATGTCAAAGTCGATGGCGACAGTTTTGCCTTTTTTCCGCTGCTGAACGCGATTTCGGACCTGAAGGCTGCGGGCAGGCGGACCGACAATCTGGAAGGGATATTGTGGCACAAGATTTCGGGACCGATGTCGACCTTACTGATGCCACTCTTGGCTGCAGTGGCGGCCTTCGGGCTGGCGCGCTCGGGCGCGCTGTTCCTGCGCGCGGTTATCGGAATGGCGCTTGGCTTTGCCTATTTTGTCGCCGATAATTTCGCGCTGGCGATGGGCAATCTGGGAGCCTATCCGCCGCTTGTCGCGGCTTGGGGACCGTTCCTGCTGTTCTTGCTAATCGGGGAAACGGTGCTGGTCCGCAGCGAAGAATGAGCGGGCCGATCGAAGACGCGCTGGTCCCGCCTGCTCCCGCTGTCAGTACTTCGGAGGTAGCCAAGGGCGCGGGGCTGGCCGCATTGTCGCGTTTAGGCGCGCTGATCGAAGTGGTGGCGCAACCTGCCTATACATGGATGTTTGGGCTGACCGGCTACGGCGTCTATGTCGTGCTGTGGGCGGCGATCAACATATTGGCGAATATCCTCGATTTGGCGATGGGGCAGGCATTGCAACGTATTGTGCCTGCCGAAGATGACCGCGAGCGGCAGCATGGCGCGGTGCGTTTTGCCTTGTTGACCGGAACTGGCTTGGGTGTGCTGGCGGCGCTGGCGATGACATTGTCGGCCGACTGGCTGGCCGGGTTTGTTGCGAGCGCGCCTGAAGATGCGGCGAAATTGCCGCGAGCGATTGCGCTGTTCGCATGGAGCCTTCCTTTGTGGATTTTCGTCGAAATCGCTACAGCGGCGGCGCGGGCGAAGCGGGCATTCGGGCCCGAGATACGGCTGCGGATATTCTGGGAGCAGGTCGCGCGACTGGTGTTCGCAACCGGGTTTTTCCTGATCGGCTTCGACCTGACCGGATTGCTTCTCGGACATATGCTGTCGCTGGCGCTGACCGCGATATTGTCGGCGCAGTTGCTCGGGCGCTATTATGATCTGCGCCTGCTATGGCGCGCGCCGATGCCCCATGTCACCCGCCGCGCGGTTCTGGCTAGCGGTGCAGCGCTGACACCGCCGCAAATAGCACGCCGCGCCTACAATGACCTGCCGCCGATCCTGCTCAACCTGATGATCCCGGGCGCGGCGGGCGCGACGGCGGCGGCGCTCTTCGGCATTGCGCGCAAGATCGCCTCGATCCCGCTCATTGTAAGGCAGTCGTTCCTCTATGTGCTGTCGCCGCTGGCGTCGGCGCAGGCAGCGGTCGATCGCAGTGCGATGCTGCCGATGTACCGTTTCTCGACGCAAATGTCGCTCTTGATCGCGGTGCCGCTTACCGGACTGATGATTCTGCTGGCATCCGACATGCTGAGCGCCTTCGCGCCGGGGTCGGCAGCGGCGCTCCCGGTGCTCGTCGTGCTGCTGGCGGCACGTGCGGGCGAGGCGGTAATCGGCCCTGCCACGCCGATTGTCGAGATGGTGGGACACCGCGCACTGCCACTCGTAAATAGCCTTATCGGCTTGTCGATCTGGCTGGCGCTCGGCTTGTCGCTGGTGCCGGTTTACGGCGCGCTCGGTATGGCGCTGGCCGTCTCGGCGGCGGTGGTGGTGACCGCATGGGCGGCTGTGATCGAACTGAAGCTGAGCGACCGGCTGACACCCTTTGGCGAAGACTTCTGGCGCGCGGTAGTGATTGGTGCGGCGAGTATCGCACTGCTCTGGCTGGCGGGTGAGGCGCTGGCACCGTTCGGCGCGCGGGTGCGAGCGCTTGGACTGCTCCTGTTGTTCTGGCCGCTGCTGTGGGTGGGCCTCAAGTTCGGCCTCGACACAAATGACAAGGAGGCGCTCGGCAAATTCGGCCGCAAGCTCCGGCTCTGATGCTTGACAGCACCACGCACAGTGTCGAGTAAAACGTGATGAGCGAAATCACCATCCGCCCAGTCACCAGCAAGGCCGACAAGAAGGCCTTCGTCGACTTGCCGTTCCGGCTCTACGCGAACGATCCGAACTGGGTGCCGCCGCTCAAGGACGAGGTTTACGGGCTAATCACACCCGGCAAAAACCCGTGGTTCGGGCATGGCGAGGCGCAGCTTTTTCTGGCTGAGCGACAGGATCAGGTGGTCGGCAGAATATCGGCGCATATCGACCATCTGGCGTTGAAGCAGCCGTCCGAGCAAGGCTTCGGCCCGGGCACCGGCAACTGGGGACTGATCGAGGCGGAGGACGCGGCAGTTGCCGCCAGCCTGCTGAAAACCGCTGAGGACTGGCTTCGCCGCAAAGCCATGACCCGCTCGCTCGGCCCGATCAGCCTTGCGATGTGGGACGAGCCGGGTTTGCTTGTTCAGGGCCACGATCATCCGCCGACGGTGATGATGGGGCATAACAGTCCTGACTATCAGGCGTGGATCGAAGCAGCGGGTTATCAAAAGGCCAAAGACCTATACACCTACGCGATCCCGATCGGTCCCGATTTCCCGCCGCTTGTCGAGCGCATCATCGCTTCGGGCGAACGCAACGATCGTATCGTCATCCGCCGTGTCGATAAAAGTCGGTTCAACCAAGAGGCGGGGCTGATACTCAATATATTGAACGATGCGTGGAGCGACAATTGGGGCTTCGTTCCGTTCACCGACGAAGAAATCGCCTATGCCGGGAAAAAGCTGAAACCCATCGTCTACGAAGACCTTATTCGGATCGCCGAAGTCGATGGTGAGCCTGTTGCGTTCATGATGACCCTGCCTGACCTCAACGAGAAAATTGCAGATTTCGGCGGTTCGCTATTCCCGTTCAACTGGGCAAAATTGTTGTGGTGGCTACGCGCGCCTAAGGTGACCACGATGCGCGTACCATTGATGGGCGTAGTCAAAAAGTTACAAGCAACCCGCATGGCGAGCCAATTGGCCTTCATGCTGGTCGAATTCATCCGCCGCGATGCAGTTGTCAAATTTGGCGCGACACGCGGCGAGTTCGGCTGGGTACTCGAAGACAACGGCCCGATGCGCTCGGTCGGCGAAGCGATCAACGGCGAGATCAACAAGGTCTACCGGATTTACGAAAAGCCGCTTTGATTTGGTCGGCCCGGCGATGGAACCAGAGATGCCCGAGCATCGTTGACTCTTGACCACGATCAAGAACGAGGATGCCAACGATGAATTGCCCCGACACATTGAACTCAGCCGCCAGCAGGCCGGACGAATTCAACGAAACCGCCCCGGTGCAGCCCGGAACCGAAGTCGAACCGAATGCGCCAACCGAAACGCCCGCCGCGCCTACGCCGACCCCGCCCATCCCCGACGCGCCGACCGACCAAGGTGTGGACGGGAAACCGAATGACCGCTTTGAATCCGGAAATCAGGAACAAGACGATGAGGATGCGCAGGCGCAGACAGTCGCCGACGACGCCATTCGCGGCCGTAATTACGATCAGCTAAAAATGGAAGAGAGCGCGCATGGCGGAAGAACCAATCCAGCGCAGATCGTGCCCGATGACGAACAGGACGTAGTCGATCATATGCAGCAAATGGAACGAAGCGGCCGGATCGACATGGGAGCATATCGCGGAGAACGGAACGACGACGATGAGACAGAAATGCTTGGCGAGGGGGGGATGGAGCCCGGCGACCTCGACGACCACGGCAACGTGCGGCGCGAAGCAGCCGGATAAACAGGCGTCTGATTTACACTCGCCAGCGCCGCCTTGATCGGCAATAGCGGAGGCCATGTGCGTTGTTGCAATAGCCTGGCATAGCGACCCTAAATGGCGGCTGGTTATCGCTGGCAATCGTGACGAGCATCATGTCCGTCCATCGGCCCCGCTTTCCCGCTGGGTCGATCATCCGGGTATCATTGCCGGTCGCGACCTTGTTTCGGGTGGCGGCTGGATGGGCGTGTCGGACCAGGGTCGCTTCGCTGTTGTCACCAATATCCGAGATGCAGACGGCCCCGATCCGGACAAGGCATCGCGCGGCGCACTGGTCGCCGATTGGCTCTCCATGGGCAGCCTGCCGCCGTCCCCTGCAAGCTTCAACCCGTTCAGCATGATCGTTACCGACCGGCGATCGGCACAGTTCGTCTCGAACCGGCCCGGCCCGACGAGCCTTACGCTGCCGCCGGGCATTCACGGGCTGTCCAATGCGATAGCTGGTGAAAGCTGGCCGCGGAAGGACCGGCTGGTGGCCGAGCTGACCTTGTGGCTGGCCGGACCAGGCGACAGGCCCGAAATGTTGCTGGACCTGCTCGCCCGCGAAACGACGCCCGACGGCGAAGCCTATCCGGTATTTATCCGCAATCCGCTGTACGGTACGCGGTGCAGCACTATCATTGCGGTCGATCATGACGGGCATGGACAGATCATCGAACGGCGCTTCGATCATGATGGCGCAACAAGCGGACAGACGACATTCGACTTCCACTGGCCGAATTGATGCGACGCCAAGGAACCGAAGTCGGCCCCGACGTGTTTAATGTGCTCCAGTCCCCAATGGAAAAGGATGCGATCATGACAGATACAGACCATAGCCGTCCGATCGGTAATACCCCTATCGCCGACGCCGCATCGGCAACGGCTCCGCAGCCACCGGCGAACGACACGACTTATCCCGCTGACGCGCCAAAGGTAAGCAGCAATGCCGATTTGCGCGTGGCCGACAATGACGAACTCAGCGACGCTGCGATCAGCCCGACCGGTGCCGATATCGACAACGATCATGCCGACGAACGACCCGTCAACAGATCGCAAGATGCGCCCGAGGAGGAACAGGACGAACAGTTCACGCCGGTAGAATAGTTTTGCGATAACAGCTTTTCCAAGGCGCGCCTCCCATAGCGCCGAGGAGCGGATGGCCCGTCTTCCCTAACCGGAAGGCGGGCCTATTCTTTGGGAGTTTTGGCCTTCGCCTTATGCGCCGCAATATCGGCGTCGAGCACCGCGATCCGCTGCCGTTCGGGCGAATCTTTGGGTAAGCCCTTGAGTCGCGCCGACGCCCACAGACTGCGCCGTTCGGATTCGAGTGCTTTGAGATAGAGGTCGGCCATAGGGGTCCATAAGCAAATAACGGGCAGGGCGATAGATGATATACGCAGCATCATTGTATCGCTCATCATGTTGGCGTAGATTGCGGTTATGAACACGGGAAGGGAGCCCATGCGCAAAATGTTGAACTCCGCTGTGCGCCAGGCAGCTTTGGCAGGCCTTATCGCAGCGCTGTTGGTGCCTGCTCCGGCTGCGGCGCAATTGGGCGGACTGTTTCAGAAAAAGAAAACTGAAACCACTGAGAAGCCGGACAATGGGTGTGCGACCACGCCCAAGAAAAGCATCGGCCGGTCGATTTTGGGCGGTGTGCTTGGCGAAGCTACCGGCCGCATTACCCGTCAGATGGGAGTCGTTGGCAACTTTGTACCGCGTGCCGAAGTTGTGGGGCTGCTGTCCGATGCCATTGCTTGCCGGCTTGATCCCGAAGAGCAGGTACAGGCCGCAGACGCCACGGTGGAAGCAACGCGGGGCGAAGAGGTCGGTTCGACGGCCGAATGGACCAGCGCCACGCGCGAGAATGTATCGGGCAAGTCGACCGTTACTCAAAAAATGGCGCTGAATGACGGATCGACCTGCATGGATGTGACCGACGTGGTAATCGTCGAAGGCGAAGAAACCAAAGTGTCCAAGAAAATGTGCAAGGGCAAAGGCCAGAAGCGCTACGTCATTACGGCTTGATGTATGATGGGTAACGGAAAATCCCTGATACTCGCCGCTATGCTGGCGGCCCTGTGCGGCAATGCGGCAGCGAAAATGGACCCCGATAACCCGACCTGCATGGCCAATCCGGACTGGTCGGCCAATCGGACCATGAAGCTGACGCCGGTTACAAAGGATGGCGAGACGGTGCTTTTGGCCGAAGGTGTCGTCGATCCGGGGTTGCCCGACCGGTTGAAACAGGCATTGGAGAAAAATCCGGATATTGCCGAAATCTGGCTTCGTTCGCCGGGCGGCAATGCGGTTGCAGGCAATCAGGCAGGATTGATCATCCGTCAGTCGCCAATACCCGTTGTCACCCGCATCCCCGCCGGCTGGACCTGTTTTAGCGCGTGCAATTTCGTGTTCATGGGTGGCCGTGCAAGGATTATTGAACCGGGCGGCCAGTTCATGGTGCATATGTTCACAATGACTGGTGACCGTGACGCCATTGACGATACCGTGTCTGAAGGCGCCGATTCCACCATCGCGCTGATCGGCGAGATCGAACAGGAAAGCGCCATGCTCGCCAGCGAGGATAATGACTTCCTGATCCGCATGGGCGTGTCGCGCAAATTGCTGACCGACATCATGTATAAGCAAAAGGCGGTCAAGACAGGGACGAACGACAGATCGACAAGGCGGTGCCTGACCACAGAAGAGGCTTTGCGTTACAACGTCGCCAATGTGAGCGGCTGAGGCGGCTAGGCCGACCGCGTTTCCAGCACCGCAGTCATCGGTAAAGGCCCGTAAATATGCGGGAATAACGCGCCGCCGCGCGAGACCTCCCATCGGACCAGATCGCCAAGCGCGGCCAGATCGACCTTAGCAATCACCAGATCGCCCCGCCCGGCAAAATGCTTGTCGAGCGTGCCTTGCACCTGCTCGGCAGCAGACAGGTGGATGTAGCCATCGGCGAGATCGACCGGTGCGCCGTGGAAGACGCCCTCGGCCTGGAATTGCGCCCATTGTTCGGCGGTGAGGATTTTATAGGCGGTTGTCGCGTGCATGGCAGCCGCGCCGTAACATTGTAGTTTGGCAAAGGCACGATATAGTTGGTGCCATCGAGCGCCGGGAGGATGATGATGAAGGCTTTTTCTGCCCTGCTATGCGGCTGCCTTTGCGCGCTGCTGGCTGCGGCCGCCCCGGCCCAGGATGCCCGGGAAAAGGTCAACCTCCCAAAGCCCGTTCGCGTGCCGCCCGCACCGATGACGCCGCTGCCGAGCGCGGTCATCGACGATACGCTTGCGATTGGCGGCGAGGATATCAACGCGCGCAAGGTGCGCAGCCGGATGACCATCGCGGTCCAGATCAACGGCACCGGTCCTTACCGCTTCGTCGTCGATAGCGGCGCCGACAGCTCGGTCATCGGGGCGCGGATCGCACGGGCGTTGCAACTGCCGGCCGGCACGCCGGTGACGCTGAACGGCATGACCGCGAGCAGCATAGTTTCCCGCGTGCTGGTCGACGAACTCAGGCTTGGGCCGACGCGCGCTGTCGATCTCGAGCTGCCGGTGCTTGAGGAACGCGATCTGGGCGGTGACGGAATGCTCGGCATCGACGCGCTGGCCGACGAGCGGCTGATGATGGACTTCGAAAAGCGATTGATCACCGTGGAGGACGCTCGCAAGCCGCCCCCAAGGATGTACGGCGAGATCGTCGTCACGGCGCGGCGGCGGCGCGGGCAGCTTATCCTGACCGAGGCCAAGGCCAACGGGCTTGCGATCGACGCGGTGATCGACACCGGGACCGAAATCAGCATCGGCAATCTGGCGCTTCGCGACAAGATCATTCGCAGGCGCGGGTTAAAGGTCGAAAAGATCGAAGTGACCGGCGTCACCGGCGTTACCGTCGAACTCGAAATCGCGCGGGTCAGCGAAATCCGGCTCGGCCCGGTCATCATGCGCGACGTGCCGATTGCCTTCGCCGACGTCCCGCCCTTCGCGGTATTCGGCCTGTCGGACCAGCCTTCATTATTGCTCGGCACCGACGTCATGGAAACCTTCCGCCGCATCAGCCTCGATTTCAAGTCGCGCAAAGTGCGGTTCCAGCTAAAGCGGTGCAAGGCGACGGGGATGCAGTTGCGGACGGCGGCAGGCGGCTCGCTATCGCGGCTGATGGCCGAAAGAGCGGACAGCGCAGCGTGTCGGTAGGGCCGCGCGTTGGCTGCCTTTGGCTTCCATGCTTGGCTTTCGCAGCTTCGAGCCGGACCGTGCATCGATTTATATTCAATTGGCCCCGCTTCATTCCCCCTGTGAGCACTGTCTGCATCGGCATCGCCAGCATCGTCCCGATCGCCGTCGGCCTCGAAACCCGCCAAATCGTCACAAAGTAGAAGCGCTGCCCGCACCCTTGCCCGTGCCTCCAGTTCGTCATGCGCAAGCGCATCTTCGAAGAACAGTTGCCAAAGATCTTCAGCGCCGACCCCATCGTCGATGAGCTGAAGGAACCAGTCGAACCGGGTCGCCACGGCCAGCACCTCGGCCAGCGATGTCGCCGGATTGACTCGGTCCAGCAGCGCAAGCGACAGCTTGGTGTTCTGGCGGGTATAGGTGGTGACGCCGTCTTCGCGCACCCAGCGCGACTCCTCGCCCTTGATCGCCGCCGTCATCAGCCGGTCGGAAACGATCCGCCGCGCGATCAGCAAGGCCGCCTCCCACCCCAGATTGAAAGCATAGCCGCGCGCCTCGCGGCGAAGCGCATAGCCGCCGCTTTGCGACATCCCGACGCTGCGCGCGGC
>CAZQBS010000033.1:0-31121 GCA_964591835.1 uncultured Sphingorhabdus sp. | reverse complement strand
TCCGCCGGTGGTGGTCGGCGTCGAAGCGGGAAGCGCGGCGGCCAAAATCGGTATGAAACCGGGCGACCGCATCCTCAGCATCAACGGCAAAGAGGTCGACACATTCCAGCAGCTTGCAACCGAAATCTCGATCTATCCGAACGAAAAAGTTGCGCTTCGAATCGAGCGCGACGGCGCTGTTCTGGAAAAAGATCCCATGATCGGCGAAATCGTCGAGAAAGACCGTTTCGGTAACGAATATAAGCGCGGATTGCTGGGCCTGCCGATCCCGCCGCCGGTAATCCGCGAGGTCGGTGTGCTTGAGGCACCCTTCGTCGCCACAGCCGAAACCTACAACATCGTCCGGCTGACCGTCGTGACGCTTGGCCAGATTATTTCAGGCAAGCGGTCGGTTAAAGATCTGGGCGGGCCGCTCAAAATCGCCAAGGTGTCGGGGGAGCATTTCGTCTTGGGGATTTCCGCCTTCCTGTGGCTCGCGGCGATGATCTCGATTAACTTGGGGTTCATCAATCTCCTGCCAATTCCGATGCTCGATGGTGGCCATTTGCTGCTCTATGGAGTGGAGGCGGTGCGCAGGCGTCCCGCTACTCCGGTGGTGCAGGAATGGGCGTTCCGCGCCGGTTTCGCGATGCTGGTAGGTTTTATGCTGATGGTGACATTCAACGATCTGGCCTCTTTCGGGCTATTCGGAAGGTAACTTGGCCGACATGCGCACTTGATTGCGGGCGCAGCATCGGGCAGGGACGCAATCACTAAATTTATGGCCTACCGGTGGGGGCCGGACATCGGATCGGATGACAATGAATAGCAAGACCTTCGGCACTTATTTGATGGCTTCGACCGCGTTGGCAGCGACCGGTACATTGCTGGTGACGGCACCTGCGATGGCGCAGGAAGCCACGGTAGCGCCGCCGCCGGTGATCGCGCCGGTCGCTGCCCCTGCTGTCGCCGAACAGATCCAGTCGATCACCGTGGTCGGTACGCAGCGGCTCGAAGCCGATACCGTCCGTTCTTATATTCGCTTGCGCGTTGGCCAGCCGTGGACGCAGGTCAGCGCCGACCAGGCGTTGAAAGACCTTTACGCTACCGAATTGTTCGCCGACGTCGCGATCCGCAATAACGCGGGTGCGGTCGTCATCGAAGTGAAAGAAAATCCGGTGGTCAACCGGATCATTCTCGAAGGCAACAAACGGCTCAAGAACGACAAGATCGAGCCCGAAATCAAGCTCGCACCGCGCCAGATTTTCTCACGCTCGAAGGTCCGCGCCGACGTTGCGCGCATTGTGGAATTGTACAAGCGCCAGGGCCGCTTTGCTGCGACCATCGAACCGAAACTGGTGCAACTCGACCAGAACCGAGTCGATATCGTATTCGAAATTACCGAAGGACCAAAGTCCAAGGTCCAGCAGATCAACATCATCGGCAACGAAAAATTCGGCGATGGCCAGTTGCGCGGCGAGATGGTGACCAAACAGGCGCGCTTCTACCGCTTCTTCAGTTCGGGTACGAGCTATGACCCCGACCGTCTCGCTTTCGACCAGCAGAAACTTCGCCAGTTCTACCTGACCCAGGGCTACGCAGATTTTCGCGTGGTTTCGGCGGTTGCGGAACTTACCCCCGACAAGCAGGATTTCATCATCACTTATGTGGTTGAAGAAGGCGAGCGTTACAAATTTGGCGATGTGAAGGTCGATAGCCAGATCCGCGATTTCAATTCGGAGCGGATGACAGCAACGCTTAGAATGAAAAAAGGCGATTGGTACGACGCGAAACAGGTCGAGGATACGGTCGAGAGCCTGTCCGAAACCGCCGGTTTGTTTGGCTACGCCTTCGCTGACGTGAGCCCCGATTTCCAGCGCGACAAGGAATCGCTCACAATGAGCATTACCTTCAATGTCGCCGAAAGCCCGCGAGTTTTTGTCGAGAGGATCGATATCAACGGCAATACGCTAACCCAGGACAAAGTCATACGCCGCGAATTCCGGTTGAACGAAGGCGATGCCTTTAACAGCATCCAGGTTAAACGCACTGCCGACCGGATCAAATCTCTGGGCTATTTCCAGGAAGAGCTTGAAGTCGAACAGAGCCAGGGTAGCGGCCCCGACCGGATCATCCTGACGACCAATGTCGAGGAAAAGGCGACTGGCGAACTTTCGCTGTCGGCCGGTTTCTCGTCGATCGAGAACTTCATTTTCCAAGGCTCGATCAAACAGCGCAACTTCCGCGGCAAGGGTCAGGAATTGCGCACCAATATCTCTTATTCGTCTTATTCGAAATCGGCAGAAATCGGCTTTACCGAGCCATATCTGTTCGACCGGTCGATAGCGGTTTCGGGCGACATATTCCGCCGCGATCTGAACAGTTTCAATTTCTTCAACAACCAGCGCAATACGACCTATGAGAAGGCAACGACCGGTCTGCAAGCCCGCGTTGGGGTGCCGGTCAATGAATTTATCTACTTTCAGGCGCGTTATGGCCTCAGCCAGGACGACATTTCGCTCGACCGCGCGACATTCTTTTCCGATCCGGACGGTGCCGGTCCGTTACCGGTTGCCTGCGACCCTATTATCGCGGGTCGATTCCTGTGCGACGCGGTCGGCAGCAGGCTGACATCGTCTCTCGGCTACACACTGCTTTATGATGACCGCGATAATCGCATTCGCCCGACCCGCGGACAGAGCGTCGCGATCAGTCAGGATTTCGCTGGCCTCGGCGGCAGCGTTAAATATATCAAGACGGTATTGAAGGCCGATAAATTCTGGCGCATCGGTGACGGCGGTTTCATTTTCGGGCTTTCGGCAGAAGGCGGCTATATCCATCCGCTGGAAAATCGCGGTTCGGCGGCGCTCGGGATCGACGATGTCCGCTTGACCGACCGTTTCTACCTCGGTGAACCGCAAATTCGCGGCTTCGACATTCGCGGCGTCGGTCCGCGTGTCCAGCGTGTGTTCTTCGAGGGGGAGGTCGTCAACGGCGTAGCTGTCAACACCCCGCAGCTAGCCAAGAACCAGATACAGGACGACGCCCTTGGTGGCCGCGCTTATTATCTGGGCCGTGCAGAACTGCAAATTCCGCTGGGGTCTGGTGCAAAGGAACTGGGGCTTCGTCCGTCGGTATTTGTCGATGTTGGCGCGGTGTTCAATGTGACGCGACCTTTGCTGCAGACAGTGCAAGAGCGTGAAACTCTGGCCGATGGCACACAGGGTGGTTTGCTTTATTACACCGTTGCTGCCGATGGCACGACGATCGGGACATCTACCGCCGCAACAAACGCCGACGGGTCGGCCCGAACCCCCGCACTCCGGTTCGAAGAACGGTTCTTCGGCGATACCTGGAAGCCACGCCTGTCGGTCGGCTTCGGGGTCAACTGGAACTCGCCATTCGGTCCGTTCAGGATTGATATAGCCCGCGCCCTGCTAAAAGAGCGCGGCGACGACACCAAATTATTTACATTCAACGTAGGAACTCAATTCTAATGAACAAAATTGCATTATCCATGCTTTGCGCCAGTGCAGCCCTTATCGGCCCGACGGCTGCGTATGCTCAAAAGGCACCGGCCACCGTGATGGTCGTGGTCGATACCGAACGCGTGTACCGCGAATGCACGGCATGTCTGGCCGCACAAACGCAAATTCAGGGCTTGGTCACTTCGGCGCGAACGCGCGCTACCCAGCTCGGCGAACCTCTTCAGACCGAAGCGCAGTCAATCGAGCAGGCAGGCGCGGCAATCAGGGGCCAAAGTGGGGCCGCCCGCACCAGCGCGGAGACCGCACTCAATACCCGCCTAGCGGCGTTTCAGCAGCGGCAAACGGCGGCGCAGCAAGAGGTCGCAAGGCTGGAACAGAATGTTCAGTCAACCCAAGCTCATGTGGTCCGGCAGATCAATGCGCGGCTCAATCCCATTATCAGCACCGTCATGACCGCCCGCGGTGCAAATGTTGCGCTTGACGTCAATGCCACGCTCGCGCGGTCGAACGCGATCGACGTGACCACCCAAGTACTTGCTGCATTGAACCAGCAACTTCCGTCGGTGAGCGTTACTCCGCTGCCCGCAGCCCCAGGCCAGCCAGCGCCAACGACGCCAGCTCCGGCACCTGACAGCCGGTAATTTCGGTGGGCACTGACTTCGCGAACTACGACGTGCGGCGGGTGATGTCGGTGCTGCCGCACCGCTATCCGATGCTGCTCGTCGACCGCGTCGAAGAACTGGTCATCGACGAGCGAATCCGCGCGGTCAAAGCTGTGACGATCAACGAAGGCTTTTTCCAGGGGCATTTCCCCGGACGACCGATCATGCCTGGCGTGATGATCATCGAAGCGCTGGCGCAGGCCGCAGGCGTTTTGGCCATGGAAAGCTTCGGCTTGGCGGGTTCGGGCAAGCTGGTGTATTTCATGGCCATCGACAACGCCAAGTTTCGTGCGCCGGTCGAACCTGGCTGCCTGCTCCACCTGGAGGTCGAATTCATCCAGAAACGCCCGCGCGTTTGCAAATTTGCCGGTAAGGCAATGATGGGCGACCAACTGGCGGCGGAGGCCGAATTCATGGCGATGATCGCCGACCCGCCTGCCTGATTGACACTTGCATCCGATAAACTTCGCCGCTAAGGGCGGCGCTTCCAAATTTCCATAGAGCTGGTCGGTAACCAGCTCTGCAATAAGGAATATGACATGAAATCCGAAATTCACCCCGATTATCACATGATCAAGGTGCAAATGACCGATGGCTCGACCTTCGAAACGCGCTCCACATGGGGCAAGGAAGGCGACACGTTGACGCTCGATATCGACCCGACCTCGCACCCGGCATGGACCGGTGGCCGTGGTTCGATGCTCGACGTTGGTGGCCGCGTTGCGCAGTTCAACAAGCGCTTTGGCGGGCTTTCCCTCAAAAAGTAATCAGTCCAGCCGGAAGTCCGGCTGCAACTGGCGTATCAACGCAATTTTGGACCGGTAGAGGCGACGCGCTTCTGCCGGTTCGATGCGTTGAAAGCGGACGCGCGCGCCGGGGCGTAGTTGACCGATCAAGTGCCGGTCCGCGCGGATAACGTGTGCAATGCGCGGATAACCGCCGGTGGTTTGCGCATCGGGGCCGAGCAGGAAGGGCAGGCCGGAAGGCGGGCACTGGATGGTGCCGGAGAAAACGGCGCTGCTTTCGATTGGCGTGTCGCGCAACAGCTTGAGCGGAGTGCCTTCGAGTTCAAGCCCGATGCGGTCCGATCGCCTGCCGACAGTACGGGTTTCATCCAGCAAACCGCTCAGATTGAGCCAGCCGTTTTCGGGCGCGGCGACCACTCGCAATAGAAAATCCAAACCGTAACGGAGCTGAAACGTGTCGGGCATTGAACGGGGTTCGCCGGCCCACTGCGTTGCCGCATGTAACAATGCACCAACAGGCACGGAGCCTCCCTCAAAACCGCCAAGCTGCGCAGATGTGTAAGTCGAAGTCGCATGCACTTGTCCATGCGCTGCGATACCGCCCATCACCGCGATATAGCTGCGGCACCCTCCGGAAGGGGGAGGGATTGTAAGCGCATCGCCAGATCTGAGGATGATGGTTTGGCTCGTCGGCAGAGGTTGGCCGTTTATCTCGACGCCCATGACCGCGCCCTGTATGCCAATGGCGCAATCTTGAACGGCCTTGAAGGCAACCGGCGCATAGGCGGTTTCAAGCGCCGCGAGTTCCGGGCCGTTGCCCACCAGCCAATTGGCCATCGCCATCGCCACCGGATCTGCGGCACCGGCCAGTGGCATTCCGAGGTGGCGGGTTCCGCGATAGGGCGCGGCTTGAACCAGCGTCAACAGGCCGGGTTCTACGAGCTGCAAAGTCATGCGGCACGGAAGCGCAAAATTTGCCCCGGCTTGAGCAGGAAGGGCTGCGGGTCGCCCCGCCGGAACAGTGGCTCGCGCACCCGCCCGATTATCGGCCAGCCGCCGGGACCGTCGAGCGCGTAGATGCAGGCGCGCCCCCCCAGAAAACCGATGCTCCCTGCCGTTACGCGCTGCCTCGGCGCGGCTAGGCGGGATAGCGTCGGCAGGTCAGCGGATTCCAAGTCCTCCAGATAGGCAAAACCGGGTTGGAACCCCATCATCGTCACGTGGTAGCTGCGCTGCGATAGCCATGTTGGTAGCGCGTCGACTTCGATTCCCAAGCGTTCAGCCACCATCGGTCGGTCGGGCGCGTCGCTGTCGGAAAAGCTTGCGTCGAGCATTAGCGGTTCAGCCGAAGCGCTCTTCGTGGTCAGCGCCGCATTCCACAAATTCCGGAAATGCTGCTCGGCCTCGGCACCCGACATAGCAAGCGGATCATATTTCACCGTCAGGTCCGCCATGCCGCGAACCACTTCCTCCCACAGCCTCGATCTAAGGAAGATATCCACCTTGGCCTGAATAATTTCGACGTCGGAACAAGCTGCAATCAGATAATCCTCACCCGCAAACAGCTCCAGCTCGCTCATCTGCGGGCAGCGACCGTGATGCCCGCTTTGTCGAGCGCGGCGCGGATGTCGCGCGCGCTGGCCAGTGCGCCATCGCTGTCCGAATGCAGGCAGATGCTGTCGACATCGAGGGCGATCAACTTGCCCTCATTGCTGTGGATAGGGTCACCACGCGCGAGATCGAGAGCCTGTTCAATCCGCTCGGCCCCGTTTTCCAGGACTGCGCCCGCTTCCTTGCGTGAAACGAGGCGACCACGAGCGTCATAGCGGCGGTCGGCAAATCCCTCTGCGACAAATGCTTGTCCGGCAGCGCGCGCCGCTACAGCCATTTCCGATCCGGCAAGTCCGACATAGGCGGCGTCGGGTAGTGTCTGGGCGATCACCTTCGCGATCAGTTCGGCGAGGCGTGGCGCATCGGCGGCGTCATTATATAACTGCCCGTGCGGTTTGACGTGTTTCAGTTTGATTCCCATCGCATCGGCGTGACGTTTTAGCGCCAATATCTGTTGGAACAATGTTGCCGACAACGCTTCGTCGGACATCATGATCGACGTCCGTCCGAAATTTTCGCGGTCGGGATAAGAGGGATGCGCGCCCGCAGCCACACCTGCCGCCGCGCTAGCTTCCAGCATTTCCAGCATTGTCCGGTCATTTCCGGCATGGCCGCCACAAGCGATATTGGCGCTACTGACCTCAGTCATGATCGCGCGGTCGCGGGCGAGCGCTCCGGGCTCGTCATATTCGCCGAGGTCGGCGTTGAGGTCTATGCTTCTGTTCATGGCATCAATCCCGTGGCTTTCAGGATAAGCCGGATGCCAAGCCCAAGGCAAATTGCCAATATCCCCCACGCAAATATCCGGTGCAGCCCGCCAATAGCATATTTGCCCATCAATGCGGGGCTTTGCACGACCCAGACGAGGAATGCCGCGACCAATGGCAGCAACAAGCCATTGGCGACCTGTGCGAGCATGATGATCTCGACTGGCTTGATGCCGGTCGAGGCAACCAGGGTGCCGATCAGCGCAATCGCAACCATTGTCCAACGCTGCCGCCGGGCGGACGCGGCTTCATCGGCACCCGGCCATAATTCGCGGACGATGTAACCGGTCGCCATCGGCGCGGTCAGCGCCGAGGTGAGGCCTGCACCGAGCAAGCCCAACCCGAGTGCTTGCCGCGCCAGTTCGCCGTAAAGCGGCTCGATCTGCTTCGCCATCCCAACGGCATCGGTGATCGCGGTTCCGCTGCCGAACAAGGCAGCAGCGGCGGTAGCCAGAATGGCAATCGAAACAAGCCCGCCGAGGCCGATGGACACCGCGCTCTCACTGCTGGCTTCCTCGAGACCCTCCGGCCCCGACCAGCGATTGCGTACGGAAGCAGCGTGCAGGAATAGATTATAAGGCACAACTGTCGTCCCGATCAGCGCCATCGCGGTGAGCAGACTGCCATCGGGAAGCGTCGGGACCAATCCGGCGAACAATGCACCGAAATCGGGTCTCGTGACGGCAAGCGCAACAAGGAAAGACAGGCTCATCACGATCACCAATCCGATGAGCAGTTTTTCAAGCCATTTGGGATTACCCATCGCCAGCAGGACGATCGTGAACAAGCCGATCAGTGCAGGTAGTGGCAGACCGAAATCGCCGCCCATCACCGCATCGAGTCCAAGCGCCGATCCGGAAACATTGCCCGCCTCATAGGCCGCATTGCCAACGATCAGTGCCGCCGCAAGCAACGCCGCGGCCGACCATTTGAGAGCGGGCGAGGGCAGCGCCTCCATGATCGCTTCGCCCAATCCTTGGCCGCGCACTAACGCGACGCGGGCCGACAGATTCTGGAGAAGCACCGTTGCAACGGTCGCAAAAGCGAGTGCCCAAATGAGCGCATAACCGAACTCGGCTCCCGCCAGCGTGCATGACGTCACAGTCCCCGGTCCTATAAACGCTGCTGTCACCAGCATCCCCGGCCCCGGCCGATAGCGCATCAATTGTTTGAACATCCGGCAAGCTCCTCCGCGACCGGGATTAGCATGTCCGCAACGATATGCCAGCCCAAGCGGTTTGGCCAATATCCTTGTGCCGCCATTGCCTTGCCCCTACTCAGGTGCCGATGGAAACAGCTTTAGCCCCATTGCCATCTAGGCGAAGTGTCGCTGTCAGTCGCTTTCGGATCACGCTTCTCTATCTGTGGCGACATGGACGGTTGCCGGATATCGACTGCCCGCAGACCTTCACCGAGCATGTCCAGCACCGCAAAATATATAATCACGATATCCGGATGCCGCCGCTTGCGGACAAGGTCGGATCGAAGGAAATCGTTGCTGACCGGATCGGCGTGCAATGGATTATCCCGACTTTGTGGCATGGCACAGAATTGCCGTTTCGACCGCAATGGCCGACCCCGTTTGTGGTCAAGGCGAGGCATGGCTGCAACCAATCCGCATTTGTGTTTTCCCGCGCTGCGAACTGGGAGCGGATACGGCGCAAGGCGGCGCGATGGATGGACAGCGATTACGGTTATTGGCTCGATGAATGGATATACCCGCACATACCGCGCGGCATATTGGTCGAACCTTTTGTCGGTGAAGGCGACCGACTGCCCATCGACTATAAATTCTACGTCTTTGGCGGACGGATGGAATATATTCAGGTCCATCTTGACCGAGCAGGCCGCCACCGGTGGATATTGCTCGATCGCGAATGGCAACGCGTTTCGTCGCCATCGCGAGATGCCGATCCGTTGCCGCCGGTGCATCTGGCGCAAATGACCGAGGCCGCAGAAGAACTGGCTCACGGTTTCGATTTCGTGCGCGTCGATCTTTACGAAGTCGGCGGCAACCCTTATTTTGGCGAAATGACATTTTATCCTGGTTCGGGCCTTGATCCGTTTGATCCGGTTTTTCTCGACTCAGTTATCGGCGAACACTGGACCCGCGCCAAGTCCGGCGGTCCCCGCGCGGCACAACAAGACTTGACCTTTTTGCCCGCTTCCCCTTAAGGAGCGCGCCTTGTCATGATTTTGGCAGGCTGTGGCGATCGTAGTTCAATTGGTTAGAGCACCGGCTTGTGATGCCGGAAGTTGCGGGTTCAAGTCCCGTCGGTCGCCCCATTTTTGCGAATAATAGCGAATTATTTTCGGGGCTGACAAAGTGCTTTTGTAATATTATTACGCCTGCTCGTAATATGATTCTAGAAGCCGGAGATGCCGATATGCCAGCAATTTGGGAGTTACCCGATCACGACGCGCATGAGGCTGTGCATGTTTTCGAGGATCGCGCCAGCGGTTTGAAGGCCGTTATCGCGGTGCATTCCACGCATTTGGGTCCGGCAGCGGGCGGGACGCGGTTCTGGCATTATGCCGATAGCGCGGCTGCGATTACCGACGCGCTTCGGCTGTCGCGCGGAATGTCCTACAAGAACGCGATGGCAGAATTGCCCGCTGGCGGCGGCAAGGCCGTCATTCTGGCTGATCCTGCGCGCAGCAAACCGCAGGCGTTGCTCGATGCCTTTGCGCGCGCCGTCGATTCTCTTGCCGGGAAATATATCACCGCGCAGGATGTCGGTATGTCGGAGGCCGATATGGTCTCGCTGTCGAAGCTCACGCCTTACGTCGCCGGCTTGCCGCATCAGGGCGGCGATCCCGGTCCGTATACCGCGCGGGGCGTTTTCCTGGGCGTCAAGGCGGCGGCTAAACATGCGCTTGGCAGCGATGATCTCGGCGGCATCCATATCGCCATTCAAGGCGTGGGCAGCGTCGGCGGCGGGCTTGCACATTATCTTGCGGCAGAAGGCGCAAAGCTGACTTTGGCCGATGTCGATGCGAAACGGGCAGCCGCGCTGGCCGAAGAACTGGGCGGGCAGGCTGTCCCCGCCGACGCGATCATGAATGTCGAGGCGGATATTTTCAGCCCGTGTGCTCTCGGCGCGATATTGACCGCGTCGAGTGTCGCCGGACTGAAGGTCAAGGCGGTCGCGGGTGGCGCAAACAACCAGCTCGCGACTGGCCCGGAAGGCCGGATGCTCGCGGAACGCGGCATATTATATGCACCGGACTATGTCATTAACGCCGGCGGCATTATCAACGTGCTTCGCCATATCGACAATGCGGGCGATGACGAAATCAACCGCCGCATCGACGCCATCCCCGGCAGGCTCGCGGCAATCTGGCAGGAGAGCGATCGCAGCGGGACCACCCCCGCCGAGGTTGCCGACAAAATGGCACAAAAGCTTATCGGTCGCTGACGCACATTCAGCAAATTCATTTGCCGCTTTCGTAAGCGGTGCTAGACGCGTCCCCAGACTCAACATGCACCGTTTCGCCAATCCTGCCCGTTTCTTAGCGCTTGCAAAGCCGCTGACACCTGCCTTGTTCTGGCCGGGCTTGCTTATGGTGCTCGGTGCGTGCGGATGGGGGTTAGTGGCGGCCCCGGCAGAGCGGCTGATGGGCGATACCGTCAAGATCATTTTCGTGCATGTGCCGTCAGCGTGGCTCGGCATGGCAGGATGGACTGGCATCGCCGTTGCCAGCATCGTTCAGCTTGTCTGGCGACATCCGTTGGCGGGTATCGCCGCTCGCGCAATTGCGGTGCCGGGTGCGGTTTTTGCCGCGATTTGCCTTGCCACCGGCTCGATTTGGGGCCGCCCGACTTGGGGCACATATTGGGTGTGGGACGGGCGGCTGACATCGATGCTCGTGCTGTTTTTCCTCTATCTGGGCTATATCGCGCTGGCCAATGCGTCGAGCGAAAAGGGCGACACCAGCCGCGTCGCGTCGGTGTTCGGGATCATCGGCGCGGTCAACATACCGATCATCAACCGTTCAGTTATCTGGTGGGAAAGCCAGCACCAGAAGGCCAGCATCACGCTCGGCGGATCGTCGATCAACGACGCCTATCTGGTGCCGCTGTTCGTCAGCGTACTGGGTTTCAGCCTGCTGTTCGGCGCGATCGTGCTGATGCGGATGCGCGCTGCGTTGGCCGAAATGCGGATAGATGCTCGAATGCGGCGGATGGCGGAAGATTGATGGACCATCAAAGCTTCATCCTCGCCGCCTTCGCGGTGGCTGGCGTCGGCACGTTGGGGTTAATCCTGTCGAGCTATAGCGCGATGCGCAAATCCGAGGCGCTGGCCGATGATTTGAGGCGGGAGCCTTGAAACCCAAACACCAAAGGCTGGTTTTGGCGGTGATCGCCCTCGTCGCTTTGATCGGTGCAGGGCTGATTGCTGCGTCGGCGTTGCGGCAGGAGGCATCCTATTTCTACACGCCGACGACGCTCGCCAAGGCGCAAGTCGCTGAGGGCAAGGCGGTCAGGTTGGGCGGGATGGTGAAGCCCGGATCAATCACGCGCGGTGCCGACGGGCTGACGGTGCGTTTTGTCGTGCAGGACCGCGATGCCGAACTGCCGGTAAGTTATAAGGGCATCACGCCTGACCTGTTTGTCGAAGGATCGGGCGTCGTCGCCGACGGCCGTATGGCACAGGGCGGCGGGTTCGTTGCCGACAGCCTGCTCGCCAAGCATGACGAGAATTATGTCCCGCGCGAACTTGCCGACATCGACATGAAAACCGCCACGCAAACCAAGGACAGCCTCGCCAGATGATCGCCGAGGCAGGCCTGGCGGCGTTGTGGCTGGCAGCGGCGATGGCTTTGCTGCAAATGGTTGGCGGCTTTGCGCTGGCCAGCAAGCGAAGCGCCGAACTCGCTGCTCTCGTCAAACCTGCGGCTATCGTTCAGGGCATATTGTGCGTGATCGCGTTCGGTGCGTTGATGCGGCTGTTCTGGGTGACCGATCTCTCCGTTCTGCTCGTGGCCAGCAACAGCCATATCGACAAGCCAGCGATCTTTAAACTGGCGGCAACCTGGGGCAATCATGAGGGCTCGATGTTGCTTTGGGTGACGGTGCTGGCGCTGTCGGGCGCGGCGATTGCGCTCTTCGAGAAACGTCTCGACCGTTCCACATTGCTGGCGACATTGGCGGTTCAAGGGCTGCTGGCATTAGGCTTTTTCGCCTTCCTGCTGTTCGCCTCCAACCCGTTCGAGCGCCTGTCTCCCGCCCCTGCCAGCGGTGCAGGGCTCAATCCGCTGCTCCAGGATGTCGGCCTCGCCTTCCACCCGCCGACGCTCTATTTCGGTTATGTCGGGCTGTCGGTCGCCTTCTCGTTCGCGGTCGGTGCGCTGCTCACGGGCAAGGTCGGGCCTGCCTTTGCGCGCGCGATGCGGCCTTGGGTTTTGCTGGCGTGGATATTCCTGACATTGGGGATCACAGCGGGCAGTTATTGGGCCTATTACGAGCTTGGCTGGGGCGGCTGGTGGTTCTGGGATCCGGTCGAAAATGCCTCATTGATGCCGTGGCTCGCCGCAACCGCATTGCTCCATTCGGTCAGCGTTCTGGCGACCCGCAGTGCGTTGCGGGCATGGACGGTAATGCTGGCGTTGGTCGGTTTTGCAATGTCGATGGCCGGCACGTTTCTTGTGCGCTCGGGCATTCTAACCAGCGTCCACGCTTTTGCTGTTGATCCCGAGCGCGGCGCGTTCATTCTTGCGCTGCTGCTTTTCTATGTAGGTGGAGCATTCGTGCTCTTCGCGCTTCGTATCGGCAGCGTCAAACAGGGTGAGCCATTTGCCCTCTTCAGCCGCGAAGGCGCGATTGTCGCCAATAATGTGTTGCTCAGCACCATTCTCGCGGTCGTTTTGATCGGAACGCTCTACCCGCTGCTGGCCGAGGCGATGGGCGACAAGATTTCGGTCGGCCCGCCCTATTTCAACAAGGCGACAGTGCCGATGGCGCTGCTCATCATGCTGGCGTTGCTCGTCGGACCGATGCTGCGCTGGCGACGCGACGAACCCGCGCGGCTCTCGGCACGGATGTCGTTCCCGATCCTGATCGGCGTTGCGGTGGCAATCATCCTCGCCATCATGTCGCCATCGGCGGGGCTGTTTCCGATAGTCGGCCTCGGCCTTGCCGCTGCCTTGGCGATTGCCGCATGGTTGCCCTTATGGGGCCGTAATTTGCTCCGCACGCCGTTGCCGGTCTGGGGGATGGTGCTCGCGCATTTCGGCCTCGCGGTCAGTGTAGCGGGAATGGCATCGGAGTCCGGATTTTCGTCTGAAACGCTGGCCGCAATGGCACCTGGCGAGAAGCGCACCGTCGCTGGATGGACGGTCAAGCTCGACGATGTTCGTCCTGCGGTCGGCGAAAACTGGGTCGCCATCGAAGGCCAGATGACTGCCACGCGCCGCGCCGAAGAACATATTCTCAAACCCCAATCGCGCCAGTTCTTCACCCCCGAAATGCAGACCAGCGAAGCAGCCTTGCTGACCCGCTGGGACGGGCAGCTTTACGCGGTAATCGCGCAACCGGCGGGCGGCACCGACCAGCGCTGGCAAGTGCGGCTTTGGTGGAAGCCGTTTGTGACGTTTATTTGGCTCGGCGGGATATTGGTGGCGCTCGGCGGGCTACTCGCGTTGCTCGGGCGGATGCTGCGGCGACCTAAAAAGCCAGCGAAAAACCCGTGGAGCGCCGAATGAACCGCCGCTGGCTTCTGTGGCTGCCGCTGGCGGTGTTTGCCTTTATCGGTGGCCTTGCCATCTACGGCCTGATGGTGCCGCACGATAGCCAGATCCAGTCGGCGATGGTGGGCAGCAAGCTGCCCCGATTTGCGTTGCCGCCCGCGACCCGAGATGTCCAGGGCCTGTCCAACACCGACATGGCCGACGGCAAACCGAGGCTGCTCAATGTCTTTGCCAGCTGGTGCATCCCTTGCAAAGCCGAAGCGCCGCAACTGGAGGCGCTTAAGGCAGCGGGCGCGGAAATCGACGCGATCGCCATCCGCGACAAGCCCGAGGATGTTGTCGCGTTTCTGGCCGAGTTCGGAAACCCGTTCCGTCGCATCGGTGCCGACATGGAAATGGCGGTGCAGCTAGCGCTCGGTTCGTCGGGTGTTCCCGAAACCTATGTGATTAGCGGCGACGGCACGATAACTTACCAGCATATCGGCGACATCCGCGCCGAGCATGTGCCGATGCTGCTCGAGAAATTGGAGGCTGCGCGATGAGCAATCGCAGCGCCGCACAAGGACTGTCCCTTTGGGGACAGTCCCTAATGGGACAGTCCTTGTTGCGCTTACTTTTGCTGGCAATTCTGGTCGTCAGCGCGCCTGCTTGGGCCCAGGAAACCCCGCTTGCGCCCTTGGCTAACGAGCAACTCGCCGATCCGCGCATGGAGGCTAGGGCCACAGAACTGATGGAAACGCTTCGTTGTATCCAATGCCAAGGCCAGTCCATCGCCGACAGCGATGCGCCGATTGCCGCCGCGATGCGTGCAGAGGTCAGGCAGCGGATCGACAAGGGCGAAAACGCCGGCAGCATCCGCGCCCTGATGATAGCGCGTTATGGCGAGTGGGTCAGTTTCGAGCCACAGGCCGGTGGTGGCGGACTATTCCTCTGGTTGGCACCGCTACTCATTCTGCTCACCGCGATATGGTTCGCACGCGGCTTGTTCAGGAGGACGCCATGAACGCCGCGCCGCAAGGACTGTCCCTTTGGGGACAGTCCCTAAAGGGACAGTCCCTACGATGAACGGCTGGGTCACTCTCGGGCTGCTAGCGCTGGCCAGTCTGGCCGGTTTGATCCTTATCGGAAGACTTTCGCGTGGGCTTTGGCAGGCAGCTGCGGCAGCAATCGTGCTGGCGATGACCGGCTATGTTTTGCAAGGGCGGCCAACGCTACCCGCATCGCCCGCAAAACCAATCGGGGCGGAAAACGAGGCTGCCGTTGCTTTGCTGACCATGCGTGCCGAGATGGACCAGAGCTTCGGGGTGGCAAAACGCTATCTGGTTACTGCCGATTCCTTTTCGCGCAGCGGAGATTATAAGCTTTCGGCGGCCTATATCCAGTCGGGCCTGCGCGAATATCCGCGCGATGCCGATTTGTGGAATGCACTGGGGCTGCAACTGATGCTGGCAAGCGAAGGGCAGATTTCGCCACCAGCCAAACTGGCGTTCGACAAGGCGCGGGTGAACTGGCCGCGCCATCCCGGGCCTGACTATTTCCAGGGGCTGTCCGACCTGTTTGCCGGCAATGTGCCGTCGGCGATTGCGCACTTGGAAACGGCGTTGGCCAAAGCCACGCCCAAAGCCAAATGGCGACCAAGGCTTGAGTCGCAATTGGCGTCATTACGGCAACTTGTAAAACAGGATGCCGAAAGCGGTGACGAGGTGATAGCAACACCATGATTCTGAAAGATAATGTTGCAGGGAATTCACCCGGATTGCGAAGTTGTAAGCGATTGCGCGCCATGCTATTCGCACGCGCCCAACCTTCCGGAAATCGCCGGTTACTACAGGCTTGGTTCGCCGGGGGAATGTGATGGCAGTTTCTGAAGCAGCCGACGACGCGCCGCATGACAGCCATAGCGGTCACGGCCATTCGCAGGGGTCATTGGGCAAGCTTGCCATCGGCGCGATCGGCGTTGTCTTCGGCGACATCGGCACCAGCCCGATTTACGCTTTCCGCGAAACCTTTGCCGGTCATCACCCCATCGAGCCCGATCCGATGCACATCTTCGGCGTATTGAGCCTTGTGTTCTGGTCGATGATGATCGTCGTGACCTTCAAATATGTGATGATCATCATGCGGGCCGACAATAAGGGTGAGGGCGGCAGCCTTGCCTTGCTCGCGCTGATTAACCGCCAAACCGAGGGCAGGCGCTGGACCGCGCCGATTGTCATGCTCGGGGTGTTTGCAACCGCGCTGTTCTATGGCGATTCGATGATAACGCCTGCAATGTCGGTGCTGTCGGCGACCGAAGGCCTGAGCTATGTCCATCCCGGTTTCAAGGCGTGGATTTTGCCCATCGCGATTGCAATATTGATCGGGCTTTTTGCCATACAGTCGCGAGGAACGGCAAAAGTCGGTGCGCTGTTCGGGCCGATCATGCTCGTCTATTTTTCGACCTTGGCGGCGCTTGGGTTCATTCATCTTACCAAGATGCCGACGATCATTCTCGAGACCATCAACCCGTTAAATGCGATCAATTTCTTTTACGTCGATGGTTTTCGAGCCTTTATCGCGATGGGCTCGGTGGTGCTCGCGGTTACCGGCGCAGAGGCGCTTTATGCCGATATGGGCCATTTCGGGCGCAAGCCTATCAAGGTTGGCTGGCTCTGGTTCGTGCTGCCGACGCTGATGCTCAATTACATGGGGCAGGGGGCCATGATCCTGTCAATGGACACCGCGATGGCGGCGCAGACGATCAAAGACCCGTTCTTCCTGATGATCCCCGACATCGTCAGGCTGCCGGTTGTCATCATCGCGCTGCTGGCGACGATTATCGCCAGCCAGGCTGTGATATCGGGTGCGTTTTCGCTGACCCAGCAGGCGATCCAGCTTGGCTTCATCCCGCGCCTCAGCATCCTCCACACCAGCGAAAAAGCGGTCGGGCAGATTTATATACCCGTCATCAATTGGGCGCTGATGATCATGGTCATCGCCTTGGTGCTGTTCTTCCGCTCGTCGAGCAATCTCGCGGCGGCGTATGGGATTGCGGTGACTGGCGCGATGTTCATCGACACCTGTTTGCTCGCGGTCGTGCTGTTCCAGCTATGGAAATGGCCGAAATGGAAATCGCTGCCGATCCTCGCCATCTTTATCACGGTGGATATGGCCTATCTGGGTGCCAATCTGCTCAAGGTGCCTGACGGTGGCTATTTCCCGCTGCTGATCGGTCTTGGCATATTCACGCTGCTGACCACTTGGTCGCGCGGGCGTGCGCTGATGCGCGAACGGATGGCCGAAAGCACGATGCCGATGGAGGTCTTCATCAAATCGGCGAGCAACAGCGCGGCGCGGGTTCCCGGCACTGCTGTGTTCATGGCTTCGTCGGCGGCAGGCGTTCCTTCGGCGATGCTGCACAATATCAAGCATAACAAAGTGTTGCACGAACGGGTTTTGATCCTGACAGTGATTATCGAAGATGTGCCTTATGTCGACGAGAGCGAGCGTGTCACCTGCAAGGATCTGGGTGAAGGCTTCTACCGTTTGAAACTGCGCTTCGGCTTTCTGGAGGAAACCGATGTGCCTGCCGCGCTTGACAGTGTCGACATCTGCGGGCCGAAATTCGACATGATGCATACCAGCTTCTTCCTCTCGCGGCAGACGCTGATCGCATCGAAAATCCCGGGAATGGCGATCTGGCGCGAAAAGACTTTTGCGTGGATGCTGCGTAACGCCGCCAACGCGATGGAGTTTTTCAAGCTGCCTACCAATCGGGTTGTCGAATTGGGTAGCCAGGTCGAGATATAATAGGGCTTGTCAGATGGAAACGCGGCTGATAGGAACAAATCAGGAACTCACTAGCAGGAGTTGAAAGTCTGTTGGAATTGTCCGCGCCTTTACATTTGCTGGTTCCATCGGCGACAACCGAAACTGCGGATATGCTGCGCAAGGTGGCGTCATCGGGCGATATCATGGCGATCAGCAGCGGGCAACCGGAGCACGGCGGCTGCGTCATTCAGTGGAATGGAATGCAGCTCAAATTATCGGTCAGCGGCGCAAGCGATATCACCGGACTCAAGCATATTTTTTGCAATGTCGACGAGAAGTCGATCGGTTCGGTCATTTCGATCGGGCTTGGAAATCATCTGGCGGGCGGCGAAAAGGTTCCGGCGATACTGAAGGCAATGCTGTCCGCGGCCGCCGGAATCGGGCAGATGACAGATGCCTTCGCGGTGATCTGGATGCCCGCCAGAACGATTTCGGGCTTCGAATATTTTGCCCGTGCAGTAACCGAATACGACCAAGGCGGCGTCTTTCCGGTGCTTGCGCTAGTGAACTTCAAGAAAGACGACGACGGCACGATCCGCTCGACCGGGCTCGATTGGCTGGCAGGTCAGGAAATGTGCGTAGCCCCCACCGGGTTTTCCGAAACAGAGATGATGCGCCGTGTTGTTCGGATTGCGCATGATATTGCGGTCAATGGTCCGGTGACGACCGATACCGGCCTTGATGGTATCGAAGAAAATGAGACCGTCGAACTGCGTCCGAGCGACGCTGTGCTCGGTGTCCGGATTTTATCTACAGCGGTGCGGTAACGACGAATCTTTGCAAGATGGCAGCAAATGCCTGCGCCAAGTGAAGGCGCTATGCTACGTTTTGAATATAGCCATTGGTCACAAACGCGGACGGGATATCAGCGGCATCATTTGATTCCGCTCGAGGTCGTTCGTCATCCGGGGTTCGCGAATATATTTTCAGCGGTCGGCCGCGTTGGATTCAATCCGCACGATTTTGCCTCGAATGGAGTGTGCCTTCCCGGATGCGAAGCGCTGGCAATTCATACCGGGCTTCCGCTGCACCGGGGTCCGCATCCGCACTACACACAGTTTGTCAGCGAGCAGGTCGCTTTCCTTTGCCGCGATGTGTCGCTCAAAGCCCCCTCGGCCCCGATGGCCTTGATGGTCAAGCTCAGCCATCTGCAGGGCAGCTTGCGGCGTTCGCTGGACCGTTCCAACACGTCACTGTGGCTCAACCGGCGCGATCCCAGGCACTGCAGCGGTCGCATGGTCGCCTTCGACGACGATCTGCGCCAGCTGTCGATGACAGATTTGCTTGTCTGAAGTCCAATATTGCCGCGAAAACGCAATTTTTGCTGGACGAAGCATAGTTTGCCCCGCTAACGCCGCAACATAATGACGCGCCCGTTCGCCTCTTTGCTTATTCTGCGACTTACACGCCCTTAGGCGTGTGACTGCGTTCGGCATCGCCGGACAAGCCCGCCTAGGGGAACATCCGATCCTACAGCAACCGACAGGCAGCGGCCTCTCGCGTCAGAATGAGCAGAACAATGATGTTATCCGATCCCGCCCGAAAATACCGGCCATTTCCGCAGGTCGATTTGCCCGACCGTGCCTGGCCCACCCGCACCATTACCAAACCCCCGCGCTGGCTGTCGACCGATCTGCGCGACGGCAATCAGGCGCTGATCGACCCGATGGGCACGGAGAAGAAAAACCGCTTTTTCGACCTGCTGGTGAAGGTCGGCATCAAGGAAGTCGAGGTCGGTTTTCCAAGCAGCGGCGCGACCGATTTCGAATTCATCCGCACCCTCGTCGACAGCGGACGCATTCCCGATGACGTCATGATCCAGAGCCTTACGCAGTCACGCCGCGACCTCATCGAAAAAACCTTCGAAAGCATGGCCGGCGCACCGCGCGCTATCGTCCACCTTTACAACGCTGTATCGCCAGCTTGGCGCGACATCGTGTTCAAGCTCGACAAGCCGGGCGTGAAGGCCATCGCGGTCGAAGGCGCACAAATCCTTGCCGAGCAGGCCGCGAAATACCCGCAAACCGACTGGCATTTCGAATATAGTCCCGAAACCTTCTCCACCGCCGAGCTCGAATTCAGCCTTGAGGTTTGCGAAGCAGTGATGGCCGTCCTCAAGCCCACGCCCGAAAAACCGCTGATCCTGAACCTCCCCGCCACCGTCGAGGCGGCGATGCCCAATGTCTATGCCGACCAGATCGAGTGGATGTGTCGCAACATTTCTGCGCGCGACAGCGTCGTCATAAGCCTCCACCCGCACAACGACCGCGGCAGCGGTATCGCAGCGGCTGAACTCGGCCTGCTCGCGGGCGCCGACCGGATCGAAGGCTGCCTGTTCGGCAATGGCGAGCGCACCGGCAATGTCGATCTCGTCACGCTGGCGCTCAATATGTATACGCAAGGGCTTCACCCCGGCCTCGATTTCAGCAACATCGACGAGGTCATCCAGACCGTCGAATATTGCAACCAGCTCCCCGTTCATCCGCGCCATCCTTATGCCGGCGAGCTGGTGTTTACGGCGTTTTCGGGCAGTCATCAGGACGCGATCAAGAAAGGCTTTGCTGCGGACGAACGGCAGAATGACGAAATCTGGCGCGTGCCATACCTGCCGATAGACCCCGCCGATCTGGGGCGTTCTTACGAGGCGGTGATCCGTGTGAACTCGCAGAGCGGTAAGGGCGGCGTGGCATGGGTAATCGAGCAGGACCACGGCCTGAAACTGCCCAAACGGATGCAAGCCAATTTTTCCACGACGGTGCAGGAACTGTCTGATACGACCGGACGCGAACTGACCAGCGCCGACATCTGGGAGGCGTTCGAGAAACGCTATCACCTAAAAGGCGAAGGCCGCTTCCGCCTCATCGACTTTCAGGAAAGCAGTAGAACAGGGACTGTCCCTTTAGGGACTGTCCCCAAAGGGACAGTCCTTGACGAGCGCATCTTCGCAGGCAAAATCCGCATCGACGGCGTTGAACAGTCGGTCAGCGGACGCGGCAACGGCCTCATTTCGAGCCTCGCCAACGCGCTGGAGGAAGCCATCGGCGGCCCGCTCGACATCATCGACTATAACGAACACGCCATCGGCCACGGCACCGATGCGCGGGCAGCCGCCTATGTCGAATGCCGGGTAGGCGAGGGGCCGATACTCTTTGGCGTCGGCATCAGCCGCGACGTGGCAACGGCAAGTGTTCGGGCGATATTGAGCGCGGCGAATGGGGTGTAGCCGGGGACTGTCCCTTTAGGGACTGTCCCCAAAGGGACAGTCCTTGTGTAGGCTGCTAATCGCCATTACAGTGCTTTGATGCCCCGCGCCGCCCGTATCGTTATCCCCGGCATTGCCCACCATATCACGCAACGCGGCAATCGGCAGCAGAAGCTGTTTTTTGACGATAAGGACCGCCGAACTTATATCGACATTCTGGCGAGTGCGTTGAAAGAAGCGAACACGCGGTGCCTTGCGTGGTGCCTGATGGACAACCATGTGCATCTCATGCTCGTACCCAGCGACCCGGACGGCCTGCGTGCCCCGCTTTCCAGCACACACACCAAATATGCGCAGCGGATCAACCTGCGTCAGCAGGCAAGCGGCCACCTGTTTCAGGGGAGATTTGCCAGCTATCCGATGGATGACCGTCATATGATGTTCGCGGCACGTTATATCGAGTGCAATCCAGTCAAGGCCGGACTGGTCGCAACCGCAGAGGAATGGCGCTGGTCGAGCGCCCGGGCGCATATCGACAGGCTTGACGACGGACTGACCGACTGGCGCGAGCTGGAGCAGCATATGCCGAATTGGAGGGCAATGCTGGCCGATGGGTTGGACGCTGGTGCAATCATCGAAACAGCGTTGCGCACAGGAAAGCCGCTCGGGCAGCCCAAAGACTGTCCCATTGGGGACAGTCCCTAAAGGGACAGTCCCCGGTTGCGTAACGCATTTTTTAGGATGCTGAGCCCAAAGACTGTCCCATTCAAAGACTGTCCGTCGGATATCGAAGGAATGGAATGTGTGCCGGAACGGTTACTTGTGCAGGAATATGGGGTTGGGGCGTGAGCAGATTTTCGTCCAAGAATGTTAGATCATAGGATGGCCGACGAATCTGGATCATTTTCAATTCGGCACGGATATCGCGCACCAGAAGTTGAAATTTTAATTCGCGAAGATGCACCGTTGGCACTACGCGATGCTCTGTCGATGCTGGATACGACTCTGGTTTGTCGCCGAGCAACCTGGGGACGGGAAAACATTGGCCTTGCAGCGTTATTGCCGACGCCATTCCAAAAACATCTTTCCTACAAATAACCATATGGGTTATTATGCCTTCCAAATATGCGACTCGGAAGGAATCTCCCAAAAAATGCTTACCGTTTCTCCCACCGACCTAGCCCAGCCCCCCGATTATCACTGGTCCCCCGTCAACCAGCGTGCTTTTCTCGAAGCGCTGTCCATCTCCGGCAATATCACCGCAGCCGCTTCGTCGGTCGGCATGTCCAAACAGGCCGCCTATGCTTATTGTGGGCGGGCCAGCGGGGCTGCGTTCCGGCTTGGTTGGGATGCAGCGGTTTTGCTCGCGCGCAGGCGGGTGGAGGGCGACTTGCTCGAACGCGCGCTGGAGGGGCAGGAGGAAATTTACGAGCGTGACGCCGATAATGGCCGCGTCACACGCACCCGCGTCCACAATGGGCTCAGCATGGCGATGCTGGCGCGGCTCGACCGCATGGCCCTTGGGCGGGGTGACGTGCCTGCCGAGACCATGATGGCGCGGGTCGTGGCTCAGGATTTCGACGCCTATCTCGACCTGATCGCAACCGGCGGCAGCGGAGCTACTGCGATGCTGTTCGTGCAGGCGCGCGATGGCGGTCTGTATTCGCGCGTGGGCGGTGTGATCGATGCGGACGACGACGATGCCGGAGAATTTGCAAAGCATGGTCAACTTGCGCGGATTCCTGTGGGTCCGGAGGAGGACGAGCAGCCCGAGTTGACACCGCAAGAAGAGGCGGGGGCGATGTCGGTGTGGTACTGTGACTATTCGGGCGGCTGGCGGACCAACTTCCCGCCGCCGGTCGGCTTTTACGGTGTCGAAGAAGGCGAGTTTGGCGACGAAGGCTATGAACGCGAGCTATCCGAGGACGAAAGCGAGGCGCGTGAGAAGCAGGCCGAGGTCGAGACTGCGCCGTTGCGGGAAGCAGGCGAGGTGGCCAGGCTGGCCTGGTTCGGGCTAGCGGCACAAAATATCACGCAGAGGCGCGTTGAAGCGGAGGGGGAACGGCACGTGCAACCCCAAACCGGCACCGCTTGTCATTTCCGCGAAGGCGAGAGTGACAAAGAGGGTGAGGCGGATGAAGGGCGCGTCGCGCCCGACCCCGAAACCACCGAAGTCCTGCTGCGCCCACCACCGGACGACCCGAATATCCGCGTTCTCCACTCCAGTCCGCCACCAAACTATCCGGCAATGGGCATGATTCCGCCTTGGGCCGAGAGGATTTGTTGATGGTGCTCGATATTTGGTCACGCGGAGGCCGTAGAGCACGCCGAGTTTTGTCACTGACGCCCCTCTGCGTCTCCGCGTCTCCGCGGGAAAAATTCGGCCATTTTATGTTGGGGGTACCGGAAACTTCTGGTTGCCCTTACGGTATCGCAATGTTCGGAAACGCAAGTTTGACAGCCGCTTTAGACTGTGGCTAACCCACATTTAAGCACGCAATTAAGAGAGGGATTCGTACATGGCTCTTCCGGCAATTTTCGACAAGCTCCGCCTGCCGGTTATCGGCTCGCCATTGTTCATCGTTTCCGGTCCCGAACTGGTGATCGCGCAATGCAAGGCTGGCGTGGTCGGCTCGTTTCCCGCGCTGAACGCCAGGCCGCAGGCGCAGCTCGATGAGTGGCTGCACCAGATTACCGAAGAACTTGCCACGCATAACCGTGACAATCCGGATCGTCCGGCGGCGCCCTACGCCGTTAACCAGATTGTCCACGGCTCCAACAACCGGCTCGAACAGGACCTCATGACCTGCGGTAAATGGCAGGTGCCAATTACCATTACCTCGCTCGGCGCGCGCGAAGATCTGAACGCGGCGGTGCACAGCTGGGGCGGAATATCGTTGCACGATGTGATCAACGACCGCTTTGCGCACAAGGCCATCGAGAAGGGTTCTGACGGGCTAATTCCGGTGGCGGCGGGGGCTGGCGGTCATGCCGGTGTTACCTCACCCTTTGCGCTGATGCGGGAAATCCGCGAATGGTTCGACGGTCCGGTGGCGCTGTCAGGGTCGATTGCGCACGGTTCGTCGGTGCTTGCGGCACAGGCGATGGGGGCGGATCTGGCCTATATAGGTAGCGCGTTCATAGCGACGAAAGAGGCGAATGCGGTCGATGGTTACAAGGAAAATATCGTCGAGGCGCAGGCGTCCGACATCGTCTATTCGTCGCTTTTCACCGGCGTCCACGGCAATTATCTGCGCCAGTCGATCGAACGCGCCGGGATGGACCCCAAAAACCTGCCCGAGGGCGACATCAAGACAATGGACTTCGGCTCCGGCGGCAACACCGATGCAAAGGCATGGAAGGACATCTGGGGCTCTGGCCAAGGCATCGGTGCGGTCAAGGCGGTGAAAAGCGTGGCTGAATTTGTCGACCAACTTGAGGAAGAATATCGCGCGGCGAAGGCGAGCCTCGACGCGCGATTTAAGGGCTAATTCGCTTTTTCGAATGCGACGCTGATGTCGAGTGCCACATTGTCGGACACCAGCGGGATGCCATAACCGACACCGAATTCGCTGCGCTTGATCGTTGTGGTTGCGTGGAAGCCGACGGTTGCTTTCTTGTTATAGGGGTTGGCGCCGGCACCCGAGAATTTTGCGTCGAGCACGACTGGCCTGGTCACTCCATTAAGCGTTAGATTGCCGGTGATTTTGGCCGACGTCCCCTTGGCTTCGACCCTGGTCGAAACGAATTTCGCATCGGCCGGGGCGGGGCCGAAAAAGTCCGGTTTGCCGCCATCCTGGCCCGCTCGAAGCATGTGACCGGTAAGACCCGCGCTTGCGGTGGTCACTTTTCCGACGGGAATAGTGATGTCGACCTTGGCAGCATGGGGCTTCTTGGGATCAAGCGACAATGTCCCCGTCGCATCGCCAAAAATGCCGAAATAGTCGTTAAAGCCAAAATGGCTAACGCGCCATCCGATCAAGGTGTGGCCGGCGTCGGCGGTATAATTCCCCGCAGTAACGCGCGCGACATCCATTTTTCCCGGAACTTGAGGCGAGCCACTTTGCGCGAGTAGCGGAACGGCGATGAGGAGGGGAAGGGCGAGGAAAATTTTACGCATGGGGCGCTCCGGACATAAAAAAGGGGAGGCATCAATGTCGATGCCTCCCCTTGAATAGTCAAGCAGCGATGTCGTTCAATTCTTCGCCTGATCGACCAGCTTGTTTTTGGCAATCCACGGCATCATCGCGCGCAATTTTGCGCCGGTTTCCTCGATGGGGTGTGCAGCAGCGGCTTTGCGAGCGGCCTTCAGCTCCGGCTGCCCAGCGCGGTTATCGAGGACGAAATTCTTCACAAAGCGCCCCGACTGGATGTCGGCGAGCACTCGCTTCATTTCTGCCTTGGTCTCGTCGGTAATGATCCGGGGGCCGGTGGTGATGTCGCCATATTCGGCGGTGTTCGAAATCGAATAGCGCATGTTGGCGATGCCGCCTTCATAGAGCAGGTCGACAATCAGCTTGGTTTCGTGGAGGCATTCGAAATAGGCCATTTCGGGCGCGTAACCGGCTTCGACTAGCGTCTCGAACCCGGCCTGAATCAGGTGGGTGACACCGCCGCAAAGCACTGCCTGCTCGCCGAACAGGTCGGTTTCGCATTCCTCGCGGAAGTTGGTTTCGATGATGCCCGAACGACCGCCGCCAACGCCGCTCGCATAGGCAAGGGCGATGTCATGCGCGTTGCCGCTGGCGTTCTGCGCGATGGCGATCAGACAGGGGACGCCGCCGCCCTTCTGATATTCGCTGCGTACCGTGTGGCCCGGACCTTTTGGCGCGATCATGATGACATCTACATCGGCACGCGGCTCGATCAAGCCGAAATGGACGTTCAAGCCATGAGCGAATGCCAGTGCCGCACCGGGTTTCATGTTGGCGTGCAGGTCGTCGGCATAGATCGCCGCCTGATGTTCGTCGGGCGCGAGGATCATCAGGATATCGGCCCAAGCTGCCGCGTCAGCATTGGCCATGACCTTGAAGCCCGCGCTTTCGGCCTTCTGCGCTGTCGCCGAACCGGCGCGCAAGGCAATGGCGACATCGGCCACACCGCTATCGCGCAAATTCTGGGCATGGGCATGGCCCTGGCTGCCATAGCCAACAATCGCTACTTTCTTGTCCTTGATCAGGCCGAGATCGCAATCGGCGTCGTAATAAACCTTCATGATATTCGCTTTCCCTTTGATTTAACTTGCTTCCCGACCGCGCATTAGTCCCACGATTCCAGTGCGGCCAACCTCGACCAAACCGACCTCACGCATTAATGTCACGAACGTGTCGATTTTGTCCGGTCCGCCGGTGATTTCGAAAATGAAGCTGTTGACCGTCGCATCGATCACCCGCGCGCGGTAGATGTCGGCGAGGCGCATGGCCTCGACCCGCTGGTCGCCCGTCCCGCTGACCTTGACCAGTGCCAGCTCGCGCTCAACATGCGGCCCCGCTTCGGTGAGGTCGGTAACTTTGTGCACCGGCACCAGCCGCTCGCATTGCGCGATGATCTGGTCTATAACCGGCGGCGGCCCTTTGGTGACGATGGTAATCCGGCTGGTCGCGTGATCCTCGCTGATATCAGCCACGGTCAGGCTATCGATATTGTAACCGCGCGAGGTGAACATCCCTGCGATCCGCGCAAGCGTCCCCGCCTCGTTATCGACCGTCAGCGTCAGCACATGGCGCTCGCCAAATTCTTCCTTGATATGCATTATACGAGAGCCTTTGCTTCGTCGTCCATCGTACCCGAAACCTCATCCGAATGCAGGATCATTTCGGTATGCGCCGCGCCTGACGGGATCATTGGGAAGCAGTTCGCGGTTTTCGATACCCGGCAATCGAACATCACGGGGCCGTCATAGTCCAGCATTTCGGCAATTGCCGCGTCGAGTTCCTCCGGCTTTTCGCAACGTATCCCCTTCCAGCCATAGGCTTCGGCGAGCGCGACAAAGTCGGGCAGGCTGTCGGAATAGCTGTTCGAATAACGGCTCTCATAGGTCAGTTCCTGCCACTGGCGGACCATGCCCATATATTCGTTGTTCAGGATGAAGATCTTCACCGGCAGGCGATATTGCGTCGCGGTCCCCATTTCCTGGATATTCATCTGAATCGAAGCTTCGCCCGCAATGTCGATTACCAGCGCATCGGGGTTGCCCATCTGCGCACCGATCGCTGCTGGCAGGCCGTAACCCATTGTGCCGAGCCCGCCGCTCGTCAGCCATTTGTTTGGGCCTTCAAAATGGAAATGCTGAGCGGCCCACATCTGGTGCTGGCCGACTTCGGTGGTGATGATCGGCGACTTGTCCTTGGTTGCCGCATAGAGCCGTTCGATGGCGAACTGTGGCATGATTTCGGACTTGCTGGGCGGATAAGTTAGACACTGGACGGCGCGCCAACCCGTAATCCGCGACCACCATTCGGCGAGCGGCTGCGGTTTAGTTTTTCGGCCCTTCCAGACGGCGATCATCTGCCGGATCGCAGTACCGACATCGGCGACGATAGGCAGATCGACGCGGACGGTTTTGTTGATCGAGCTTCGGTCGATATCGACATGAACCTTGATGCTGTTCGGCGAAAAGGCGTCGAGGCGGCCGGTGATCCGGTCGTCGAAGCGCGCGCCGAGGCACAGCATCACGTCGCACTGGTTCATCGCCATATTTGCTTCATAGGTTCCGTGCATTCCGAGCATTCCGAGCCACGCGCCGCCCGAAGCGGGGTAAGCGCCGAGGCCCATGAGCGTGGAGGTAACAGGCGCTCCGGTCAGCTCGGCCAGTTCGCGCAGCGCTTCGCTGGCGTCCGGCCCCGAATTGATGATGCCGCCGCCGGTGTAGAGGATCGGCGCTTTGGCGTTGGCGAGCAGTTCGACCGCTTTGTTGATAGCGGCATAATCCGCCTCGCCCGCAGGATGGAAACGCTGCGGCGCGTTGCTCTTGATATCGGTCGGGGCCGTGGCAACCTGCACGTTCTTTGGAATGTCGATAACAACGGGGCCGGGGCGGCCCTTGGTGGCAATGGTGAACGCCTCGCGCACCGTTGCCGCAAGTTCCGCAGGGTCTTTGACCAGATAATTGTGCTTTGAGCAGTGGCGCGTAATGCCAACAGTGTCGGCTTCCTGAAACGCGTCGGTGCCGATCAGAGTGGTCGCCACTTGACCAGTCAGGACCACGAGCGGGATCGAGTCAAGGAACGCGTCGGCAATTCCGGTAACCGCGTTGGTTGCGCCCGGGCCGGAGGTGACCAGAACGACGCCGGGTTTGCCTGTCGAACGCGCATAGCCTTCGGCCGCATGCGCGGCGCCTGCTTCGTGGCGGACGAGGACGTGCTTGATCTTGGTCTGCTGGAATAGCGCGTCGTAAATGGGCAGCACGGCGCCGCCCGGATAGCCGAACACCGTGTCTACGCCCTGTTCGAGCAAGGCATCGATCAATATTTCTGCGCCGGATTTTTCGGGCACTTTTTTGTCCTCGTTACATAAGCAGCTGACCTATGTTGCAGCGCAACAGGGTTCGCAAGAGCGGGCTGGCTAAAGGTTAGAAAATGCCGTGTCAACTACAAAGATTGTAATATAGTTTCAATTTTATGCTGATTTGAATCATTTATCTCTTCTTCCCAACGGGACCAGTCAGCCGGAGACTGGTTGCGGAACCATGTGAACTGCCGCTTGGCATATTGGCGGGTGGCGATTTTACCGAGCGCAGTAGCTTCTTCGCGGGTGATTTCGCCCGTGAGCACCGCCGAAATTTCCGGGACACCGATGGCGCGCATGACCGGCGCATCGGCGGGAAGGCAACGCGCCAGCAGCGCCTCGACCTCCTCGACAGCTCCCCCGCTCATCATCGCATCGAAGCGCGCATCGCAGCGGGCGTAGAGCCAGTCGCGCGGCGGCAACAGGACCAGCGGTTGCAGCGCGACTTCGCCATTGATTCCGCCTGCCTTGTCCTTGCGCCAGTCGGCGATGCTGCGGCCGGTACTCTCGATAACCTCAAGCGCACGGGCGATGCGGCTGCTGTCGGAAGGGGCAAGCACCGCTGCCATGCCCGCATCGGCGGCCTCCAGACGGGCAAAAGCAACCGGCACTGGCAGCGAACGAATTTCGGCACGAATGTTTGCGTCGATTTCCGGAATGGGCGCAATGCCGTCAAGCAATGTTCGCAAATATAGCCCTGTCCCGCCCACCAGCACGGGAACGCGCCCGCCCTCATGCGCCTCTGCAATCGCACCTTTGGCGTCCGCCGCCCACCGCGCGGCCGAGCAAGCGGTGCGCCCGTCGAGATAGCCGAACAGGCTATGCGGCGCGCTGGCCTGCTCCGCTAGCGTTGGCTGAGCGCTCAACACCGGCAAATCGGAATAAACTTGCGCGCTGTCGGCGTTAATAATCATAATATTATGCGATTTGGCCAGATGCAGCGCCAATGCGGTCTTGCCGCTGGCGGTCGGACCCGCAATAAGCGCGACCTTCGGTTTGGCTTCAGGATTCGGTATGCCCATCTCCACTTTGATAGCAGCAGGTGCGTTCGAAAGCGGCATAATTTCGGACGCCTGCGACCGGTTGGCAAGCGCAGGCTGCGCCCCCGCCGAAATCGAGTGGCTTGAGGAAGGCAAGGCGATCGAAATCGGTTTCGAGGGCAACATCGCCGCTGCGCGAATGGCGCTCGCCCCATTTGAAGCCGGGTTTGACATCGTCGTCCAGCCATCCGAAAACCGCCGCAAGATGCTGCTTGTCTCTGACATGGATTCGACGATGATCACCGTTGAATGCATAGACGAACTCGCCGACTATGCCGGAATAAAGCCGGAAATCGCCGCAATCACCGAACGCGCGATGGCGGGCGAACTCGATTTTTCTCAAGCGCTAAAGGCGCGCGTCGCGTTACTGGCCGGGTTGAGCGAAGACGCCATAGCGCAATGTCTCGCCGAGCGGGTGCGCCCGATGGCCGGAGCGGAAACGCTGGTGCGGACGATGGCGGCATGGGGTGCGCACACGGTATTGGTGTCGGGCGGCTTCACCGATTTTACCGGTCCGGTCGCAGCGATGATCGGGTTGGCCGAGGTGCACGCCAATGTGCTCGAGATTGCCGACGGCAGGCTGACAGGCAATTTGATCGGCGACATTGTCGATGCTCAGGGCAAGCGTGACGTTCTGCTTGCGGCGGCCGGTGTCAGGACGTTGCGCATGGATCAGGTGCTGACAGTCGGCGACGGCGCTAACGACCTGCCGATGATTGCCGCGGCGGTCAAAGGCGGCGGGTTGGGCGTCGGCTATCACCCAAGGCCACAACTGGCGGAAACGGCGAATTTTTCGGTCAGGCACAATGATTTGACCGCGTTGCTCTTCGCGCAGGGAGTACCGCGTTCGGAATGGGCGAGGCATTAGGGCCGGTATAATTAGCCCGATGGAACGCATAGCGCCCCTTTCATGTTACCGTGCTAGCAAGAACCCAAAGCCTTCCGGAGATTATCATGCGAACAATATTCTTGGTCACGACGATGGCGTTGATGACTGCCTGCTCCACCGTCCAGTCCGCCGAAACCGTTGCGGCCTCGGAAGTCGCCAGTGCCAAGCTGGTGCGCGCAAATGGCAGTGCTGCGGGCGTTGCTACCTTGTCGCAGCGACGCGACGGACTGTGGTTAAGCATCGCAGCCGATGCGCCGGGAACGGGCACATACGGAATGCATGTCCATATGGTCGGCAAATGCGAAGGCCCGGCCTTCGATAGCGCAGGTCCGCACTGGAACCCGGCAATGAAGCAACATGGCCGCGATAACCCGATGGGCGCTCATGCGGGCGATATGCCAAATGTCACGACTAATGCCAACGGTAGGCTGATAATCGAAACGCGAATTGATGCCGCGACGTTCTCGCAAGTTCTCGACACCGATGGCGCATCAGTGGTCATCCACGAGAAGCCCGACGATTATAAAACCGACCCCAGCGGGAATAGCGGGAAACGGTTGATTTGTGGGGTTTTCACGAAGGGCTGACCGCGAGCGATATTCAACCCGCTTCGCTCACTCCCGCCAAAATCGTTGCAGCCGTTTGTTCCATCGTTCCGGCAACCAGCAGAGGGGCTCCGCCGACGATGCCGACCTGGGTTTGACCATGTTCCGCGGTGCGTAGCCAGGCGA
>CAZQBS010000032.1:15685-32953 GCA_964591835.1 uncultured Sphingorhabdus sp. | reverse complement strand
ACCAGATCCAGTTGCCCACCGACCGGGTGCAGAACCCGCACGAACTTGACCTGTTCCTGATGGGACGGACCGACAAGGCCGTGGGAATCAACCCGCTCGACCCCGACGCGCCCCCGCCCGAGGGCAAAACATCCACCGCGACAAAAAAGGCTGGCGATTATGACTATTAAGCGCATCATGACGGCCTCGGTCGCATTGCTCGCGGTTTCGGCCTGCACGCCCAACGATATCGGTCTGGGCGACGCTGCCAAAGCCAATTACGCCGCGCAGATCGTCGAGCCCGACCCGGTTTATACCGAGGCAATGGTCGCCAACGGAGCACAGACAGCGGCGGCGCAGGACCGCTATCGCAAGGGCACGGTAAAGAAACCGGTCGGCGTCAAGACGACAACAGGTGGCTCGGGCAGCGGCTCGGGTTCTGGTAACAATTAAGCAGGGTTCGGAGGTTTGTTTTCCCATGAGGTCAATGGCTAAGCGTTTGTTGAGCGACGAAAGCGGGGCAATTGCCGCGCTCTACGCCCTTGCACTCCCCGCCTTGATCGCCGTCGGAGGGATTGCATTCGATTATGCGCGGCTTGCTTCGATGGATACCGAACTGCAGAATGCTGCGGATCAGGCTGCACTGGCGGCGGCGACGCAACTCGACCAGCAACCCGGAGCCTGCCTACGAGCCTCTGACGCGGCCGTAGCGCTGGTAACAAACAACACGTTGTTCGCCAACGAAGCAGGCAGTGCGCGTGCTGTGGTAATCAATGCCGAGGCAACTTGCGATGCGACCGGCAAGATAAAGTTCTGGCAGGATAAGGCAAAAACCAGCGCGGCAACGAGCGACCTCAACGCGCGCTTCGTGGAGGTCACGGTCAACGCCCGCACCGCGCATTATGCGCTGACCCCGATAGTCGGCGCATTCAATTCCGGCGCGATCGACGCAACGGCCTATGCGGGGCTCGGCTCCGCGGTCTGCAAGGTTCCGCCGGTAATGATCTGCAATCCTCAGGAAACCGGAGGCAGCACCACTTTCAATCCGGGCGCATTGCTGGGCGTCGGGCTCAAGCTCGTAACGGTCGGCGCCGGTGGGGGTTGGGCACCGGGCAATTTCGGCTATCTCGACACTGGTGGCGGCAGCAACGGTGCCAATGGCTTGCGCGAAGCGTTGGGGTGGACCAACCCGCCAGGCGACTGCATCGAGCAAACGGGCGTCGATACCAAGCCGGGTGCTACGGTCGATGTGGTCGACTCGCTGAACACGCGCTTCGATATTTACGACAACACCTCCTGCCAAACCGGGGGCTCATGCCCTGCGTCGATCAATTCAATCAAGGATTTGACTCGCGACGGCAACGCCAATGGCGGCAATTCATGCCGCCTCCACAATAGTGGCTGGAAAGAAGTGGTCAGCGCCGACCAGTATCTGCCGACTTCTGCAACTACGCCAATGGCATCGACCATCACGCCGAAGGCCATGGGGCACCCGCGCGATATGTGCCACGCAGCGCCGTCTGGCGCGACCAGTGAATGTGCCACAGCAATTGGCAACGGAAGTTGGGATCGCGATGCCTATTTCAGGGTGAATTATCCTGCTTGGGCGAACGGCACATGGCCGACCCAGACCGGATTGCCGAGCACCGCAACGCGCTATCAAGTCTATGCCTGGGAAATTGCCAACCGCGACACAGTGGTCGGCGGCCACACGGTGCTGGCGACCCGAAACCCCTATGGCAATGGTGCCAGCCAGCCGCGCGACTACGACAAGCCGATCTGCAGCAACATCCAGTCGCCGAGCTATGGCACGGGCCTGATTCCCGCAGCGAACGCGGTCGATAGACGCCGGATTTCGGTCGCGGTCGTCAATTGCCTTGCCAACGGCGTCAACGGCGCGTCGGACAACGTCCCAGTAGCGACCTGGCTGGAAGTATTCCTCGTCGAGCCATCATTCAACCGCAGCAGCGGTAGAACGTCGCGTGGCGATATCTATGTCGAAGTTATCGGCGAAACTCAAACAGGCAGCGCTGGCTCGACCGCAGGCCAAGTGATCCGCCGCGACCTCCCTTATCTCATCGAGTGAGATGATGAACGCCGCTCTCTCCCTCATCCGTAACGAAAAAGGTGCTGCTGGGGCCGAAATGGCGCTGATGGTGCCGTTGCTCGTGACGTTGATGTTTGGCTCGTTCGAAATGGGCAATTTTTTCTGGAACGAGCATAAGGTTGTAAAGGCGGTGCGCGATGGGTCACGCTTTGCAGCACGCCAGTCTTTCCCGAAATTCTCCTGTTCGCAGGCCAACATCCTGATTGGTGATGGCAGCGCGACTACGGACACTGCATTTGTCACTCAGGTGAAAAATCTCACTCGGACCGGTAACTTTGCGGGTACCGGGAATCCGAAGGTTTTTGGCTGGACCAACACCCATATCACAGTTTCGGTAAGCTGTCCTGCGACTGCGGTGACGACCGGGATATACAAGGGCTTGACCAATGCTCCGCGCGTGACGGTGGCGACAACGGTGCCTTATCCATCGCTGTTTGGGGCCTTGGGCTTCAATGCTTCGAGCATTAACCTCAACGGTCAGGCGCAATCGCCGGTGATGGGCATATGAGCGTCTGGAAAGAAATGATGGTCGACCAGCGGGGCGGACCCGCCGCCGAGTTTGCGTTGGTCCTGCCGCTGGCGTTGCTTTTTCTGTTCGGGATTATCGATGTCGGCCGCTATATGTGGGAATATAACCAGGCCGAAAAGGCAACGCAGATGGGTGCGCGCTATGCCGTTGCAACCGATGTAGTCGCTTCGGGTCTGTCCGGTTATAGCTTCGCCGTCAGTTGCAGCATTCCACAGGGCGACGCTGTCAGTTCTGCGGCTTTTCCGGGCATCAACTGCGCAGGCGGCGGGACGGTCGCATCACCCACGGCTACCTGTACGCTTGCCGCCAGCAGCTCTTGCGGCACAGCCATTCCCACAACCGCCAGCGGAGTCACGCTGGGGCAGATTGTCGCGCGGATGCGCCTTTTCAAGCCCGACATACTGCCGGCTAATGTCTCTGTTAACTATGGATATTCGGGACTCGGCTATGCCGGTGACCCCAATGGTCTGGATGTCGCGCCTCTGGTGACGGTGTCCGTAACCGGGCTTACATTCCGGCCTCTGGTCGCAATAATATTCAACGCAACCGTCAACATGGGAACTTTCAGTTACACACTGACCATGGAAGACGGCGCGGGTACGGTTTCAAACTAGGTATTATGAACATGGGCTTTTCCGAACAACTACACGCTTTACCGGAGGAATGGGTTTTGGATCTCGATCGGCATTCTGTTTTGCTCGTCCTGTCCGAAGCCGAGATGATCGCGGCGCAGCTCGATGCGGTCGATGGCGGGAATATGCCGATTTTGCTCAACACTCTGCCTGTCGATTCCGAGATTCCGGTGGCGGCGCTGGCGGCCGCGAACATATTGGTGCTCGAAGTTTCGCCCGCGCATCCGGCGTCGCTCGAACGGCTGGCCGCGGTGCGCGACCTCTATCCGCAGCTTCCGGTGATCGCCGCGGTCCGCGATGCGAACCTTCCGCTGGTCCGAACGCTACTGAAAAAGGGCGTTCGCGACGTTGTCGGCCTGCCACTCCCCCACGCCGAACTCTACGAGATACTTAAGGAAATTTCCGCCGAACTCGAAGCCGAACTCGGCTCCGATGTGAAACAGGGCCAATTGGTCACGATCATGAAAAGCATCGGCGGCGTCGGCGCGACCACCGTTGCAACGCACCTCGCCAGCGAACTCGCCGTGCGGAATACGGGACGCGGGGTGTGCGTATTCGATCTCGACCTGCAATTCGGCGATGCGGCGTCCTATCTCGGGCTGTCGAACCAGTTGTCGATTGCCGACCTGCTTGATGCCGGTTCGCGGATCGATGGCGACTTGTTGCGCTCCGTCGTTTCGACCACGCCGCAGGGACTGAACGTCATTGCCGCACCCGCCGACATGATGCCGATCGAGGCGGTGAATGCCGACCAGATTTTGCGCATTATCGACCTTGCCCGGCAGGAATATGATTATGTCGTGATCGACCTGCCAACCAACTGGACAAACTGGGCCTTGTCGCTGGTCGCACGTTCAAGCGCCATATTCCTGATCGTTGAACTGTCGGTCGCCAGCCTGCGTCAAGCCAAGCGCCAGTTACAACTACTGGCCAATCAGGGCATCAGCGGCAGTCATGTGAGCATCGTCGCCAATCGTGTCGAGAAGCGGATGTTCCGCACCATTGACCTCGATTCCGCCGCACAGGCACTCGGCCATCCGGTCGAGCTCAGCATCCATAATGATTATCCGCTGGTCCGCGCCGCGCACGATCAGGGTGTGCTGATCCAGCAGATCAGGGCAAAGAGCAAGATCGTCGGCGACATCGCCAATTTCCTGCCCCGCCTCGGCGTGGAGGCCTGAGCCATGTGGCAGATCAGGAAAGGCGACGAAGCGCCCCAAAGGGCGTCGGCCAGTTCGGAGGCCGCCAACGATCTGCGCACTGAGACGCTCGATTATATCAACCTGAAAGTCGCGTTGCACCGGCGTTTGCTCGATCTCATCAATCTGTCGGCGCTGGAGAAAATGACCCGCCCGCAGATCGAAACTGAGATCGGGGAGCTTGTCCACGAGCAACTGGCGTTGCAAAAACATGCGCTCAACCAGGAAGAGCGCAAACAGCTTGTGGCTGACATACTGGACGAGCTGCTGGGGCTTGGACCATTGGAACCGTTGCTTCAGGATCATTCGATTACCGACATATTGGTCAATGGCCATGATGTTGTGTTTGTCGAGCGCAACGGCATATTGGAGCGCGTCGATACCCGCTTCAAGGACGAGCGTCACCTGCTGCGCATCATCCAGAAAATCGTCAGCGCGGTCGGGCGGCGGGTCGATGAATCTTCGCCCTTTGTCGATGCACGCTTGCCCGATGGTTCGCGCGTTAACGCAATCGTGCCGCCGCTGGCGGTTGACGGTTCGCTACTTTCCATCCGCAAATTTGCCAAGATCCCGATCAGCATGGCAAAGCTTGCCGAATTCGGTAGCGTGCCGCCCGTCATCGCCGATGTTCTGAAGGGCATCGTTCAGGCTCGGCGTAATGTGCTGATCTCCGGCGGCACCGGTTCGGGTAAAACGACGCTGCTCAACGCAATGTCGTCGTTTATCGACGAGCGCGAACGCATCGTCACCATCGAAGATTCCGCCGAGCTTCAACTGCAGCAAATTCATGTCGCCCGGCTTGAAACCCGTCCGCCCAATATCGAGGGCAGGGGCGAAATTACACAACGTGATCTTGTTAAAAATGCGCTGCGTATGCGGCCTGACCGGATCATCGTCGGCGAAGTACGCGCAGGAGAGGCGTTCGACATGTTGCAGGCGATGAACACCGGCCATGATGGCTCGATGACCACGGTCCATGCCAACACCGCGCGCGATGCGCTGTCACGGATCGAACAGATGATCGGCATGAGCGGGATCGAAATTTCGCCGCGGTCGGCGCGTGCCCAAATTGCTTCGGCGCTTCATGTCGTCGTCCAGATCGGACGCCTGTCCGACGGTCGCCGCCGCCTGCTAAGCCTTGCGGAGATTGTCGGGATGGAGGGCGAAGTCGTCACCATGCAAGAGATATTCCGCTTCAAGATGCAAGGGCGTGATGAAAATAACGAAGTTATCGGCCATTTCGAGGCAACCGGCATCAGACCAAAGCTGATGGACGAGCTCGCCGCGCACGGCATCAGTCTGTCTGCGGACCTGTTTCGGCCCGACCGGAAGTTGGAATGATGAACACTACCGTCACCCGCCTGATCGTTCTTATCCTGGTTTTTGTGACCGTGTTCCTTATCGCTGAATTTGGCATTTCTGCCTGGCGCCGGAGGTCGACCGGGTCGCGCGCAGTCAACAAGCGACTGCGGATGATCGAGGGCGGGATGGACCGCGAAATTGTCACATCCAAATTGCGCAAATCGCAACCGTTCGATTTTGCCAGCGGCAACGGTTTGCTCAGCAAAATGCTGCAAGGCATCCAGCAGTCGGTCATTGCCAGCGGCGTCACCATGCCGGCGCAACAGATCATGCTTGCGATGGCGCTTGGCTCGGCGTTGGTCACTGTGGTCGTCATTATCGGTGCCGCCTTTACAGGATATGCAGTGAACTTGGGCGTGGTGCAGATGGCGGTCGTTGTCGGCCTTTGCATCGGTCTGGGAATACCGTTGATCATATTGTCGCGCATGGCATCGAAGCGGCGTCAGAAGATGCAGGAGCAATTCCCGGTGTCGCTGGACATCTTTATCCGCGGCTTGCGCTCCGGGCATCCGGTTTCATCGGCGCTGGATCTGCTGACCAAGGAAATGGAAGATCCGCTGGGTTCGGAATTCGGTTTGGTGCTGGACGAGGTTGCCTATGGCGCGGACTTGCGCGATGCGTTGCAGTCGATGGCAAATCGTTGGGGTCTTGAGGATATCCAGATGTTCGTCGTATCGCTTTCTGTGCAGAATGAAACCGGTGGCAATCTGGCGGAAATTCTGGCCAATCTGGCATCGGTTATCCGCGAACGGGCAAGCATGTACATGAAAGTTCGCGCACTCAGTTCGGAAGGCCGGATGACGGCGCTTATCCTGACCGCTCTGCCAATCTTGACCTTCTCGGGCTTGTTTTTGCTTAACCCGTCATTCTATCTCGATGTAGCTCAGGATCCGATTTTCGTTCCCGGGTTTATCGGCCTGGTGGTTTTGTACTTCATCGGATTTTTCACGATCCGCCGTATGATAGATTTGAAGGTTTGACATGCTTGACGGACTGACCCTCAGCGGACCTTTACGGCTGGCGTTGCTGGCGCTGGTATTCATTATTGTTGTGGCAATGGTGATGTTGTTGACCAACACTATCAGCAGACGGACAGCGACGCGGGCCCGGCTTGACGAGGTGCGGGGCCAGCAAGCCAGCCTGACCGCCACCAGCAGCTTGCGCGGAGACACGCTCTCCAAAGGCTGGCACAAGCTCACCGAATTTATCGAGCGATCAGGCATCTCGCTGGTCGATACGCAAGGCGAAACCTTGCGTGCGCGGCTCGTTGCTGCAGGCTATGCTTCGCCGATTGCGCCGAAACTGTTCACTGCGATCCGGTTGGGAATGCTGGTGCTGCTTCCGTCGTTATTCGTCGGCGCGATTTTTCTGGGCGGCAGCCAGGTGTCACCGTTAAGACTTTACCTGATCGGGGTCGCACTCGCCATATTCGGGCTCTACGCCCCCAATCTGTTTATCTCCGCCAAGGCTGACCGGCGGCGTCAGTCCATTATCAACGGCTTCCCCGACAGCCTCGATCTCATGCTCGTCTGCGTTGAAGCTGGCCTTGGTATGGAGGCTGCTTTTGACAGGGTCGGACGCGAAATGCTACATTCGCACCCGCTGGTCGCACAAATGCTGTCGATCGTAACGCTGGAATTGCGGGCCGGTTCGACGCGCGAGGAAGCGTTGCGCAACATGGCAAACCGGACGCAGGTTTCCGAAATCCGGTCGTTCGCAACCTTGTTGATCCAGTCGGACAAGCTCGGTTCCAGCGTCGGCGAGACATTACGGGTTTATGCCGCTGAAATGCGAGAGAAACGCCGAATGCGCGCCGAAGAGAAAGCGCACCGCTTGCCGGTCTTGCTGTCGGTGCCGCTGGTCGCCTGTATGTTGCCGGTGATGATCGGGGTGCTGATGCTGCCCGCAATCATTCGGGTGATACGCGAAATGCTACCGGCAATGAGTGGGGGATAAGGACATGCGACACTCTTTCAGAAAATGCGCACTTATTGGCTGTGCGACAATCATGGTCGGCGGCTGCGCCGTGCAGCAAAATGCTGCACCCGAATATCGCCTGTCATCGTCAGCACCCGTAGCCGATCACGGTGCATCGATGCTGCAACGGGGGCGGGCGCAACTCGATGCCGGACTCGACGCGCTTGCAATCGAATCGTTCCGCGCAGAAATCCGGGTCAATCCGGAAAGCGCCGACGCCTATAACGGCCTTGCTGTTGCTTATGGCCGCATAGGTCGCGGTGACCTGGCACAGCGCTATTTTGAAACAGCGCTGGCAAAGGAGCCGGGCAATGGTAAGGCGCAGGCTAATCTGGCCCGGCTGACGGGCGATGACGTGTCAACGGTACAACTGGCCGAGGCCGCCTTGCCCATCGTGGCAATCGAACCGGTTGCGGTCACATTGTCGACCGAAGCCGATCCTATTGGCCGAATCTTGGACAGCATCGAACTCCCGGCGGTCGCGTTGTCAGTGCGAATTCCACAAATCGAAAGACAAGGTGCAGCGCCGACATATGCGCTGGCAAGGCAAGGTATTCTCTCAACGCGATTTGCAGTTGCCCCCGCGCGCTTTGCGACGGCTTCAACTCCACGAAAGCCTGTCGAACTGCCTTCTCTTCCAGAACCGTCGCTGCCGCCGGCCAATCTCCCTGCGGATTACCGCGCCGCAGGTACCCGTCTGGTGCGCGTGTCACTGGGCGAGGTGCACCTGATCACGCGGTCCGAACCACCGGTGAGATCGGCCCGTCGTCAACCCGAATTCAAATCGTTTGGGGATCGTCTTGCGGCCTGGTTGCCGCAATCGATTGCGGCTGAGCAGACGAGCGCGTCGAAAGCGATAAATGAAGACGCTGTCCTGATGGCGGCTATCGATCGCGCCGTGGAGGGTCAGAAGGTGGCGACTTCAGTTGATGCCGTTTTGCCCGAACTGCCAGAATTTGCCTATCTGTTCTTCGCCAATGGTGGCGATGCGACGGACATCTGATTGGGTATGAGATTAGCCAGTTACCTCATGCTGCCGTTGATGATGACGGCTTCGACGTTGGGCGCGCAAGAGAATGTGTCGCGCGTCGTCGATCAGGCGCTCTATTTGCAGCAGGCGGATATCGCTCTGCGCGAAGGCCGCCTTACCCAAGCCGGACAGATGATCGCTTGGCTCGAAAGCAACAATCACGATATTTCTGGCGACGATATCGCGCTGCTCAAAGCCGAACATGCCATAGCCGGGCGCGATGTTGCGGCGGCGGCGGCGGCACTATCGGCCGTCAAGAGCCCCGAGCGAAATTTGTGCCGTTTGCAAACCGCCAAGGGCTGGGTTTCGGCGAATCTGGGAGCATATGACGATGCCATCGTCGTGCTGGCGAAGGCGGTGCGCGCTTGCCCCGACGATGCGGGCATCTGGAACTTGCTGGGTCTTGTCCTGATGCGCAAGGGCGAAAGCGAGGCTGCCGGCGAAGCATTCGGGCAGGCGCTTATGCTGGCACCGAATGATGTAGGCATCTTGAACAATCATGCGCTGGCTTTGATGCAGAAAGGGGATTTGGAGATCGCCGTTCAGCAACTTACGCTTGCCGCCGGCATGTCGCCGGATAACGGGACAATAATCGCCAATCGGGATTTTGCTTCTGGAATGATTGGCCTTACGCCCGATCGCGACGTACGCGAGAGCGACGCCGCATGGGGCGCCCGGCTGGTCAGTTTCGCGCAAGGCGCCAAGGCTGCGACCAGAGTCTTGCAGGCCGATGCGTTGTTTTCACGCGCATTGTTAACGATGGACCATTTCGACCAGACGATCTGGTCGGAAATCCGCTCCAACGAAGACCGGCCTTGATGCAGCCAAATCATGCGATAGTCGCGGTCTGGGTTATAACGCTGGTCGTTGCAGCGTTGTCCGACCTGCGTTCGTTCCGGATCGCCAACATTTTTCCGGCAATCCTCCTGCTTTTGTTTCCCCTCGCGCACGGCCTGGCCGGTTTTTCGGGCGCGCTTTGGCCGAATATATTCCACTTTCTGCTGGCGCTTGTGGTAGGCATGGCGCTCTTTGCCAGAGGCTGGATCGGTGGCGGTGACGCGAAACTTTATGCAGCAGCGGCTTTGTGGTTCGACTGGACCGGTGCGGTCGCGCTGATCTTTCTGACCGGCGTGGCAGGGCTGATACTTGCACTGGCATTCGTCGCCGCCCGGATGATGGGTCTGCGCAAAGATGTGCCGAAGGAGGATCGCCGCATTCCTTATGGCGTCGCAATCGCCGCCGGAGCGATCCTGAGCGCTGCATGGAGCGGTTGGACTGTTATATTTCCAGCGTTCAGTTTATAGTTGCAGGCTTCTTGTTGCCCGCCCGCATTCCTTCACGGTTGACGATCAACTCGGCGCGCGATGCCACGCCCAGCTTGCGGTAGATGCTGTTGAGATGGATTTTGACTGTGCCTTCGGTCAGCGCACAACGATCCGCTATCTGCCTGTTACGCAAACCCAGGCACACCAGTTCAACAATCTCCAGTTCGCGTTTGGTGAGCAAATCGTCAGAACGGACGGTACCCGTGGGCTTTTCGATCGAGTATTGCAGCGCCGGTTCGGTAACTGCGGTCTCGAACCATTTGCCGCCGCCCAGCACGGTGTTCATGCCCTCGATGATAACATCGGGATCGCTGTCCTTCAACGCAATCCCCTTGATGCCCAGCCGCATTGCTTCGATGGTCTGCTCGGGATCGATATGCACGGTGAGGAACATCGCCGGGACATTGGGATAATGCAGACGGAGATAGCGCAGAACGCGTAACCCACCACCGCCATGCATCGTTACATCAAGCATCGCCAAATCGGGACGGGCAGCATCGATCTTTGTAATGGCCTCTTCCACCGACAGCGCCGTGTCCACTTCGAACTCGCTGGTTTCGCCGAGATACTGGCTAAAACCATGAAGAAAGAATGGATGATCATCGACCACCAATATGTTACGCATCGTCTACCTGCTGCATGGGAATCCGGATCGATAACAACGTTCCTTTACCCAGCCCTTCCGCATATGCCTCACCGTTCACGAGTCTCAAACGATCGCGCAGCGAAGCAGATTTCAATGTTAATGCAGGCTTTTCAAATCCCTGCCCCCCCCCAGACGTCGGGTTCACATCGGTGACCGCCATCATCAGCGCATCTTGCTTGAGCGATAGCGACACTGTCAAGGATTTGCTTTTCGCGTGCCGCACGGCATTGGCGATAACTTCGCGCAACAGATGCTCGATATTCAACGCAGATTCGGGATCGACGGGTATCGCGGGTTCTTCCGAACTGAGCCGGACATCGATGCTCCATTGCAGCGAGATACTGCGCGCGCAGATGTCGAGCTGCGAGACCAGATTGATCGTATGATTGGTGCTCTGGCTTGTCTCCAATATTCCCCGTAACCGCGATTGTTCGAGCGTCACTATGTCCACGGTCTTGCGAATTTCAAGTTCGACGGGCGACTTTGCAACATCCTTGCGCTTGGCGAGAAGCAGCAATCGCATCCGGAGCGCCGCCAGCGATTGCAGTACGCCGTCGTGCAAGTCGCGGCGTGCGACGTCGTGGGCGTCGGCGATAAAAGCGCGCTCGGCTGCCGCAATCCGACTTAGAAAGTCGGTCATTTCGCTCACGTGTCGACCGATATGGAATGACTCTGCGATCTTGACGGCATCGACCGGGCGGTTCATCGCGCAGACCAGACCGCCTCTCGCACGATCAATCTGCATGGGCTGAACCAGAGCCACCGAGATATCCGCCCGGCGCAGGATAACCGCCAACCGCTGTTCGGCTTCGCCGAAATTGCGGAACGACCGGGTTCCGGGCGAGATGACGCGGTTGTGCTCGCAATCGATCAGGCTGCATCCCGCTGGCAACCGGGTGAATGCGCGCATCAGTTCGTTTCGCTGAGAATCGTTGAGCCAGATTTCAAGGTCATTGTGATAATAGCGGCTGGCGGCATTTTTTACCGGTGCCGCCATCATGCAGGCGGCCCTTGCCGGACCGAACAACAGGGCAAGCTGCTCTATCCATGACTGCAGGTCGAAATCGAAAGAGCGTTCCAGCGACAACATACGCAAGGACGAAAAATCATTGGTGAATTTTTCGAGCGCATATCGCCTGTTCGCCCACAACATCAGCGACGCTACGGCGAGTATCTGAAGCGCGGCAGTTATTAGCTCCGGCCCGATCGTGTATAAGTCGTTGCGGCGGGGGACCATCGAGAAGGCAAATATCGCGGCATCACGGAGGAGGAATGCCGTTGGCCAAATCGTGAAAAGCACGAATACGAATTTGCGCCCGACACGAAGGCCTGCCGCGAATATGATAACGCAAACGGCGAAGGCCATGGTCGCTCCGCCCTCACTTTTCATGGCCGCGATGGAAAATACCGCGAGCAGGGCATCGATACAAACCGTCAGTCGACATAATCCGATCTGAAACGGCTGCCCGCCGATCGCGGCAACGGTCGTCACCGCACTCCAGGCGCACCAAATGTAAAGAAGGCTGTGGACGAGGGCGTTGTAGCCAGCGCCAATCGGGTAAGCGGACGAAACCCAAATATAGACCAAGCCGCACATCAACAATCTGGCAACCGGCATGATCCAGAACACCGCCTGTCCCGCGACGATGCCATAGCGCCTCAAACCTGTATTGCCCTGCGCCAGTTCTGAAATCCTTCTTCTATATCTAACAATATACAACTATAGTTATATATTTGAATTATATTGGTTAATTTCCGTTAACAAGCTTGCGAATCGGTAGCGGATGGTGGTTACTACTTCGGTAACGAATCGGTTTTCACCATTCTAGGGTCGCCCACTGGAATGGCAAACCTGCCAGCCTGAGGATTCAGGAGGTAGTTTTGCACATGAGGGATCAAGGGCACCATGATTAACCACGATAGTCTGACTTCCAGACGCTGTCTTTGCGTCGAAGCTGTCGCTTCGATCCAGCAGCCGTGCGGCAATTTCCCAATCGATTCAGTCATTTTTTGCGCCGACCAGAACGGTACCGGCACTTCATTTTGCATAGGAACGCATCATGGACTTTAAGAACAGCGACATCACAAGTGGCCATGTCATTGCCGATCTGAATAGCGCAGATGCAGCGGTAGCGCTCGAAGCAGCGGCGACGCTGGCGGTGGCCATGCAAGCGGTCAACATCCTGCCGCTGACAGCGGACGGCCAGCTGGTTCTGCCTGCGGGCGTTGGCCTAGATGACATCAAGGTCGTCGGCCGCGATCTGGTCATCCAGATGCCCGATGGCACGCAGATGATTGTTCCCGACGGTGCAGTGTTCGTTCCGCAAATCGTTGTCGATGGGGTGGCCGTTCCTCCACTCAACATCGCTGCATTACTGATTGGGCAAGAACCGCAACCGGCCGCTGGGCGTCCGCAAAGCTCGGGCGGCAACTTCGCCGATCCGGTTGGCGATATTGGCGATCCGTTCGGGCTTGGCGATTTGTTGCCGCCGACACAACTGGCTTTTCCTGGGCCTGAAGAGCAAGAAATCATTCCGGGTCTGGTGGATCGCGATCCCGACGTTCTTATTCAGGACGGCGGCCCCGCCAGCCGCGACGTCGTTGACAATGTCAGCGAGACCGGCCTGCCGGGAACACGTGCAAACGGTAATGTCGAAGCGCCTGGGTCATCGGCAGGCAACGGTGTAGATTCCACGACAGGGACAATTTTTGTCACATCGCCGGACGGCATTTCCTCTATCACGATAAACGGCATTACTGTCACGGGAGTTGCCGGTCAGCAGATCACAACGCCGCAGGGCATTTTGACTCTCGGAGCGCTCACTGGCGATCAGATTGCCTATACATATCGGCTGACTGACAATACATCGGGTGATGCTACTACCGACGTTTTCACAGTTGCTGTCACCGATCGGGATGGTGACACTGCAAGCGCGCGACTGACTATCAGTATCGCAGATGATACGCCGACCGCGCGTAACGATACCGACAGTGTTCCAGCTGCGAACTATAGCGGTCAGACCGGCAATGTCATCACCGGCGTCGGCACCACCAGCGGCAATGTCGGTGCGGATACGCAAGGTGCCGATGGGGCAGTCTTGTCCGGAATCCGCGCGGGAACCGGCACAGGCACATTTGCTGGCGCTGGCACGACGATTAACGGCCAATATGGCACGCTGACGATTTCGGCGAACGGTAGCTATACCTATACCCGTAACGCCGGAACTCCGGGCGGCGTCAACGACGTCTTCACCTACCAGATTACCGATGGCGACGGCGATACTTCGACCGCAACGTTGACGATTTCGATTGCAGACAGCCCGGTAACGATCACCTCGGTGCCGACCACGGGCGCTGGCACGGTCGTAGATGAAGCGGGTCTTCCCGCGCGCGGCACCGAGCCTCCGGGTTCGAACGCCGAGGCACCCAGCGAATCGACCAGCGGCACTATCAACTTCACTGCGCCCGATGGCGTGGCTAGCGTACAGATCAACGGCATCGTCATAACCGGCACCGGGCAGGTCATCACAACATCGACCGGCACTTTGCTGATCACCGGCTATAATCCGGCAACCGGAACTTTGGCCTATACCTTCACGCTTACTGAAAACACTTCGGGCGATGCTACCAGCCAGGTATTCACGATCACCGTCACCGATACCGATGGCGACACCGACACGCGGCCGTTCACCGTGCGCATCGTCGACGATGTGCCGACTGCGCGGAACGATAGCGGCACGCAAGTGACCGAAAATGCACCGATCACCGTCAATGTCATAACTAACGATACCGTAGGGGCGGATGGCGTGAACCTGACCACCGGCGTTGCGCTGGTTTCAGGATCGCTCAGCGGCACCGGAGCGCTGGTCTATAACAATAACGGCACCTTCACCTATACCCCTGCTCCGGGCGAGCAGGGCGTGGTGACCTTCAATTACACGATCACCGACGGCGACGGCGATGTGTCGACCGCTACTGTCACAATCAATCTGCTCGAAGATTCAACGCCCACACTTCGAGTTGCGGGCGATCAGGATGTCAACGAAAGCGGCCTCCCTGCGCGCGATGGCGAGCCAGAAGGCTCCGACGCGGGTGCCGATAGCGAGATCGCAAACGGCACGATCACCGTCGCTACCGGCGGCGATAGCGTCGCTTCGCTCGTCATCAACGGCGTCAACGTGACCGCTGGCGGGACCGTCACGACTGCTATAGGCACTCTTGTCGTCACCCTGTCGGGTGGCGTCTACAGCTATAGCTACACGCTCGGCGACAACACGCTTGCGGCAACATCGAGCGATACTTTCAACATTGTGCTGACCGACAGCGACGGCGATACGGCCAGTTCCAATCTGGTGATCGCGATCGTCGACGACGCGCCAACCGCAGTCGCCGACACCGACAGCATCGGTGCGGGCAATTATGGACCCGCAACAGGCAACGTCATCAGCGACAGCGAAGGCGACGGCGGCAGGGATGTGCAGGGCGCGGATGGCGTTATCGTCACCAATGTTGTCGGCGCAGGCGGTTCGGGTGCCGCTGGCACCGCAGTCAGCGGCCTTTACGGCGTGCTGACGATCAACGCCGACGGCAGCTACAGCTATGTCCGTAATGCGGGTACTCCCGGCGGGGTCGCCGAGGTGTTCACCTACACGATCACCGACGGTGACGGCGACACGTCGACCACGACGCTGACCATTGCGATTGCCAACAGCCCTGTTACGCTCGACCTGCCGGTTGCAGGTGAAGGTGGCACTTCGGTCGCAGAGGCGGGCCTTCCCGCCGGTTCTGATGCGGTTTCCGACAGCGAAAAGACCAGCGGCACGTTCACTTATGTCGCCGCTGACGGTCCGGCAATTGTCACCATCGACGGCGTTGCGGTTACGGCCGTTGGCCAGACATTCACCGGCAGCTTTGGTACGCTGAAGATCACCAGCATTGTCGACGGCGTGATTGGATATGAATATCTGCTGACGACCAACACCTTGGGCGACTCTACCTTCGACGATTTCGCAGTGGTCGTTAGTGATCAGGATGGCGACAATTCATCAGGCACACTTGTCATCGACATTGTCGATGATGTGCCGACCGCGCGCGCCGACGTCGATTCCGTAACCGAAGACGATTTTGCGGGCGGCGAACTGGTTTCGGCTGACGGCAATGTCATCACCGGGGTTGGGGGCGTCGATGCCAATAGCACAGACGGCGTTGCCGACACCAAAGGCGCCGATGGCGCGAGCGTAACCGCAGTCGCGTTCGGCGGGGTCGCTGGCACCGTCGGCGGTTCGACCGCTGGCGCTTATGGAACGCTGACGCTCAATGCCAACGGTAGCTACAGCTATATCCTCAACAACTTCGACCCGCGCATCCAAGGCCTCGACAGCGACGACTCGCTGACCGAAGTTTTCACCTATACCCTGACCGACGGCGATGGTGATGCGCGCACGACGACACTGACGCTTACTATCAACGGTTCGGATGACACGATCACAATCAACGGACTCAATATCCAGGGTCCCAATCTCGTCGTCGACGACGACGACCTGCCTGCTGGCTCCGACCCTGTGAAAGAGCCACTGACCCAGACCGGTTCGTTCACCATCAACGGTGTCGATGGCATCAGCTCAATCAAGATCGAGGGCGTCGAAGCCTTTGTCGGCCAGACCTTCACCACCGCTTATGGCACGTTCACAATCACCAGCATTGTGACCAACACGACCGCTGGAGGCGACCCGACCAGCATCACGGTCAATTACAGCTACACGCTGAACGATAATGTGCCGCATCCTGTTGGCGGCGGAGAGAACACGATCACCGAAGTGTTCGACGTCGATGTTACCGACACCGACGGATCGACCGAAAGCGGCACCGTTACGGTGCTGATCATCGACGATGTGCCCGAGGCAAACAACGATAGCGCAGGACCAGTGGCTGAAAATGCCGCCATCACCGTTAACGTTATTGCCAACGACATACTTGGTGCAGACGGCGTCAACTTGGCAAACGGCGTTGCCCTGGTCGGCGGATCGCTGACCGGCACAGGCACGCTTGTCTATAATGCCGACGGCACCTTCACTTACACGCCCTCGGCAGGCGAAGAGGGGCTGGTAACGTTTAACTACCAGATTACCGACGGCGACGGCGACACCGACATTGCTACCGTCACACTTGACCTGGGCGAGGATTCCACACCGACGCTGAGCGCGAGCGACGCAGTCGTTGATGAAGAAGCACTGGCCGATGGGTCCAACGCGGCTAGCAATGCCGAAACGGCGACTGGCACCATCGCGGTCACGACCGGCAATGACAGTGTCGCCAGCCTGATTATCGACGGTATCAACGTTACCGGCGGGGGCACCGTCGTGGGCACGTATGGCACGCTAACCGTCATGCTGACGGCTGGCGTTTATAGCTATAGCTACACGCTAACCGGCAACACGACCGATCACCCGGCCAACCCGACGACGGGCACGTCGGAAGGGATT
>CAZQBS010000032.1:9045-15585 GCA_964591835.1 uncultured Sphingorhabdus sp. | reverse complement strand
CGGCAACACGACCGATCACCCGGCCAACCCGACGACGGGCACGTCGGAAGGGATTTTCGACGATTTTAATATCGTCCTCACCGACAGCGACGGTGATGTCGCGACCGATACGATCACCATCGACATATTGGACGACGGCCCGACTGCGCGCAACGACACCATCAATCAGGATATTGAAAACACAGCGATAACCTTCGATGTGTTCGGCAACGACACGTTCGGCGCTGACGGCGTCGATATCGACAACAATCCCGCTGTCGCGGTGACCTTCACTCAGCCCGCCACCGGTAGCGTCAGCTATGATCCGGCAACCGGCCTTTTCACGTTCACGCCGGTCGCGGGCCAGCTCGGCGCTGTGACCTATACCTATACGATCATCGACGGCGACGGCGATCCCTCGACCGCGACTGTGACGATCAACCTCAAGACCGACTCGATCCCGACGGTCAGCGTGACCGATGTCACCGTCAACGAAGACGGCCTGCCCGCGCGTGCAGGCGAGCCTGCTGGCACGTCGTTCGGCAGCAATTCGCATATCGGCAATGGCAACTTCTCGATCACCACCGGCGGCGATACGCTGCAAAAACTCGAAGTGCGGGACGCGCTCGGCAACTGGATTGACGTTACCGCAGGCGGTACCGTAACCGGTGCCAATGGGACCTTGGTGGTGTCGGTCAGCCCCGCAGGGGTTTACAGCTATGTCTACACGCTCGCCGACAACCTCGAAAACCATCCGGACTTCATTACGCTGGATGCCGACGGTATTTCCGATGCTGCCGATCCGCTGGCCGGTGAAGCCTTCGACGTCCGCGTGACCGACAGCGACAATAGTGTCAGCGCTATCGACACGCTCAATGTCACCGTGCTCGACGATGCACCGGTTGCGGTCAATGATCCGCCCGTCATCATCAGCGAAGACCTGGTTGGCACAATCGGCGGAAACGTTCTCGCCAATGACAGCAAAGGTGCGGACGGTGCTACGCTGACATCCGTCATCATTAACGGCGTCACGGTAGCGATCGCGGCAGTTGGCACGACCGCGTATGCCAACGCAAACGGAAGCTACATCTTTGCGGCTGACGGATCGTGGACATTCGACCCTAACAGCAACCTGAATAACGCAAGCGGTGCCGATGCCAGTTTTTCTTACGTCATCACCGACGGTGACGGCGATCCGGCAACTGCTATTCAGGGGATATTGATCACCGATGGTGCTGGCCCGACGGCAGGCGCGCCGATTTCGCTGACAATGGACGACCAGAATCTGTCTGATGGCAGCACGTCTGGCATCGATGATTTCGTCGAAAGTACAATTTCGTTCACTGCCGGCTCCGACGCCCTTACCAGTTTTGTGTTTGGTCCGGGAACAGGCGCGCTTGCGGGTGGCCTGACCTGGAATCGTGTGTCCGACACAGTCATCGAGGGCTGGGACGGCGCGGTCGACACCGGCACGAAAATCGTCATCCTGCAACTGACCGCGCCAGCATCGATTGGCGTTGGTCTCACCGGTTCAGTCACGATTCGCGCGACTTTGGTCAACAATTACGACAGTCATCCCGGAATCAATATCGACGATCTCGTTGTTCTGGGTGCGACCAACGTGGTCGCCGCCGATCAGGACGGCAACAGCGTATCGCAAAGCGTGACGCTGTCGGTATCCGACGATTTGCCGACGGTAACCATCAGCGGCCCGACGACGGTAGTCGAAGGCGCGAGCACCGCAGGTGGCACCTGGGCGCGCAGCTTTAATGCGGATCAGCCGGGCGGATCGATCAAGGTCATTGTCGACGGTACCGAATATGACCTCGGCACCACTATCACGACGGCCAAGGGTTCGCTTGTGGTCAACGCCGACGGCACATGGACCTTCACCGCAGCCAATAATCTCGATCAGGACGTGGCTCAATCGTTCGGCTTCTCGATCAAGATAACCGATGCCGATAACGACTTTGTTGTCCGTCCGTTTGCGATTGACATCACCGACGGGGCCGGACCCGCAGTTGGCACTGGCTTCACGCTCACACTCGACGACCAGAATCTGGCCGACGGCACGACGTCGGGCAACGCAGATTTCGCCTCGAATGACCTGACCTTTACAGCGGGATCGGACGCCCTCACCAGCTTCGTTTTTGCGCCCGGTACCGGCGCACTTGCAGGCGGCTTGACGTGGGTGCGCGTGTCCAACACGCAGATCGAAGGCTTCGACGGGCTATTCAAGATCGTCACACTGACGTTGAGTGCGCCATCATCGATTGCCCCCGGCGCGAATGGGACGGTGACCGTCACGGCAACGCTGCACGACAATTACGACAGCCATCTGACCTTCACGGCCGACGATGTCGCCGCATTGGGTTCGATCAACGTAATTGCGTCTGATCATGACGGCAATAGCGTTTCGCAAACGGTCACGCTTGACGTGTCGGACGATGTGCCAAGCCTGGATGTCGTTGGCCCGACCACAGTCGTGGAAGGCGCAAGCACTGTCGGCGGTACTTGGTCGCAATCCATTGGTGCGGATCAGCCGGGGGCTGTGACCAAGGTCCTATTCGGCGGTTTCGAATATGATCTCGGCACCGCGATCAACACCGGTAACGGCACGCTGACAGTCAATGTTGACGGCACTTGGGTGTTCGCTGCGAACAACAATCTCGACAACGATCTCAATCCGTCGGTGACTTTCAGCGTGAAGGTGACCGACGCCGATAACGACGTTGCTCAGGACCCGCATACGATCACTATCACTGATGGCACGCCCGCCGCCAACGCGGTGCCGATCACGCTTGAAGTGGATGAAGCGGCGCTCGATGCGAACGGAAGTAATCCAGCGCTAAATACCGAAGTTGATAACGGCCCTGCTCTGTCCTTCACCGCCGGTTCGGACGCGCTGACCAGCTTCGCATTTTCGACCGATCTGTCGGCGCTCGTTGCCAATCTCGACGGCGCGGGTACCGACATCGTCTGGATCCGCTCGGCAGATGGCCAGACGATAACCGGCCGGTTAGGAAATTCACTAGGACCGATTGCCATCACGCTGACCCTGTCCGCGCCCGCCAGCATCGCTGTCGGAGCTACGGGAATCGTCACTGTTACCGCGACGCTGTCGGACAATTTCCAGCACGACAACGCGCTGCTGGCGCAAATTCAGTCGCTTGGCTCGATCTTGGTCGAGGCGCGCGACCATGACGGCAATGTTGCAACCGGACAGGTCACGGTGACGGTGAAGGACGATGTTCCGTTCGCCAATCCGGATGCCGACTCGGTCACCGAAGACGGCCCGACCGTCGCCAACGGGAATGTATTACTGGGTTTCGGCTTCAGCCCGCTTCCCGCTGACGTCAACGTCACCGATGGCGCGCCGGACACGCAAGGTGCCGATGGCGCAAGCGTCACCGCGTTCTCGTTCGGTGCAAATAACGGGGTTGTCGGCAACGCAGGCGGCCTTGCAGGCGCATATGGTACTCTCGTTCTCAACGCCGACGGCACCTATACCTACACCCTGAACAATGCTCTTGCGGCTGTCCAAAGCCTGTCGCTCGGCCAGACGCTCACCGAAATCTATAGCTACGCCATCACAGACGCTGACGGCGATCCGTCGGTTACAGAGCTGGTGATAACGATCAACGGTGCGGACGATGGCGTGACCATCACCGGCCTTGGCGGCAATGCCGAGGAAACAGTGTTTGAAAATGACCTTTCAGACGGATCGTCGACCAATATCGGCAATTTGACTCAGCCCGGGACCTTCGCGGTAACCGCGGTCGATGGTCTGAACACCATCGTCATCGGCGGCGTAACGGTCGTTTCGGGCGGTGTCCTGACGGCGACGCTTACCATCGACACCCCACTAGGTCTGCTGACCATCACCGGCTTCACGCCAACATTGGGCGCAGGCGGCGAAGTGATTGGCGGGACAGTTAGCTACAGCTATCTCTTGCAGGACAACAGCCTTGCACATACCGTTGCAGGGCCGGACGGCAATGTGTTCGACAATTTTAACGTTGTCGTCACCGATGTTGACGGCTCGTCGAATAATGCGGTGCTCAATGTCGAGATCATCGACGATGTGCCGACAGCGGTTGATGACAGCGCTACGCAGCTAACCGAGAATGCGCCGGTCACTATAGACGTGTTCGTGAACGACACCCCGCGCGGCGCGGACGGCGTTTCGGCATCCAGCGTTACTCTGGTGCCGGGCAGTCAGGTCGGCGGCGGTACGTTGACTAACAATGGCGATGGCACCTTTACCTTGGTTCCGCTTGCCGGGCAGACTGGCACAGTAACCTTCCAATATAAGATTGTCGATGCGGACGGCGACGAAGCGATGGCGACCGCGACGATCACACTATTGGCGGATTCAACGCCTGTTGCGATCGACGTTGAGGCCAAGCTTGATGACGATGGATTGGCGGTTCGCCCTGAAACCAGCCCGACCGATGACAATGCCAATGCCGGCGAAGTCGGAAGTGGTACGTCGAGTGAAGCGATCTGGACCGGTATGCTAGGCGTCAGTTCGGGCGGGGCTGACACACCCTTAAATTACAGCCTTGCCGGAATGGCGGGCGCGGGAATGGTCGGCACTGAAAATGTCATTTACAGCTGGAGTGTCCTGCTGGGCGTCGGCACGCTGACGGCGACAACCGTTGGAGGGACACGTCCGAATACGATACTTTACAAAGTCGACGTGATCACAACGACTGGGGCCTATACAGTCACGTTGGTCAACCCGATCAAGCATCCGTCGCTGGATGGGCTGGCCAACGACAACACCGAAAACAACACCTCGGTAACTTTAACTTACTCCGTTGCCGACAGCGACAGTCCCGCTGATTCCGACACCGGCACAATCACCATCGATTTCGATGATGATACTCCTAATCCTTACGTAACTGCGCCGGGCGTTGCGACTGGCCCCAATGCGATTGGAACCAGCGATACCGAGTCTTTGAACTTGCCCAATATCGGGTTGGACACTCCGGGGTCATTGGCATTCACCGTTAGCGCCGGCCAACAGGTTTTTGCAACCAACGGGACAGCACTTACGTACAATGGCCAAAATCTGTTCTACACGTTAAACGCGGCGGACAATTCCGTCCTGGAAGCCCGCACGTCGGCAACGGCGGGCGCGGGAACGCTTGTTTTCACGATAGACGTGAATCCTGCATCAGGCTCGGCCGGCGAGTATATCTACACCCAACTCCAGCAACTTTCGACGGCGGTTCTGGTGCCGGTAGCCAACCTCTCGAGCGTCGGCGGTGGTAATGTGCCGGCCAAGGCGATCGACGTTGCCGGTTCGCCGTTTGACATCGTGTTGACGACAAAGCCCGGATTTACCGTCAATACCAACTCGACCGAAATTGGCGTGGGAAGCGGACAGTCGCTCGACGATCTCGACGTAATCCGGATCGATTTCGTCAATGTGTCGGTTTCAGGCAGCGGCAGCGGTGCCACGGCGACGTTCAACGAGTATTACTCGGCCAACGCCTTCCGTCAGGACGTGAGCGGACTTGCCGGCCCACAGCGCGCGGACTTTACGGTGAAGGCGATAGCCATCGTGAACAACGCTAACGGGCAGGCGCTTCCTGCCGATGGTGACACGGTGTTCTTCGGCGACATGAACGATACAGTAGTAACGGGCACGGTGCTGAACATCTACAATGCCGCCGGCGTACTCCAAACAACAGCTCAGTTGACGGCTGCGGGGGTTACTGTCACCAATCTAGGCGGCGGCGTCTGGCAGGTCCTCAATCTGCCGAACAATTATGATTACGAGATTACTTCAGCCACGACGCCATTCCAGGCGGTTCAGGTTGACGCGCTGGCAGGAACGGACACGTTCAAGCTAGGCGCCCTGACGACCAGTGTACTGCAGGTGCAGGGCGCGACCTTCAGCGTACCCATTCGGTATACCGACGCCGACGGCGACTCGGTCGATAACTCGATCACTATAAATCTTGCGGCACCTGCCTCGCCAGTCGTTCTCGACCTAGATGGAGACGGCGTTGAATTTATATCCACAGCAGCGGGTGTCACCTTCGATTATTTTGGCGAGGGCAGTCTTGAAAATACGGCATGGGTCGGAGCAGACGACGGGTTGCTCGCAATCGACAGTAATGGCGATGGAATCGTCAACGACGGCTCAGAAATCGTTTTTGCTCGTAACGGCCTTACCGACCTTCAAGGTCTCGCGGCCGACTATGACAGCAATCGTGACGGCCTGCTCACCGCAGCCGACGATAGCTTCGCATTATTCGGCGTATGGCAGGATGCGAACAGCAATGGCGTTACCGACGCTGGTGAATATCGCAGCCTTTCGGATGCAGGCATCGTCAGCATCGGCCTTGTCTCCGACGGCCTTGCCTATTCGGCGGCCAATGGCGACGTTAGCGTTGCCGGGCAATCGACATACACCAAGTCCGACGGGACGACCGGGGTGGTGGCGGATGCCGCCTTTGCAACTGCGGCTACACAATCGGCTGCAAGCAAGACATCGGACCAGCTTCGCACCAGCAACGTGACGTCGTCGATTGTCGCGGCGTCGCT
>CAZQBS010000032.1:0-8945 GCA_964591835.1 uncultured Sphingorhabdus sp. | reverse complement strand
GGTGCGGACGTCGTCGATATCGCCGATATCGTGCCAGCGGCAGCGCCGATGGGCGGGGATGTCGTGATGCACAATATTCTCGACCTTGCGGCGGCTGGTGTGACAGCGGCCAGCAACGACAATGCCGTCAAGCCGGCGCTGGAAGACGTCGTGAATGAAGCCTTGCCCGACACTATGGTGGACCGTCTGGTCGAGGCCTTCGAAGGCGATGACGGTGCACCTGTCATCAGCAGCGATAGCGGGTCCGACAGCAGCGGATATCTGGTCGAACTCATCAACCAGAGCGTCACCAATTCTTCGGATATCGTAACCATCAACTCCGATCCCTTCGGTTCGGCATTCCATGACATGACAGCTACAAACAGCGGATAATAACCAACAGATAATAAACAAAAAAATACATACTTCGGAGGTAAAATGATCATGAAAAGATCTTTGATAAAGGCACTGGTAGCGGGGGCAGCAATTTGCGCTACTCAGCCCGCATTTGCACAAACAGTCGATTTGACGTCGATGGAAGTCCGGGACCTGCGCCCGGAAGTCCAGCGGCGCTATGATGAGGCACTGGCAGCAACGACTAATCCGGCGGTGCTCGCTTCGCTTGGCAGCAGCTATACATATGCATCGGAGGCAAAAGTCTGGTGCGGAATTGCAATCGGCTTCCTGAAAAGTTCGATACGCGACGCGGAAAGCCTTAATCGCTGCGAAAAATATCATCGACTGATGACCCAACCCGCACCCGCGGTTCCTGTGGTCGCCATGCCCGAGCCACCTCCACCGCCGCGCCCCCGTACGGCGGCTTGTGACTCGCCGCTGGCGGCCACTTTGTTCTTCGACTGGGACTCGACCGTGCTCCCGGCCAACGCCGACGAAACGCTTGCCTTTGTCTCGGAGAACAAGGAAGCCTGCGGATGGAACAGCTTCACCGTCACAGGCCACACCGACCGCTCGGGTTCGGACAGCTATAATGACAATCTCTCCCGCCGCCGTGCTGAAGCAGTCGCCGCAAAATTGCAGGCAACGGGGCTGAGCGCATCGGCACTTTCCGTTTCGGGTCGCGGCGAAAGCGAACCCAAGGTTGTGACCGTCGATGGCGAACGCAACCCGACCAATCGCCGCGTCGAAGTCACGGCCAGTAATTGAGAGGGAGAAGAACAATGAAAACCCGCAACATTTTGATGTTCACCGTTTCGGTAACGTCGCTTTCGTCCATCTCGACCGCCGATTCCGACAATATCGCGGCCTTCGAGCAATCCGCAACCGCAATTGCCGGCGAAGCATTATCGGCACCAATAATTTATGAAATTGCTGCACCGAAGATTGCCGTCGCTGACAGCGTGGTGGCTACCTCAATTGGCTCCGCAACGCCGGCGGCTGCGGTGGCGGTGAGCGATATTGTCGCGCCCGCGCTGCCGGTCGGCCCAGCGGCTGTTCCGGCTGAAGCCCTGATCTCTGAAACGACGATCGAATTTGTCGGCATGGCACCGGCAGCGTTACCGCCGACGCTTGAGGTGGAGCCGCTGGAAGCCGTGATATCACCGCAACTGGCGGATGAAGTCGCGGCCGCCCCGGTAACGCCAGTTGCTGAACTGTCGCTACTTTCGCCAGAAATCGACGTTTCCGCGCCGCAGGCAGTGGCCACGCCGCTGGTTCCAACCGGGATCTCTGCTCCTGCGAAAGCGGAACAGCCAGTGGCAAAGCTGTCCGGTGCTGTTGCCGCTGACGCATTACCAGCGGTTCCATCGCCGGTCGATACTGATGCGCCAGCGGCAGGAACCATCGCTGTTCCCCAAGCACCGCAATATGCGTTTTTTGATGATGCTCCCTCGGTAGCACCCGCTGCCGCAATGCAGGGTGCAATGGTCGATTATTCGGGTACGGTCACGCTCGACCAAGCGATTGCAGCTGCGCTGGAAACAAGCCCTGAAATCAACCAGGCGATCATGAACAAGGAAGCCATCGAGTTCGAGCGCGAGCAGGCGCAAGGCCTGTATCTGCCGCGTGTCGATATAGAGGCGTCTGCCGGTATCCGCCGTCTGGAAAACCCGACCCGCCGGACGTTGGGTATCGAGGAAGACGAGCTGTATCCGCTCGAAGCCGGGATCACCGCCGAGCAGACGTTGATCGATTTCGGTCGGCGGCACGGTGAGCTGATGCGTCAGGCAGCGCGCACCGATGGCGCTGCTCTGCGTGTCGCCGAGCGCTCGGAAAATACCGCCTTGCTGGTGTCGCGGCAGTATCTCGATATCCTTTTGCAGCAGCGTATTGTGGCGGCAGCAGAGGACAATGTGACTTTCCACCGTAATCTGGTGGGCGATCTGGGGCAGGGCGTCCAGCAAGGCTCGATCAGCATTGCCGACCAGCAACAGGCGCAAGAACGCTTGCAAGCGGCGATCGTGCGCAAGACCGAGGCCGAAGAGTCGATGGTCAACGCTCAGATCCAGCTGCAAACCTTGACGGGCCTCAGCATCGGTGGTGCAGCTATGCCGCAATCTATGCGTGCTGCGGTCAGCCCGACTTTGGGCGAGGCTGTTGCCGAAGCGCGGCAGAACAACCCGAAGGTCAAGGAAGCAGCAGCCGACGTCGATGCGGCGCACGGTATGGTCGAGAAAGCCAATGGCGATCTCTACCCGACCATCGGACTCGACGCGCGTGGCCGTGTGGGTGAGGATATCGACGGCTTTAATGGCAGGACCAACGATGTGCAGGCGCGCGTCGTTTTCAAGTGGAACATCTTCGATGGCGGTATAAACCGGGCGAAATATCAGGAGATGGTGCGCCGTTCGAGCGAAGCCCGATTCCGTCTGCACGAACTTGGTCGCTATGCGGAGGAAGATGTGCGGCGTGCGTGGAACAGCATGTCGACCCAGCGCAAGGTAAGCCAGGAACTTGACACGCAAAGCAGGGTCAGCGACGACTTGCTGCTCTCTTATCGGGAGCAGTTCAACGTAGGCCGTCGCTCATTGCTTGACGTCCTCGATGCCCAGAACACCCGCTATAATGTGCAGGTGCGTCTGGAAACCGCAAAATTTGCCGAACAGTTTGCCGAATATCAGGTGCTGGCGGCAACCAACAAGCTGCTTGCGTCGATGAATCTGTCAACGCCTGCCGGTGCGACTTCGGACGCACGAAGCCGCTTTGACTACGGCCCGCCGCCACCTGCGGAACTGCAGCGGAGACGCTATCCGCGCTGAGCGGGGATAGTCGTTTCGGCCAAATTCGGGGGAAATTGTGTACGAGCGTTTTGAAACTCAAGTGGCGGAAGCCTTGGAAGGCGTGAATAGCGACTTGCCCGACACGCTGGTCGCGGCAGTAACGAGGCTTGCCCGGGAAAATGAGCTTCCCGATCCGGGTAGCCTCTTCCAAACGTTGCCGCTCGACAGCAAGGGGCGGCTGCCGTTTCACCAGGCCGAGAACGCGCTGGAGCTGGCGGGGCTGAACTCAGCCCCGCTGCCTGGCGGACGTTTGCCGAAAAAGGCTGGGCAGTTTCCGGCACTCGTCCGGCTCAACGATGACAGCGTTGCCATCCTGTATGAGACGACAAAGGATCAGGTGCTTGTCTGGAAGTCCGAAAGCGCCGATCCGGTCTGGACCGACCGGCAGGAGCTGGAAAGCTATTTTGTAGGGCAGGCGATCCATGTCACCGGCACCGCCGACCGGCTGCGCAGCAGCGATGAGGGTTGGGCCAAGACCGCGCGCGATAACTGGTTCTGGGGCGAACTGTCCAAGATGCAGCGCGATTTCTATCCCGTGTTCGGCGCGGCTTTTGTCATCAACCTTCTGGCATTTGCGCTGCCGCTGTTTTCGATGAATGTGTACGACCGGATCATCCCCAACCGCGCGGTTTCCAGCCTCTGGGTGCTGGCAATCGGCGTATTGCTTGCCTTTGCTATCGAATTTGCGCTGCGTATGGCGCGATCTAACCTCCTCGACGAGCTTGGTCGCAAGCTGGACCTGAAATTGTCCGAAAAGATTTTCGGCAAGCTCATCAACCTGCCTTTGTCCGACCGCTCGGGTGATACCGGACGGCTGGTCCGGCGCGTATCCGAGTTCGAAATCGTCCGCGATTTCTTTGCATCGACCACGGCGGTCCTGATTGTCGACATGCTCTTTTTGGTGGTGTTTGTCGCATTGATCGCGGTGCTCGCCGGATGGCTGGCGCTGGTGCCGGTGGTTATTATTGCGATCATGTTCTTTGCGGGCAAGATCCTGCAAAGCAAGATGACCGCCGCGACACTCGATGCGCAGGCGGACGCCGGCTTGCAGCACAGCCTGCTGGTCGAGGCAATCAGCGGCGCAGAAACGCTCAAATCGACCGCAGGCGAAGGCCGCATCATCGGTCGCTGGCGTAATCTGGCGCGGATGAGCGCACTGACACAGGAGCGCCTGCGCCACCTCAACGCGACATCGGTGACATTGGCCAGCGTGTGCCAGCAGATCACCAGCATCGCACTCGTGATCGGCGGCTTCTACCTGTTCGACGCGGGCAAGATTTCGATGGGTGCGATTATCGCGATCGTCATGCTGGCGGGTCGTTCGCTTGCGCCTGCTGGGCAACTCGCTTTCCTGATGACACGCGGGCGTCAGGCGTTAACAGTTCTCGACAGCCTGGGCGGCCTGATGGAGAAACAGGACGAGCGCTCGTTTGGCAGCAAAAGCGTCATCCCGACGGTGCGCGAAGGCCATATCAAGCTTGAGGGCGCCAGCTTCGCCTATCCGCAGAGCAGCCGTGAAGCGCTGTCAGGCATAAATCTGGAAATCAAACCGGGCGAGAAAATCGCGATCATCGGCAGAGTCGCCTCGGGCAAATCGACTTTGGGTCGCCTGCTCTGCGGCCTTTATTATCCGGACGAAGGTGCAGTGCTGGTCGACGGCCTAGACAACCGCCAGTTTCGTCCGATCGACCTGCGCCAGCAGCTTCGTTTTGTCGGGCAAGATGCTGAACTGTTCAGCGGATCGATCAAGGACAATCTGTTGATGGGTGCGCCCAATGCCGATGACGACGGCCTTATCGATGCGCTGCGCCGTGTGGGGGCGGACGAGTTTCTCGGTCGCGACGACGGTGGCTTCGACCGTGGCACCGGCGAACGCGGGCGCAATCTGTCGGGCGGCCAGCGCGGCTTTCTGGTGCTGGCGCGTGCGCTTGCCTCGCCATCCAAATTGCTTTTCCTCGACGAACCAACGGGCGCGATGGACATGCGCACCGAGGCTACTTTTGTCGAGCGCCTGAAAACTGCGATCTATCCAGGCCAGACGCTTATCATTTCCACGCACCGCCATGCTGTGCTGTCGCTTTGCGACCGGCTGATCGTGATGGATCGCGGCAAGGTCGTTGCCGATGGCCCGCGGGACCAGATCATGAAACAGGCAGCGGATAAAGGGGTGGCATCATGATCCACGATTATCCCGACCGCCTGAGCGCGTTTTCGCTCGATGACGAATTGCCCGCGCTTGGACCGCAGCGCGGCAAGAACGGTCTTGGCAAGGTCGTCCTGACGCTCATCGGCCTGAGCATCGTCATTGCCATTCTTGTAACGCAGATCGATTGGCAAGATGCGTATGACCGCGTGTTTCCTGCGAACGTTGCAACTGCGCCAATCCGCACGACGGAACAGATTGCGCTGATTAATGCCACGCAGGCCGACCAGACCAAAGTCGCTGCCGAGGGTGAGGACGCACAGGCACTAAACGACGCCATTCCCTTCGCCAGCGGGCCGGTAGAAACCGCCTTGCCATTCAGTATCACCGATACGAGCATGACCAACAGCGAGAAAGCACTGCGCTGCATGACGCAGGCGGTCTATTACGAGGCCGGGTTTGAGCCTGTTGCCGGACGCTACGCCGTCGCCCAAGTCATTCTCAACCGGATGCGGCACCCTGCTTTCCCCAAATCGGTCTGCGGCGTTATCTATCAGGGTAGCCACCGCCCAGGCTGCCAGTTTAGCTTCGCCTGCGACGGTTCGCTGCTTCGCGCTCCGGGAGCAAAGGCATGGGCAGAGGCCCGGATGGTTGCCGAAAAAGTGTTGTCAGGCACCGTCACTTCAGCGGTCGGCATGGCGACGCATTATCATGCCAATTATGTCTCGCCTTACTGGGCTCCCAAGCTGCACAAGATCAATCAAATGGGCGCACACATCTTCTATCGTTGGCCCGGAAACTGGGGACGCCGCGTTGCATTCAACGGAATCTATCGCGGCGGCGAATATATCCCTGCGGTGTCGAGCTTGGCTAACATGAATGCTGGCACCGACGGCGAACTGACCGATGCGATGCTGGTCGCCGACACGCCGGCGGCAGTGCGTGAAGTAAGCGACCGGCGCGCCGATAATGATGTCGGTGGTCGGATCGATACTAACAAGACGTGGCGCCTTACAATGCCTATGGGCAAGGAAACCCGCGCCCAGGCTGAAGCTCCGGCAACGGTCCTAATCCCCGCGCTGGAGGCAACCCGATGAAGCTCAAAATATGGTTCGGACGGCTTAATGCCAGCGAACGGATTATTTTTTTCAGCGCGGTCGGGCTGTCGCTGTTCATCCTCTGGGCCAGCCTTGCACAGGTTGACGAGATCACGCGCGGCCAAGGGCGGGTAATTCCGTCTTCGAAGGTCCAGTTGGTGCAAGCCGCCGAGCCATCCACCATTGAAGAGATATTGGTCCGGTCGGGCCAGACCGTCCGCAAAGGCCAGTTGCTTGTCCGCTTCGACGACACCACGTCGTCATCCGAACTCGGCCAATTGCAGACGGAGACCGAACGGCTGGCGGCCAGTTCTGCCCGTCTCAATCGTGAAGCGGGTGGTGCTGGCGGCTGTGTCGGCGAAAGCTGTGTTGACGAGCTTCGCTTGCAGGCGGCGCGCCAATCGGCTCAGCGCAGCCGGGTGAGCGCGCTCAGTGCGGGCGTCGAGCAGCGCCGGCGCGATCTGGGTGAGGCGCAGGCGACTATAGCGTCACTCGAATCGAGCCTGAAACTAGCGCAGGATCAGGTGAACATGGTGAGGCCATTGGCGGAGAAGAAAATCGTCCCGCAGACCGATTTGCTCACGGCGCAGCGCGAATTACAGGACATTCGTGGACGCCTCGACGCCGCGCGCGAAGGGGCATCCCGCGCATCCGCATCGATCCGGGAGGCGCAGGCGCAAGTATCTGAATCGCAGTTCCAATACCGCCAGGAAGCGCTCAACGAGCGTTCGCAGATCAACACCAAGATCGCGGTCAACGAACAGACTATAAGGGGTGCACAGGGCCGCCTCAACCGCGCCGAAATCCGTTCGCCGGTAAACGGAATTGTCAACGATGTGCAAGTGACCACCGTCGGCGGCTTCCTTAATGCAGGCGAGAAAATCATGCAGATCGTGCCGATGGGTGACAAGCTGCTGATCGAAGCCCGCGTGGCACCGGGCGATATCGCCTTTATCAAGGTTGGAGACCGCGCGAACGTAAAAGTTACCGCCTATGATTTTTCGATCTATGGCGGGCTGTCGGGGAGGGTCGCGCAGGTTTCCGCCGATAGCATTTACGACGAAGTCGAGCGCGAAGCCTATTTCACCGTGATCGTTGAAACCGACCGCGCCTATTTGTTCAAATCGGGAAAGCGCCTTCCTATAACGCCGGGGATGATCTGCGATGTCGAAATCATGACCGGTCGCAAAAGCGTACTCAGCTATTTACTCAAACCTGTCATTAAAGCACGGTCGGAAGCGCTGACGGAGCGCTGAGCAACGCGACCGATACCACCGGTAGTTCGGGTTCGGCAGTAACCGTAAGCACGTCGCGTACGCGGCTCGCGGCGGGCTGGGGCACTGGGGCGACCGACGCCATCCTGACGGGTTCCGTCGGCTGTACCGCATAACCGTGCACCCATTTTGCGTTCTGGCTGAACGACATGATCGGCCGGTAATCATTGGGCAACCTTGCATCGAGCAACCGGTCGGTCATATTGTCGAGCATTACAGCGCGATCAGCCAGCGTCACCACCAGCACCGCATGGTCGGCATTGCGGACAAGGTCGCGAGCAACGACGAGCCGCATTTTGTCGCGCGCAATGCCTAGAGCTGCAAGCAACTCCATCTTGGCAATCGCAAAATCCTCACAATCGCCAATGCCGCGGCGGAACGTTTCGGAAGCGGTTGCCCAGTAATCGGCGCGGCCGTAAACATCGCGGTCTTCACCGAATTGTATGCTTCGGTTGACCCACCGGTTGACTGCCTCGACCTGCGCTGCTCGATCGCCCGAGTGCCGCGCACCGGTTGCGGCTAGCACACGATGTATCTTGTGCGAGCTGCGCTTCGCGCTGACCGCAGCCCAGTTGCGGTCGAAAGGTGAATGCTTGATTGCGACCGATAATGTTCCAAGAATTGCATTCTCCGGCACGAAAGCGGCTGGATGTGGTGCAGCAAAAGATACGGTTGCAGTCGGCGCATCTGTGCATCCGCGGTTTATCGGGTCTGGTATAATGGCCGGCGCTGCGCTTGCAATTGTTGCCGTCCGCATTTCACCGGTCGCTTGGCTCGTTCGCATCTGTTCGAGCTTGCTGAGCGCCCCGCCCAATATGGCGGAGGCTTTCGACGTATTGAGCGGTCCAGCACCCGGTTCAAGCCTGCTCGTCAGAGTTGCTGCAAATTGTATCGGACGATCTGAGCTTCGCGGCGCGCAATCGGTCCCCGGTTGCGGTGTGACCGGCATCTCCACAACTTGGGCAATTGCGCTGCCCGTAAAGGCAAGCGTAGCCGCGACGCACGTGGCGACGTAGAGGAGGGCCATCGGCGCTTTGCACCATAAGCCGACATCGCGCCTGTGAAGATGGACCGGAACCATCTGCACCCTATGCGCAGAACGTAACGGATATCCCGTTTCCGCAATTGGTTAACAAAATTTCGGAGTGATTTAAGAGTTTGGATTGGTAATGGTAGACGCTGAGGGGTTCGAACCCACGACCCGCTGATTAAGAGT
>CAZQBS010000031.1:3017-33155 GCA_964591835.1 uncultured Sphingorhabdus sp. | reverse complement strand
AGACGAATTTGCGGTACTGCTGACCGATTGTGCCAGTCCGCTTTACGTGGATGAAATAACTAGCGGAATATTCGAGAGCCTCCATCTTCCTTTTGAGCTTGTAGGCCAATCTGTATTCGTTGGCACAAGTATCGGGATCGCAATGGCGCCCAATGATGCGATCGATGTGGAACACCTCCTCTCTCGCGCAGACTTAGCACTTTACAGTGCGAAGAATGATGGCGGTGGCAGACGGACATTCTTCACGTCAGCGATGAAAAGCAATTTGGAGCAAAGGCAACGTTTAGGCGTAGAGCTTCGACAGGCACTGTTGAATGATGAATTCGAAGTTTGGTACCAGCCGCAATTTTCCATGATCGACTATCAGTTGTCGGGAGTTGAAGCGTTGTTGCGCTGGCGTCACCCCATCCACGGTCTACTTCTGCCGCAAATGTTCATCGAAGTGCTGGGCGAGAGCGTCATTGCGGAAGAAGTCGGTGATTGGATATTGGACCAAGCATGTGTTGCCGCCGCTGCATGGAAGGACGCTGGGTTTGGACCGCTGCGAGTCGGTGTAAACTTGTTTCCCGCTCAACTCCGTTCCGGTCGATTATTTGCGACCGTTTCATCTGCACTTGCGCGACACGCTATTTGCGCCGACCAGCTTGAAATCGAAATAACTGAAAATACCGTATTACGTGACGATAATCAGTCGGTGCAGGAGTTGAAGAAGCTCAGGTCGCTGGGTGTTGGCATAGCTTTTGATGATTTTGGCACCGGCTTTGCGTCGCTGAGCCTGTTGCGGAAATATCCACTAACGCGCCTTAAAATTGATCGTACCTTTGTAGCCAATATTGACAGAGAGGCCGGTGATGAAGCGATTGTCACAGCTGTTATTGGGATGGCCAAAAGTCTCGGTTTAGCTGTAATCGCAGAAGGAGTTGAGACAGCACGGCAGGAAGCGGCGTTAGCACGGCTGGGATGTGATGAAGTGCAAGGGTATCGCTACGGTCGTGCAATGCCCGCCGACGAAATTATTCAAAGATCAGTCGAGTTGGCTAACCCTCAAGCAATGCCAGTGCTTCGAGCTTATTGATCGTTGCCCCTGTCATTCGCAGAATCGATCCAGCCGCGTGGCAGCTATAAGGCGATCAATTCGACTTCCAACGTCCGAAATGTTAGCGACAACCGCCTTCAAGGTTCTCTGAACGAACGTGCACATTGCCTCATTTCAAATCTTAAATCAAACTGTCCGCAGACGGCCCATAACCACCGGTCCTTAGGTCCTGCGTAGGTCACTTTTTCCAATCTTATTGGACCAAAGAACTTTTCCTCCCCAGCAGCACCATCCCGATGATAATTGCTTGACCCACGACGGCATTTCGCCTTGTGCGAATTAATGCGCTTTTTCTCTGACAATGCTGCCCCGGTGCATCCTAAAGTGATGCAGGCGATCGCCGATGCCAACGTTGTCGATACAGCCTATGACGGCGATGCTTGGAGCCAGCGGCTCGATGCGGCGTTTTCCGAACTATTTAGCCACGACGTCGCGGTTGTATGGGTCGCAACGGGCACCGCAGCGAATTGTCTGGCGCTTGGTTCACTCGTCCAGCCGCATCAGGGCGTGATCTGCCACCGCGAAGCGCATATCGAGGTCGATGAATGTGGCGCGCCGGGGTTTTATACCGGCGGCGCGAAGCTGATGCTGGTCGAGGGTGAAGGTGCGAAGGTATTGCCGGAGACTGTGTCCGGGTTGCTCGGTTCGATCCGCGACGATGTCCATCAGGTGCAGGCCGCAGCGTTGTCGATAACCAATGCTACCGAATATGGCCTGGTTTATTCGCCTGCAGAAGTTGCAGCGCTGGGCGCGCTCTGTAACAACCATAAACTCGGTCTGCATATGGACGGCGCGCGGTTTGCCAATGCGGTCGCCTCCCTAGACTGCCACCCCGCCGACGTCACCGTGCGCGCAGGCGTGGACGTGCTGAGTTTCGGCTTCGCCAAAAATGGCGGAATGGGCGCGGAGGCGTTGGTCTATTTCGACCCGGCATTGGCCCACGCTGCGCGTTACCGCCGCAAACGCGCCGGGCATCTGCTGAGCAAGGGCCGGTTTCTGGCAGCACAGTTGTTGGCGATGCTGGACGGCGACCTGTGGCTGAAGAACTCTCGCGCGGCCAACGATGCGGCGCAAGTCATCGCGCGCGCGGCGACCGACCGGCTGATGCACGCGGTGCAGGCCAACGAGGTTTTCATCCGTCTGACTGCCGATGAGGCCGCAACGCTTCGCGCGCAGAGCTTCGATTTTTACGACTGGGGCGACGGCGCTGCCCGCCTTGTCACCAGCTGGCATCACACCGAAGAAGACGTTGCGCCGCTCGCCAAAGCGATAGCCGCGCTGTGAACCGAGCCGACCCGGCGTCTGCCCCCCAACCGGGGCTGCTAGCTCCGCGCGTGCTGGTGCCGTTCCTGATCGTCTCGCTGATCTGGGGCTCGACTTGGCTGGTGATCCGCGACCAGCTCGGGACCGTACCCGCAACCTGGTCGGTTACTTATCGCTTTGCTCTCGCTGCGCTCGGCATGTTCGCGCTCACCGCGATCATGCGCCAGCCGCTGAAGATCGACCGGCAGATGATGCTGTGGACGATGCTGCTCGGGCTGTTGCAGTTTTCGCTCAATTTCAACTTCGTCTATGCCGCCGAGCATCATATCACGTCGGGGCTCGTCGCGGTCGTCTTTGCCTTGCTGATTGTACCCAACGCGATCCTCGCCAAATGGTGGTTGGGGCGCAATGTGGGCACCTCGTTCATCATTGGCTCCGCTATCGCCAGCGTCGGCGTCGCGTTCCTGATGACACAGGAATATCGCGCCGCACCGGTCGGTGGTGAAGAAGTGCTGATTGGCCTGGGCCTGACACTTTGCGGAGTGATCTCGGCATCAATATCAAACGTCATGCAGGTCATTCCCAAAATCGCGCGCTTCCCGACGGTGACGATCCTTTCTTGGTCGATGCTGTGGGGAACGGTCGCCAATGCCACCTTGGCGTTCGCACTATATGGACCGCCGGTCATCGATCCGCGCCCTGCCTATCTGGGCGGCGTACTGTATCTTGGCATTATCGGATCGTTAGTCGCCTTTCCGCTGTATTTTAACCTTATCCGAAACATCGGCCCGGGCAAAGCGGCCTATACCGGCGTGGTGGTCCCGATCATAGCGATGATACTGTCAACCCTGTTCGAAGGCTATGGCTGGTCGCCTCTGGCACTTGCAGGGGCTGTGCTCGCTTTAACGGGGCTGCTCGTGGCGATGCGGACGAAGAAAGCTTAAGACTCGCCAAGCAAAAAGACTCGCGTTAGGTTCCCTCTAACAACGATAAATGGGAGAGAGCCGTGGAGCAGCTGAGCGGGCAGGACGCGAGTTTCGTCTATCTGGAAACGCCGACGACACCGATGCACATCGGTTCGGTCGGGATTTACGATCCCTCCACCGCGCCCGGCGGCTTTGTCCGCTTCAAGGACATATTGCGGCACGTCGAAAGCCGTTTGGACAAGGCCCGCAGCTTCCGCCAGAAACTCGTGCGTGTGCCCTTCGACCTCGATCATCCTTACTGGGTCGAGGACGCGAATTTCGACATCGAATATCATATCCGCCACATGGCGCTGCCCAAGCCCGGCGACTGGCGGCAATTGTGCATCCAGGTCGCGCGGTTGCAGGCGCGACCGATGGACCTCAGCAGACCGTTGTGGGAATTCAACATTATCGAGGGGTTGGATAACATACCGGGGATTCCCGCCGGCAGCTTCGCGCTGATGGCGAAGGTGCATCATGCCGCGATTGACGGTATGTCGGGGGTAGAACTGAGCGCTGCGGTGCACGATATCGAACCAAAGGCTGTAGAGGACAATAAAGCTTCGTCATGGAAGCCCGAGCAGGACCCGGCGCTTGGCGAAATGCTGTTCCGCACATGGCTCAATTCTGTGAAGCAGCCGGTTCGTTTTGCACAGACACTGGCGAACACCATTCCCGGCGTCGCACGGTTGAGCAAGGAAGTTGCAGGCGGCGACATCAGCTTGAAGAACGCGAAAATGGCGCCGCAGACGAAGCTCAACGGCAAAGTCTCCTCGCACCGCGTATGGGACGGTGCGGTGTTCCAGCTTTCGGACATTCGCGCGGTCAAGGACCGGATCGAAGGCGCGACGGTCAACGATGTCATTCTGACCATCATTGGTGGCGGGCTTCGTAAATATCTGCTCGGCCACAAGGCTTTGCCCAAGCAAAGTATGTCGGCGATGGCACCGATCTCGGTGCGGGCGGAGGGCGAAAAGGAAGCTTTGGGCAACCTTGTTTCGGCAATGGTGGTGCAACTCGGTACGCATATTGAAGATCCTGCCGAACGGCTGCGCTACATCCATGACGAAACGAAGAATTCTAAGGCGATGACCAACGCGGTCGGCGCGCGGACGCTGACTGATTACAGCCAGTTCATGCCCGCGGCGCTTGCTGGGTTGGCGGCGCGCTTATATACACGGTTGGGCGTTTCCAACCTGCATTCGCCCGTGTTAAACGTCGTCGCCACCAATGTGCCCGGACCTCGCGTGCCGCTGTATTTTGCAGGCGCAAAGATGGTGCGGATGATGGGCACCGGCCCGGTTTTTGATGGCATGGGGATGATCAACGCGATCTACAGTTACGGCCCGGAAATCGCGATTGCGTTTACCGCTGACCGCGACATGGTGCCCGATCCGGCGGTTTATGCGGCGGCCTTGCAGGAAGCTTTCGACGAGTTGTTCAAAGCCGACATGAACACGCCTGCGCCCAAGCCCAAGGCGGAACACAAATCTGTTGCACCAAAGGCCAAGACAGCCCCCACCAAAAAGGCAAAGACCAAAGCCGCCAAGTCGAAAAAATCAAGCTGAGATCAATGCCCCGACGAGGGGTAGATCAGCGCCCGAGCGCCGCTGCGCTCGAACGGTTTCCAACCGTCTTCGGGTAGCGCAAGCCGGTCGGCTATCGCCCACAGCACAGCAGGGTTGGCACCAAGCCCACAATGGCTACCACGTACTTCGATATTGTCGGTGGTCTTCGACTTCGGCTCGCGGCTGTTCTGCCACGCGACAATGCCGTCACTGCGCGAGAAAATCGCGGTTGAGGGCACCGGAGGCACATTATGCGCTTCTGCCATCTGCTCGGTGATCTTGGGATCGTCGATTTTCTGCCCGTTGACATATTGATAGGCGCGCCATGCATTGGTCGATTTCGGGCTGCCGGTAATCGGCGACCCAAGGGAAATAACCTGCCGGACCAGATCGGGCCGACGACGCGACAACATGCGAGCGAAAGCGCCGCCCAGCGACCAGCCGATCAGGCTGACCTTGCGACCGGTTTTGGCGTGGATTTCATCGAGCCGGGCGATCATCTTTTCGCCCTCCTGCCCGATCGCCCTTTGGCCCAGATTGCGACCAAGCTCCCAGTGATAGGGGTCGTAGCCCAGTTTTTTAAGGTAACGGTGCAGCGCCCGCATCGAGAATTCCGACGCCATGAAGCCAGGCAGGAGCATCACCGGATGGCCGTCGCCCTTGGGTGCCTGCAGCAAAAACGGCGCGGCCCAAGGCAGAGAGCCGGCTTCCATCAATGCGCGGGGCAGTTCGGTCAGGGCGAGTAAAAGCGATGGAGCCTTGATTGCGTGGTGCGCATGATCGGCGGCGATTGATGCCAAAATATGTCTCCCGAAAACATTCTTAACGGTCGGTCTGCTGCCGGTTTAATCCAAAGGCTAGGCCGCAAGTTCCTTGGCGGTCAATCGCGATTTTCGGTTTCCGCTACGGAAACCGCGGCAAGCCCTTGTTTGTAATTGGAATAAGTTGGTATCCAGCCCAGATCTCGCTTTGCTTTTTGGTTGGAAATGCGCCGGTTTTCCACATAAAAACCGCGCGCCATCGGCGAAAGCTGCGCTTCGTCGAGCGATTTCAACGGCGGCCAACCGCAGCCCAAAAGGTCGCATGCATATTCGATGACGGCATTTTGCGATGCCGGTTCATCGTCCGCAATGTTATACACACCAGCCGGTCCGGCGAAAGACGCCATGATCGCCGAGACGATGTCATCGACATGCACCCGGCTGAAAATCTGGCGGGGAATGTCGATGCGATGCGCTTTGCCCTCGCGCACGCGGTCCAGCGCTGACCTGCCGGGTCCGTAGATGCCTGGAAGACGGAAGATTCGGACATCGCCTCGGAGTGCCTGCCATTCGAGGTCGGCGTCTGCCCTCGCCGTCCGGCGGCCTTGGCCGATTGGAGCGCTTTCATCCACCCAAGCCCCGCCAGTGTCGCCATAAACGCCTGTTGAGGACAGATAGCCTAGCCATCCGGCATCGCTATTCCTGATCGCTTCTCCATAAGCCTCCAGAACCGGATCGCCACCCTCGGCCAGCGGCGGTGCGCTGGACAAGATATGCGTTGCGTTATCGAGCGCCGCCAGAACGGCGTGTCGGTCATCGAAAGCGACCACATCGCCGCCGCTCATCCGGCGCGTGCCCGTCACCTGCCAGCCTCGGCCGCGCAACTGATCGGCCAACCGCGAGGCGGTGTATCCCATTCCGAAGATCAGCATGTGGCGCGACATGCTGGCTGGTTCGCAATCTATTGGCTTGCCGTCAAGCGCGGCACTTGCAATGGAGGCGACAGGGAGAAGCGACACCGATGCGCGTCGAAGTCATCAAGTCAAAGCTGCTGGGCGACGTGCCGCACGGTTTCCTGGGTCGCGTGGGCGGCGTTTCCTCGGGCATTTATGCAGGACTGAATTGCAGCCTGGGGTCGGACGACAACCGTGAAGATGTGCTCGAAAACCGTCGAAGGGCAGTGGCCGCAATCATGCCTGGTGCTGCTTTGGCACGGGTGTATCAAATCCATTCGCCAGATGTTGTAACCGTGACCGGACCACTCGATCAGGACAATCCGCCCAAAGCCGACGCGCTGGTCACCGACAGGCCAAACATCTTGCTCGCGGTGCAGACGGCGGATTGTGTGCCGGTTTTATTCGCGGACGCGCAGGCAGGAATAATCGGTGCCGCCCACTCAGGCTGGAAAGGTGCCCTCACCGGCGTAAATGAGAGCACGATACAGGTTATGGAAACTCTGGGAGCCAACCGCAACCGAATTAGCTGTGCAATTGGGCCCTGCATCGCGCAGAAAAGCTACGAAGTAGATATAGATTTCTTCCGGCGCTTTGTTGACGCTGACCCTGTCAACGAACGCTTTTTCCTCCATGGCAAACCCGCTCACTATCAATTCGACATCGAAGGATATGTTGCTGCACGGCTGGCAGCCGCAGGCATAACGCGGGTCGAATGCTTGGGCGAAGATACCTACAGCCAGCCGGAGCGCTTTTTTAGCTACAGGCGTAGCTGCCATCTCGGCGAACCGGGATATGGCGGGCAAATGGCGCTGATCGGTCTTGGGGGCAGTTGATGGAAGTGCAACTAGGTATTACGCGGCAGCGGCTGAAATCGATCATCGGCGGGTCCGCGGGCAATCTCGTCGAGTGGTACGACTGGTTCGCCTACGCGACCTTCAGCATCTATTTTGCGCCCCTGTTCTTTCCCGAAGGCGACCTTACCGCGCAGTTGCTCAATACCGCTGCAATCTTTGCTGCGGGATTTCTGATGCGCCCAATCGGCGCATGGATCATGGGTATTTACGGCGACAAGCACGGGCGAAAGGCGGGCTTGACCTTGTCCGTTCTGCTAATGGCAGGCGGTTCGCTCGCCATCGCCTGTGCGCCTACTTATGCACAGGCAGGCGTTGTGGCACCCGCGATCCTGGTCATCGCGCGCATGGTTCAAGGACTTTCGGTCGGCGGAGAATATGGGTCGAGCGCCACCTATTTGTCAGAGATGGCCCCGGCAGCCCGGCGTGGCTTCTGGTCGAGCTTCCAATATGCGACGCTTAGCGGCGGACAACTGCTCGCCATCCTCGTTGCACTATTGCTCCAAGCGATATTGAGCGAGGCGCAACTGGGCGATTGGGGATGGCGGATTCCGTTCGTCGTCGGGGCAATCCTAGCGCTCTGTGTGTATCTGCTGCGACGGACAATGACCGAGACCAAATCGTTCGCGAACATTGACCAGAAGCGCGAACATTCGTCGCTGAAGCTGCTGTGGCGCGATCATAAACGCTCGTGCATTCTCGTCGCGGTGATGTCGGGCGGCGGCGGGCTCGCGTCCTATGCCTTCACGACTTACATGCTAAAATATCTAATCAACACGGCTGGGTTCGAAAAGCAGACGGCAACGCTGATCATTGCGGGCGTACTGGTCTGGTCCTTTTGCCTGCAACCCATAGCGGGAATGCTGGCCGACCGCTTCGGGCGCAAGCCGCTGCTGCTGATCGCCGGCGTGGGTGTCGCACTGGCTGCCGTGCCTGTCTATACGCTCGTGGGTCAGGCGACGTCGCCCGTTGTCGCATGGGCCCTGATCCTTATCCCGATTACGCTCCACGGCGGCTACACCGCGAACAACGCAATGGTGAAGGCCGAGCTATTCCCGGCGCATATCCGCGCTTTGGGGGTCGCATTTCCGTATGCGGTCGGGAACACCATCTTTGCAGGAACTTTGGAATATGTTGCCCTGTGGTTCAAAAGCTCGGGCAACGAGACCGGTTTTTTCTGGTATGTCGCGGTCTGCGTCGGCGCGACAGTGATCGCCTATCTGATGCTGCCCGAAACGCGCGACCAGAGCATGATTACCGAAGATTAAACGGCGCAATATAGTTTCAATTGTAACAAATAATGTTATGAAGGGGGTCTATTAGGAGATTCCCGTGACCGACAGCAATACGCCCCCCATCGACACGCCCGCCTCGCGCCGCAAGCCAAAGGCCGATATCGAAACCATCGGTGGACGCAAGCTACAGCCATCGACGCTGATGATGGGGCATGGCTATGATCCGACGCTGTCCGAAGGGTCTCTGAAACCACCGATTTTCCTCACCTCGACCTTTGCCTTCGAGAGCGCGGCGGCGGGCAAGAAGTTTTTCGAGCATATCACCGGCAAACGCGAAGGCCCCGCCGATGGTTTGGTTTATTCGCGCTTCAACGGCCCCAACCAGGAGATACTGGAGGACCGCCTTGCCGTTTGGGACGAAGCCGACGACTCGCTGGTGTTCTCGAGCGGTATGTCTGCAATTGCGACGATGTTGCTCGCATTGGTGGGGCAGAACGACGTGATCGTCCATTCGGGTCCGCTATATGCCGCGACCGAGACTTTGATCGCGCGGATATTATCGCGTTTCGGAGTGCATTTCCTTGACTTTCCGGCTGGCGCCACCCGCGTGGAAATCGACGGTATGATGGACCGCGCCAAAACGATGGCGACTGAAAAAGGCGGCAAGGTTGCTTTGGTCTACCTCGAAAGCCCCGCTAACCCGACCAACGCACTGGTCGATGTCGAAGCAGTACGCAGTGCACGCGATGCCGCGTTCACAGGCAAGCAGAAGCCGCCCATCGCCATCGACAACACATTCCTCGGTCCATTGTGGCAGCAGCCGATCAAGCAGGGCGCGGAACTCGTTGTCTACAGCCTGACCAAATATGCCGGCGGGCATTCTGACCTCGTCGCGGGCGGCGTTTCGGGCAGTCAGGCGCTGATAAATATAATCCGCCCGATGCGCAACGTGATCGGCACGATATGTGATCCCAACACGGCGTGGATGCTGTTGCGAAGTCTGGAAACACTCGAATTGCGCATGACGCGCGCGGGCGAAAACGCCGCGAAGGTTTGCGCCTTCCTGAAAGCGCATCCGAAGGTCGACGGCCTAGGCTATCTGGGCGACATCCACGATCCTCGGCAGCAGGATATTTACAACCGCCATTGCAGCGGTGCAGGCTCGACCTTCTCGGTCTTCATCAAGGGCGGTGAGGCCGAAAGCTTCCGCTTTCTCGACGCTCTCAAAATCGCCAAGCTTGCGGTCAGCTTGGGAGGCACAGAGACGCTCGCCAGCCACCCCGCCGCGATGACTCATCTGTCGGTGCCGCAGGAGCGCAAGGACGCGCTTGGTATCACCGACAATCTCGTCCGCATTTCCATCGGGATTGAGGACGCCGACGATCTGATCGCCGATTTCGATCAGGCACTAAGTCAGGTCTGATGGACGCGCCAGTCGATTATCTCCCAGCCATTGGCCTTCGCCATTTCGGCAAGCGGCTCGTGGGGGTTGGTGGCATAGGCCTCATCGGCATAAGCCAGCAGCGGCGCGTCCGAAACATGGTCGGAATAAGCGCGGATATGGCAATGTTCGCGCTCTAGACCATTGGCCGCCATCCAGCCTTTGACCAGTTCGAGCTTGGCCGCATCGTAACAATTATGCCCATCGATCCGCGCCAACACATGCCCGCTGCTATCGGTCGATAGGTCGGTTGCGATGACATCGTCAAATCCAAGCCGCTTCGCGATTGCTTCGACATATATGCGGTAGGACGCGGTGGCCATTATGTGCCGGTAACCTTCGGCCTTTTCTTCGGCCACGCGGGCCTGCAACTGCGGATAGACGTTCTGGCCGACCACCAGATCGGCATGGCTCTCAACATATTTCGCAAAGCGGTCTTTCGATACCCGCCTTCCGATCAGCAGCATCTGTGAAAATTGCTTGAGCCGCGCGCGGTCCCAAATATTCAATAAAAACAACAGCAGGCCAAACGGCAACAGCGGCGAAAGGAACAAACGCCACGGTGACTTGTTCCAAGCCATATGGATCAGAAACCCATTATAGGTGGCCCGCCGCGTTACGGTTTTGTCCATGTCGTAGATGGCAAGCAATGTCGGGACTGGATTCGTCACGGCGCATTCCATCCATATTTGGCCCGTGAAAGTCTATAGGCTTGTGATAACGCGCATAATGCGTCAGTTATGCAGTCATGGCTAGGGCTGCAGAATTCACCGAAGAACAGCTCCCCGATGGCGGGGCCGTGCTGCGACTTTCCGGGCCGCTGGTGATCGCATCGATTGAAAATCTCGACACCATGCTGCGCTCTTTTGCCGACCCGATCAAGGAAATCGACCTCAGCAAAGTTAGCCGGATGGATACGGTCGGAGCATGGGTCGTTCACCGGACGGCGCGCGAACATGGTGCCGAGATTACCGGTGCAGACGATGACGCAAAGCGGCTGATCGAGGCAGTCGGTGAAGCCGATCAAGATGCCCCGTTGCGCGTCGTCCGCCAGTCTTCACTCGTTCGTTTTTTGACCGAAGTCGGCGACGGCGTGACGGTTGCAGGTTCGACGCTCTTTAATTTTCTGGGATTTGTCGGACAGGTAGTCAAAGCTGCATTCATACTTATGGCCAATCCAAAGCGTTTCCGGATTCATGCTGTGGTCCAGCATTTCGACATGGTCGGCGTTCGTGCGCTTGGTATTATCGGGCTGATGAGCTTTTTGATCGGGGTCGTGATTGCGCAACAAGGTGCGGTACAACTGCGGCAGTTCGGTGCGGAGGTATTTACCGTCAACCTCGTCGGTCGGCTCACGCTGCGCGAACTCGGCATCCTGATGACCGCAATCATGGTCGCGGGGCGCTCAGGTTCTGCCTTTGCTGCGCAAATCGGAACAATGAAAATCACCGAGGAAATCGACGCGATGCGGACGATCGGTGTGGTCCCTGTCGAAGCGCTGGTTATCCCGCGTGTGCTTGCTGCTGTCATCATGATGCCGTTGCTAGGTATTTATGCGTCGATGCTTTCGCTGATCGGTGGCGGCTTATTGTGCTGGATAGTGCTCGACATTCCGCCGACCACTTTCGTCCAGCGGCTGCGGGAAGTTACGCCGATTACCGATCTGTACATCGGGCTGATCAAGGCACCGGTGTTCGGCGCGATTATCGCAATGGCCGGCTGCTTCCAGGGAATGCAGGTCGAAGGCAATTCGGAGCAGGTAGGTTTAAAAACGACGGCAGCCGTGGTTCAGGCCATTTTCCTCGTCATCGTGCTCGACGCAATTTTTGCGGTGTTATTCAGCAACATCGGTTGGGATTGAGCATGGCCGAAACGATCATCAGTGTTCGCGGCCTGACCAATTGCTTTGGCGATCAGGTCATCCATGAGGAACTAGACCTTGACGTCAGGCGCGGCGAAATATTGGGTGTTGTCGGCGGCTCGGGCACGGGCAAGTCGGTTCTGATGCGCTCGATAATCGGATTGCAGCAGCCCCAAGCAGGCGAAATTCGCGTTTTCGACGAGGGCATGATTGGCAAGGAGGAGGACGAAGCCACCGATGTGCGCAGGCGGTGGGGGGTGCTTTTTCAAGGCGGCGCGCTGTTCTCGACGTTGACCGTGGCCGAAAATGTGCAGGTGCCCTTGCGCGAATTTTATCCCGAGTTCAGTCGTGAAATGATCGACGAAATCGCGCGCTATAAAATCCATTTAAGCGGCCTTCCCGCAGACGCTGCTTATAAATATCCTTCGGAATTATCAGGCGGTATGAAAAAACGTGCTGGCTTGGCTCGCGCACTGGCGATGGACCCGGAACTGTTGTTCCTGGACGAGCCGACCGCAGGACTCGACCCGATCGGTGCTGCCAATTTTGATAATCTTACGCGAGAGCTTAAAGAAACACTCGGTCTCACGGTGTTCCTGATCACGCACGATCTCGATACATTATACGCGATTTGCGACCGGGTCGCTGTAATTGCCGACCACAAGGTCATCGCCATCGGACCCATTGAGGATTTGCTCGCAACGGATCATCCCTGGATCAAGGAATATTTCAGCGGTCCGCGTGGTCGCACGGCCAGACGCGGACATGCAAAGCCGAAAGGCGACATTGCAAAATCTGCGGTGGACAAGCCATTGACAGCAGGGGCATAACGAAAGCCGATGGAAACAAAATCCAATCATGTAATTGTAGGCGCTGTGACTTTGCTGCTGCTTGCATTGCTGGCCGGCTTTATCGTCTGGCTTTCGCGCGCCAATGACGGCGCGAAGAAAGAATATGACATCTTTTTCCAACAATCGGTCAACGGGCTGGCGAAGGGTTCAGGCGTGTCCTTCTCCGGCGTTCCGGTGGGGCAGATCGAAAAAATCGAGCTTTGGGGACCTGATCCCGAATTCGTCCGCGTGCGGATTGCAATCGACCGCAAAGTGCCCATTCTGCTCGGCACCGTAGCAACGATCAATGGTGTCGGCTTTACCGGCGTTTCCGAAATTCAGCTCGACGGCGCGGTCAAAGGCGCGCCGCCACTCGCCTGTCCAGCGGAAAACCCGCGCTCTGCCTGTCCGGCCGGTGTTCCGGTTATTCCGACCAAGCCTGGTGCGCTCGGCGAATTGCTGAACAACGCGCCGTTGTTGCTCGAGCGTCTTTCGACCCTGACCGAGCGGCTGACCAATATATTGTCTGACAAGAACCAGGCGTCGATCGAACAGATATTGAACAATGTGGAAAGTGTCACCGGACAGCTGGCGTCGCAGGGTACGGGGTTGCAAGACGCGATCCGTGAGGCACGGATAACATTGAAGAAGACCGGCGATGCCGCCGACCAGATCGCGGCGGTAGCCGGGTCGACGAGCAAATTGCTGGATAGCGATGGACGGCCGCTGGTCGCCGATTTGCGCAAGACATTGAGTGCTGCAAATCGCAGTCTGGCGGCGTTGGAAACGACAATGAACAACGCCAATCCAGCCATCGAGACGCTCACCACGCAAACCTTGCCCGAGGTGAACCAGTTGGCCCGCGACATGCGCGATCTTTCAGGTTCGCTGAAGTCGGTAACCGAGCGGCTGGACCAACAAGGCATAAGCGGCATCGTCGGCGCGCCCGCGCTGCCCGATTATGATGGAAAACGGAAATGACCCCAACGCGCATCACATCGTTTCGCCGGTTGGCCTACCTTGCCGGGCTATCTTTCACACTTGCGTCTTGTGTCAGTTTCGGCGCGAAAGCGCCGCCGACGCTATTGGTGATCACAGCTAGCAACGGCGTCCAGAACGGTTCTGCCCAAAGCGGATCGCCGGCCGACGCGCTGATAATATTGCAGCCCGAAGTTCCGCAAAAAATTAATACCACCCGTGTGCCAGTGCAAATCGACGCCAGCAACATCGCGTATCTGAAAAACGCCCTTTGGGCCGACAAGCCGGCACGGATGATGCAAAATCTGCTGATGGAAACGATCTCGGCAAAAACCGGACGGCTGGTGCTGAACGAGGTCGATGCAGGCGGAAAGGCGCAGCAGTTCCTGTCGGGCAGCCTGATGGAATTTGGCATCGACAGCAGCGCTATGGAGGCGGTCGTCGTTTATGACGCGGTCAAGATGGTGCGCGGCCAAGTGGTCGAAAAAAAGCGATTCGAAGCGCGCGAAGCCGTCACGGCTATCGAACCAGGGCCAACCGGAGCGTCGCTCAACAGGGCGGCCAATAAAATTGCTGGAGAAATCGCCTTGTGGGTCGGCTAGTGCCGCGAAACGCTATCTGATAATATCCGCGAAGCCTTCCGGCACCGGCCATTCCGGGGCGACGATCGCCATGATTTTGAACAGGCTGCCCATCTGCTCTTCTTCAACCAACCGGTCGCGTGCCTCGAATATCTCTCGCGCACGGTCGGGCGAAGCATCGGCCAGTGTGGCCGCACGCGGATCAATGCCCAAGGTCTCTAACCAGCTTCCCTGCCCCACCGGGCCGTGCACGCTTAAATTGCGCATCAGCGCAACATTGGCGAGCTCCATGAAATTGACATGCGCCGTCAGGTCATGCTCGCCGGGATTGTCGAACGGGTCGGCAAACTGGTGATTTTTCACAGCCTGTAATGTGCTGCCCAGGCCAGACGACGCATAGCCATAGTCGATAATAAGCATTACCCCCCCCTGCTGCTCAAGACGCGAACCCAGTTCATACAATATGCCGCTAGCTGCCGGTGAAGTCTCGTATATCGCATCGCTGCGTTGATTACGAAATTCTGTGGGGACGGCGGCGTCCATCGGTTGTGCGCCGGGCATCGGAATGAATTTCGCACCGCGATCTCGTGCAATCACCCGTTCGCGCCAGCCACTATGGGTCGAAATAAGCTGACGGACAGGCAATGCATCGAAAAATTCATTGGCAACAATCAACAACGGCAAATCATCGGGCAAGCTGTCGATTGCATCATGGAACTGGGCCTGTGGAACCGCCTGCGCCTGCTTGGCGCGAAGCGCTTCGCTGGTTTCTACAAAATGGGCACAAGGCGACAAGTCGAACCTCGACATCGCACGTAATGCGTCAGCGGTCAGCGTTCCCCGCCCCGGACCCAGCTCGACATAATGGCAGTGCGGACTGTTGTGCCGGAGCCAGATGTCGGTCAGCCATATGCCGATCAGTTCGCCGAATATCTGGCTGATTTCCGGTGCCGTGATGAAATCACCCTCTACGCCCAGCGGATCTGAACGGTTGTAATATTCGGCATTGGCGGCGCACATATATTCGGCAACGCTGATCGGGCCGGATGCCTCGATTTGCTTGGCCAACCGCAGGGCGAGGTGGTTGGGCTCAGGCGACACTTTCGCTTCCGGCTATCGGCTCGACCCGCTGGCGCCGACTGGCGGCGGTGAAGACCAGATAAAGCCCGATTACGATCATGGGGATCGTCAGCCATTGCCCCATGCTGAGACCACTTTGTTCGGCAAGCCATTGCAACTGAACATCGGGCTCACGCACGAACTCGATCAGGAAACGCGAAAGCCCGTAAATGAGCGCGGCAGCGCCGAAAAGGAAACCTGGTTTATAGCGCGCATCGGTTTTCCAGAATAGAGGCCACAGGATTGCCGCCATCATCAGGCCTTCCAGAACCGCTTCGTACAACTGGCTCGGATGGCGCGGCGGGCCGGTGACAAGCACACCATTGACCACTTCTGGAAAGCGCACAGCCCAACTGACATCGGTTTCACGCCCCCACAGCTCGGCGTTCACAAAGTTGGCCAATCGCACGAGGAAAAGCCCGAACGGAATGGTGCACGCAATATAGTCGCACATTCTAAGAAACGAGAGTCCACGTTTGCGTGCGAAGAACCAGATTGCAGATATCACTCCGATCGTGCCACCATGAAGCGACATGCCGCCTTCCCACAGTTTGAAGATGTCGAGAGGATTGTTCAGGATTGAGGGCTGGTAGAACAGGATGTAACCGATCCGTCCGCCCAATATGATCCCGAGCGTCGCATAGAGGATCATGTCGTCGGCATGTTCGCGCGACATCGGCGCGCCGGGCTTTGCCAGCAACTTCGTCAAATACCAGTAGGCCAGCAAAATCCCGACGAGATAACCCAGCGAGTACCAGCGGATTTGAAAAAATCCGAGATCGAGCGCCACTGGGCCAACGCCGAGGTCGGCAAAATTTATATAGTCGGCGGCAACCGCCAGTATTTCGAACGACACGAGCAACCCCTCAGGAAATTTTGACATTCCTATAGAGCCAAATAGAAGGTGGACAAAGCGTTTAGGAGAGAATCAGGATGCCGTCCGAATTGGACCTTGCAATCGACGCAACGATATCGCGTTTGATGGAGCGAGAAGGCCCGCTGGCTGTTACTCATGTCGAAAAATTCGGTGTGCAAATGCCCATGATTGCGAAGGCACCCGGCAATCTGGCCGATTATTTTGCCTATTTTTGCGCGATGAACGCCGACAAGGAATTCTTGGTCGATGGCAGTTGCCGTTTGACCTTCGGGCAATGCTACGCCGCAGCCCGCGAACTGGCTGGCGGTCTCGTTGAAGGGCGGGGCGTACAAAAAGGCGATAGGATCGGCATTGCCGCGCGCAACTCGGCGAACTGGATTATCGCTTATATGGCTATCGTCATGGCGGGCGGGGTTGCGACTTTGCTCAACGGCTGGTGGCAGGGGGGTGAGCTTGCCGAAGGCATCCGCATGGTCCGTTGCCGTTATGTGCTGACGGATGCCCAACGCGCGGCGCGGCTGGAGGGGCAGGACTTGGGCGATACCCAGATATTGGTGTTCAGCCATGACTGCACGCCGCTCGACGGCCTGTCGGCATTGATTTCCCAGGGCGGCAGCGCAGCGACGCCGTTACCGACGCTCGATCCACTAGATAACGCAACGATCTTGTACACGTCGGGTTCTACTGGTCAGTCCAAAGGTGCGCTCTCCGACCACCGCGCGGTCGTGCAAGGGACGATGAGTTATCTCGGCCAGACTCTGGTGTTTTTCGACCTGCTGACAGCGCAAGGCAATGCACCGACATTGCAACCCTCGACATTGCTCAACGTGCCGTTGTTCCATGTCACGGCGTCGATTCCGGTAATGCTGCAAAGCTTTGCCATCGGGCGCAAGCTGGTGATGATGCCCAAATGGGACGCAGAAGATGCGATGCGGTTGATCGAGCAGGAGAAAATCACTTATTTCGTCGGCGTGCCGCTGATGAGCATAGAGCTTGCAACCCACCCGGCTCGGCATAAATATGATCTGACGACGTGCACGGCGTTTGCTGCAGGCGGCGCGCCACGTCCGGTCGATCATGTGAAGAAAATCCGCCAGGAAATGCATTGGGGTTTCCCGTTGCTTGGTTACGGTCTGACCGAGACCAACGGCGTCGGTTGCGGCAATTTCACCGAAAATTACCTTGCGAAACCAACCAGCACCGGTCCCGCCACCAAACCGCTTGTCGAACTGGGCATATTGGACGACGACGGTAACCATATGCCGCAGGGCGAACGTGGAGAGGTTTGCCTGCGCACCATTGCCAACTTCAATTGCTATTGGGAAAATCAAGAAGCGACCAATGCCGCCTTCACCGCCGACGGCTTTTTCCGCAGCGGCGACATCGGCTATCTCGACGAAGACGGCTATTTGTTCATCGTCGATCGCAAAAAGGACATCATCATTCGCGGCGGCGAGAATATCAGCTGCCCCGAAGTCGAAGCTGCTGCGTATGAACATGAAGCCATTGTCGAGCTGTCGGTTTTTGGCATCACCGACGAAAGATTTGGTGAAGTGCCGGGAATTGTCTACTTTGCGAAAGACGGAAAATCTGTATCGGCCGAAGATTTGAGAGCATTCCTGTCGCCGAGGTTGGCGCCATTCAAAATCCCCGTGCATTACTGGCAGGTGCCCGAACCGCTGCCACGTTTAGGCACGCAAAAGATCGACCGCGTTACCCTGCGGCGTGAATATAATGAAAAGGTGACATCTCAAGGCTGACAGCGAAGCAATCCGAACCTATCATGAGTCATGGCAAGTGCACCCGACAGCATCAGCAAGCAGCGCGATATCATCGACCGCAAGGCTCTGGCCGGAGCAATTGATGCTATCATAGCGACCGAGGACCGTGCTTCGCACCGGGCAAAAATTGTCGAACACCTGCAAAATATGCTAACGCGCGGTCGCGAGGAGATTTCGAGGCGGCTGTTGGCGAGCCCGTCGCAAGGCCATGCCGCCGCCGCCGAACAGGCGTTCCTCGTCGATCAGATCGTCCGGATCATTTTCGATCATGTTACCCAGACGTTATATCCCGTTGCCAACCGGTCGTCATCTGAACGGATCGCAATTCTGGCGGTCGGCGGATATGGCCGCGGAGAAATGGCACCGCATAGCGATGTCGATATTGCATTTGTCACGCCCTACAAGCGAACGGCCTGGACCGAGCAGGTGGTCGAGGCGATGCTGTATCTGCTGTGGGATCTCGGCCTGAAGGTCGGCCAATCCAGCCGCTCGCTCGATGAAACAGTCAAGATGGCGCAGGATGACCTGACGATCAGGACAGCATTGCTCGAAAGCCGGTTCGTCTGGGGTGACCGCGATGTTTATGACGAAGCTGCGAAACGCTTTTGGAGCGAAGTCGTTGGCAAAACAGGACCTGAGTTCGTCCGGCTAAAAATGGCCGAGCGCGAGGAACGGCACAAGCGGATGGGGGACAGCCGCTATGTCGTCGAACCTAACATCAAGGACGGCAAGGGCGGCTTGCGCGATTTGCACACCCTTTACTGGATAGGCAAATATGTGCACCGGGTGCGATCTCCTGCCGCTCTGGTCGATGTCGGATTGCTGACGGCGACCGAATATCGCCGTTTCCGACGCGCCGAAAATTTCCTTTGGGCCGTGCGTTGTCACATGCACGACATAACCGGCCGCGCCGAGGACAGGCTGACCTTCGACCTGCAAAGCGATGTCGCCCGCCGTATGCAATTTTCGGATCGCCCCGGGCGCTCGGCTGTCGAGCGCTTTATGCAATATTATTTTCTGAATGCAAAAACGGTGGGCGATGTTACCGGGTTATTTTTGGCGCATCTCGATGAAACATTAGCCAAGTCGGGGCGGCGCTTCTTGCCCTTCCTCAACCGGAAACCGAAAAAACTCAACGGCTTCCAGCTCGACCGTGGTCGGCTGGCCTTGCCGCGTGATACCTACTTTGCCGAGGACCCTGTTCGGCTCATCGAGATATTTCAGCTTGCCGACAAATTCGCTCTGGAAATCCATCCGTTGGCGATGCGCGCGGCACAGCGCGATTCCCGACTGATCAACAAACAGATCCGGGTCGATAAGCGAGCCAACGCGTTGTTCCTTGATGTACTGACATCGCCGCGCGATCCTGAAACGGTGTTGCGATGGATGAACGAATCGACGGTGTTCGGGCGTTTTGTTCCCGATTTCCGCCGCGTGGTCGCGCAAATGCAGTTCGATATGTACCACCATTACACCGTCGATGAGCACTCAATCCGTGCGATCGGATTATTGGCGGAAATCGAGAAAGGCGATTTGAAGGCAGACCATCCCTTATCGACAGCCATCATGCGGCAGATCGCCAGTCGTAGAGTCTTGTTTATCGCCACGCTTTTGCACGACATTGCCAAAGGCCGCGGCGGGGATCACAGCATATTGGGCGCCGAAGTGGCGCATCAGCTTTGCCCTCGGCTTGGTTTGACCGACGCGGAAACCGAAACTGTGGCGTGGCTCGTGCGCTATCACCTGCTTATGTCAGCCACCGCGTTCAAACGCGATCTCGCAGATTTCAAGACGATACTCGACTTCGCGCAAGCAGTTCAGTCACCCGAACGGTTGCGTTTGCTACTCGTGCTAACTGTCGTAGATATTCGAGCGGTTGGGCCTGGCATTTGGAATAGCTGGAAACGGCAACTGCTCTCCGACCTGTTCGAAGCCACCGAAGAGGTTCTCCGGCTTGGCCACAAACAGCGTGGTCGCGACGAACGCATCGCTTCGAAGAAGGCTACACTCGAACAAAAGCTTGGGCTATCGAAGCCTGAATTCGCGGCGCTTTCGCGAAATCTTCCCGGACCGTACTGGATTGCCGAGCCTGACGATATCATCGAACGCAACGCTCGCCATTTGCTAAGCAATGCAGGCGCGGACTTGGCGATTGATGCCTGCTATTATCCCGAACGCGGAGCGACCCTGGTGACCGTATACGCAGCTGACCATCCGGGGCTGTTCTACCGGATAGCGGGTGCGATTCACCTAGCCGGTGGGAATATAATCGACGCACGGATCCACACCAGCACCGATGGCATGGCGGTGGACAATTTTCTCGTTCAGGACCCAGTTGGACGTCCGTTCCGCGAGCAAAGCCAGCTCAATCGGCTATCGCGGAATATCGAAGAGGCGCTCGCGAACAGGGCAAAGCTCAATTCGCGGTTGGACGCCAAGCCGAAAGCGCTTCGACGGGCAGACGCGTTCAAACTTTCGCCATCGGTGTTTATCGACAATCAGGCTTCCAATCGCTTCACCGTAATCGAGGTAAATGCGCTTGATCGACCCGCCCTTCTCAACAATTTGGCGTTGGCGCTGTTTCAGTCGAAAGTGACTTTGCACAGCGCACATATTGCTACCTATGGTGAGCGAGCGGTCGATACCTTTTATTGCACCGACCTGTTAGGCAGCAAAATCGACAGCAAGTCGAAACTGAAATCACTCGAAACAAAATTGGTTGAGGCAGCAACTGGTGGTCAGGGACCAGACATCCGCCAGGTGGCCTAAGCACCGGTGGAATTTCTCACAGCTATTCATGCTCCAAAAATGAAAAGGGCCGATCTTTCGACCGGCCCTCACATTCTCGACAGTGTCGAAGCTTACCAGCCCGAACCTGGGCCGTAGGTGACTTCCACACGACGGTTCTGAACTTCGCGGACACCATCGGCGGTTTCCACGAGCGGACGGCTCTCACCGAACGCTTCAGTTGTGATCGCGGCGGTGCCGATGCCCTTGGATTCGAGATACGAACGAACCGTTGAAGCACGACGCTGCGAAAGACCGACGTTATACTGATCCGAACCCGATTTATCGGCGTGACCGGCAAGCATAACCCTAGCATTACCGCAGTTCGCATATTGCGCCACCGCGTTATCCAGAACCCCGGCAGCATCCGGACGCAAATCCGACTTATCCCAGTCGAAGAATACGATATACGGACCGCTGTTGCAGGTTACCACCGGCGGGGGTGGAGGAGGCGGTGGGGGTGGAGGAGCGACATAAGGCGGAGGAGGAGGAGGTGCCACTTCAACCACTTCAGGTGCGCCGCCGAAGTTATAGATCAGGCTGCCCATGATGCTATGCGAACGGAAGCGAGTGTCTACGTCACGACCCAAGCGATCGACTAGGCCAACGTTGTCGGCATTGAAGAATCGATATTTCAGGCCAACATCCCAGTTATCGCTGAGAGGAGCGCGAACGCCTGCAAGTGCCTGCCAAGCGAAGCCGGTATCTGAATCGTCCAGAAAGCTAGGGGCACCCAAAACAGTTTGGACATCCACACGTGCGACGCCGACGCCACCGCCGACAAAGCCTTGAAGACCATCATCGTCACCAAAGTCGAGCAGCCCATTGACCATGAAGCCAAGCGCGTTCGCATCGCCGGCAACTGCATAACTGCCACCGGCGGCAAGCCCTGTACCAGCCCCACCCGTGATCTGGGGAGTTCCGCTTGTGAACCGATCTATGTCGGCTTCACGATATGAAACTTCGGCTTCGAGACGGAAACCGCCAAAGTCGTATCCTACGACGCCGCCAAAGTCATATCCTTTATCGGTATCGATTGTAGCCGCATTATTAACGGCGCCAATATCCAAGTCGAGATCTTCGACTATCATCACACCGCCATCGACTCCAACATACCACTGATCATCGCGGGCCAAAGCCGGTGATGCCAGAGCTGTAGAAGCGAGCGCCAAACCTATGGCAAACTTACGCATCAACTTTCCCCTTTTCATTGTTAGGAACGGAAATTCTGTAACTGTCGTCTATCGATTCTGTTCCAACGATGCAAGTCACTTTACTTTCAAACTGTTGCCAAAATGTCGCTATTTTGCGGAATCATCCAAATTTGCGATGGCCTGCCCGTCATGTCGAAAACTGGCCTATCATTCTGAAATGCGACAATAGTGCAACGATTGCGGCCCGCGCTTCGACATCTATCGTCGCACCCGATTGCGGTTCCGCCACAGTAGGGGCGACAATCCAATGCGTGCCGTTCCACACGATATCGGTGCCGTCTGCGACATTTCGCACACGCATCGCAGGTGCTGGCGAAAGGAACCGCCAGCTGCCACCCGCCCAAACCGCAATTTTTCCGGTCCTGTTTTGCCAGTCTCCGGTGGCGTCGACATCGACTAGCCAGCATTTCCCGGTATCCGCCAAAGAAGGCAACGGCGGAACGGATAGCCGCTCTTGCACAACGGGATGAAGCAGAGCATCAATCCTCGCGATTGCTTCATTGTGGGTAAGTTCCTTCTGCGCCTGAGCGACGACCAGATATGGCAACTGGTGCCGCGAACTGCTTGTGCCCGGCATAATTCTGCTCCTTTCAGATGGCTTTAATTCATTAGGTAATGTTCACTCGAACGGTCGCTGCAGCAGATGCCATGTGCCGACCAATCTGGCTGATACCGAACGTCAGCACCGGTCCTGCCACTGCGGTCAGGTCAGAAATTGTTGCCGACGATATAGTGAGGGTGGACGCCTGCACTGTCCAGTCAGTGATCGGACCATCAACACTCAAGAGCGAAACCAGATATTGCTCGCCGTCCTCGACCAATCCCTGGTCGACGCCATCAGCCCAGCCAAAATCAATACGCGATCGCCTGACCCAGGTTAGTTCGACACTGCCATTCGCTAATAAAGCGCCATGAGCGTGCACTGGAGAAAGCGGCGCGATCGATTTTCCATTCAAGGATGCCGTTGCCAATACCGGCTCGTCATCGCCAATGCCCAAAGCTTCGATCATTACCGTCGTTCCCGGGGTAAGCACTATGCCATCCAGCAATCGCGCGGTTGATTGTTCAAGCCATACGAAGGTTTCGCCAACCTGATGGCCGTCGACGGCGGCTTCGGTTCCATAGCACCCCCGTTGCAAATTTGTCAGGCGATACCGCCCAGCGGCCAGTGGCATGACCGAGCCGAAACGAACGAACTCACCGCCGATCCAACACAAAGGCCAATCTTCGGTAATTTGGCCGATCGCGATATCGTTATGCGCCAGTTGCACATCCAGCGGATGCCGAAGGTCGAGCAGGTACGGACTATGAGGGGGCAAAATCCCGACGCAATGTCCGATTATCGCGGGCAGGGCTGCCGGTCCGATGTCGATGAGGCTATCGCCTTGGCGGATCGACAACGCTGCGCTGCGCCAGCCACTTCCGGTCCCATTTGCAAATATCCCGACCAGAGATTTCCCGGGGTCTGTTGTATCGAACACCGGCATGTCAATGACCGCAATTTGAGTTTGGCCGGGCACCAGATCGGGTGCCGCGATGTTTCTGCCCGGCGAGGCTGCGAACGCCACAGTCGGATCGAAAACCAACGACGACCGCGCCGATATTCTGGTGGAACCACGAAAATGTTCCACCTCCTGGATCTGGTAATCGCGGCCTGCTGAATCGGCGATCCATTGCCCGGCGGATAACTGTTCGGAATTAATCGCAGTTTGCGCGGCTAGGCTTTCGCGGTTTCGGTGAATCTGCATAAGTTGCAATTCTGAAATGCGTTTTGCATTCCGAGCATCCAGAGATACAGGCAGTTCGACATGCTGTATCGTCCGTCCGGTGCCATCCCTTTCGCTACTTTGCAGGCCAGCCTGATAATCACGCGCCGGCTCATAATAGCGCAAGGTTAGTTTTTGTGGTGCGGTGTAAGCAGGAGACAGGCTGACAGTGGGACGCTCGTAAATTCTACCGCTGTCGTCGGCGACCGGTTCGACCGAGGGTTTGGCAGCCGCTGGCAACCAGTTGTCAATCAACTGGAGTTTGTCGGCGTTGGTTCGCAAAAGGACAGGAAAACTGTCGAGTAATGGTGATAGCGCCGTTCGGGCGTCGATGGCAGACATCGCGTAGCCAGTGACGGATTCAGCGCTTAAGACTTCAATCGAGCCTGCCGATGCAGTCTGGAAAATGGCATTGAGCGGAACAGCGGTTTCGCGCTCGAATATCTCGAAGGTCAGCGATGGAATCCGGTTGCCATAATCGGCAAGTTGCAAGTCCTCGAATACCGCATAAGCAAGACCGCGATAGGCGGGGCAATTTGCCGCAGCTTCTGCCGACGCGATCAAAGGGTCGAGAATTTGATCGTTATGGCCATTGTGAAACCGGAATGTGGTATCGACCTTGAAGTCCCCGCCGGCACCGCGCAGAAGATTGCCGTTGGCCCATATCCTGCCGATCCGGGCGACCGGCATACTCGAAATCGCGATCGCCATATTGACCGAATAGCTGTATTCGGAAGTCGCCGGTTTGCCCTTGCCACCGCCGCTTTTGGATCGGCGCTCGATCAGGTCGGTCGCCCAGATAACCGTTCCCGCCACGCGCATTGCACCGAAAATTGCCGGAATTTGAGTTCCGTAGCTCGATGTCTGGACCTCTAGTTCCTTCAATCGCGGACCTTCGCGGCCTTTTGGGGCGAATAATATGCTATCGACCTGTTGGCCGATGATCGAGCCGATCGCCCCGCCGATCGGGCCGCTGATGGCCGACCCTACCGCTGTCAAAACGAGCGTTGCCATGTCATTCTCCGATATAACGCCAGCGACCGAGCAACGGCCAGGGGGGATTGCCGGGAGTCAGCACCACGCGCCGCAGTCCGGCATGAGCATGGACAAACCCGTCGCCCGCATAGATGACGAAATGAAGTTGGCGCGTAGAAATCGCGACCAGACCGAAGGTGCCGGGTAACGTCAGAGCATCATCAATTGGCTCAAAGTCTGCGGTTTGAAAAAACGCGCACGCCTTTTGGTCGAACTGCCCGCGCAATCCATAATCCGCTGGAATTTGCCGTGCACAGCCAACCGAGCGAAGCGCATCGGCAAGCAGTCCGATACAATCCAGCCCGCTTTGGGGCGTTCGTCCGTGGAGGCGGAACGGCACGCCGAGGTTGCTGATGGCACGCGCCGCGATGCGCGCGCCGAGGTTAACCCGCACCGGGATAGCGCGTCAAAATGTCGTTGCCGGGCAAATGCGGCTCACCGCGAAAGTTGATGGCGTTCCCAAAGCGCGTCGCGCAGGTCTCGAGGCGCTTGTCGCAACCCTCGATGAGTTCGATCATGGCTCCGGAAGCAACCGGGAAATGGGGAGATCGCGCCAATGTCACAACGGTTGCGCCGTTGGCGATAATGTCTGCGGCAAGCCCGGTGTTTTTACCGTCCAGCCAGCGAAGTTTGCCGTATGAAAACACGTCGGTCTCAACGAGACTGTCCAATGTGATGTTTTCTTGATCGGTCGAAGCTGCCCTTCGTAAGTGGCGGAATCGCAATGCATTCAGCCCGCATGCAGCATCGCAAAAATTGGCGCGGCAGCTGGGCGACGTTTGCGGCACGACCGGGCGGTCGAGTTGTCGCGTCAGACCGAGAAGTTCGGCTTCGAAGGCTTTGCTCGAATAGGAGACCGCACCCAGTTCGCCGACTGCCAGTATCCGCTTGCCCGCCGTCGGATCGCTCCAGTCGAACAGGAAAATCTCCAGCCGCGCGGCGTCCCATCTGCCCGAAGCTAAGTCTTCCCTGGTAATTGCGGACGATGTTAACGCGCCGCCGACTTCGAGCCCGTCGGTTTCCAAACCGATGCTCTCCACAATCGAGCTTGGCACCATTCCGGGGCTGGCGCGCAGAAGCACACCGTCGATGGTGACATCGCGGTCGTGCGAGGTGAAACCTATTGCCACGCCGTCGCCGCGCTCGAGGCGCCAGCCATACGCGACGCTGGTGACCGGGCCGACGAGCCAAAGATCGCTCATGCCGCTTCCTTGATTTCAATGAGCGGCACCGAAGGCATATCGCCAGCGCCAAAGGTCGCGCGCGATATCTCGATACCGTCGTTGGCAAAACGGACGGGCACATCGAAACGAAAACCGGCGGTGATTACGACGCCGACGGCGGGTGCAGTTTCGAACTGGACTACGCCCGCATCGGCAAGGCTCCATCCGGTCACGACGCTGCCGTTGCTGGCGACAACAACCGAACCCGGCTGCGGCCTCGTGATCCGGCGGATTTGGCCATCGACACCGTAGGTTTTGGCCAATGCAAAGCTGGTGCGCACGCCGTCACCGATGCCGAGCAATTGATCGAGCGCGGTCGGCGCGCTGGTCATATTATTCGAACTGCTGTCGAACGGATCGGTAAAACGAAAACCGATGGCAGGGCCACGACGCGCGCGGAAGAAGGCAAGCAGCACACCCAGTTCGTCCTCCGAGCGGACTCCCGGCCCGACATCGTATTTTTGCCGCGCATCCACCCAATCGCTGTTGCGTCGTTCGTGCCCGGAAAAGGTGGTCACGACATTGGTCGAAAACTCCGCCGTCGCCACCGCCTCTTGGCCGATGGCGATCGGAAACGTCACATCGTCGAAGGCCTGCATGTCGTCCTCTTCCTCGCCAATCTCAAAATGGGTGTATCCGTCACGCGCGATCTGCGGCAGCGCCCAGACATAGGTTTGTGCGGTGCCGCGCTCGTTACTCAGCACGGTTGCGTGTTCGATGTCGGCCCAATGCGCCCTGTCCTCGGGACGAAGCACGAAACCGGCAAAATAATGCTGGTCGGTAACCGGATAACCCAGCCGCTGCGTCATCAGCGGCACCGCCCGCGCGGTCGCGCCGTGATTGCCACTGGTTACCCAATCATAATCTTCCAGTTGAAGCACATCGAAAGCGGGCGACGCCCATCCGACCGGCACGTTGGCGCGCTTTGCTTCGGGTGCAAGCGGATCGAGAACCGTCGGCAAATACACCAGCAGATAGGCGGTGGCACCGGCCGCTCCCGCCTCGTCGCGCACTGCTGCAATCACAGAAGCGGTCGACGCTGCGAGCAATTCGCCGGCCCGGTCGAGCATTGCATTTTGCGCGGCTGTCTTGGGCCCGGAGATGTTCGAAATGCCCACAGAGAGCGCCCCGAACGCCGATGTCGCCGCCGCATCGTATAGGCAAATCCGGCCGTCGGGCATGATCCACCACCAAGGCTCGCCGATCTGGAAATGGACCGGGAGACCTGCCTCTTTTAGCACGAACACAAATGCCCGCGCCACCGCCCGAAGATACGCCATCGCGCCCGCATTCGCGGGCGACAGCAAGGTCGAGGGCGGCACCCACCCGGTCACCGCCGACTCGCCGTTTTCCGCGCGTTGCTTCCAGTCGTTCCAGCTATGGGCGTCGAACAGTTCGTACGAGAGCGACAGGATCAGTTCAAATCCCAGCGCCTTTGCCTGTGCCGCGAAATCGGCGTGCCACGCGCGGCAGGGTGCATTGAGCGCTCCGCCAGCGAGGCTGACATAATGGCCATCACCTAATGCTTCGAGCCGGAAATAATGGCTCATCCCGACATAATGATTGATGCAACGACGATATCCGAGTGCGTGGATCTGGCGAAGCAGCCGCGCCGGTGTCTGGTTATAACCGTCGTCATAACCGGTCGCCATTTTCAGGCTATGTTCGGGCAACATCACGTCGGCGGTATCGAGCATCACCCCCGCCCCGTCGCACCGGATTTGGCTAAGCTCGACCCAACCTTCCGCCGGTGCGGCGAGATTACCCGCCAGTCCGGTATATCCCGGCGGAACCAGCGAAATGAACATACGGTCGATGTCGCCTGCAAAAACCGGATCGGCCTCGCCCGGCAGCAGGAACCCGCCGTCGAGCTCGCTGAACTTTAGCGTAACCTGCGCATCCTCGGGTGTCCCGACTGCATAATTCCACAGCCGCACATACCAGCTTTTCGGTTGCCCGCCCTCATCACGGCCCGAAATCGTCAGCGTCGGCCCGTTGATAGCGTCGAGCGGCATGATGCCCTGCGACAACCAGCGGAAACTGACGGTCAGCCGCCGGTAATCGCGGTTGGTCTCGTAAGCGAGGAGCGGGTGGTCCCACTCGTCGTCGCTGGCCCAGATCAGCCCCGCCAGATCGTCGGTCTTGTAAAACACGGCGTCGGCGCGAAGCGATTCCGGGCCAGTCGTTACCACCGAAGCCATCATGGGGCGGGGGAAATTAACCGTCCAGAAGCGCGGGTCGAAGCGCATCACCGGCGTCGATTTTTGCCAGCGCCGTTTGTCGCAAAGCCAATAAGACATCGTTCAATCTTTCGCCAAAGCCTGCCGCACCGCGCGCGCGACCTGACGCGACGAGCTCCGCAAGCCATCGGGCGCGCTGCCGCGTCCGTTGTCCGAAATATTGATCGTCAAACGGATGTTGGCTGGCGTGCCTCCGCCACCTGCTTCAATCCGCCCGCTCGATGTCGGCACGAACAGTTCCGGCCCGCGCTCGCCGACGCGGTACGCCCGCCCGGGCGACACCGGCCCGCCGGTTGCCCGCCCCGGAGCGCCGAGCGCGCTGCCGATAATCGAGCCCAACGACGCCAGCAATCCGCCGCCACTACTCTGTCCGCCACCAGAAAAGATGCTGTCGATCCCGCCGCGCAGAGCCGCTGCCGCGATTTCGGACAGCACCGACAATGCAACCCTGCGCAAATCTTCAAAGCCGAATTTGCCGCGCTGGATGGCACCGATTAGGCTGCGCTCCAGGGCTTGCCCAGCCCGTTCGAGTCCGGCGGCAAATGGTCCGTCCAGCTCGGCACGCATTGCACCGACGTCGGCTGCAAAGCCTCTGGTATCGGCGCGTACCGAAACGATCAGCCGTTCGATTTCTTCATCCATCGGGGAATAGCTCCATCATTTGTGCGACTAGCTTGCTGTCGGCAGGATCGTTGCTCGGCGGTATCAGCGCACGCAACACGCAGGCTAATTCAGCGGGTGTCGCGTTCCAGAATTCATCCGGTCGCCAGCCAAGCACAGCCGCGCACTGGCCGTACAACCGCCCGGCGATCTCCGCAAAATTCACCGTCCGCCCAAAATCTGCCCGAGCAGTATCTTGAGCGCGGGCGTCGCCGCTGCCAGTCCTCCACCGACCACCGCCTCGGAAAACTCGTCGCGCATCACGGCGTCGCTCTCGTCAAGGCAATGCCAGAACAATGCGACCATCTCGGCCAGCTTCAATTCGCCCGAAGCAGCGCGTTCGACGAGCGCGAACAGCGGCCCGAGCTCCGCTTCGGCAGCAACCAATGCGGCGAAAGTCGGGCGCAGCATATATGCGGCATGTTCGGTTTGGATAACTGCTTCGCCACGCGCGGCGTTGGCCGTGCGGCTCATAGCGAAACCACCGGCCCCGAACTTTCCAGCGCCAGCGTGTAAGACCGCTCCCCGTTGAAATCCCCGGCATAATCGAGCCGACCGACGAGGAATTTTCCCTGCAACCGTTCTCCGCTTTCGAAGCTCAGTTCGTAATCGTCGAGCAAACCCGACAGCGCGTTGTTCTTGATGCGCGTTTCTGCGGAAGAGCCGGTAAACACTCCCGCCCCCGATACCGATACCGACCGCACCCCGGCACCGGACAACAGCTCGCGCCACGCGCCAGAACCCTTGTTGGTGATGACCACTGCATCGCCATTCACCGACATCTGCGTTGTTCGCATTCCGGCGATGGTCGAATAAACCGGCGTCACCGCGCCGTCGCCAACCTTCAACAGGAAGGCGCTTCCTTTTTCTGCAGGCATTTTCTTTCTCCTAAAAACAAAAAAGTAAAATTGCTCACGCGGGGGCGCGGAGACGCGGAGAGATTAAGAAGGCTCTGCGCACTCGGCGTCCTCTGCGTGAACCAAAAAATGAGATTTCACGCAGCGTCCACAGAGTTTCGCAGAGAAACAATTTTTCTCCGCGTCTCCGCGT
>CAZQBS010000031.1:0-2917 GCA_964591835.1 uncultured Sphingorhabdus sp. | reverse complement strand
TCTCCGCGTCTCCGCGTGAAAATTTCTAAAAACTTGAAATCAGGCCTTCAAAACCCGTACCCTGAACTCTACCAGCCCGGCCCAAGGTCCGGCGGGGTCGCGCGACACCAGCGACCGCAAAAATACATTGCTCGCCACGCGCCAGCCGGGGAGGTCGCGCGCCATGGCGGCTATCGCATCCTCGATATGGCCCATCAGGCCGTGCAGCCGCGATGCTTCTTCGCCATCGTCCCAGACCGTCAGCGCCAGCCTTATTTCCCGCCCCTCGGCGCTCTTGGTGCTCCAGTCGGAGACCAGCCCGTCGGCAATGGCGACATAAGGAAATGCCGCACGTGGTGGCGGGCCGTCATAGAGCCCGGTCAATTCGGTGGACAAAACAGGATGGCTTTGCAGCGCAGCAATAGTTGCCGCCTGGACTGCTTGGACAGCATCGCTCATCGGATAACATCCCTCCATTTCGGGTCGGTGACAAAGCGGTGGCGCAGGCGCTTGCCGGACAGGGCAATTCCTTCCGGGACAGGTGCAAGTTCTAAGCCGGGAGGCACAATTGCTCGCGCAATCAGGCGATCACGCGCCCGTATCGCTGCAGCCGCTCCGGCCTGCTCGCCGCGCGCGGTGAGCCGCTCCAGACTCATCGCACTTCCTCGCACATCAACACGATTTGCGCGGGTTCGCGCGGGTCGCTGATGACGCCGCGCACGGCCAGATATTTGCGCCGCCACGTGAGCCGTGTTCCCGGGCCGATCCCTTCGCGTTTGCGCATCGTCACCTGCCAGCGCGGCATTGCGGACAATGCGTCCGCCTGCGTCAGATCGCCCGGCATCAGCGGCATCAACGCCACCCACGCTTCACCCGCATAGGCATAGCTACCTGTCGCTCCGGCGAGCAAATCGCGGTTGCCCTGCCTTTGCTCAATCAACACACGTTCGCGCAGGCGCCCTGCGAATTCGCCGCTCATGACAGTTTCATCCGCCGCCACGGCCGCAGCAATGCCGCGATCACCTCGGGCGGTCCTGTATCGTCGCCTGCATCGCGGTGCGCATAAAGATGCCCGATCAGCCGCAAGATGCCGAGCCGGAGCGCTTCGGGCAGTTCGGCCCAACTGGCCGCCAACCCTGCCTGATAAACCACCTCGATCCGCCCTGCCGAACCCGGCTGGCTAACGCGGAAATGGCCGTCGCCGTGGCTGTCGATTTCAGTGCTGTAACCGGTAACCGGAACCACGAACGTCGCACCTTCCGCCGGGATGCCGGTCAGGCTGGTAAAGGCCGCGACTGGGGCCGCCGTCAGCCGCTGCCAGTGCGATGAAACACCGCGTATCTCGCGCACACCGCGCTTGATCAGCATCTGCCCGGCAAAGCTTTCGGCATGGCCGATAGCGGCCAGAATAATTGCCCCTAAAGGCGCGTCCTCTTCCTCGGATTCAAGGCGCAAATAGGACTTCGCCTCGTCCAGCATAGCGCCGTCGAGGCCGAGCGCGTCACGGCTCAGCATAGTATCTATCCTTATGTTTGGATTAAATTACGCGCCGCCCCATCGCGGTCAGCCCGGCTTTCATGGTCACCGCCGACGCGGCAATTTCGCTTCGGAACTGCAATTGCACCGTTCCGCCGGTCGCACCCACAGCGACGACAAAGCGTGCCGTCAGAGGCGCATTGGTCGCTGCAGCTCGGACTCCGGTGGTCGCCCCGGTCGTTGCGTTGTCGGCAATCTGTTCGGTCGAACCTACGCCTGTTGCCGATATGGTAGAGACAGCCAGCCCGATGACCGAGCCGCTGGGTATATCAAGCGCTACCGCGATTCCTGTCGTTGCCGCCGCCGACTGGACCGCCCCGACCAGTTCGACGAGATAGGTCGTGTTCACCGACGCAGTGAAGCTGAGGCCAGTAACCGGCGCAAGTGCGGTGGTGCTATTGGCGACATCCGCGGCAAGCCTCTGCCATGTCCACGGGTCGCTTCCGCCGCCCCCTTCGCCCTGCTTGGCCGCCGCCACGTGGGCATTGACCGCAGTGCCCACGGTCAGCCGCGCCTCATCGGTGATCAGATAGACCTCGCCGGTTTTCAAGGCGCTGGCGCTGGCCGCCGCGTCGATCTGCGCGCGCGTCCCGCGTTTGTGTGCAAGCGACGGCATGGCCTAGAACGCCCCGCAATCGACGTCGCCGACCGCCAGCGTGACGAACGCGTTGCCCGCATCCTTGGTCCACGCCATCGACGGATTCATCCGCAATATACCGTCGGTACCGTTGGTTCCCCAAAGATAGCCCGGGGTGCCGCCCGATACGACGGCGACCTTTTCGTCGAGGTCCGACGCCGGAATATTGAGCGCGTCGCGGAAGGCATTGACGGTAATCTTGCCTTCTTTCTGACCGCTCGCCGAGGCATCGTGCAGAATAAGGAAATCGGCAGCACCATCGACCGAGGCGACCGTCGTTAGGTCGTCGATTGCTGGAACCACAGCCAGCTTGGTCGTAGCGCCGGTCGCCACATGAAGCGACCCACGGTCGGTGGTAAAATGCGCCTCACCCGCCAGCATCAACGCCGACGGCAAATTGGCCTTAAGGCCGCGCTTGATCTGTATTCTGGGCATGTGCATTCCTAAAAAAAGAAATTGTTCACGCAGAGTTCGCAGAGCGAAGAGGGAGGTGTTGACCCTCTGCGAACTCTGCGGCCTCTGCGTGAACCAAAAAAGTCTAGTTGAATGTCCCGCCGTCGATGATTTCGGCGACTGGACCTTGCGGCCCAACTGGCCCCTGCAATCCCGGCGGGCCGATAATCGTCGGCACCGGCAACGGCGGATTTGCGGCAGCCATCGCCGCCGCCACGCCGTCCGGCCCGCGCCAGCGCAGTATAATCGGCGGGTCGGGCATTCGCCACTGGAGCAGCATCACGCCGACACGCTTTCGCGCAAAGCGATGGC
>CAZQBS010000030.1:0-33267 GCA_964591835.1 uncultured Sphingorhabdus sp. | reverse complement strand
GGTTCAGAACGTCGCGAGACAGTTTGGTCCCTATCTGCCGTGGGCGTCGAAATTTGAGAGGAGTTGTCCCTAGTACGAGAGGACCGGGATGAACATACCTCTGGTGTACCTGTCGTGGCGCCAGCCGCGCAGCAGGGTAGCTATGTATGGACGGGATAACCGCTGAAAGCATCTAAGCGGGAAGCCTCCCTCGAGATTAGATTTCATCGAGTCGTAGTAGACCACTACGTTGATAGGTTGGGTGTGGAAGCGCAGTAATGCGTGAAGCTAACCAATCCTAATTACTCTTTTCGCGCTTGAATACAGAGTCCCACCATCAATGACAGATCTGGGCCGTTTACGGTCCGTACCATGTCGTCAGATGGCGGATGATTATGAAAACAGTCAGTATAAAGATTTGCACGGATATCGATTTAAACCCAATTCTCATATTGTATGAGCGCCTGCTTCATTGCTTGGTGACCATAGCGTTTGTGACCCACCCGATCCCATCTCGAACTCGGCCGTGAAACCAAACTGCGCCGATGGTACTACCGCTTAAGCGTTGGAAGAGTAGGTCGTCGCCAGGCATTGCAGCCGGCGCTCATAGATAAGAGATTTGGAAAACCCATTCACAGTTCAAAAGGCGGACTGCTGTCGTTCAATCGACAGTGTCCGCCTTTTTTCGTTTTGGATTGCGTGCTTGGCACCGATCTGTTGGTGGCGCGGGATGGAGCAGCCCGGTAGCTCGTCAGGCTCATAACCTGAAGGTCGTAGGTTCAAATCCTACTCCCGCAACCAACAATTCCTAGAAAAAATCAATAATTTAATAGAATGCCTCGGTGGCCAAGGGTCTGGTTTTTCCTGACCTTTTGGGATCTGATGTCCCTGGAGGCGATGAATCTGCGGGAACAAAAAGCCCGGTAAGCGCAACTCCGGCGCGGCTTGGCCGTCGACTTCATTTGATCCTTGTCGTCCCCATCAACACTGAAGAAGTTTTGGCCGACGCCGAATTGATTATCATGAAAATGTCCATGCTGGATTAACGGGCTTGTGCGCGCCGACAGTCTGATTATGTTGCGGTGCAACATGGTCGATTCTGATGCGCATTGCTATAATTGATGAAAGCGCCGCACGCGCTGCGGTTATTGCCGAGGGGCTCGCTGCGTCCGGATTGTGCGACATTACCGTGTTGATTGAGCGCCAAGGGTTGGTAGCGCGGATCGAGGAGTTGTCGCCCGACGTTGTACTTGTTGACCTCGCAAACCCCCGGCGTGACGAGTTGGAAGAACTATTCGCGTTATCGCGCGCGATTTCCCGACCGATTGCGATGTTTGTGGACCGGGCGGATGACGGCTCGATTGAAGCGGCAATAGATGCCGGGGTTTCGGCTTATGTCGTTGACGGCATGAAGCCCGAACGGATCAGGTCCGTGCTGGATGTCGCGGTCAAGCGGTTTAATGCCTTTGCGCGGCTACGCGCAGAACTGGACGATGCGCGGGGACAGTTGGCGGAGCGCAAAGTCGTTGATGCTGCCAAGCTATTGCTGATGAAGAAGCGCGGGCTTGACGAGCCCGGCGCTTATGCGGTGTTGCGCAAGGCGGCGATGGATAGCGGCCGAAAGATTGGCGACGTCGCTGACGCTTTGCTTACGGCTGAAAAACTGATGGGGGGATTATGAGCCTTTTACCCGCTCGCGTCGGCTTTCTGCCACTGGTTGACGCGGCCCTCCCGATACTGGCGCGTGAAATGGGCTTCGCTGAAGAGGAAGGTCTGGCGCTCGACCTTGTCCGCGACCTGAGCTGGGCGACGGTACTTGACAGGCTGCTCTACGGCCACAGCGATGCAGCTCATCTGGTCGCGCCGCTGGCCATCGCCACGAAGTTGGGGCTGGGGCGACCTGCGGTGCCGCTATCGGTGCCGTTTGTCCTGGGGCTGAATGGCAACGCGATTACGCTGCGGCCCGACCTCGCTGAACAAATAACAACGGTCGGCAAGCCCGGCGATGTGGCAAGCATCGGTCAACGCTTCGCTGCTGTGGCGCTGAAGAAAAAGGCGGTGGGCCAGCGGCTTCGGCTAGGTGTTGTCCACCGCTATTCCAGCCACAATTATATGCTGCGTTATTGGCTGATCGGCAGCGGCCTCGATCCTAATGAAGATGTCGAAATCGTCACTATCGCACCGCCTTTCGCTGCCGACGCGTTGGAAGCGGGCGAAGTTGACGGCATTTGTGTTGGCGCGCCCTGGAACAGCGTTGCAGTCGAACGCGGCGTCGGCATCGTCATTGCCACTACCTCCCAAATCTGGCGGCGCGGGGTGGAAAAAGTGCTGACTATGAAAACCGCGCGGATGGATGCCGAGCCGGAATTGACCCAGCCACTCATCCGTTCCATGTATAAAGCGGGCGTCGCCTTTGTTGACCCCGCGCGGATCGAACAGATTACCAGCATATTGGCACGTGCAGACTATCTCGACGGATCGGCTGCCGCGATCAAGCGGGTGGTGCAGGATCAGGTGTTGTTCGCGAAAGGCCATGACGCGGTGCATGTACCCGACTTTATGTTCCAGCACCGCGAGGCGGCGAATTTTCCTTGGGTGAGCCAAGCAGCGTGGCTTTACGCGCAAATGTGCGCGGCAGGACATGCGGCTCCTGATTCGGTAGATTACGAATCAGCTCAGGAGGTATTTCGTCCTGACATCTATCGTGCCGCGCTTAAACCGATGGGTGTGCCGCTGCCCGGAGCGAGCGCAAAACTGGAAGGTTCGATTAGCGATCCGCTCGGCGTCGGCACAACACAGGGACGGTTAATCCTTGGCTCGGATGGATTCTTTGACGGCCAAAGCTTTGACCCAGAGGCCTTTGGTACACTGCTCAAACAGGATTGATTTGCCTAAGTTTTAAGCACTAATGCTGCACTGCAAAAAAGTGCTTGCATATTGGGCAAGGCCGCGTCATATTTATTTCACAGCCGCATGATCACAACGAAGTGACCAAAGCGGTACTTAGTCAAACATCGACAATAGGCAACGCTGCCACGCGGGTTTCGGGATTTCTCGAATGCTGCGGGTGGCGTTTTTTTCGTTGGCGAACGGGTTCACTGAAAAGGGGTAAGGTTCATGCGGAAATATCTGGGTACGGCAGCAAGCATGGTATTGGTGATGACGCTTTCGGCATGTGGCGGCAGCGAAACCGACGCTCCGGCAGCGGTCGCAAAAGGCGATGTGGAAAAGCCCGTATTAAAACTGGGCTTCATCAAACTGACCGACATGGCTCCGCTCGCCATCGCCAAGGAAAAGGGCTTTTTCGCCGAAGAGGGGCTGACCGTAACCTTGGAACCCCAAGCCAACTGGAAAGTGCTCGTGGATAATGTGGCATCGGGTGGTCTGGACGGCGCGCACATGCTCGCGGGGCATCCGATCGCGTCGGGCGCTGGCATCGGTGCCAAGGTGAAGATCGTAACCCCGCTCAGCCTTGACATGAACGGCAAGGCGGTGACGTTGTCGAACAAAGTGTACAGCTTGATTGCACCGACACTACCCAAAGGTGCGGACGGTAAAGTAACGCACCCGGTATCGGCGGCAGCGTTGAAGCCCGTGGTGGCAAAACTCAAAGCCGAGGGCAAGCCGCTCAAAATGGGGATGGTCTTCCCGGTATCGGGTCACAATTATGTGCTGCGTTACTGGTTGGCGGCAGGCGGGTTAAACCCCGGTTACTATCTACCCGCTGATACGGCTGGTGTTACCGGCGCCGATGTCCAGTTGTCGGTAACGCCGCCACCGCAAATGCCCTCCACGCTCGAAGCGGGTACGATTGACGGCTACTCGGTCGGCGAGCCATGGAACCAAGCTTCGGTTGCCAAGAAAATCGGCGTACCCGTGATTGTTGATCCCGATATCGCAGGGCTTAACGCCGACAAGGTTTTCGGGCTTACCGAGAAATTCACCCAGACAAATCCGAAAACAACCAAGGCGGTCCTACGTGCGCTGATCCGTGCGCAGATGTGGCTCGATGCCGATGGCGGTAAGAACCGGCCCGAGGCGATCAAGATACTCGCCAAGCCCAATTATGTCGGCGCAGAGGAGAAAGTGCTCGCGGCCTCGCTTTCCGGCAAATTCACTTTCGCGGCTGGTGACACAAGGGACACCCCGCAATTCAACCTCTTCTTCGGGGAAAGCGCGAGCTATCCCTATTATTCAGACGCGATCTGGGTGCTGACGCAAATGCGACGCTGGGGCCAGATTTCCGAAGATAAACCCGACAGCTGGTATCTCGATACGGCCAAGTCCGTTTACCGACCCGACCTCTATATGGCAGCCGCCAAGTCGCTCGTTGCCGACGGAAAAGCCCCCGCAGATGCCTTCCCCGAAAGCGATGGTTTCCGCGTCTACACTGGCAAGGCCATCGACGGCGTCGCCTTCGACGCGCGCAAGCCCTCCGCTTATGTCGCAAGCTTTTCGATCGGCTTGAAGCCCGGCCAGAAAGTCACATCTGCGGGCGTAAAATAGGACCGATATGATGACGGCCACTGCAATCAAAATTCTGGAAGCCGATGTGAATGAAGTTTCTGCTGCTCTGCAACTAACCCCCGTGGAGACGAAATCTGTGCCAGCACCGACCAACCCGGTGCTGGCATGGACCACAAAGTTGAAGCTTCCGGATGGAAGGGCGACGTTTGAAGCGCTGTGGCCGCCTGTCGTTGGCATCGCGATATTTCTCGGTCTTTGGGCCTTGCTGGCGCCGCAAGTCAAAACGTCGCTTGGCGCGTTGCCCGGACCCAGTGACGTGTGGACCGCGTTTCTCGCGCTGATGGGCGAGCATGATGCGGCCCGCGCTGAAGCCGCAACAGCGGTTGCCGCGGGCGGGCTTTATTCGGGACCGCCAACCTTTATCGACCAGATTTACACCTCGCTATATACCGTTGCGACTGGCTTCCTGCTTGCCAGCATCGTGGCTGTGCCGCTCGGGCTTATCGCGGGGTTGTCCAAACGCGTAAATGCGGCGATCAATCCGATTGTTCAGGTCATGCGCCCGGTCAGTCCGCTGGCGTGGTTGCCGGTCGTGACGATGGTGGTTTCTGCCTCAGTCACCAGCGATGACCCGACGTTTGCCAAGAGCTTCGTGATCTCGGCTGTCGTGGTGATGCTGTGCTCGATGTGGTCGACGCTGATCAACACCGCGATCGGCGTCGCCTCGATTGACAAGGATTTGCTCAATGTCGGTCGCGTCCTTCGGCTCGGCTGGTTTGCCAAGCTGACTAAACTCGTTTTGCCTTCGGCAATGCCCTATATCTTTACCGGAATGCGGCTGTCACTCGGTGTGGGCTGGATGGTGCTCATCGCCGCAGAGATGCTTGCGCAAAATCCGGGCCTTGGCAAGTTTGTGTGGGACGAATTTCAGAACGGCAGCGACCGTTCGCTCGCCCGGATCATGGTCGCAGTTGTCGTCATAGGCCTAATCGGCGTGGTGCTCGACCAGATCATGCGGCTGCTGCAAAATTACGCCAGTCGGCACTCGGTACGGTGATCGCCATGGCCGCTGAAACCATGTTGGAACTCAAGAACGTCGTGAAGGGCTATCCCGACACGCCGGTCCTGAACGGCATTGACCTGACCGTTAGCGAAGGCGAGTTCGTGGCCATTCTTGGTTTTTCGGGTACCGGGAAGACGACGTTAATGTCGTTGATGGCCGGGTTGCTCGAACCCGAAAGCGGCGAAGTGCTCATCAAAGGCAAGCCTGTGACCGGGCCCGGTGCCGAGACCGGGCTGGTGTTCCAGAGCTATTCGCTGTTTCCCTGGCTCAGCGTCGAAGGCAATGTCGGGCTGGCGGTCGATGCTATTCACAAGGATATGAACAAGGCCGAACGCGCTGCGCTGACCCAATCGACTATAGAACTCGTCGGCCTCGCTCATGCTATCGACCGTAAGCCTGCAGAGCTGTCGGGCGGGATGCGGCAACGCGTCGCGGTTGCCCGTGCGCTCGCCATGAAGCCTGAAATATTGCTTCTCGACGAGCCTTTGTCGGCGCTCGACGCGCTCACCCGTGCCAAGTTGCAGGCGGAGATCGACCGCATCCGCGCACAGGAAAAGCGTACGATCATTCTCATCACCAACGATGTGGACGAGGCGTTGTTGCTGGCCGACCGCGTGGCGATATTGGAGCCGACGACAGGCAAAATCGGCGAGATTTTCGATGTTACCATCGCTCGCCCGCGCGAGAAAACTGCGCTCAACCACGATGCCGCATATAAAGCGTTACGCAACAGGATTGCGAACTATCTGGGCAGTCTGAATGATGCGCGAACTGCGATTGGCGGCGACGAGCTGGCATTGCCTAATGTCACGCCGATAACGGCTCTCAACCCCCCGCAAGTCTATCTCGATGCGGCGAAGTCTGGTTTTGACCGCCGCTATCTGGAATTCTTCAAGGTCAAGAAGGTCTATCCGACACCCAAAGGTCCGTTGACAGTTGTACAAGACTTCACGCTGCTGATGGACAAAGGCGAATTCGTCTCGCTGATCGGCCATTCGGGCTGCGGCAAATCAACCGCTCTGACGATGGCGGCTGGTCTCAACAGCATTTCAGGCGGCGGCATCGTGCTCGACGGGCGCGAGATTACCGGCGCTGGCCCCGACAAGGGCGTGGTGTTCCAGTCGCCCAGTCTGATGCCATGGCTGACCGCGCGCGAAAATGTGATGGCCGGTGTCGCGCGGGTTTATCCCCACGCGACCCGCGCAGAGCGTCGCGAAATTGTCGATTATTATCTCGCTCGCGTCGGTCTGGGCGACAGCCTCGACAAGCTGGCGGCAGAAATGTCGAACGGCATGAAACAACGCGTCGGCATCGCCCGCGCCTTCGCGCTTTCGCCGAAATTGCTGCTGCTCGATGAACCTTTCGGGATGCTCGACAGCCTGACCCGCTGGGACTTGCAGGATGTGCTGATGGAGGTGTGGGAACGCACACATGTCACCGCGATCTGCGTCACGCACGACGTTGATGAGGCGATCCTGCTCGCCGACCGCGTGGTGATGATGACCAACGGGCCGAATGCAACCATCGGTAAAATTCTCGAGGTCGACTTGCCACGCCCGCGCGACCGCAAGGCATTGCTCGAACATCCGAAATTCTACGGATACCGCGAGGAGGTTCTGCAATTCCTCGCCGATTACGAACATGGATCGCATGCCGACGCAGCATGAGGCCAACAGAGGGGGTGCCTTGAGGACAATCACTTCAGGGAGGAAGAATATGTATAAGACTGTTATCACTATTGCACTTCTGGCTTCTGCCAGCCCGGCTGTTGCCGAAGAACTCACGCTCAAGCCGCTGGTCGATGCGCGGTTGCGTTATGAAAGCGTGGACCAAGTACCATTTGCGGCCGATGCCAGCGCGGTTACCGCGCGCGTTCGCGCCGGAATCGAAGCGAAAACAGGGGCATTCGCCTTCCTTATCGAAGCCGAAGGTACGCTGGCCATTTCGGAGGATTATAACAGCGGCGTAAATGGCCTGGGTGCGTTTCCCGTCGTCGCCGATCCGCAAAATGTCGAACTCAACCGCGCTCAGGTCCAATTTACAGGACTACCTAAAACTGTGGTTACCGTCGGACGCCAACGCATCAATCTGGATGACCAGCGTTTCGTCGGCAGCGTCGGCTTCCGCCAGAATGAGCAGACCTTCGACGCGGCGCGCATCGAATACTCCGGCATCAAAAATGTGAAGGCCGATATCACCTACGCATGGAGCAACCGCACGATCTGGGGCATTGACGGCTTTGGCGCGCGACAGCAGTCCGTTAAAGGCGACAATGTCTTTGCCAACCTGTCATACAAGCACAAAATCGGCACGCTGACCGGCTTTGCCTACCTGGTCGATCAGGATGAGGCCGCCGTGTCCGCATTCCGGATGTCTAGCAAGAGCTTCGGCGCGCGGTTCGCAGGGGCTGCGCCGCTCTCAAAAGCCGCCAAGCTGACTTATGCCGTCAGCTATGCCAAGCAGAACGATTACCACAATAACCCGAATAATTATTCCGCAGATTACTGGCTTGCCGAATTGGGAGGAGAAGCGAAGGGCTGGAAGGTGATGGGTGGTTATGAAGTGCTGGGCGCTGACACCGGCGCGGCACTCACCAGCTTCCAGACCCCGCTTGCTACACTTCACAAGTTCAACGGCTGGGCCGACAAGTTCCTAGTGACGCCGCCCAACGGTCTGCGCGATGCTTATGCGGTTTTTGGTTACACCAAGCCCAAATTTGTCGGGTTCGACAGCGTCGGTTTGACTGCAACCTATCACGATTATCGCTCCGACCGGTTGAGCCTGAATTACGGCGACGAATGGGGTGTGCAGCTGGTCGCCAAGCTCAAGAAATATACCTTCACGCTGAAATATGCCGATTACAATGCAAAGGCCTTTGCAACCGACACCAAGAAATTCTGGGCATCGGTCGAATGGACAATCTGAGGAACTAACATGATTGAAAAGCCCCACCTGATCGTCATCGGCAACGGCATGGCCGGTTGCCGTGCGGTCGAGGAAATCCTTGCGCGTGATGTGACCAAATATCGCATCACCATTTTCGGGGCCGAACCACGGGTCAATTACAACCGCATCATGCTTTCTCCGCTGCTAGCGGGGGAGAAGAGCTTCGATGACATCGTGATCAACGATCAGGCCTGGTATGATGATAACGGAATCACGTTGGTCAGCGGCGATCAGGTGGTGGCGATCGACCGCAAAATACAGACTGTCACAGCACGTTCGGGTCGCACTGAAAGCTATGACAGACTGATCCTTGCCACCGGCTCCGATCCTTTCATCATTCCGGTGCCGGGGCACGATTTGCAAGGCGTCGTCACCTTCCGCGACATGGACGATGTCGGCGCGATGCTGCGCGCGGCAGACAGCGGCGGCGATGCGGTTGTCATTGGCGGCGGGTTGCTTGGACTTGAGGCGGCACACGGCCTCAGTCTGCGCGGCATGAAGGTCACAGTCATCCACCTAATGCCAACTTTGATGGAACGGCAGCTCGACGAGGCAGCAGGCTGGTTGCTGAAGGAGGCGCTCGAGGGGCGCGGACAGACGATCCTTACCGGGGCGGATACCGCCGAGATTTACGGACAAGGCAAAGTTGAGGGCGTGCGCCTGAAGGATGGTCGCCAAATCCCGGCTTCGCTTGTCGTGATGGCCGTTGGCATCCGCCCCAACGTAAAGCTGGCGCGCGATACAGGTCTTGCGATCGGGCGCGGTATCCATGTCGACGATCATCTGGTGACGTCGGACGAAAACATCCTCGCGGTTGGTGAGTGCGTCGAGCATAATGGCCAGGTCTACGGGCTGGTCGCGCCGATCTGGGAAATGTGCCGTAGTCTCGCTGATGGCCTGATAGCAGAACCAAATGGCTATACCGGCTCTGTCACCTCCACCAAGCTCAAGGTGTCGGGCATCGACGTGTTTTCGGCAGGCGATTTTTCCGGCGGCGAAGGGTGCGAAGACATCGTCATGCGCGACGCGACGCGCGGGGTTTACAAGCGGGTAATCGTCAAGGAAGACCGAGTCATTGGCGCGGTACTTTACGGCGATACCGGTGACGGCAACTGGTATTTCGACCTGTTGAAAAAACAGGAAGACATCGCCGAAATCCGCGACGCGCTGATCTTTGGCCAAGCCTTCGCCTCGGGAGGGGGCGCGTCGCTAAACCCGCTTGATGCCGTTGCAGCGCTCTCCGACGATGCGGAGATTTGCGGCTGCAACGGCGTTTCCAAGGGTCAGGTTATGGCCTGCATTTCGGGCGGTGCCGGCAGCCTCGACGCGGTGCGAAGCGGATGTAAGGCTTCGGCCAGTTGCGGCTCCTGCACCGGCTTGGTTGAAAACCTGCTCGCCTTTGCCATGGGCGATGAATATGCGGGTGAACGCGAAAACAAGCCGATGTGTAAATGCACAAGCTTCACGCACGAAGATGTCCGTCGCAACATCGTCGAAAAGGCGCTCAAGGAAATTCCCGAGGTCATGCAGGCGCTGCACTGGACGACGCCTGACGGCTGCGCATCGTGCCGTCCTGCGCTGAATTATTATTTGCTCTGCGCTTGGCCGGGCGAGTTTGTCGACGACAACCAGTCGCGTTTCGTCAACGAACGGATGCACGCCAATATCCAGAAGGACGGCACGTATTCGGTCGTTCCGCGGATGTGGGGCGGGGTTACCAATCCGCGAGAACTGCGCGCCATCGCCGATGTGTCGGAAAAATATGAGGCGCGGCTGATAAAGGTCACAGGCGGCCAAAGGCTCGATATTTTTGGCATCAAGAAAGAAGATTTACCCGCCGTCTGGGCGGATTTGAACGCTGCTGGAATGGTAAGCGGCCATGCTTATGCCAAGGCGCTGCGCACCGTTAAAACCTGTGTCGGCTCCGAATGGTGCCGCTTCGGCACGCAGGATTCAACCGGTCTGGGCATCAAGACCGAAAAGATGACGTGGGGCAGTTTCATGCCACATAAGTTCAAAATCGCGGTGTCGGGCTGCCCGCGCAATTGTGCCGAGGCGACGATCAAGGACTTCGGCATCATCTGTGTCGACAGCGGCTACGAACTATCGGTCGGCGGCAATGGCGGCATCCACCTGCGCGGCACCGATGCTTTGTGCAAGGTCGAGACCGAACAGGAGGCGCTCGATTATTGCGCCGCCTTCATCCAGCTCTACCGCGAAGAGGCGCGTTATCTCGACCGCACAGCGCCGTGGGTCGAACGAGTAGGCATGGACTATATCAAGGCCCGGATTGTCGAGGATGCGGAAGGACGCGAGGCACTGCGCCAACGTTTCTTGTATTCGCAAAGCTTCATGCAGGACGATCCCTGGGCCAAACGTGCGGCTGGCGAAGACGAGAAACTGCACCAGCATCTGGCTGAAATCCGCCCTCTGGTGTCGGCATGAGCTCGGTTGGCGAATGGCTCGATATCGGCCCGGTCGATCAATTGCCAGCCCTCGGCGCGCGGACTTTACCCGTGCGCGGCGGCGAAGAAATTGCGATTTTCCACACCGCCAATGGTGAGGTTTACGCGCTGCTCAACAAATGCCCGCACAAGCAGGGGCCGTTAAGCCAGGGCATTGTCCACGACACGACGGTCACCTGCCCGCTGCACAATTGGCGGATCTCTCTCATCACCGGTAAGGCGCTGGGCGACGACGAGGGTTGCGTTCCTGTCATCCCCGTCAAGATCGACGGCGGACGGATATTGATCGGGCGGGCCGAGGCGCTCGCCAGCGTCGCTTGAGCAACGTTCAAACTGGGGTCAAAACCACCTGCGCCTATTGCGGTGTCGGCTGTGGCATCATCGCGACGCCGACAGGTGAACGGAGCGCCACGATAGCGGGAGACCAAACGCATCCCGCTAATCACGGCAAGCTATGTTCAAAGGGTACGCATCTTGGAGAAACGATCGGACTGGAAGGGCGACTGCTCTATCCAGAGGTGGACGGTCAGCGCACTGATTGGGGCAGCGCGCTGTCGCATGTCGCGGATCGGTTCAAAGCGACAATCGCCGAACACGGCCCCGAAAGCGTTGCTTTTTATGTCTCGGGCCAGTTGCTGACCGAAGACTATTATGTCGCCAACAAGCTGATGAAGGGTTTCATCGGCACCGCCAATATCGATACCAACAGCCGCCTCTGCATGGCTAGCGCCGTAGCGGCGCACAACCGCGCTTTTGGGGAAGACGTCGTTCCGTGCAGCTATGTCGATCTTGACGAAGCAGACCTCATCATCCTTTTGGGCTCAAACACCGCATGGTGCCATCCAGTCATCTGGCAGCGCATAGAGGCAGCTCGTGAGGCACGCGGGACCAAGATCATCGTGATTGACCCCCGCCGAACCGAAACTGCCGAGCGCGCCGACTTACACCTCGCCATCGCGCCCGACAGTGACGTTGCATTGTTCAACGGCCTGCTGCTCGAAATGCGCGCGCGCTTCATGCTTGACGGCGCCTATATGGCGAATAATGTTAGCGTGCCGGAGGGGTTCTGGCAGGATCTGAGCGCGGTCGACGTAGTCAAGGCGTGCGATATTTCGCCAGCACAACTCGAGGCGTTCTACGACCTGTTTGCCGGCAACCCACGCTGCGTAACCCTGTTCAGCCAAGGGGCGAACCAATCGGTGTCCGGCACCGACAAGGGCAACGCGATCATCAACGTCCACCTCGCCACCGGGCGCATTGGCAAGCCCGGCGCTGGGCCATTCAGCATCACCGGCCAGCCTAACGCGATGGGAGGGCGGGAGGTTGGCGGGCTGGCCTCGATGCTCGCCGCACATATGGGCTTCAGCGAAGCCGAACGCGACACCGCACAACGTTTCTGGAAGTCGCCGGTCATCTGCCCTGGGCCGGGTTTGAAGGCCGTTGAAATGTTCGACGCGGTCGCCGATGACCGGATCAAGGCAATCTGGATCATGGCAACCAACCCGGCGGTATCCATGCCCGACGCGGGCAATGTCCGCGCGGCGCTAGCCAAATGTCCGCTGGTGGTTGTGTCCGACTGCATAACCGAGACCGACACAACCGCACTCGCTCACGTGAAGTTGCCCGCTGTGGGCTGGGGCGAAAAGGACGGCACCGTCACCAACAGCGAACGCGTCATCTCGCGCCAACGGGGCTTTTTGCAAGCGGCCGGCGAGGCAAAACCCGACTGGTGGATAATCTCCGAAGTTGCCAAACGGATGGGTTGGGCGGATGCTTTCGACTATCCAAATGTCGCCAGCATTTTTCGCGAATATGCGGCACAAACTGGGTTTGAAAATGACGGCGGGCGGGTGCTCGATATATCGGACAAAGCCGCCGCAACCGATTCAGATTATGACGCAATGGAGCCATTCATATGGGGGGGAGTTTCCCCATTTGCCGATCGCCGCTTTTCAACGCCCGACGGCAAAGCCCGGATCGTTCCGGTGAAATACGCACCGCGCAATGATGGAAACCGAAGCTTTGCATTGCGCCTCAATACGGGCCGGTACCGTGACCAGTGGCACACCATGACTCGCACCGGTCTGTCGCCCAAGCTATCCCAACACCGGCGCGAACCTCTGGTCGAGGTCAATCCCGATACCATCCAGCGGTTCGGTCTTGCCGACGGCGGATTAGCCGAGGTTGAAACTGCGTCCGGCAAGTCCGTTTTCCGAGTCGCCAGTGTCGATGGCCAACGACGGCAGGAGATATTCGTGCCGATGCACTGGACCGACCAGAACAGCGGAGGTGGGCGAACCGGGTTATTGCCGTCGCAAGCCCGCGATCCGGTTTCGGGCCAACCGGGTTTCAAAAACACCGCCGCGACCGTCCGGCCTTATATCCCCGTATGGACCGGATTTCTGGTCACACGCGATGACACCCCGTTGCCCGATTGCACCTATTGGACCCGCGTTCGCACAGCGCATGGCTGGCTGACCGAACTGGCGGGAGACGGCGACCCATCCTTGCTCGCTGCCCTGCTACCAGCAGGCGAACGCGCCGAAGTCCAAGATGCACGGCGCGGCGTCGTGCGCTCTGCGGTCATCACAGACGGACACCTGCAAGGCGCATTGTTCATTGCACGCGACGGCGGTCTTCCGACACGCGAATGGCTGATCGAGCAACTCGGCGGGGAGGGCGCGTCCACAACGGAGTTCCTCGCCGGTCGCCCGGCCACTCCGCAAGCCGATCGCGGCCCCATCATCTGTGTATGCTTCGACATCGGCATGATTACTATTCTCGATTCCATCCGCGCCGATACTCTTACCACCGTCGAAGCCGTGGGCGCGGCGCTGAACGCCGGAACCAATTGCGGGTCGTGCCGCCCTGCTATTGCCCGGTTGCTGCAAACCGAAAAGGAGGCGGAATTTGTCTGAACTGATCGCACCCGGAACCGTCTGGCTGGTCGGCGCTGGGCCGGGCGATCCTGACCTCTTGACCCGCAAAGCCGAAAAGCTGATCGCCGCTGCCGATATTGTGTTTTACGATGCATTGGTTGGCCCGGGCGTTCTCGACCTGATACCGGCAGGCACCGAACGCATCAGTGTCGGCAAGCGCGCGGGCCGTCATTCGAAGGACCAGGCCAGCATAAACGACCTACTGCTTGTCGCTGCCCAAGCAGACAAACGCGTGGTACGCCTGAAAGGCGGCGACCCCGCAATCTTTGGCCGCACCGCCGAAGAAGTCACGCACCTGTCTGCTAACGGCATCGCAGTCCAAATTTGTCCCGGCATCACCGCCGCCAGCGCCGCCGTTGCTGCAGCAGGCGCTTCGCTAACCTTACGTGGCAGCGCACGAAAATTGACTTTCATCACTGCGCACGCTCGTGCGAACGAAGCGCTCGACCTCGACTGGAAATCACTCGCAGATTCAGCGTCAACCTTGACAATCTATATGGGCAAGGCAGCGGCTGGTGAAGTCGCTACCAACCTAATGGCAGCCGGTCTGGCATCGGACACGCCGACGCTTATGGTCGAAAATGCGAGTTTGCCAAACCAACGCCTCGTGCGGTCGCGCCTTTGTTCGCTTGGGGTAGCCACCGGAGCCCTCGTGACAGATGGACCCGCGATTCTGATCATCGGCGATGCCGTCAAAGTGGGTTCGACCATCTGCTCCCCAGCATCGCGTCAGCGTATTGATTTAGAGCGTCAGCCACTCGATGATAGTTTCTGGCCACTATCAGATTTCGAATTAGTTCGCTGACGTAAATACTCTAAAAATAGCCCATAATAATAGGCAATAGCTGCCCGTGAGCTTGCAGAAAACCCGATAGTAGTCTGGCGGCACCGGGCACGCCAACAATTGCGAACGCATCCGGCAGCGGCATGGTGCGACGTGTATTGCAGCCCCAGCCCGAGGCCAAGCCTTGTCGTTCGCAGAAAAAATTGCGGCTGCCATCGAACAGGGCGACATCGCGCTTGCTGTAAATTCACAAAGCTGACAGCCTGTTTCCATACGGATTTTGCTGGGGAATTTTTCGATGCATTCATTAACAAGAGCGACGTTACTAATTGGCACTGCAATCGGTGTGACGATGTCCAGCGCGGCATTTGCGCAGGCTTCTGCCGCCGACGACAAGAAACCGAAATGGGACGTTGCCGCCCCTCCGGGGCTGACCATTCGCGAAATCCCGATTGAAACGACCGAAGGTTCGTGGATGAATATCGAGGTCAGTCCCGATGGCGGGACGCTGGCATTCGACCTGCTCGGCGATATCTACACGATGCCGGTCAGCGGCGGCACACCGGTGCGGATTGCCGACGGGCTGCCCTTCGAAACACAGCCACGCTTCTCGCCCGACGGACGGCGAATTGCCTTCACGTCGGATCGCGGCGGTGGGGATAATATCTGGATTATGAACCTAGATGGCAGCGACAAAAGGCAGCTAACAAAGGAAGATTTCCGGCTACTCAATCAGCCGAGCTGGAGCCCCGATGGGCGCTTCATCGCGGCGAAAAAGCACTTCACCACCGGGCGTTCGCTCGGCACCGGCGAGGTCTGGCTTTACCATGTTTCGGGCGGAGCTGGTGTGCAACTGGTCAAGAAGCCCAGCGAACAGCATCAGAAGGAACTAGGTGAGCCGATCTATGCGCCTGATGGCAAGCACATCTATTACACGCGCAACATCACGCCCGGCGCGATCTTCCAATATGCGCAGGATTCGAACGGGCAGATTTTCGATATCGAACGCTACGAAATCGAAACGGGAGAGACCGAAACCGCGGTTGCCGGTGTCGGCGGCTCGGTGCGACCGACGCCTTCACCTGACGGCAAGAAAATCGCGTTTGTCCGCCGTGAGCAGACCAAGTCGAAGCTCTACGTGAAAGATTTCACCACCGGCGAAGAGCGAAAGATCTACGATGCGCTCGATCAGGATGTGCAGGAAACCTGGGCGGTGACCGGACTCTATCCTAACATGGACTGGTCGCCCGACAGCAAGAGCATCTATTTCTGGGCTGGTGGCAAAATCCGCAAGGTCGATTGGCCCAGCGGAGCAGCGAGTGAAATCGCGTTCCGTATTTCGGATACGCGCGGTGTGATCGACCCGCCGCGTCCGCCGGTCGAGGTTGCGCCTGCCGAGTTCACGACCTCAATGCCGCGCGGCGTGGTCACTTCGCCCGATGGCCGGATTGTGCTGTTCGAAACGATGGGCAAGCTCTGGACCAAGCCCGCAGGCGGTGGCACAGCCAAGCGGCTGACCTCGGGGGCGGAGATGGAGGCCTACCCGACCTGGTCGCGTGACGGCAAGACGATTGCCTACGTCGCGTGGACCGACAAGGGTCTGGGCGAAATCCGTACGGTGCCCGCATCGGGCGGTGGGTCAAAGAAAGTGACCCAGCAGGCGGGGCACTACGCGCGCCCGCGCTTCTCACCCGATGGCAAAACCATCGTCTTTGAAAAGCAGCAGGGCGGCGGGCTGACTTCACCATTGATGTCCGATCGCGCAGGTATCTACCGTGTCGCCGCAACCGGTGGCGAAGCAATCCGCATCAAGGACAGCGGCGCATCGCCGCATTTTGGTGCAAACAACGACCGCGTTTTCTACACCGAAGCGAAGGATAACAAGCGTTTTCTGGTCAGCGTGGACCCGGATGGAGATGCCAAGCGCAGCCATGCCACCGGCGAGCTGGCGACTGTCTACGAGGTTTCACCCGACGGCAATAACTTCGCCTTCCGGCAGAATTACGAGGCGTTCGTCATGCCGCTGATGCCCGGCACGCAGGAGGTCAGCGCATCGGCATCGGGCGGGCCACTGCCGGTGACGAAGGTGAGCAATGGCGGGGCTGACTATATCCATTGGAGCAATGGAGGTAGCGCGCTTCATTGGGCCATCGGGCCTACGCTTTATTCGGCGCAAACCAGTGCTTTCTATCCCAACGCTCCGCTGGCGAAGGACGCAAAGCCCGCCAAGTTCGAACCGCCCAAGACAGGCGTCTCCCTGGCCATGCCACTGAGGTCCGACCGGCCTTCGGGCATGGTCGCCTTCACCGGCGCTCGTATCGTCACGATGGCGGACAAAAGCGGCGGGGTTATCGACAATGGCGTGGTGCTGGTGGAGAACGACCGGATCAAGGCAGTGGGCAGGGCTGGCGAACTTGCCATTCCGGCAGGCGCGAAAACCGTTGATGTCACCGGCAAGACCATCATTCCGGGGCTGGTCGATGCGCACGCCCACGGCCCGCACGGCGTCGATGAAATGACGCCGCAGCAGAATTGGGTGAATATGCTTAACCTCGCAATGGGCATCACCACGCGGCACGATCCGTCGAGCAGCGCTTCGACGGTGTTCCCTGCGGTCGAGATGCAACGTGCGGGCCTGATAATCGGACCGCGCAGCTTCTCCACCGGCGAGATCGTCTACGGTGCGAAGGCAGCCGATGTGTATGCCGAGATTAACAGCCTCGACGATGCGCTGGCGCATGTCCGACGGTTGAAGGCGCAAGGTGCGCATAGCGTCAAAAACTACAACCAGCCACGCCGCGAACAGCGCCAGCAGGTTGTGGCCGCCGCGATTCAGGAGAATATGCGCTCGGTCGCCGAGGGCGGTTCGCTGTTCGGTATGGACATGAACCTGATCGCCGACGGCAACACCACGGTCGAACATAATGTCCCGCTGGATGTGTTTTATGACGATGTCGTGCAGTTCTTTTCGAAGTCGAAAGTTGGGTATACGCCGACACTGGTGGTAACTTATGGCGGCCCGGCGGGTGATCCCTATTGGCGCTCACACACCGATGTGTTCCGCCATCCGCTGATGGCAAAGCATTATCCGCCGACTGCATTGGCCGCGAACAACGCCCGCCGCGAGATTGCGCCCGAGGAGGATTATGTCGACGACAATAGCGCGCGTGAGGCGCACAAGCTGGCGAAGGCCGGTGTGCCTGTTGCTATCGGCGCGCACGGGCAGGAGGCAGGAATCGCCGCGCATTGGGAGCTCTGGTCCTTCGTCCGCGGCGGGATGACGCCGGTCGAGGCGCTGGCTGCCGGGACCATCGAGTCTGCGCGTTCCCTTGGTTATGACAGGGATGTCGGTTCGATCGAAGCAGGCAAGCTCGCCGATCTTGTCATTCTCGATGCCGACCCGAGCGCCGATATCCGTAATTCGGACAAGGTGTCGAAAGTAATGATCGGCGGCCGCCTGTACGACGCAGCAACGCTCAACGAGGAGGTGACCGGAACCCGCAAGCGCCTGCCTTATTATTGGGAGTAAACGGGCGCTATTCGCGAGGTTTGCGCAAATGGCGAACCCGCGCAAACAGGCCGGGGCTTGAGAATGGCTCGAACAGATCTTCGGGATGTTCGGGATCGAGCGCTGCGTTTTCGGCAACGGCCTTTTCGGCCTCGTCGAGTTGGGGCAGGTCCAGCAATTCGAGCGTCGGCCCATTGCCTTTTTCGCCTGCGATAATGTCGCGCATTGAAGTGCCGGCGCCGAGCAATTGCGTCACACGCTCTGGCGGAATCCCGATATGCTCGGCAATGAGTGAGGCACGCAATGCTTTGATGCCATCGCAGGCGCTTTCATTGCCCGGACGGTCGCAGTCGATGAAGATGTCGCATTCGCTGTCCAGCCCGAGCGAACGGTTGTTCATATTGGCCGAACCGATGCGCAATATCCGGTCGTCAATGATCATCAGCTTGGCGTGAACATAAATGGGGTCGCCGCCTTTGGTTTTGGGGATGTAGAGGCCGAAGCGGCGCTTATGGTCATGTTCACCGATCGCGCGAACCAGTGTAGCGCGCGCGCCGTCCATCGCTTTCTGCTCAAGCCAGCCATCTGCGGTTTCGGGGCCGACCAGAACGATCTCGGGCGGGTCGGCTTCCTTTAGTCGCGCGGCAATGGCGTCTGCGATTTTGGGCGAAGTGAAATACTGGTTTTCGGCATAAATGAACTTTTTCGCAGCCGCGATTTGTTCGAGGAACAGCGCCTCGATCTCGCGAATTTCGCACGCGCTCTCATATTCGGCGCGGGTACGGGCGATACCCATCTCGACGAATTGATATTCGGCGGCGAGGAATTCGGGCCAAGGCGAGGCGGCATCGTTTGGGCAAGGCTCCATTGGTTCGCCCCCCGCCCGGACCCAACGGTCACGGCTTAGATTGGCCAGCGCCATCGCTGCATCGCCCTCGACCAACATCGTGCAGTCGTGCCACGGGCCATAGAGTTTGCCATTGGGTCGCTTTCGCCGTTGGTCGTCGTCGAGATGTTCGCGCGTGTCCCAGCGGTCGGCGGTCATGTCGATTCCGCCGCAGGCAGCCATCTTGTCGTCGATGACCACGATTTTCTGGTGATGGCTGCACCCGACCGGATGCGCACCATCAAGCTTGAACTGGATTTGTTTGTGCATCGCCCATTTGGCAACATCGACTATGGTCGTCCCGCGCCCGAGCATCTTCAATGCGCCGATATTCCATTTGAGCAGCTTGATCTCGAGCCCCGGGGTGCGGTCGGCGAGCCACAGGATGAATTCACCCAGGCGCTTGGGCGGCGCGCCTTTCTTGCGGCGGCTCCGCGTCAGGTCGATCCGAGTGTCGAAATCCCAGCCGATCAGCATGATCCGGTGCTTGGCGTTCATCATCGCGGCCTGGATGATCTCGAAATAATCGGCCGCGTCGATGACGGGGTGCGCTCGGGTGGCCTTGGCATGGCACCAGACGCTGTTGCTTTCGGATTTATCGGGATTCATTGAGCCTCCATCTGCAGCCATATCAGGTTAAACACATTGCACGACAAAAAGGCTACTCCACATCGCTGAAAAATGCGTTATAGAACAAATCATGAACAATAAGGCGATTCTATCGCGCGGAACTTGGCGGCAGTATCAGCCACATAATCAGCAGGCGCTGCTCCCTATCGGCGCGGCTTGCGTGGACGAACGGTTGCAGGGTGGAATTGTCCGGAACGGCCTGCACGAATTTTTCGGTGCGGAGAAGGCAGATGCGACTGCGGCGGCGGCCTTTGCCTTTATGCTGGCCTTGCGATTGCGCGAACCAGCTTTGCGCATATTCTGGGTAACAGGCGACAGGGAAAGGCAGGCGTCTGGTCGGCTCTATCCACCGGGACTGGCTGGAATGGGGGGCGATCCAGCGAGGATGCTGCTGGTGCAGGCGGCGGACTTGCGCGATGCGTTACGCGCGGCTGCGGACAGCATAATGTCGAAGGCGGCGGGCGCGGTGATATTGGAGGTACAGGGGAATGCGCGGCTGATTGATTTGACCTCGACTCGGCGTCTGGCGCTGGCGGCGAAAGAGGCTGGGGTGCTGGCGCTGCTGGTCAGGGGCGATGCGGTGCCGATGCCGAGCGCTGCCTCCACCCGCTGGCAAGTGCGCTCCGCGCCGTCGCTACCTTTGCCCGGAAATGCCCCGGGCCTCGCGACATTCGATATCGGCCTGCTGCGCCACCGCGGCGGCACCGCGCCTTTCGAGGCGAGAGTGGTTTGGGATCATGAACGAAAAACTTTTCACGACGCGCCGCTATCTGGCGGTCTTTCTACCGTTATTACCGGCGGAGAGGCTGATCCGGACACGCGGCGACAGGCCTGACAAACCCTTTGCGCTGGTCGAAAAAGAGCGCGGCGCGATGCGATTGGCCGCCTGTGATTCGGTAGCGCTTGGGCTTGGCCTTATGCCCGGATTGGCGCTGGCAGATGCGCATGCGCGCGTTCCGGAACTGGCGGTGTTCGATCATGATCCTGCCGCCGATATGCAATTGCTTGGCTGGCTGGCCGATGGTTGCGAACGCTACACGCCTGCGTGCATGGTCGATCCGCCTTATGGGTTCATACTAGACATCACCGGATGTGCGCATCTGTTCGGCAATGATGAAATGCTGTTGGCGGAGGATTTGGAGCAGCGGTTGAGGCGTCACGGCTTTACTGGCAGGATTGCCCTGGGAGCCACCCCCGACAGCGCACGCGCCAAAGCGAAATACGGGCGCGATCGGATCGGTGATTTGCCGCTTGAGGCACTGGATGGCGATGACAAGGTGGCTAAGGCGCTGCGCCGCGCAGGCCTGGGGAGCATCGCTGACCTCGCCTCCCGCCCCCGCCAGCCGCTGGCCGCGCGCTTCGGGAAAAGCTGCACGGTCAAGCTGGCAAGACTGCTGGAGGAGGAAGATTCGCACATAACCCCTCGCCGCAGGCTGCCATCCGTCCATGTCGCGCGTAATTTTGCCGAGCCTGTGGCGCGGACCGTAGATGTCTTGGCGACTATCAATGATCTGGCGGGAGAAGCGGTAAAGCATTTAACCGAACGCGGCGAGGGAGGGCGTCGTTTCGAGACCAGTCTGTTTCGAAGCGATGGCCATGTCGCTCGGTTGGCGGTCGATACCGGGGGACCGACGCGCGACGCAGCTTTGCTTATGCGATTGATCCACGAGCGGATCGATGCGCTCGCCGACCCGCTCGACCCTGGCTTTGGTTACGATCTCATCCGGCTGGCTGTGCCGCTGACCGAGACCCTCGCCAATGTACAGATGGGCCTGGAGACGAAAGTCGATACCGAGGCCGAAGCCGCCGCGCTGATTGACCGGCTCAGCGTACGCTTGGGGCCGGACCGCGTGCGGCATTTCAATGTGACTGAAAGCCATATTCCCGAGCGCGCTGCCTGTGAGCGTACCGCACAGTCCGGTGCACCCGGCAGCATTTGGTCCAAGGCCGACCCCGGCGAACCGGCAATGCGGCCTTTTCGCCTGTTCGAAACCCCCCACCTGATAGAGGTGACCGCCGGATTTCCCGAAGGCGAACCACGAAGCTTTCGCTGGCGACGGCAGGTTCACCGTGTTGCCCTGGCCGAAGGGCCAGAACGGATAAGTCCGGAATGGTGGCGTCATGCGCGCGGCTACGAACCGGGGAATGGCAGCCTGACGCGTGATTATTACCGGGTGGAGGACAAGGAAGGCCGCCGTTTCTGGCTTTTCCGGCGCGGACTTTACGACGAAACCGAACAACCGCTCTGGTATCTCCACGGGATATTCGCATGAGCTATGCCGAACTTGTCTGCACCAGCAGCTACTCTTTTCTGCGCGGCGCATCACCGCCGTCAGACTATGTCGCACAAGGAGTAGAGCTTGGTTTAAAGGCGATAGGCATCGCTGATCGCAATACTGTTTCAGGCGTGGTCCGCGCCTGGAGGGCGCTCCGCGATGCGCCTGACGATGCACGCAGCGCTTTGCTAAAGGCCAAGCGAAAGGCAGGCCAACCCGAAGAATTGAGCGACGCGGAAAATGCCGCGTGCGAGACCGACTTGCGGTTTTTGGCGGGCGCTCGACTGGTGTTTTCGGACGGCGCGCCCGACATCATCGTTTATCCGGCGACACGTCAAGGTTGGGGCAACCTCACCCGGTTGCTGACTGTTGGCAATATCCGCGCTGCCAAGGGAAATTGTATTCTGCGCTTCGATGACCTGCTTCAGCATCGGAACGATTTGTTGCTGATAGTGATGTCGTATTCGACTGCCGATGAAGAGCAGCATCATAAAAGCCCGCCAGACTATCTTTTCAAGAATGCTGTCGAACCCTTGGCAACCGGATCAGGTCTCAGGCTCGTTTTCTCTCCGCCCCAGAATTGGGAGGAGGCTCTGAGCCGACTTGCTCACCTTCATCAAGGTCATGTCTGGCTTGGCATTTCGTCACACCAAAAGGGCAAGGATAAACGGCAATTTGCTCAATATCGAAGGATCGCCAATGACCTCGATGTGCCGCTGCTGGCGACCAACGATGTTCTTTACGTACATCGCAACCAGCGTCCGCTTCACGATATCGTCACCTGCATCCGTTTGGGCACTACGATACAGAAAGCCGGTTTAGCTCTGGAAGCCAATAGTGAGCGCCACATCAGAACAGTCGAGGAAATGATGCGCTTGTTCCGCGCTTGTCCCGACGCTTTAACCGAAACAATGAATTTCGCCGACAGGATCAAGTTCGACCTGAAAGATCTGAAATATGAATATCCGCACGAGCCTGTGCCTGATGGCTGGACGCCTGATGATTGGCTATCGCATCTGGTATGGCAGGCGGCGCATTTGCGATATGGGGAAAACCCTCCCAAAAAAATTCGAGATTCGATCAAGACCGAGTTGGCTTTTATCAGCAAGGAAAAGTTCGCTTATTATTTCCTGACAGTGCACGATCTGGTCAAGTTTGCGCGCGACCAGACTCCGCCTATTCTTTGCCAAGGTCGGGGCTCTGCAGCCAATTCGACGGTGTGTTTCCTGCTGGGCGTCACCTCGGTCGATCCCTTGACCAACAGTCTGCTGTTCTCGCGCTTCATCTCTTCCGACCGAAAGGAGCCACCCGATATCGATGTCGATTTCGAGCATGAGCGGCGCGAGGAAGTGATGCAGTATGTTTACAGGCGCTATGGCCGACACCGTGCAGCAATTGCGGCGACGATCATCCATTACCGGCCAAGAAGCGCGGTGCGAGAGGTTGGCAAAGCGCTTGGCCTTACCGAAGACGTGACCACGCGGATGGTTAGCACCGTCTGGGGCAGTTTTGGAAGCGCACCCGATGACCGGCGCTTGGCCGAAGCGGGCTTCGATCCGGACAATCCGGAAATATCGCGGCTAAAGACGTTGTCCGAACAGCTGATCAAATTCCCCCGCCATTTGTCACAGCATGTCGGAGGCTTTGTGCTGACCGAGAACCGGCTCGACGAAACCGTGCCGATCCATAATGGCGCGATGAAAGACCGTAATTTTATAGAGTGGGACAAGGACGATATCGACGCATTGGGACTGATGAAAGTAGATGTACTGGCCCTCGGTATGCTCACCTGCATCCGCAAGGCTTACGACATGATGCGCGCACAGGGACTGGGCGATTATGATCTCAAGGTCGATATCGATTCCGACGATCCTGCCGTTTACGATATGCTATGCCGGGGGGAGAGCCTTGGCGTATTCCAGGTCGAAAGCCGTGCGCAGATGAACATGCTGCCGCGAATGAAACCGCGGTCGCTTTACGATTTAACCATTCAAGTGGCGATTGTCCGACCGGGGCCGATCCAGGGCAATATGGTCCATCCCTATTTGCGGCGGCGCTGTGGTGAAGAAAAACCCGAATATCCTTCGCCCGCGCCACCGTATCCCAAGGATGAACTCCAAGGCGTACTAGGCAAGACTTTGGGCGTTCCGCTATTTCAGGAACAGGCGATGCAACTGGCGATTACCGCTGCTGAATTCAGCGATGCCGATGCCAATCGTCTGCGACGGGCGATGGCGACTTTCCGCAATGTCGGGGGGATGGAGAATTTCGAGGACATGATGATCGAAGGCATGGTCCGGCGCGGTTATGAGCGCGAATTTGCCTCGCGCTGTTTTCACCAGATCAAGGGCTTTGGCAGCTACGGTTTCCCGGAAAGTCATGCGCTTTCCTTTGCGCGGTTGGTCTACGTGTCGTCGTGGATCAAGCATTACCACCCGGCGATTTTTGCCGCCGCTTTGCTGAACTCGCAGCCGATGGGCTTCTATGCACCGGCGCAGATCGTCCGTGATGCACAGGAAAACGGCGTTGAGATTCGTCCAGTCGATGTGAATGCCAGCGGTTGGGACAATGCTATCGAGGAAGGCACACTGCGGCTTGGGTTTAGGCAGATTGACAGTTTCCGGTCGGAATGGGCAAAGGCCATTATTGAGAAGCGGCCCTTTTCCTCAATCGAGGAAATTGCCCGCCGTGCCTCGCTGCCGTCCAAGGCTTTGCACCTGCTGGCCGATGCCGATGCGGTGCGCTCGCTTGGCTTTGACCGGCGCGAAGGCGCGTGGGAGGCGCGGCGGATGCCTTCGGACGAATTGCCGCTGTTTGCTGCGGCCAAAGCGCGTGAGTTGGGCGAGGAAGCTGACGCGATGCTGCCTGCGATGGCACTCAGCGAACATGTCGCGGCGGATTACCAGATGACCCGGCTGTCGCTGAAAGGCCATCCGATGCAGTTTCTGCGGGGTATGTTCTCTAGCGAAGGGGTACTGAGTTGCGTTGAAACCAGTGCCGCTAAAAACGGCAGTCGGGTTCGGGTGGCGGGGGTTGTCTTGGTCCGACAACGACCGGGCAAGGGCAATGCAATCTTCATCACCATCGAGGATGAAAGCGGCGTCACCAACATCCTGCTATGGGCAAGACTGTTCGACCGGCAAAGACGCGCGGTGATGGCGTCGAGGCTGATTGTGGCTGAAGGCGAGATCCAGCGGAGCAAGGAGGGCGTGGTTCACCTGATGGCGACGACCATAATCGACCGCACCGAAGAGCTATCGCGATTATCCGAAACGCATCATCCCAATGTGCCGACCCCGCGCAACGACGAGTTCGGCAGGCCGCAATATCCGCGCGGCAGCCACCCGCGCGAGGTACGGATACTACCGAAGTCACGCGACTTTCACTGACGATCAGGCAGCATCCTTTGCCGCGCGGCGCGCTGCTAACTCCTCGACCGAACCTGCCCGCATGAACGGATTGGTCGCGCGTTCGAGCGCGATTGTGGTCGGCACCGTTGCTTCGCCGCGTTCGCGCATTGCGGTGACTTCGTTCACCCGCTCGATGAGATCGAGATTGCCCGGCTCGACCGTCAACGCGAAGCGGCCATTGCCCAGCGTATATTCGTGCGCGCAATAAATGGCGGTGTCATCATCCAGCGCCTCCAGCTTGCGCATGTTCGAATACATCTGCGCCGCTGTGCCTTCGAACAATCGCCCGCAGCCCATCGCGAACAATGTGTCGCCGACAAAGGCGACCTTTTCGATCGGGAAGTGATAGGCGATATGGCCTGCTGTATGTGCGGGGACGTCGATGACCTTCGCTGCGACCGAACCCAAACGGACGGTATCGCCTTCGGACACCTGCACATCGAGAGTTGGGATTCGCGCCGCCTCAGCCGCAGGGCCGGTGATCGTGCAGCCAGTCGCGGCTTTGATCTCCGCATTGCCGCCGGTGTGATCGGGATGCCAATGGGTGTTCCAGATATGACTGATTTTCCAGCCGTGCCGTTCTGCCTCAGCAAGAACAGGCTGCGCAACAGCCGGATCGACCACCATCGTTTCGCCGCTCTCCGGTTCGTGCACCAGCCAGACATAATTGTCGGACAGGACTGGAATACGGACGATTTCGAGGCCGTTCATCTTGAGCCTGTCGAAGGACATCACCAGTGCCCCGTATTGGGCATACTCGCCCACGGCTCGGCGGGTTCGAGGTGGCCTTCCTGCAACAACTCGACCGAGATATTATCGGGGCTTCGAACAAACGCCATATGGCCGTCGCGCGGCGGGCGGTTGATGGTGACGCCGCCGTCCATCAGCCGCTGACAGGTTTCGTAGATATTCTCGACGCGGTAGGCCAGATGCCCGAAATTGCGGCCTTCATTATAGCCGCTTTCATCCCAGTTGTGGGTGAGTTCGACCTGCGCATCCTCGTCGCCGGGGGCAGCCAGGAAGATCAGCGTGTAACGGCCCGCTTCGTTATCGAAGCGGCGTAGTTCCTTCAGGCCGAGCAATCCGAAGAACTTGATCGTGGCCTCGGGGTCGCTGACGCGGATCATTGTGTGGAGATACTTCAAAACAACTTTACTCCATTCATCGCTATTAATGCACAGTTCATCGTGTGAAGTGCATTTCTCATCTAAGGGTCAGCATCAAATATGGGCCGGTCAGCGGGACAACACAAGACCGCACCGGCCCGCTTTCTACGGGATGGGCATCATGGATAACAATATTGAAAACAAGGGCTGGCTGTCTCGTTTGACCGCCAATCAAGGCAAGGCATGGCTGGCCGGTTCGGCGCTGCTGGCGACCGGGCTGGTGGTCGGCGGTTACCTGATGGGCGACGGGCTGGTGCGGATGAAACAATCCGACCGCGCGGTAACGGTGCGCGGCCTGGCGGAGCGTGACGTCACGGCCGACCTTGCAACCTGGACGATTGCCTATTCGGCCAAAGCAGGCGATCTGCAATCAGCGCAGGCGAAGGTCGATGGTGACACCAAGGCCATTCGCGGCTTTTTCAATTCGCTGCGTTTCGAAGCCGACGCGCTTCAGCCGACCGGTGCCAATGTCTCGCAATATAACGAGAATGGAATCCCGACCTACACAGTCAAGCAAAGGCTTAGCTTGCGCACCACGGACATCAAAAAGGCCGAGGCGGCGGTGAAGCGGCAGTTCGATTTGGTGAAATCAGGCGTCGAGCTGGAGGAAGGATCGGGCATGAGCTACACCTTCACCAAATTGAATGCCATCAAGCCTGAGATGATCGCCCAGGCCACCAAGGACGCGCGCAAATCCGCCGAGCAGTTCGCCAAGGATTCAGGCACCGGCGTCGGCAGCATCAAGTCGGCAACGCAGGGCTACTTCGAAATCACCGCGCGCGACGGCGACAGCAGCGGTGGTTGGGGGGTGTCAGACAGCCCGTACAAGAAAGTGCGTGTCGTAACGACTGTCGAATATTATCTCGACTGAGGATCAGCGGGCGGGGTTGGGTTAGCGCTCAATGCTGCCAGTTGGGCCTGTGCGCTATTCGCCTGTCGGCTGGTAGGGGCGATGGCGATGGTCTGCTCCCATTGCTTGCGTGCGGCACCCTCATCGCCGGCTGCTATCGCGATATTGCCTGCCTCAAGCGCCACTGCTGCGTCACGCGGCAGTAGCGCCGCCGAGGTCTGGATATAGCCGAGAGCATCGGGGAGTTTACCCAGCCGCCGCGCCAGGGTCGCCGACAGCAGCCATGCAATGCCGTTCTCTGGCGACAATTGCCGCGCGCTGGAGAGCGATTTTTCGGCTTCGGCGGCTCGATCAAGCGAGACCAATGCGCGGGCGCGATCGACTTCGCTGTCGGCGCGCTCCTTGTTGTCCAGCGTGGCCATTGCCAGCGCGTTGCCAAGTGCATCGAGCGCGATTTGCGGCTGCCCGTCGGCAATCGCTGAATTCCCCGCCTGCGCCCAGAAGCGTGCGGCGCGCGGGTCACCCTTTTCCTGAGCGCCTTTCGCGGCTTCGGCCAATATCGCCGACGCCAGATCGAACTTGAAATCGGTGGCCAGCGCAAAGCCGTGGCAGGCTCGGGCGAGATAGCCACCGCCCTGCTGCGCCCACATGACTGCTTCGGCTACCGCTGAGGCTGCGTCCTTGCGGGCGAGATCGAGGCATTCGGTAAACTGAACCTCATCGAGCGTTGGTAGCGGTTGGGCCGATGCGGGGGTAGCGGCTTGGAGAAGGAGGGGGAGGAAAAGCATTCTTTGTCCAATCAAACCCGTGAAAATATTCTAGAGCTTCGCCACCACATCAATCAGCAAGGCAATATCCTGATCGCGCGACAGCCGGTGGTCGCCGTCCTTTATCAATATCGCCTGCACGTCGGATGAACGGAGGTCTGCTGCGAGCATGACAGATTTGGACCACAGGACGTCGCTATCCTGTTGGCCGTGGATTAAGCGAACAGGGCAATCAATCGCAATTTCATTGCCCAGCATCAAATTGGCTTGGCCCGATTCCCAGAAAGCGCGGGTGATGACCATCGGTTCATAGCCATATTCGCTCGGGCGCTCGATGCGGTTTTTCGAGGCAATTTCGTCCTTATCGGCGTCGCTTAGATCCCAATCGGTGAAATCGGGTGCTGCTGCGATGCCGACCATCGCCGTTACCCTGTCGCCAAGCGCAAGCGCCGCCAGCAGCATCAGCCACCCGCCCATCGATGAGCCGACAAGTACGACCGGGCCGGGCGCAACTTCATCGACGACCGCCAGCACATCGTCGCGCCAGATATCGAGCGTGCCGTCCTCGAACGCCCCCTCGCTCTCGCCGCATCCTGAATAATCGAGCCGCAACATCGCGCGGCCTACCTTCTCGGCCCAAGCAGCCATAGCCTGCGCCTTCCCACCTTGCATATCGGACATATAGCCGGGAAGAAATATGATCGTCGGGCCTTTGCCCGACTGAAAGCGATAGGCGAGGCGGATGCCGTCGGTGCGCACTAAAAATTTCGGTGGTTGATCCACCAGCGTCAAATCACCCAATCGACGGTCAGCATCTCGGTCACCGCTTGCCCTTTGGCGCGGCGTTGTTCGACTATGATGTGGTTGAGGCGCTTGATTGTGTCGCTGCCCGAGGTGATGCACCAGCCGGGGACCACGGCGTGAACGAGCGCCTTCATCCCGCCCCAGATCATCGCTGCACCAAAGCTGCCGGCGACGCGGAAATGTTCGATATAATTTTCGTCGACGCTTTTGGGATGATCGACGAACAGGCGGTTGAACATGGCTGAACTCCTTGGCTACGCGTGCGCCATAACCGAAGGTTCACTCAAAATCGAGACCAAAGCCTTCTTTCGCCGTCCTGTCCTGCGCGCACATCGTTTTCAGCTCGGTCCATTCGGCGGGAGTCAGCGCGGGCTTATAATTCTTGCCCTTGACGATGCTGTTCTGGAACGCCTTTTTGCGTTCTGCGGACAACGGGTGGCTCGAAATGTAACCGGTCATTGCGGTTAGCCGCTTGTTGCCCTCGGCCTCGCCCGACAGTTTCGCCAGCCGGTTGAAGAAGTCGGCGGTCGCGACGGGCGAGATTGCAGCGCCCGACAGCGCCTTCATCGAATGTCTGTCGGCCTCGCGTTCTGAGCCGCGCGTGTAGCTGACCGACAGCGCACCGCTCAACATGCTGCCGCCGGTGCCGTCGAGTCCGCCGAGAACGACCGCCAGACCCATCTGCCGGAGCAGCGACTGCATGACGTGGCGTTCGCGGACATGGCCGATTTCGTGCGCGAGGACGCCCGCCACTTCGTCTGCGGATTTCGCCTGTTTGACCAACCCGTCGAACAGGATGACCTTACCGCCGGGCAAGGCGACTGCGTTCAGCATGTCGATTTTGGCAACCTCGACCTGTAAATCCTGCGGGTCGGCGTCCAACGAACGGACCAGTTTATCGAGCGCTGTCTTGCCCTTTTCGGTATGGCAGAACCGCCCGCCGAAATCGCCCACAAGCGCATCGCCCATCGACTGCTCGACGCTTGCGGGGATTAGCGGTGCCAGCCATTGCGGAGTCAGCAAGACCACCGCGACCACGGCCGCGCTGACTCCGGCAAAAGTGATTGTCGCCGGACCGATGCCCAGCCGGTCGATCCAGCCGCCATATTTGCGTTTCGCGGGTAGCTTGGCGGCGAGTTCTGCTGGTACGCTCCCCGTCAGCCCGAGCCGCCAGCCGTCGATTTCGTCGATGCCGTATACATCCGCGCCGTTCTTCTCGCCGACATACACAAGATCGGCAAAGGCGAATGGCCCGTGACGACGCTCGGTTTCCAGCAGGAAGAAATTGTTCGCAATAATCTGCACCTCGACAGCGCGCCGCACGGCGGATTTGCCGTCATAATGCCATACCGAGAAGGTCATGCTCATGCCGCTAGATCGCCCCGACATCGAACGCGTCGAGCAGGCCTTCGCCGTGCCTAGCAACGACCGTTTCCGACTGGGTCAGTTCGTCGAGATTGACCTCGCCATAAGCTTCCATGTGAACCACGAAAAACTTCCAGTGGCGGTAACGGATGAACGGGCCGATCAACGCGAAAGGCAGGACCGAGAATGCGACCACAACGATCAAGATACTGCTTTCGAGCGCTGCTGTCGATTCGCCCGGTTGGGGGAATTCGAATGAGCCAAGCAGGCCGGTCACGCTCAAAATAATGGCAACTGGCAGAGCCGCGATCAGATAAAGACCCGCATCGCCGAGGAACAATATGAACCAGTCCTTGGTGCGCGCCGGAAAGGCGAAATCGAGCTTGTGAAGCGACATGCCTTCTACGGCTACGCGGAAGAATTTGGCGTAATATGCAAGCGCCACCGCGCCCAACGCTCCGTAGAATATAAGGACGAACAAAACGCCGGCAACAGCAGCCCCGCCGACCGAATCTGTGCTGCCGAACATCGCACCGACAACAAGACCGCCGATAAAAAGCACGAAGGGCATCAGATAAAACAGCAGATAGCGTTTGAACGTATCGGCATACTTGCCGGTCGCGTCGATCTTGTGCGGGCCGAAACTCATCTTGTTCCAGCGCTCGTTCCACAGTGCCATCATCGACCACGGCACCAGCAAGCCGAGCACGAGATAGCCAATGATCGTCTTCCAGATATACGACCAGCCATAGCCGAAGCCCTGATCGTGGCTGCCGCCGCGAATGCCGTGCCAGTAAGTGCGCGACAACCGGTAGCGCAGCGCGCGAAACCGGGCGATGCCGATCAAATACATGATGAGACCGAACATCGCGAAGGTCAGTAGCGCCGCCCAGCCGGTATAGCCTTGCAATGCGAGCGCTTGGGCCAGAAACTGGAGCACAAAAAACGGAACAAGGATCAGCACCACCGCCATGATGAAGCCGATTAATAGCTCCAAGCCTGTGCCGGTCCATTCGAGCCGCTCGTCGATGAAGTCGGTCTTGCTCCACAGATATTGCCGCTCGCGCGTGGTCGCCCAAAAACGGTAGATGCCCAAAGTGACGATGGTCAGCAGCAGGTTGGGGACCGCAATGCTTGCAAATTCTTGCCAGCGTCCGTGAAACCGGAATGCGCTCCCTGCGTTGCCTTCGTCCATAAATGCGTCCCCCTAGCGCGCTCAGATGGACGGAAGCCCGCGCGCTTGTCAAGCAAGCTGCGGTGTAACGCGTTAGCGGGGCACGACTTTTCTTACTGGACCGTCACCGTCACCGCACGACGGTTTTGCGCCCAGGAACTTTCGTCCGAACCCATCGCTGCGGGGCGTTCCTTGCCGTAGCTGACGGTCTGGATGCGGCCAGCGTCTACGCCAAGCGATGCCAGATAGTTTTTCGCCGAATTGGCGCGGCGTTCACCGAGCGCAAGGTTATATTCGCGTGTACCGCGTTCGTCGGCATGGCCTTCGACGGTCACGCGGGTATTCGGATAGCGCGCCAGCCACTGGGCCTGCGCCTGAAGCGTGGCCTGATCCTGTGAGTCGATGTTGAAGCGGTCGGTGTCGAACAATATCCGGTCGCCCGCCTGCCCGACCGACTGCAGGAAATCTTCCTGGCTGCCGGGGACAATCTGCCCGCTACCCGCATTGGGGTCGGTCTGCCCGGTACCGTAATCGGTGCCGTCGGCCACAGGGGGCAGGGTTTCTACCTTCTTTTTGCCGCAACCGGCGATGAGTGCGGTCGAGGCCAGCAGGACTGCCGCCAGTTTGACTGTGTTGCTCTTCATCTCTTTTCTCCTTGGTCTGGCCCCGGGTTGAACATTGTGTAGCGAGATAACGCGTTTATGGCAAAACGGGTCCCCATGACGGGTCCGAACCGTCGACCGGCGTGGCCAGCTTGCGCTCGTTGGCGCCGGTCAGATCGACCTGCCAGATGCTGGTCTTGCCGCTGCCTTTCGCGGTGCGGAAGAACTGGATGACGCGTCCGTTTGGCGCCCATGTTGGTGCCTCGTCCTGCCAGCTGTCGGTCAATAACCGCTCGCCCGAGCCGTCAGGGCGCATCGTGCCGACACGGAAGTCACCTGCAATGCGGGTATAGGCGATCAAATCGGCGCGCGGGCTCCATTCGGGGGTGGCATAGCGCCCCGAGCCGAAGCTGATCCGGCGCTGGTTCGACCCGTCGGCGTTCATCACATATATCTGCTGGCTACCCGAACGGTCGCTTTCGAACACTATCTGGCGACCATCGGGCGAGAAGCTGCCGCCGATATCGATGCCGGGTGAGCTGGTGAGTTTGACCGGGTTGCCCGAGCCGCTGGCCGGGACCTTATAGACGTCGGTATTGCCCGCAATCGCCATCGAATAAAGGATCGTCTGGCCGTCGGGCGACCAGCGCGGCGCGAAGGTCGGGTTGCGCGATTGCGTAATCAGCCGCTGCCGCCCGCCGTCGATGTCATAGACGTAAATGCGCGGATTGCCGTCGACATAGGACAGGTAGAGGATCGATTTGTAATTGGGTGAGAAACGCGGGGTGAGTGCGGTCGACTGGCCATTGGTGATGAAGCGGTGGTTGGCACCGTCCGAGTCCATGATCGCGAGCCGTTTGACGCGTTTGCCCTTCGGACCGGTTTCGGCGATATAGGCGATGCGGCTGTCGAAAAAGGGCAGTTCGCCCGTTAGTTTCGAGTAAATCGCATCGGCACATTTATGCGCCGCGCGCCGCCATTCGCGTGGGGCCACGTTAAAGCCGAGCCGCGTTACCTCGTTGCCATTGCCAACATCATAAAGATAGCAGCCGACGGTCAGATTGCCGTCGCCGCCGACACGCACAAAGCCTTCGACGAGTTGTTCGACATTGCGGCCTTTCCAATAATCGAATTGCGGGGCGGTGACTTCGGGCAGGGTAATGGCGCGAAGGCCGTTGGGGCCGCT
>CAZQBS010000029.1:0-33980 GCA_964591835.1 uncultured Sphingorhabdus sp. | reverse complement strand
ACGTGGCGCAGGGCAACGACCACAATCCTGGGTGCGGTAACGGCAAGCGACGCATTGCTGGTCAATTCCGGCGGTGACATCGTGACAGATGGCGCGACGATCAGAACCGGTAACAATGTCATTTTCAATGCCGGTGACGACATTGTCGTCCGCAACTCGGCGATCAGTTCTGCGCAGAATGTAACGACCAGTGGCGACATCCAGTTGAATGCAGGGGCGATAACCCCGGTCGATGCATTGCCCGGTGAAATTCGTTCGCTGGTCATTGCCAATAGCGCGCTGACATCTACAGGCTATGATCTAGCGCTCAGGGCCGACGCGATCGACGCGACTACTGCGAGCATCAACGCCAATCGTCTGACCGCGCTGGTCAATAACGCGCCCGCACCCGGCGTGGCGGGCGGGAATGACGGCGGGTTGCTGTCCGCAAACTGTGTTCAGGGGAATATCTGCCTGGGCGCGGTCAGCACGCCAACACAAGTTCTGGTGGGTCCGGCAACCGGTACGGTCGGCCTTGCCAATCGGGTAACGATGGCCGGGTCGTTGACGTCGGGCAATATTTCGGTTCGTGCCCGCGACGGCGTGGTGTTCAGTGGACCGATCAACGTAGCGGCGGCGAACAGCCTCTTGGTTTCGGTGCTGAACGGGCCAATTAGCCTAACGGGGACGGTCAATTTAACCGGCGTCAACACGCTCAACCTCTACGCAGGTGCCGGTGCAATTACCGGTCCGGATGCGGCGCTTTTGTCGAACGGCAATATCGGCCTGTTCGCCAATAATGGCATCGTCTTGGGATCGATTGATACGGCTGGCGTCCTCAATACCATCGCCAGTGATGGCAGTGTCACGGCCGCTGGCAGTCTGGTTACGCCGGGCAGTGTCACGGTCAACGGCCTGCTCGCTGTCCGTGGTGGCGCGGCCAACATCAATTCCGGCGGCGGGATCTCGACGGGCAGCATTCTCTCCACAGCAGGCAATGACGTGCTGTTGACCTCGGTCGGCGCGCAGTCTTTGGGTACGGTTAATGCTGGGCGCGATCTGGTCGTCAATGCGGCATCGCTCAACGCGTCCGCTGTTGCGGCGCAGCGCAATGTCAGCGTAACGGTCGGCGGCGGCATCGCGCTTGGCAACGCCACCGCAGGCAATGACATTTTGCTTTCGTCTGGCGGTGCGCAGGCATTGGGTGCAACCACCGCAGGACGCGATGTCATGGTCAATGCGGCATCGCTCAACGCCGCGTCTATCGCCGCACCGCGCAATGTGAGTGTCTCTGTCACCGGTAGCGCAACAGTTGGCAACACCAGCGGCGCACTTATTACCATGCGCGCCGGGCAGGATGTCAGCTTTACCGGAACGGCGACAGCCACCACCGCCATCGACCTTGGCGCCAATGGTCTGGCGACGTTCAGCGGCGTCGCGAGCGCTCCCAATATCACAGTGCGTTCGGGTAACATCGCGATTGGTGCGACGGGTCGTCTTGGTACAATCGGCACCACGCAAACTGTTACGCTTACAAACAGCGCCGGCGCCCAAATGACCATAGGCGGCAGTGGCGTAACCGGCGGTTACAGCCTGTCTGACGCCGAAATCGCGCGAATCTTCGGCGACAATATCGACATTGGCTGGACTGGCAATCTGGCAAATACTGGCGCTCCAACCGCGCCACCTGCTGGCGGATTTACGCAACCCAGCATCGTCGTCGGCGCGCTGACTTTGTCCAGCCGTGCCGGCAACGCGGCAGGCAATCTTGCCGCCAATGGCGCGCTGTCGATTCGCACGCCGGGCACGATTCAGGTCAATGGGACAGTCGTGCTGAACAATGCTGGCAATGCTGACACGCTCCGGCTGACCGCCGACCAATCGCTGCAAATCATCGCGGGCCAGGGGTCGATCACAATCCGCGATGGCGCGAATGCGCTGGCTGGAACGCTCAACCTGAGCTCGGCGAATATCATTGCGGCGTCGGCTTCGGCGATGGCGGACATTGCGGGCCAGACGGATGAAAGACTAATCGACACGCGCCTTGGGCTGAATGACGGTTTTGTGAGCGATACCGGCATATTGAGCGCGAATATCGTGAACCTGAACGGTGGTAGTAACGTCTTTGTCCAAAATACCGGGAATAGCTCATTCTTCCGCGACCGACGGGGAATTACGGCCAATGCAATCAATGTCAGCCTGATTAACCCGAACGGTTTGCCCAACGCCAACGGGCTGATCATCATCAATGGCCGGATTACCGCAGCGCCCAACTTTGCAACTGGCCTGACGGCAATACCATTACTCAGCATCAACAGCGTGCCGAGCCAGACGTCCACCGGATTCGATACGCTATCGACCATGAACGGATGCCAGATCACCGCGCTTGCCGCCTGCCGCCAGCGCGAAAATCCCGTGTCGATAACCGACGACGATATCAACCAGCCGCTCGATCCGGATCAGCCCGGAAACAATCAGTTCCCGACGGCGCTGATTGAGGTCAAGGAATTTGAAACCTTTGGTTATCCGCCGTTGATCGACGAACCCGTAACAGGTTCCGGTAATGACGATCTGTGGCCTGCAACGTGCGACCCGGACGAAGAGACCTGCCCCACCTCACCCATTCCTGCCCCTCAATAGGATGGCCTTTCCATGAGCCAAAAAGCGTCTGACCTTTTCATCGCCTGCCTTGAAGACGAAGGTGTCGAGTATATTTTCGGGGTGCCGGGTGAAGAAAATCTGGATTTTCTGGATAGCCTGTCGCGGTCGAAGCAGATCAAACTTATCCTGACACGGCACGAGCAAGGCGCTGGCTTCATGGCCGCCACATATGGCCGCCATACCGGCAAGACTGGCGTGTGTCTGGCGACCTTAGGGCCGGGCGCAACCAATCTCGTGACCGCCGCGGCTTATGCCACACTCGGCGGCATGCCGATGATGATGATTACGGGACAGAAGCCGATCAAGAAATCGAAGCAGGGCCGGTTCCAGATACTCGACGTCGTTGCGATGATGGGGCCAATCACCAAATACACCCACCAGATGGCTGCGTCCGATAATATTCCGAGCCGCGTGCGAGAGGCTTTCCGCCTCGCCGAAGAGGAAAAGCCGGGGGCGGTCCATATCGAACTGCCCGAGGATATTGCCGACGAACATACCGACGCCATGCCGATCAAACGCAGCGTATCGCGCCGCCCCAGCGCCGACCCCAAGGCGGTGCGCGCCGCCGTTCAAGCACTGGAAAATGCAAAATCGCCGGTGCTGGTTATCGGCGCCGGAGCCAACCGGACGATGACCAGCCGGATACTGCTGCAATTTATTGAGAAGACCGGCATCCCGTTTTTGACCACGCAACTAGGCAAGGGCGTAATCGACGAACGTCACCCGAAGTTTCTGGGCTGCGCCGCCTTGTCGGCGGGCGATTTCGTTCACCGCGCCGTCGAGGCATCGGATTGCATCGTCAATATAGGTCATGACGTCATTGAGAAACCGCCCTTCTTCATGAAACCCGGCGGCGCGCAGGTCATTCATGTCTCAAGCAAAACGGCCGAGGTGGACCCCGTCTATTTTCCCGGCATCGAAGTCATCGGCGATATTGCCAATACGATATGGCAGATGAAGGAAGATATCGTGCCGAGCGGCAGTTGGAATTGCGGTCACATGCTCGACTATCGCAAGGCCGAGGTCGAACATACCGCAAGCCTGTCGGGCGACACGCGTTTTCCGATCTTTCCGCCGCATGCGGTGCAACAAGTGCGCGATAGCATGCCCGATGACGGCATCATCTGCCTCGACAATGGTGTCTATAAAATCTGGTTCGCGCGAGGCTATACGGCCCACCGGCCCAATACCGTATTGCTGGACAACGCGCTCGCGACAATGGGCGCTGGCCTGCCGTCTGCGATGATGTCTGCAATGGTCTATCCCGGTCGCAAGGTCATGGCGATCTGCGGTGACGGCGGGTTCATGATGAACAGTCAGGAAATGGAAACCGCCGTCCGGCTGGGGCTGAACTTCACCGTGCTGATCTTGCGCGATGACAGCTATGGCATGATCCGCTGGAAGCAGGCCAATATGGGCTTTGCCGACTGGGGGCTGACCTATGGCAACCCCGATTTCGTCAAATATGCCGAAAGCTACGGCGCGCACGGCCACCGCGTCGAAAGCGCGGCGCATCTGACCGAATTGCTGGCGCATTGCCGCGACACGCCCGGAGTGCACCTGATAGACTGCCCAATTGATTATTCCGAGAATGACAGCATTCTCAACACCCAAATCAAAGAGCTAAGCGCGGCTTTATGACCAAGTTGAAAGATATCTACCCGCTCTATCTGAACAACAAGGCGGTTCAGCCCAACACCGACCTTGCCGTGACCGACAAATTCACGGGCGAAATCGCATTTCGCGTGGCGCTGGCCGACAGTGAGACAATTGACGCCGGAATATCGGGCGCCGTCAAAGCGGCCGAACCGATGGCGGCGATGGCCAGTTACGAACGCCAGAACGTGCTGATGCATTGTGTGTCGCGGTTCAAGGAACGGTTTGATGAACTAGCTTATGCTTTATGCGTCGAGGCGGGTAAACCGATCAACGACAGCGAAGGCGAAGTCACCCGGCTGATTGACACTTTCCGCATCGCTGCGGAAGAATCGGTGCGGATGATAGGCGAGGTCCAGCCGCTCGACATCAGCGCCCGCGCTAAAGGCTATCAGGGGATGTGGAAACGGGTGCCGATTGGACCCTGCAGCTTCATCTCGCCGTTCAATTTTCCCCTGAATCTTGCCGCGCACAAGATTGCGCCCGCGATAGCCGTTGGCTGTCCTTTTATCATGAAGCCCGCCAGCCGCACACCGCTTGGCGCGATTATCATGGGCGAAATACTGGCCGAAACCGATTTGCCCGAAGGGGCGTTTTCGATTCTTCCGGCTAGTCGCGACGGCGCCGATATGTTCACCGAGGACGACCGGCTTAAGCTACTGTCGTTCACGGGTTCGCCCGATGTCGGCTGGGTGTTGAAGGCCAAGGCGGGCAAGAAGAAGGTCGTTCTCGAACTCGGCGGCAATGCGGCGGTCATTATCGACGAAGACGCCGATCTCGACGATGCGCTCGAGCGCGTCATTTTTGGCGCCTTCTATCAATCGGGCCAAAGCTGCATCGGGGTGCAGCGGATCATCATCCACGACAGCATTTACGACCAATTCCGTGACATGCTGGTCGCGCGCGCGGGTAAGCTGGTGTCCGGCAATCCGCACCACCGGGAAACATTTATCGGTCCGATGATTGATGTCAAAGAAGCCGCCCGGTTGGATGGCTGGATTCAGGAAGCGATAGCCGACGGGGCGAATCTGCTCTGTGGCGGCAAACGGGATGGCGCAATGCTCGAGGCCACTCTGCTCGAAGATGTCCCGCGCACCGCCAAGGCCAGTCGCGAAGAAGCCTTTGGACCGCTGGCAATACTGTCACGCTTTACCGATTTCGATGCGGCGCTCGACGAAGTGAATGACAGCAAGTTCGGTTTGCAGGCAGGCATCTTCACCCGCGACCTTTTCAAATCGCTCGACGCATGGGACCGGCTTGCCGTCGGCGGCGTAGTCATCAACGATGTCCCCAGCTACCGCGTCGACAATATGCCCTATGGTGGCGTCAAAGACTCAGGTCTGGGCCGCGAAGGCATACGTTTCGCAATGGAAGATATGACCGAAATCCGCAATCTGGTGATCCGTCGCCGCAAATAAAGAGGACCAGTATCATGCCAGTGAACGATCATGTAGACCTGCCCAGTTTCATGCAGGGCGTCACCAAGCGCAACCCTGGGCAAACGGAATTTATTCAGGCTGTTCAAGAAGTTGCAGAAGATATCTTCGACTTCATTGAAGATAAAGAACGTTATCACAAGGAGCAGATATTGCGGCGCATTGCCGAGCCCGACCGCGTGATCTCGTTCCGCGTATGCTGGGAAGACGACAACGGCCATGTGCGCGTGCAGCGCGGCTGGCGGGTGCAGAACAACAATGCGATTGGCCCCTATAAAGGCGGTATTCGCTTTCACCCTTCGGTGACCGAAAGCGTTCTGAAATTCTTGGCCTTCGAACAGACTTTCAAGAACGCTTTGACCGGCCTGCCGATGGGCGGTGCCAAAGGCGGATCGAACTTTAACCCGAAGGGCAAGAGCGACCATGAGGTCATGCGCTTCTGCCAGTCGTTCATGACCGAGCTTTACCGCCATGTCGGTGCGGACGTCGATGTGCCTGCGGGCGATATCGGCGTGGGAGCGCGCGAGATCGGCTATATGTTCGGGCAATATAAGCGGATTACCAACCAGTTTACCGGCGTGCTCACCGGCAAGGGTCTCGAATATGGTGGATCGCTGATCCGCACCGAGGCAACGGGCTATGGTGCAGTCTATTTTCTGACCAATATGCTGACGACCAAAGACGATGATCTGGTCGGAAAGGTTGCGGTCATCTCGGGTTCCGGCAATGTTGCAACCCATGCCGCCGAAAAAGTCGCGATGCTTGGCGGCAAGGTGGTGACATTGTCGGATAGCGCCGGTTTTATCTACGACCCCGACGGGATCGCACAGGAAAAGATCGACTGGATCAAGCAGCTAAAGAATGTGCGCCGTGGCCGGATCAGCGAATATGCCGATCAGTTTACTGGTGCGACCTATCATGAAGGCAAGCGGCCCTGGGGCGTACCCTGCGATGTTGCCCTGCCCTGTGCCACGCAGAATGAATTGCTTGGCGACGATGCCCGCGAACTGATTGCAAACGGCTGCATCGCGGTCAGCGAAGGCGCAAATATGCCGACCAATCTGGAAGGCGTCCATGTTTTCAAGGGTGCCAGAATATTGTTCGCGCCGGGCAAGGCAGCCAATGCCGGCGGCGTCGCGGTTTCGGGACTCGAAATGAGCCAGAATTCCGGTCGTATCTCGTGGAAGGTTGAGCAACTCCAGCAACTGTTGATCGATATCATGGAGGGCATACACGGTCGCTGCGTCGAATATGGTCAAACCAGCGACGGTTATTGCGACTATGTAAAAGGCGCAAATATTGCAGGATTCAAAAAGGTAGCCGACGCAATGTTGGCGTTCGGTGTGGTGTAATCGCAACAGATTGGCTGCAATCGCATTTTACTGCCAAACTGCTTGAAAAATCTGGCAAAGCGCAGGATAGTCGCATGCACTGGAATGGGGTCACGTCCTTGCCGGTTTGAGGGGACATCACGGTCGATGGCTGAGTCTGGGAACAGCCGTAGTTTCTTAAATACGATACCGGGTGCACTGCTTGCCCTTTGCGCCCTGTCTTTCCTCGTTACAGTCCTGCTTTCCATACTCGCTCCGGTGCGGGCAGCGGGCGCTTCCAGCAATACCCATCTGGGCGTTGCCTCCTGTGCCGGTTCGACCTGTCATGGCCGGCTGGAGGCAGATGGCGTAGTGGTCCGGCAGGACGAGGTTTTGCGGTGGCAGGAACCATCCTCGCCCGCCGGAAAGCATAGTCAGGCCTATTCTGCCCTGCTGGGCAAGCGCAGTGGGCAGATTGCCCGCAATTTGGGGCTGGGCAACGCATCGTCGGCACCGATGTGTCTTGGCTGCCACGCCGACCCGGCGGCTTCGCGCGGCAACAGATTCCAAGTGGCCGACGGGGTGGGGTGCGAGTCCTGCCACGGCGGCGCTTCAAACTGGATCGCTAGCCATTATGCCGTTGGCGCCAGCCACGCGAACAACGTCGCGCGTGGAATGATCCCGCTGGAGAACCCGAAGGTCCGCGCCAATGTATGTCTCGATTGCCATTTCGGCAGTTCGGCACAGGGCCAGTTCGTCAACCACCGGATAATGGCGGCGGGACATCCCCGCATTTCGTTCGAACTCGACCTGTTTTCCTCGTTGCAGCAGCATCATAATGAAGACGCCGATTATGCGGCGCGTAAGCGGCGCAGCGATAATGTTCAAATATGGGCGGTAGGACAGGCACTCGCGCTCAAACGCTCGCTCGACCTGTATGCCAGCGCCGGTCGAGGAACGGAGGGGGTGTTTCCCGAATTCTATTTCTTCGACTGCCATAGCTGCCACCGCCGGATTTACGACCAAGCCGAAGCGGTCAGGACCGGAGTGAACAATCCCGGCAGGCCCATTCCGGAGGGAATGCCACCCTATAATGATGAAAATATGATCATGCTGGCGGCAGCGGCACGAGTGACGGCACCAACAACGGCCGAGCGGTTCGAGAGGGCGAGCAGGGATTTTCATGCGGCATTGGCGATCGACCGAAGCAGCGCGGTTGCGGCGGCACGGCGCCTGTCGATGGCAGCAGACAATCTGGCGGATAATTTTGCCTCGGGCAGTTTTGGCAGCGCGCAGGCATTTGCGATAATCGATACAATCGCAACCGATGCGATTGCTGCCCGCCTGACCGATTATGAGGGTTCGGTTCAAGCCGTCATGGCGGTCGATACATTGCTGAGTGCGCTCGTCCGGTCGGGCAACGTCACACAAGGTGCGGCGGCGGGAATCCGCGCCAATGTAAACCGCGCTTATGATGCGGTGCGCGACCCAAATGCCTATCGCCCGTCCGATTTTCGAAGCTCGCTGGGAGCGGCGGCCAGTGCAGTCCGGGCGTTGAAATAGTCATGCGCAAGGATTTGACCGCGATCATTACAAGTTGTGCAATTATTGTATCTTCCTGTGGCGGGAGTGGAAGCGGAAGTAGTGGTGGTAGTTCACCACCACCCTCCCCTCCACCGCCGCCTAGCACAACAAGATTATACACCGATCCCGCACCGGAATCATTGAGTGTTACCGACGTCGAGCGCGTTATATCGCTGGCAGTTGCAGAGGCGCAGGCGCGCAATCTGCCTTCTGCAATCGCCGTGGTGGACCGCGTTGGCAATGTGTTGGGCGTGTTCGTGATGAACGGCGCGAATCTGGGACTCAGGATTCCCGATGCACCGGGCGGACCCGCGTCGAACACAGAGTTGCAGGGCGTTAATCTGCCCGCACCAGCAGCGGTCGCAGGTGCCATAGCAAAAGCCATTACCGGCGCGTATCTCTCGAGCAGCGGCAACGCCTTTTCGACGCGCACCGCAAGCCAGATTGTCCAGCAACATTTCCCGCCAGCGCCTACAACCGTGGGGCTCGAAAGCGGACCGCTCTACGGTGTGCAGTTCAGCCAGTTGCCCTGTTCCGACCTGATGCAGCGTTTTGGCAGCTTTGGCGCAGCGGCGCTGATCGGTCCAAAACGGTCGCCATTGGGGCTGTCGGCGGATTCGGGCGGATTTCCGCTTTACAAAAACGGTGCGGTGGTCGGCGGCATCGGCGTGATGGGCGACGGCGTCTACGGGTTCGACGCAAACATACTCGACATTGACAGCGACAATGAAGAATTTATCGCTCTGGCAGCAACTCAGGGCTTTGCGCCCGGCGAAGATATCAAGGCCGAGAGGATCAGTGTCGACGGCACATTGCTGCGTTATGCCGACGCAACGACCGCTGGATTGCGCGGTGGCACCCCGCAAAGCTTTGCCAGCCTGAATGGCAGCGTCGGCAATCTGACACCTGTTCCCGGCTATTCGGGTGGCAGCATCGCAGCAGGGGCCGTATACGGCAGCGAAGCATCGGGCGTTCGTCCCTCCACTGCGACTGAATTCTCCAACCGCGATGCCTATATATTATCTGACGGATCGGGAACCAACCGCTTTCCCATCCGCGCTGGAACCGACGCTGCTTCGGTTGCAACGCCGATCAGCCTCACCGAGGCCCGCGCTTTACTGGAAGAGGCGTTTGCAACGATGAGCCGCTCTCGCGGGCAGATACGCCGCCCTAGTGACAGCCGCGCGCAAATGACGATCAGTCTTGTCGATACGCATGGCGCCATCCTGGGCATTGTCCGCGGCCCCGATGCGCCCGTGTTCGGCACCGATGTTTCCTTGCAAAAGGCGCGGACTGCTGCGTTTTTCTCCAACGCGCGCGCAGCATCCGATCTGGCCGCGAACACCAGCCCGGGCGTCGGCGTCTTTCTTGGCAACGCCCGTACATTTTTCGGCAGCAGCAACATTTTTACAGGACAACATGCGTGGACCACGCGCGCGATCAGTAACATTTCGCGCCCCTATTTTCCCGATGGCGAAGTAGGGCGACCGCCCGGACCATTTTCGCGCGACATTGCAGGTTTCAATCCGTTTTCCACCGGGCTTCAATCGGCATTGATTGTCGACAATATCACAACACATGTCGGCTTTCTGCTCGGTAGCAATCCCGATACCCCTGCACGCTGCACGACAACACCCGAAGTCGCGACCGGGCAGAACAGATTGCAGAACGGTATCCAGATTTTCCCCGGATCGGTGCCGGTCTATCGCGGATCGACATTGATCGGCGCGATCGGCATTTCGGGCGATGGCATAGACCAGGACGATATGGCTGCATTTCTGGGGGCCAACAATGCGGGCTTGCGGGTTCCTGGCATCGGCAATGCCCCGCCCGCGATCCGGACCGACCAGATCGAAGTTACCGTTGGCGCAAACAAGGTAAGGCTGCGCTATATCGGCTGTCCGTTCGCGCCGTTCCTCGATACCGCCCAGCAAAATGTGTGTCAGGGTTTGTAATGGTCGCCGATATGCCTCCGATGCCGATTGCTGCCGAAGTCGGAGTGTTCAATCCCTTTGCATTGCTCGGCGGATTTCTGGAATTCAGTGCGGCGGCCGAACAGGTGTCAGCCGAAGCTGAGTCCACCGAGCCTAGCGAGCCTGAAGTCGAACCACTGGCCGAACCGGATAACAGCATCATCGATGGTCGCAAGCGCCCCGGATATCAGCCCCCGCTGCCCGACAAGGTCACCCAGGACAATGTCGGCGCAGTGCGCCCGCCGCCACCCGAGGCGTTTCCGGCCGATCAGTTTCCAGTTCCCGACCGCTGGCGATTGATTCAGTCGCTGGGGCTTGTCAAGGAACGCTGGTTCGACCCGTATAACCAGAACACCTATAAGGGCGACCGGCCAATCAACAGGGCCAAAGTGCCGTGGCTGCCGATCAAAGGCGACGACTGGTTTTTCGTGGCAAGCGCCGTCAGCGACAGCGTTGTCGAAGCGCGCACCTTTCCCATTCCTGTTGGCGTCCAGACAACCGAAGACCCGGGAAATCTGGATGTGTTCGGCAAGGACGGCAGCGAGGTTTTTTCGCAAACCTTCATCGTCGGCGCTGCGCTTATCAAAGGTCTTACTGCGTTCAAGCCGCCTGACATCGAGTATCGCGTCGCACTGGCGCTAAACGTGAATTATGTAAATGTACCTGAAAAGCGCGTGCTTTTTGTTCAGCCTTCGAAGCCTTCGCGCAGGCTGGATCATTTCCTTGGCGTGCAGGAATTGTTCGTCGATTATCACATCCGCAACACGTCGGATCGTTTTGACTTTGAATCGATCCGCGTTGGCATCCAGCCGTTCCAGAGCGACTTTCGCGGCTTTCTGTTCAACGACCAGCAGCTCGGCGTCCGCTATTTCGGCAGCCGCGACAACAACCGCTGGCAGTATAATTTGGCCGGGTTCTGGCGGCTGGAAAAGGACACCAATTCCGGCCTGAACAGCGTTGTCCAGCGGCCACGCAACGACTGGGTATTTGCCGCTAATCTGTACCGGCAGGATATGCCCGTCGTTGGGCTGACCAGCCAGATTACCGTCGTCTACAATAGGAACCGCGAGAAAAACCGGGTCGAAATCGACGACAACGGTTTTCCAGTGCGTCCCGCATTGGTCGGAAATTTGCGCGGGCGGAATTACGACGTTGTCTACCTCGGCTACAATGCCGATGGCCGGATTGGCCGGGTCAATCTGACCGCGTCGGTATATGCGGCGCTCGGCACTGACAGCCAGAATTTTTTTACCGGCCAAAAGGCAAAAATTCGCGCGGGTTTTGCGGCAGCTGAGGCCAGTTACGATCTCGACTGGATGCGCTTCCGCCTGTCGGGCCTGTTGGCCAGCGGCGACCATGATCCGTTCGATAGCAAGGAAACCGGCTTCGACGCGATCTTCGAAAACCCGATTTTTGCAGGAGCAGATACCAGTTACTGGATTCGCCAGACGATACCCTTCGCAGGCGGCGGGCGAGCAGTCAGCGTCAATGGCCGCAACGGCATATTGAATTCGCTGCGTTCGTCGAAGGAACAGGGCCAATCCAATTTCAACAATCCCGGCACGATTCTGCTTGGTGCGGGCGCCGATTTTGACCTGACACCTGAGGTGCGGTTATCGGCAAATGCCAACCACCTTTGGTTCGAAAACACATCCAGCTTGCAGGTTTTACGAGCCGAGGGGAGCATTCCAAAGGAGATTGGCTTCGACCTCTCGGCGGCTGCCATCTGGCGACCGAAGGCCACGCAGAACATCGTGCTTCGACTGTCGGCAGCCACACTGCTGCCGGGCAAGGGCTTCAAGGATCTATTCACCAACCGGCCGCGCGACAAGGCATATTATTCGCTGCTCGCCAACGTGATACTGACCTACTGATGCGCGCTGGCCTTGCCCCCAATGACCGTCGGATTTGGACAATCGTCCTGTTGATCCTCTGCGCTGTTTTTGTTGCGTCATTGGCTTATGCCGCCGAAAAGGAGAAGCCGGTCGAACGCATCTATCCAGTATTCCCGCCCGCCCCGCGCACGCAGGAAGCAGCGGATGTTCTAGCCAAGTCATCGGGCTGTTATTCGTGCCACGTCCAGACCGATGCACCGACGATGCACAACTCGCCAGCGGTGCAACTGGGCTGCGTCGATTGTCACGGCGGCGATCCGAAGGTCATCGGCGATTCCAACCTGAAACATAATGACCTAACCTATGTAGCAGCGCGTGACAAAGCGCATGTCCTGCCTAAGTATCCGAAAAGCTGGCATTATCCGTCGTCTGCCAACCCCAAACGCAGCTACGCCTTGCTCAACAAGGAAAGCCCCGAGTTCATCCGCTTCACCAACCCGACCGATTACCGTGTCGTCCGCGAATCCTGTGGTGCCTGCCATATGGAAGTAATCGAAGCGGGCGAACGCTCGATCATGGCCTCGGGTGCCATGCTTTGGGGTGGTGCCGCCTATAATAACGGCATCTTGCCCTATAAAAACTACAATTTGGGCGAAGCCTACACAAGGCACGGCGAACCCGCAAAAATCGTCTCGCCGGGCGATCCACCGGGCACGATAACCGAAGAGCAAAAGAAGCGCGGCGCTCTATCGGTGCTCTATCCCTTGCCGATGTGGACCGTAGTTCCGCCCGGCGATGTTTTTCGCGTGTTTGAACGCGGCGGGCGCAATGTGAATACGCAATTTGCTGAGGTCGGCCTGCCCAACCCGACGGGCAGCATCCAGCGGCTGGAGGAACCGGGACGTCCCGATCTCAAGCAATCCAATCGCGGTCCGGCCACTGGCTTGCGCGTTGCCATTCCCATTCTCAACATCCACAAAACCCGGCTCAACGACCCGTTCATGTGGTTCATGGGTACCAACGACCAGCCTGGTGATTACCGCCATTCGGGATGTGCCGCCTGCCACGTTATCTACGCCAACGACCGCGAGCCGAGGCACAGCCTGGGCTATTCGCAATATGGCCGTGACGGGCAGACGCAGACGATTGACCCCACCATTGCCAACAAGCTGGAGCCGGTCGAATATGATGACAAGGGCCATGGCGCGGTGAAAAAGCCCGGCCACGATGAAGGCCCGGTCAAGGAAAAAGGCCACCCGCTTCGTCATGTTTTCACCCGGGCCATTCCGACATCGCAGTGCATGAATTGCCATATGCACCAGCCCAATATCTTCCTGAACAGCTATCTCGGCTATACGATGTGGGATTATGAATCCGACGCGCCGTCGATGTGGCCGGAGAAACAGAAATATCCGACCGCAGCAGAAAAATTCAAAGTTCTGGACCGCAATCCGGAAGCCGCTGCGCCCAAAGGCAAATGGTCCGATCTCGACTTCTTGCGCAACGTGTACGATCTCAACCCCGAACTGAAAGACACGCAGTTTGCCGATTATCACGGCCATGGCTGGAATTTCCGGGGCATCTTCAAACGCGACCGCGAGGGCAATTTGCTCGACGCAGACGGTAAGAAAGTCGCCGATGACGATCCCGAAAAATGGCGCAGAAAGGGCGAAGGCAAATTTGTCGAACCCGGCGTAAACCCCGGAAAGACCGTGCATATGATGGACATACACGCCGAAAAAGGCTTGCAGTGCGCAGACTGCCATTTCGCGCAGGACAGCCACGGCAACGGCCTCATCTATGCCGAGGTCGCCAATGCTGTCGAGATTGGATGCAAGGATTGCCATGGCACCGCCGATGCCTATCCGACATTGCTGACATCGGGTCCGGCGGCGCGTCCGCAGGGCAATAACCTGACCTTGCTGCGCAACGCCGATGGCCGCAGGCGCTTCGAGTGGCTGTTCGAACCCGATGGCAGCCGCAAGCTGATCCAGCGCTCGATTGTCGATCCCAATCTGGAATGGCAGGTCAGCTTGGTTAAGGACAGCGTGAACCCCGGCAACGGACATTTCAACGCCAAGGCTGCGCGCGCCAAATTGATGGGCCGGGCTGGCAAGGAAACCGGCGACTATAAATACGGGCTTGATGTGTCCATAAGCGAACGCGCGCACAATGACGACAGCATGACCTGCTTCACATGCCATTTGTCATGGACGACAAGTTGCGGCGGTTGCCATTTGCCGATTGAGGCCAACTGGAAAACCAAGACACACAAATATGAGGAGGAAGAGACGCGCAATTTCGCGACCTATAACCCGCAGGTCGCGCGAGAGGACATGTTCCAGCTCGGGCGGCACCAGACAACCAAAGGCAACATAATCGCGCCGGTGCGGTCAACGTCAGCGCTGGTGCTATCGTCCACCAACGTCAACCGCGAGCGGATATACATCCAGCAACCGCCGATCAGCGCGATTGGTTTTTCCAGCCAGGCCTTTGCGCCGCATTTCCCGCATACCGTGCGAAAGACCGAAACGAAGCAATGCACCGATTGCCATTTGTCGGCGTCGGGTGACAACAACGCGATCATGGCACAGCTAATGCTGCTCGGCACAAATTATGTGAATTTCGTCGGCCTAAACGCATGGGTCGGTCTCGAGAACGGCTTCGAGGCGGTTCGCGTCACCGAATGGGATGAGCCGCAAGCGGTGATCGGCTCGTACCTGCAACGCTATGCCTACCCGGATTATTACCGGCTGCATGTCGAGCAAAATGGCCGCGAACTCAAAAACTGGGTGCGCGGCAGGGCGCTCGACAAAAAGCTGTCGGGCGAAACCGATGCAACCGAGGAATTCGCCAATATCGTCCAGGGCACCGGAGACAAAGTTAGTTGTCTGCAACTGCGCGGCGAATATATGTATGTCGCCCAAGGTACCCGCGGCTTTCAAGTCTATGACGTCGCTTCGATTGCCAATAAGGGCTTTTCCGAACGGATATTGTCGGGGCCGTTTTCAAAGCTTGGGCATAATACGCGAGTCAAATCGAAGAATGCGACCTGTATGGCGCTGGCCACCAACCAGCCAATCAACCCTTTGCGCAACACGCCTGAAATGCGCGAGGCCAATCAGGAACAGGCATTTCACCCGATCTACAATTACGCCGTAATTACCGACAGCGTCGAAGGGCTGATCCTCGTCGACATCAACACGATGGCAGATGGCGAATTCCGCAATAATTTCCTGAAACGCGCCATAACGTGGAACGAACAGGGCATCCTGAAGGGTGCGCGGCATATCACGCTCGCCGGGCATTATGCTTATGTAACTGCAGATATCGGCTTGGTGGTGGTCGATCTCGATAATCCGATGCAGCCGACAACTGTCGATGTCATCGAAATGAATGATGCGCGCGCATCGGCAATCCAGTTCCGTTACCTCTGGGTCAGCGACGCCGAGGGCGTGAAGCTGTTCGACGTTACCCAATTGGCGCAACCGGTAGCGGTACCCGAAGGTAGCATCATGCTTGCCAATGCACGCAAGCTCTACGTCGCGCGAACCTATTTATATGTCGCCGCCAAACAGGACGGACTGGTCATCGTCAACGTCACTAAACCAGCATCGCCGGCAATCTATCTGAAAGAAAACTTTGGCGGACAATTGTCCGATGCCGAGGATGTCGTCGTCGGTTCGACCAATGCATCGGCCTTTGCTTATGTGGCCGATGGAAGAAACGGGATGAAAGTCATCCAGCTAACCTCACCGTCGAGCCAGCCCAATTATTACGGCTTTTCACCTGCGCCCAAGCCCGAGTTGATTGCCTGGGCAAAAACGCCCTCGCCTGCTTATGCAATTTCCAAAGGAATAGACCGTGACCGGGCGGTGGATGAAAGCGGCAAGCAAATAGCAGTATTCGGCCGTTTGGGTTCTAGGCCGTTTACCCGGGCCGAGATGGAAAAGTTCTTTCTCAACAGCCGCGGTGAACCCTATATGGTCACCGACGACGGATCGGTTTCAGATTGGCAGCCGCCGATGAAATTGCCGACGCGGTAAGGGACGAATTTAGGGTCGTTCTTCGATTAATTGCTTGATCAGCGGTTGCAAATACCCATCATATTTTGCCAGCATGACATGGTCGCCCGCACTGTCGAAATGGGAGACAAGTTCGCGCCCGTTCCAGAAATGCAGCGCATAAGCGGGTTGATCGGCGATAATCATTGGCCGGTTGTCCGGCTTTTCCGGGTCGATCGGGCTAAGGTCCAAGGTCACTTGCGGCGCGGTCGATGAGCAGATCGCAACTGACGTTCCTTGCCAAGGCACTGAAATCGAACGGTGTACGTGGCCGCATATTATTCCTTTTATATTCGGGGCATCCCCAATGGCTTGGGCGAAGTTTCTGACCCATTGCTCTTCGGGATGGGTGTTCATCCAAGCAATGCCGACCTCAACCGGCGGATGATGCATCACGATGACGGTCGGCGTTGACCGATCCTGTGCAAGCGTCACCCGCAGCCATTCGGCACGCGTTTCGCAAAAGGCGCCCCCGTGGCGTCCCTCTTCCAATGTATCCAGCATCAATATCCGGACGCCGCAGACCTCCAGCACATATTGAACAAAGCCTTCGGCGACAGGAACATCGGGAAATTGCGCAGAGAAGTTACGCCTTACATCATGATTCCCAAGGCACATATGGACGGGAAAAGTACAGATGCTAAAAGCGTTGGCCAATCGCCTGTAGCTTGCCGCATCACCATGCTCGGTCAAATCGCCGGTAGCAATCAAAAGGTCCGGTCGATTTGGGCCGTCGTTCAAATGTCGCAACACCTGGTCGAGGCGTTTGCGGTTGAACTCGACCGGGTTGTCGGGATCAAACCCCAGATGGATATCGGTCACCTGTGCGATCAGCAAAGCAAATCCCTCTCCCCCTATTTGCGCTCTTTTCGTGTCGTTATTCCAGTTTTCGTACGATCCAGTTTTCGCGCGGCATCAAATTTGGGCACCCATGGCGCGCCATCATCGGTATGGAAACTATGGCACATTGCGCAACCCGATGGAACATCTGCATTCGACGCCTCGCCGCCATGGCAGTTTCGACATGTCTTGATTCCCGGCAGCAGAAGATCGCTGGCATTGCCCGACTGTTTGGCTGTGTGACATGACGAGCAGGTCTCGGTCTTGTGCGCCGCGTGATCGAACCAGCCTTTCATAAAATAGCGCGATGTCTGATGGACCTTTTGCACCTCCCAGTTGTCCGAGCCTGCCGGTGGCGTAAACACGGTATGACAGTCGTAACATGCCCCGCCTTTTGAAAAGACGGAGCGAATGGCGCTGTCGGCCCGGCCGTAGTTCACACTGCCGAAATAGACATAATAAGGCTGGCTGCGTGCGTAGCTGCCTGGGCGTCTACGCCCTTCAATCACCTGCTGTGTGCGCCCACGGTAAGGTCCGCCCGAGCGATAAAAAGCGCGCAGGTCAGCGACAACTATTTTGGGATCGCCGTGGCGCAATGTCCGGACAGTATCACCGATCCGCTCAAGACCCAAACTGTGGCACATCGAGCAATTGCGCTCCATATCGACCGGCTGGAATCGAACGCCATCGGACGTCTTGATATGGCAATCCTTGCAATCGAGCGCCTGTCCGAAGCCAGATAGCCTGCCCATTCGGCCAGCCATGCGGGCGACGCCGTTGGTTTCGGAAAGGTGGATATTATGCGGGAATTTCAAGCCGCCATCCTCGACCGGTTTTTGGTCGAGCGATATCCGTTCCTTCGTCGGCGGGCTGCCGAGCGCAGTAATCAGTGTCGGTTTGAATTGCGGGTGCGCCGCACCGAAGTCACTGGCATTGGCAATTTCGGTATCCGTCAGCCGCTTGTTCAGGTCGGTGTGACAGCTGCTGCAAAACTGCTGCTTGGTGTCTTCCATTGGCCCCGCACCTTCATGCTCGGTATGGCATTCGACGCAACGTCCTTCGGGACGGTTGAATGTATCGGCAATCCGGCGCGACATTTCACCATCCCATTCGAGAGGCGCTTTCGCGAGCGACAAGCGCTTGGGGTCGGCGTGGTCGTGAACATCGTCGTGGCAAGAGACGCATGAGGTATCGCGGACGGCAACGAAGGCGTCGGTGTGACAAGACTGGCAATCCATATCCAGCCCGGCATGCGCGGATGATAAAGAACCGCTGGTCCACAGGCTATCCGCGTGGAACCCTGCCGGCCGTTTTTCGGCGTTCTGGTGACTATAAAATGTCTGGATTGGCCACACCAGCAACGCCAGCAAAACGATCAGCGACAAGGCCCATGCCGTCGGCCGCCTGCCGGGCAATACACCCTTCAGAGTAAAAAGACCGATTTCATCCTTTTCCTGCGTCGAGTCAGACAGAACTTCGATGCGTTCTGCGGTGACGACCACTGCATTGTCTTGCGAAACAACCAGCAAATGACTGCCGAAGCGCAGTTCAGCGCCACCCGCCGGATCGATAATGGCCTGTAAGGTTTTGCTGCCGTCAATCTCGAAGCCAAGCCCTGCAAGTGCGGCGACCTCTACGCGACCATTATCCTGCAATGTCAGCCGGGCGTGACGTAGCTCCACGGCCAGATCGGCCAAGTGGATTTCGCACGATGCATCGCGACCGACAATTATTTCACGCACTTCATGCGGATAAGTGCGGATTATTTCCCGACCATCCGAAGTGCGCGATATCTGGCGAACAAGAAAGCTCATGTCGCCATCACCAGTAGAAGAACACGCTGACAATATGGGCGACAAGTGCGGCGATAAGCGCGAATGTCAGCGGTACGTGAACATAAAGCCATATCTCCAGCATCGCCTTTAGCTGTAAATGCTTTCGCGTCCGTGCGAGGATCGCGCGTTTGCGGCCCAGCAGCGAATCCACTTTCTCCAGCGGATCGTCATCGACCCTCGGCTTGCTGCTCGTCATCAGCAATATGTCGTCATGCGACTTGCGGGTTTGGCATGCGGGATACCGGTTAGTAAGCCTGCGGATAATTCCACCGCCAAACGGGTTTTGGTCAAGTGAGCGACGGACGAGATCCGCATGCTGTTGATCCAAAGGTTGCGCTGCATCATGCAACTGCCGGTCGATCGAACGCAGCGACGCCAGCATCTGTGCTTCGGTCGTCTCGTCACGATTGGCGCTCATGATGCGCGGCAATGTTGCGTAAACGCTGATCCCCCAAATGCCCGACACAATGACCAGCATCATCAGCACATAGGCAAGCGTATGGACATTCCAGCCAAGCTGAAAACCGGTGTGCAGTGTTCCGATCACAATCAGGCTGAGACCCAGATAGACATGGGCCGAAGTCCATGCCTTTAGCGACCAATGGCCGCGCGACATCTTGCGTTTGCGGATACCCAACAGGCTGAGCCACAAGATCAACAGCACGCCGATTGTACCTAGCGTGTAGCCATACCAACTACCTCCATTATGGCGGGGCTGGGCGTCGACGAGCAGATAGCTGACGGTCGCCAACAACGAAATTACGGTCGCGATTTTGAACCAGCGGAAATTGGCATGGCGCAAAAATCCCTCATGCGTGCCGTCGCTGCGCACCCGTCCGGACTGGACCGCGGGTCGCGGCATCAGTCGCCTTCGCCTTCCAGCCTGGCGACGGTCAGGAAGCGTTCGGGCGATACCCGAATGGCAGCACCGGTGGGGCACGCCCTGACACAGGCAGGACCGCCTTCGATGCCCGAGCACATGTCGCACTTGATCGCCTTTTTGGGTTTTTCGACATTCGGGTCGGCGTTCTTATACGACCATTTCTTGCTTGGCTCCCCGGGCCCCGGCCCCAGCCCCAGCAACATCCAGCTCAACAGACCCGGCTTTTGCGGCGGCTCGGCTTCCATACGGATGACGCCATAAGGGCAGTTGCGCTGGCAATTGCCGCAGCCGATGCAGCTATCATCGATGAAGACCTCGCCGTCGGGGCCACGGTGGATCGCATTGGGCGGGCAATCGGCCATGCAATGCGGATGTTCGCAGTGGCGGCATGACGTCGGCACATGGAGATGCGCATACGTCCGTCCCGCCTCACGATCCAAGCGTGACAGGCCTTCATGGCTGTCCGCGCACGCCTTTTCGCAATTGTCGCAACCGACACATAGATTTTCGTCGATCAGCAGCACATCGGTCGCCTCGCCGATGCCGTTTTCGACCAGGAAATTCGCTACGTTGGAATACATGTCGACGACGCTGGAAAAGCTGTCTTTCTTCGCCTCGACAAAGGCATTGAGATCCTGGCGCGATGCCATGTCGGTTTTGATCCGCGCCAGCAATGCTGGCTTTCGTTCCAGCAACCCTTTGAATGCAGCACCATCGAGTTTGATGACCTCGGATTTGACGGCTGCCTTTACTGTGGCTGTGCGGCGCGTACTTCCGATCAACGCCATTTCGCCCACATAGGAGCCCGCCGGCAGATAGGACAGGAACACCTGCTTTCCGGCGACCTTCTTTTCGACGATCATCGATCCTTGGCGAATGATGAAAATATCTTCGCCCTCATCGCCCTCGGTGATCACCGGTTTCCCTGCGCTGATCGTCTGGATTTCGCTGCTGTCCAGCACTTCTGTCAGATCGGCCGATACCAGGCCTGACCCGAAAAGCTGGAGCAACTGGCGTTCGGTTGCGATGCGCTCGATTGCCCGCTTGGCAGCGGGAACCGAACTCTGCAATTTAAGCGCGGCGGTGCGTGAGATTTCAACACAGATCGAATCTTCACCAGCACGGACAGTCGCCCCGCGCCGTCGCCCCGAAATCAAACCGACTTCGCCGAATATCGAACCGCTATCGATGGTTGCAATTTTTGACGCATCATTGGAATCAATCAAAACCTCGACCGAGCCGCTCGCGATCGAAAACAGCGATGACCCAGGATCACCACGCTCAAAAACCGTTTCGCCATCCCGAAAAAAACGCGCTTGGGAATCGAGCATAAACTCGCGCATTTGCAAGGGCGTGAGCCCGTTCAATATGGTCACGTTGGACCGTAGATACTCAAGCCATTCCTCAACGCTTTTGCGCCCGGGCAAATCCTTGAACTTTGCTTCGAGGATCGGCTCGTCGGCTGGCTTCAATGCCTTGTTGCCATTGATGAACTCAACGACATCATGGCCTTGGTTCATGCAATGCTTGATCAGCGGATAACCGGCAAGCGCGCCAATGACGTAGATGCCCGGTTTGGTCGATTCGAATGTCGGCGACAGTTTCGGGAATGCCACGCGATCTTCGCTGGTGAATTCGACGCCGCAGCTTTCGACAAATTTACGCGGTGGTGCGGACCCCATGCGCGCAATGATGCGGTCGCATTTGACCTTCGCTTCGCCGTCGGGTGTGTCATAGGTAATAAAACCGGTCTCGACCAACGTCGGCGTCGTGCCCGTTCGCACGATGACTCGACCCGAATCGCGCGCGGCGAGCAAGGCCTTGATATTGGCATCCTTGGCGGTGGTAAATTCTGCGTTCCGGTTTACAATTGTAACGGTATTGCGCTGCTCGGGGTCTGCCGCAAGGCCAAGCGCATTCTCGATGCCGGCATCGCCCGCCCCGATTACGGCGATATGTTCGTCAATATATGCACCGGGGTCGTCGAGCGTATACTGGATATGGTCGAGGTCGCCGCCATCGCATCGCATCAAATTCGGGTTACCCTGCGTTCCAATGGCAAGAATGACGGTTTCAGCGTCAATCAACGCGCCGTCCGTCAGTTGCAACCTGAAACGGCCTTGCTCGCCCTCAATTGCCTTTACCTCTGAACCGTGGCGGACATTGACATTGTGTCCACTGGTCTGGCTGTTCCAAATATCCAATATGGCCTCACGCTTGCCGGCGATAAAATCGACATCGGACCGCAGCACAAGCTGGCTGGGCGTGGCCATGACGTGCTTGCCTTTTTGATATTTGTATATCGTATCGGACAAATGGTCGGATTTTTCCAGAAGGACATGCGTCAGGCCCAACACCGCCGCACGCGAAGCTGCGCTCAGCCCGGCGGGGCCTGACCCGATGATTGCAACGCGGTATTTGTCTGTCACGCCTCCCATTCCCCTCATCATGATCGGCAACATCATGACCAAACCGACAATATCGCCAAGGACAAGGCGGCGCGACTTGCCTGCCGGACATCCAACCTGTCGGTTTCGAGACAGCTTACCAACTCCGACAGATACTGCTAGACCTCAATTTTCAAGATATATGGGGTGAGGATGGCTGAAACGGTCGAAACATCGAAAATTCCACGGTTCGTGCTTTTCGGTGCTCTCATAATTCTCATGATAGCGATTGCCGTCGGTGCCTCGCGCAATTTCGGCGGTGACGGTGAGCAAAGGGCTGCCGCAGGCCTTTCGGCCAATAACCCCGGTGCATCCGGGCCGGATGCCGTTATCGCATCGCTGGAAGATAGAACGCGAAAAGATCCAAATGATGTGGAGGCATGGCAGTTGCTCGGCTGGTCGTACTTCGAAAACGGCCGCTATTCGGACTCAGCCAACGCTTACGGCAAAGCGACGCAGATCGAACCCGGTCGTGCCGTTTACTGGTCATCGCTTGGCGAATCTCTGGTGATGGCCGACGAGCGCAATCCGATGCCGGAAGCAGCCAAAGCCGCTTTCGATAAGGCGATCGCACTCGACCCAAAAGACCCGCGATCACGCTATTTTCTGGCCGTGAACAAAGATTTGGGAGGTGATCACAAAGGCGCAATAGCCGACTGGCTGGCGTTATTGAAGGACACACCCAAGGATGCGCCGTGGGAAGCTGACCTAATTCGCACGGTCGAGCAAGTCGGGAAAATCAACAAAATCGATGTGGTAGCAAGTCTTGCCAGCGCGAACGGAAGCAGAAGCATCAGCCTTCGCGCTAATCCGAGCAGTATTGCGACCGCGCCGATACCGGGACCCAGCAAAGCGGACATGGTGCAAGCCGCCAAGCTTCCGCCCGGTCAACAACAGCAAATGGTCGCCTCCATGGTTGAAGGACTGGAAGCCAAGCTTGCGAAGAATCCCGATAACGTGAACGGCTGGATCATGTTGATGCGCAGCCGCATGACGTTGGGAGAAACGGCAAAGGCAAAGGCAGCATTCCAGAAATCAATCGCTGAGAATCCTGAATCGCAAAGCAGGCTGGCGAAAGAGGCCCGGATGCTCGGTGTTCCTGGAACCTGATCTAGGGTCTGTGCTGAAACGACACTTCGACCGTCGCCTCCAGCACCAATTTAATGTTCGCGCTCCAATAACTCACCCACAGTTTTTGAGCTCGCGACGAGGCTCACTGAACGTCTGAAATGTAATCGGCCGTTACGGCGGCCCACGACGATGTCACTTGATTTTAGTTGACGTTGCTGCCATCAAATAATGATAACGTTCACAATTCTGTACGGGAGTAGATGTTGATGCGGCTCGGAAAATCGACGGCGATGCTTGCCTTCGTTCTGGGAGGGTGTGTATCTACCGTAGCACCTTCAGATTCTTCTGTTTCCTCAATAGCCAGCGCACACCCGAATGTTTGGCCAACCGCTGCCAGTCCATCTGCAATTTCCGACGCCAAGACAGAAGATGCTATATCCACGCTCATTTCGAACATGCCGTTGGAGCAGAAAGTGGGGCAACTGATCCAGGCAGATATTAGCACGATCAAGCCAGCAGACCTTAAACGATATCCACTCGGCTCGATACTCGCCGGTGGCAATTCTGGACCGTATGGCGATGAACGCGCGAGTGCAGCGAAGTGGGCTAAACTGGTCAGCGAGTTCCGTGACGCATCGCGCAAATCAGGAGCTGGCGTACCGATCCTTTTTGGTGTCGATGCAGTGCACGGACACTCGAATCTGCCCGAAGCGACGATATTTCCGCACAATATCGGACTCGGCGCGGCCCGCGATGTTGGTCTTATCGAGCGGATTGGGGCTGCAACAGCGGCCGAGATTTCCGGTAGCGGGATTGAATGGACATTTGCACCGACACTAGCCGTTCCGCAGGATTTGCGTTGGGGACGAACTTATGAAGGCTATTCATCTGACCCCGCTTTGATCACAAACTATGCGCGCGCAATGACGATCGGGCTGCAAGGCAGACTGGTCGCAGGAAAGCCACTTGATGCACTGCGCGTTGCAGCAACGGCCAAGCATTTCCTTGCCGATGGCGGCACGATGGATGGTCGCGATCAAGGCGATGCGCAGATCAGCGAAACGGAGTTGGCTGCGATACATGCGCAGGGCTATCCGGCATCGATCAATGCAGGTGCGTTGACCGTGATGGTCAGTTTCTCAAGCTGGAACGGGGTGAAACATCACGGAAATGCCTCGCTTCTGACTGATGTTTTGAAAGAGCACATGGGTTTTGCCGGGCTGGTTGTCGGCGACTGGAATGGCCATGGTCAGGTCGCGGGTTGTTCGGCGACCGATTGTCCTGCGGCAATCAATGCCGGGCTCGATCTGTTTATGGCACCTGATAGTTGGAAGGGTCTCTTTGACTCCACGCTGGTCGCTGCCCGCAATGGGCGTATCCCTAAAGCGCGTATCGACGACGCCGTGCGGCGTATTCTGCGCGTGAAGTACAAATTGGGGCTCATGAGTGACGTCCAGACGAAGCGCGGCGATAGTTCAATGGTCGGTAAAAGGGAGCATTTGGAACTGGCCCGTGAGGCGGTTTCCAAATCGCTTGTCTTGCTCAAGAACAATGACGGTGTTCTACCGATTCGCAATGGCTCGCTAGTGTTAGTCGCCGGGTCGGGCGCGGACAATATGGCGATGCAGGCTGGCGGCTGGACGATCAGTTGGCAGGGTACTGACACCACAGCGGCAGATTTCACAAATGGGCAAACCATCGGCCGCGCAATTTCCGAAGCGGTAACATCAAATGGAGGCGCTGCCATAATTTCAGCGATAGGCACATTTGAAACGAAACCCGATATTGCTGTCGTTGTGCTGGGCGAAAAACCTTATGCCGAGTTCGAAGGCGATGTGCCCAACCTCGCGTTCCAGCCACAGCCGAGCGAGGTCGAAATGATCGCCCGGTTGAAATCACAAGATATTCCAGTGGTCGTCGTGTTCCTCTCGGGCAGACCCATGTTCACCGGCAAGCTGATAAATCAGGCGGATGCCTTTGTTGCCGCTTGGTTGCCGGGGACTCAGGGTCGTGGCGTCTCTGACGTGCTGGTTGCCGGTGCAAACGGCAAAGCGGCAAGAGACTTCACCGGACGCCTGCCCTTCGCTTGGCCAGCTGACGCGCGTTCGCCAATGGTCGCGCCTTTGTTCCCGCTCGGTTATGGTTTGGATTACACCCGATCGGGCGAGTTCGCGGCGGTAAATGAAGACCCACGAGTCGATTTGTCGTCATTGACCGTAGCGACCAATTATGTCGTCCGTGGCAAAGTGCTGGCGCCGTGGAATCTTCAGACGGACGGCGCAATTAGCGCGCGCGCTGTTGATTTATCTGCGCAGGAAGACGCGCGACAGTTCACCTGGAACTCCGACGGCGCGTTCGTCGTTAACGGCCCCGCTGTGAACCTCTCCAGGCAACTTGAAGAAGCTTGGACCTTGCTAATCGACTGGCGGATTGACCGCCGAACGACCGGGCCCATGTTGCTGTCCTTTGGCGGTGCGGCGCTAGACCTCGAACAGACCATGCGGGCTTTGCCGATCGGATCTGCTGTACAAACACGCGTTCCACTGCGCTGCTTTGCCAACGCCGGTGCAAAATTCGATGCGGTCGGCTCACCCATACGTATGCAGGCGCCGAAAGGCCTTGTTGCAACTATCCGCAACGTTCATATCGAAGCGTCAAATGAAGATGCGTCCTGCCCCGGCAAAGCGCGCTAAAATATAGGGAGAGAGAAGATGGCATTGCAACCCGGCGCTGCTGCGTCCGCCAGTTCCGGAGACACTCATATCGATGCGCCGCAATTGCAAATGTTCGTCATGGGGCTATTCTTCATCTTCGGTGGCATCACCAGCCTTAACGACGTGATCATTCCGAAGCTGAAAGAACTGTTTACGCTCAATTATACGCAAGCAATGCTCGTGCAGTTCTGCTTCTTTGCGGCCTATGCGGTCATCGGTATTCCCGGTGCGCGCCTGGTCAAGAAAATTGGTTATATGCGCGGCGCGGTAGCTGGCCTTTTGACAATGATGGCCGGGTGCCTGCTGTTCATTCCGGCCAGCCAGACCGCAACTTACGGCGTGTTCCTGCTTGCGCTGTTCGTGCTGGCAAGCGGCGTGGTGATTGTTCAGGTTGTTTCGAACCCGCTGATATCGCTGCTTGGCAAACCCGCCACGGCACATAGTCGTCTGACCTTTGCACAGGCATTCAATTCGCTCGGTACTACAATTTTCCCCATCGTCGGGTCGATACTGATCCTTGGCACCTTGGCAACGGTAACCGCCGATCAGCTTTCCGGCGTTGAACTCGACGCGTACCGCACCGCCGAGAGCCAGGCTATTGTAAACGGCTATCTCGGCATCGCGGTGGCGCTGGCGATTGTCGCCGGCGTGGTCTGGATGTTCCGTAATGCACTGAAGGGGGAAAAGCATGAAGCCAGCGAAGGCTTGGCCGGGCTAGATCTCCTCCAGCGCCCGCGCTTCGGATTTGGCGCTTTGTGCATATTTCTCTACGTCGGGGCAGAGGTTGCCATCGGCTCGCTCATCGTCAACTATTTGATGCAAAGCCACGTGATGGGCCTTGAAGAGCAGGCTGCAGGTAAGCTCATCGGCCTGTACTGGGGCGGCGCAATGGTCGGACGCTTTATTGGTTCGGCTGTCTTGCGGGTGTTAAGCCCGGGCAAAGTGCTGTCTTTTGTTTCGATATCGGCGATTGCGTTGCTGGTAATTTCCACACAGACCACGGGTGATGTGGCCGGCTATTCGCTGCTCGCCGTCGGCCTGACGAACGCGATCATGTTCCCGACGATTTTCACGCTGGCTTGTGAAAAGCTGGGTTCACGCGCAGCTGATGGTTCGGGGATTATAAACGTCGCAATTGTTGGCGGTGCGGTCATTCCGTTGTTGACCGGCATCATTGCAGATTTGACTTCAAGTCTGGCCCTTGCATTCATGCTGCCGATGGCATGCTATGCGGTCATAGCCGGATTCGGTTTCTATGCGCGGAGGCCAGCTTAGGGTTCAGCAATCCGCCGAGGCATCGTCAGCAACAAGAGCCACGCCACCACGGCAAGTCCCGCCAACAGCAAGAACAGAGCGTCAAAGCCATATGAGGGGACCAGCGCCAAGGTCAACCAAGGCATAATCAACGACGGCACGGTGTTGGTGAGGTTGAAAATGCCGAGGTCTCTGCCGCGCGTGTGTGGGCGGGGGAGCACCCGAAGTGTCTGGCTCGAATGGAGCGCCAGAAAAATACTGCTCGCCAGACCGAACACAAAATATCCGGCGATCGCGACGGTCAAGCTTGGCGCAAATGACATAATGAAGAGGCCGACGGCGGCCGCTGCTGAACCCCATACAAGCGGAAGAATGGGACGGTTAGCGCGATCGGACCAGCTTCCGACGGCTAGCGCGAAAAAAACGGCTAGTCCGAGGACCAGTGCAAAAATGCTGGCTGCGTCATTTTCGTTGAAATTGGGGTCGAGGCTGCGAAACCACAATAAGAGGAAAGCGAACAACGATGCTTCGGCGATCTGAACCAGCAGCCGTGCCAGCCACATTCGTATCGCAGCACGCCGGGTTGCCAACGCTCGGTCATCCAGCGGGTCGGCCCCGATAGTGCGTTGCATCAAATGCGGCATGTGAACAGGTTTACCAAACAGCAACACAGGCCCGACCATCAAGGCAACCAATATCGCTACCAGCGTCTCTCGATCTTCGAACGGAGCAAACCCTTTCAAGGTGACAAAAGCTCCCGAAAGCGCCCCTAACGCAGGCGCAAGCGCCAGCAGGCCACCGAGCATTCCCTTCTGCGAATCCGGAATACTGTCACCCGCCCAAGCGGCGAGCGGTGCCAGCATCATGTTGAGGCCGATTTGCCAGATCACAATCATTGCGATCAGCATAGTGGCGTTTGTTGCCAGAGGCATAGCGAGGAGCAGCGAAGACGAGAGGACCAAACCAGTCAAAATCCACGGGCGCCTGACCTGCGCGATGTCGCTCGCCCATCCAAAACCGATGTTTGCAACGCTCGCCGAGATCGCGCCAGCAAAGGCGGCGATGGCGAGCATATTCAGGGCATTGTCGCCAGCCAGCGCGGTAGCGCGGACGGGCAGCAATATTGTCAGGAATGGAATATAGGCAACTGCGCCACCCGAAACTGCGAGCGCATACAAATACATGAAGCGCCCCGATTGCTGGCCAGATGCGGCAGGCTTAATGTCGGCCATCGCCACGCGGCGGCGCCGTGCTGCTGCGTTCGACAAGGCTGCCCTCCGTGACGACCGGTTGATCCTGAACCGTCGTATCGCCATTAGTTATCAGCAGTTCGACAGCTTTCGAAAAGGTCGCTGCGATGGGCTGATCGACGGCGGTGAGTTGCGGAACGGTAAAGCGCACGACCGGTGTATTGTCGAAGCTGATCAGCGACAAATCTTCAGGCACGTTTAGCCCGCGCTGATTTGCGGTGTCCAATGCAGCAAGTGTCATCTGGTCATTACTGGCAATGATGGCCGTGGGCGGCGTTTCCAGATCAAGAAGCTTGTTCGCTGCTGTGATGCCACTGTCGTAACTGAAGTCACCCGTGGTGCATAACCCATCGTGAGGTAAATTGGCCGCCTCCATCGCTTCACGCCACCCGTCAATCCGCCAGTGCGACAGATTATAATCCTCCGAACCCGCGATAAACCCGATACGCCGATGACCCAATCCGATTAGATGCTCGGTGGCGCGACGGGCCGAACCCTCGTCGTCCATCGTCATCGCTATGCCCGGTCCCATCGCTGTCGAACCAATACGGGCAAAGGGTATTTTCCGTTTTGCTAGAAAGCCTGTGATTAGCGGATTTTCGGAGTGCGGCGGGGTCAGGATTACACCGTCGGGCTGCAACGCCGCGATCGTCGCACCCAATTCCCGCTCGACATGGTCATTATGCGTATCCACCAGTTCAAATATCATCCGGTAGCCATGTTCAGCGCATTTCAGCATACCGCCCAACAGCATCTGGTCGACCCAGTCGGTGCCTTGTCTGGTCCGCCAGTCGGCAATGGTACGCTCGCGGTCGTTGATCGCGAGGATAAGATAGGAGCGCGAACCGCTCATCCTCTGGGCCGCAATCGACGGGACGTAACCTAATTTGTCAATCGACGCCTGCACCAGTTCCTTCATGGCGGGACGCACATTGGGTTCGTTGTTGATGACACGACTGACCGTTTGCAGGGATACGCCTGCATCAGCAGCTACATGCTTGATCGTGACCGCTTGGCGGCGTCTCGCCATCTGCTATTTGCCCTCTTTGACGCCTTGCATGCAGGCCAACCCTTTTTCTTTGTCATTGCCGCATTGGTAAACGCGTATCCAATCGATGAGAAACTCCGCTGGCGTTACATTTGCAGCAACCCCCTTGTCGTTGTTTCTTTCAGACAAGCCACCCCCGATGGCAAGATTTGCCATGATGTAGAAGGGCTGGTCAAATGGCGCAACGGGATTTGATTTTGCCAGCGGCGATGCGGTGTCCCATTCGGCGTCGGTTAGTTCCCAATATTGCCGTCCATCGAGATAGAAGCGCATCAGTCCTTCGCCCCATTCGAGTGTCCAGACATGAAAATCATCCGACGGAAGCGCGTGGGTAGGTAATGCAACGCGTGTATCGAGAACCTTGTTCTTGGGCGCAAAATCACCAAAATGAAGCGCACTGATCATCCGGTTTTCGCCGACATTGCCCTCGCACGTTTCGCAGGCGGCACCCAGATTGACCCCTTCCAATATATCGATTTCGCCCGAGCGCGGCCATCCGCCGTAAACGTTGCCAGCGGGCATCATCCAGACGGCGGGCCAAGTTCCCTGACCCTTAGGAGGCTTGGCGCGGAATTCGATTTTGCCATATTTCCAGCTGGAAATACCCAAAGTGCGTATCTTTCCGGAGGTAAATTCCTGCGTTTTTCTCGGATTGGGGCTGTCTGCAATTTCGGGCGGGCGATCAGGTCCCGTAAAGCGCTCTTTGCGTGCCCTCAGGTGCAATATGCCGTCCGCAACGTGAACATTCTCTGGTCGGTCGGTATAGCATTGCCGTTCCTGATTGCCGCCACCCCAACACGATTCTTCATGCTTCCACTTATTGCGGTCCAATTCGGAGCCGCTGAATTCATCGGCCCAAACGAGATCCCAGCCAACGTTAACAGCTTGCGTGCTGGCCGCGCCATTGGAGCAGCCGGACAACCAGGCAATGCCAAGGAGCAATATTATACGGGAGTGCATTATCGTTCTCCTTCAGCACTTCAAAAAGGAACGGGCCCAAGTCATATGACCAAGACCCGTCCATTGTGCCACCGTTGACGGGGCTTTAGAATTCGAACCTTGCCAGGAACGTGAAGCGCCGGTCATTGCGGAAAGCGGACCGTGTGGCCCGCGTTCCATCGAAATCGATCACTTGTGAAGTCTGAGTCACTTCATCAAGAAGATTCACACCCTGAATCCCGAGCTTCAACTGCTTGCTGACCGTCACAAAAATCGACCCGTCGAGTTGCCCCGTTGCCTCACCATAAATCGGCGAAAAGGGGAAGATGACGTCCCGCGGAGTTTGCAGGAAGTCGGACCGCCAGTTATAGGCGAGACGCGCCGATAGCGGACCCTTTTCGTAGAAGCCGACCGCGTTGATTGTATGTTTTGAGACGCCAGCCAACGGCAAACCACCGGTAAACGGACTTTGTTCGGCCCCGAGATTTGAGTTGTTGAAATCCCCCGCGTCAACATAAGTGTAAGTTAACTGAGCACCAAGTCCGCTAAGGAAGCTCGGTAGGAAGTCGTAACTTTGCTGATAGGCAATTTCGACGCCTTTGAGCTTTCCGCCATCACTGTTGACCGGACCGTTGACCAATACGTTGGTCGACACGCCGCTCGGGCTGGTAAAGCTGCGCTCGACCGCCCCACCGTTCACTATGCCCTTAATGTCTTTCAGGAAACCAGACACGGATAACGAGCCGACCGTATCGAAGTACCATTCGAATGAAAGATCGTAATTCCACGATTCAGTCGGTCGCAGCAATCGGTTGCCAGTGAAAATCTGGAACAATGGCCCTGTTTCAAGCGTACCGGCGGCCCGCAAATTGTTTGTATTGTCGGCGATCCCGCCACCGGTCGCGAATGTCGACAAATCGGGCCGGGATATGCTTTTTGAAACTGCGCCGCGCACCAACATCCCGTTGCCGAAATCAAGCTTGGCATTAAAGCTGGGCAGCCAATGGTCGAATTTGATGTTAGAGCTGTCGTCAATCACCTCGCCGGTGAACACCGAAGCGAACTGCGCCAAACGGGCTGGTGATAGGCTGCAATAGCCCGGTGCAACCTGGCCGGGCTGCACGGCACCACATGCCGTTTGAAGCTCGGCAACGCTGACGCGACCGTCGCCATTACCGCCCGGGGGCGTGTCGAAGAACTGGCCGGTCGGGAAACCAATTGAACCGCCGCTGCGCACAATGGTTTCGACGTAGCGAACACCGATATTGCCGTTCAAGGTGATATCGGCACCCAGATTGGTGCCGAAATCAACACGGGCATAAGCACCGAATGTGCTTTCTTCGACGTCCGAGATCTCGCCTGCGGTCCAAGGTCCACCTGGCAGCGCGTTGGTCCGGGCCGAAATCGGGAACCAGGCATTTGGTGTCAGGGTAAAGGCTGTAATAGCCGACGCCTGTTGCTGAATCGCACCGCTCAGATAGTCTGCGACGAGATTATCGCCGCCGAAGAAAAAGGCAGAACCATCGCCGAATGGCACTGGCGTTTTTCCACGTTGGAAATTTTCACCAAACGGACTGCGGATTTGTGACGAGTTTGGGAAGTCGAAAGCATAAGCGCCGCCGCATCCGAATGCCTGAAAATCTCCGCAGTTCCAGTTGCCACCACGACCGGTCCAGGGTGCCCCCAGATTGCCCCAGTTGGAGAAATTGGCGTTACGGGTCACGCGGTTGCGGTCACCCCAACGCGCGCCGAAGCGGGCTTTTTTGAAGAAGCCTTCGTCACTGACATCATATTCGCCGTCGAGGCGCATGCTGGTCAGATCGCCTTCGTTCTTGACTTGGTTATCGAGCAGGAACCAGTAGAAAGTCCGTGCCGGATTATTGAAATAACTGGCTGGCGAATTGGCCGTCCCGGGTTCGAGGAACTGGACGAGAGGAGTGCTACCGGTGTTATCAATGTAGACGTCGGTGTAGGTCTGCATGGCCGAAATGAAGCCATTCTCGGTCCGGTCCGACCTGATATGCTGGGCTTCGAGATTGAAACGCAGGCGGTCGGTCGGGTCAAGCTTGATCTGGACCGAGAAATCTTCAGTTTTTGCGGCGTCCTCGCGTTGGAAACGAAGCAGTTCGGTCGGAATTCCGCGTCCCCCGGTGAACGGCTGCAACTGGGTCAGCGTTCCAGTGGCAAATTGATTGCCGTTGAAGGTCGGTGTGGTGCCTGGAGCGATTACTGGAAATAACGAGTCGTCATTGACCAAAGCGAGCACCGCAAACTCATTCAACGTTGCCTCGGTTTCAGCGCGCAGATATTCGATTGTCACTTGCGCGCGGCCGTCATTGCTTTCCCACTGGCCGACCGCAGAATAAGCGTTGCGATCGCGGCTCAGGTCGGTGGTGCGAACACCTGCACCTTTGGGTACGAAGAGCGCACCAGCAGGCGGGAAGTTCGACGCATCAAGTGTCTGGGTTCCACCAAAACCACCCGAGCCCACCGGCCGGACGCGAATACATGCCGCGTTGAGCGATGGAGCGCGATAGCAGGGGTCGGTAATCTGCGATGCGTCGGTCCGCGTTACCAGTTCCGACTGCGCATAGGCCAACTGAATGCCGAAAGTGCCGATTCCGGTTTCAAAAGTGTTCGAACCCAGAATCGAAAAACCAGGCGACCATTCTTTGGCAAGGTCGCCATAATTGCCCTCAACGGTACCGGCAATATGGAAACCTCGCTTGTCGAGCGGCTTGCGGGTGACGAGATTGACCGTACCCGAAATTCCGCCGTCGATCATATCGGACGTGTTGTTCTTGAAAACCTCGACGCGGCCAAGCAGTTCTGGCGAAACGTCATTGAACGACAATTCGCGCCCGCCATTAGCGGAGAAAATGTCCCGGCCGTTCAATTCGGAGCGGACGAAGGGAAGACCCCGGATTATAACGCCCGAACCTTCGACCGAAAAACGGTCAGGGTCATTGCGTTGCTCAAACCGCGAAATGTTGACGCCGGGAACGCGCTGCAATGCCTCGGCCACCGACCGGTCAGCCAGCGCGCCGATATCTTCGGGGGTCATAACATCGAGATTGGGGTCCGCATCACGCTTGATATTCTGCGCGCTTTCAAGCGACTTTTTGAAACCGGTGACGATGATGGCATCTGCAGCCTCGGTACTTTCGGCTGCTTCTTCAGCCTGATCAGTCGTTTGTGCGA
>CAZQBS010000028.1:28052-34082 GCA_964591835.1 uncultured Sphingorhabdus sp. | reverse complement strand
GTGGGCGCGCGCGTAGAGGTGGGGTCGGCCATATGGGGCGCTCCAGAACGGGGTTGCAACGATGTCGTTAAGCGACAGCCGCTAAAGGCCCGCGCGCGCAGGGTCAATCTATTAAAATGCCAAAGTTGCGACTATCAACAGTATTTCCGTCACCAGAAAGACCGTTCATGATTCGTGATACCATCAAAGCTGCCCAGATCACCGCGATGAAGGCAGGCGAGAAAGACCGCCTCGCCGCCGTCCGCCTGATCCTCGCCAAGGTAAAGGACCGCGATATCGAGCTGCGCACTGCGTCCCAGCAGCCCGACGACGACGCGATGGTGGTCGAGGTCATGCAGAAGATGATCAAGCAACGCCGCGAATCGATTGCGATGTTCGAACAGGGCGGCCGCGCCGAGCTAGCGGCGGTAGAGACGGCTGAACTGGCGGTGATCGAAGAATTTTTGCCCGTGCAAATGAGCGAAGACGAAACCAGCGAGGCGATTGAGGCTATCAAGACGGAGTTGGGCGCGGGGAGCTTGAAAGATATGGGGCGCGTTATGGCGACGCTGAAGGAACGCCACGGGCCGCAGCTCGACATGAGCAAGGCGAGCGGGTTGGTGAAGGCGGCTTTGGGGTAGGCTGAGGGGCGTAAGTATGACCGAGGGTTGTCTCGACTGGGCTCGACACGAACGGAATTGGAACGGTGCATTAGAACTGTACGTCGCGAACACGCACCCCCTCTCCGTTCGTGTCGAGCATCGTCGAGACACCCATAAGGCAAGCACCGAGGTTTAAATGGCATTCTATGCCTACATCCTGAAATGCGCGGACGGTAAATATTATACCGGCCACACCGAAGATTTGGAACTGCGCATGGGGCAGCATCAGACCGGGTTGGTTAAAGGATACACATCATCACGCCTGCCAGTCTCGCTGATGTGGGCGCAGGATTTTCCGACTCGATATGAGGCATTGGATGCGGAACTGAAGATCAAGGGTTGGTCACAGGCAAAGAAAGAAGCGCTCGGCCGTGGCGATTGGGGTGGCGTGTCCTTCTTTGCTAGGCCACCCAAAAAACGTGGTGCTCTGCCTCCCGGTGTCTCGACGATGCTCGACACGAACGGGACTGGAGCGCCGCCCTCTCCATTACCGTTCGTGTCGAGCCCAGTCGAAACACCCATCAGCAAAAAGCCCGCCCGACCAAAATGACCCTCACCCCGCAATGGCTCGACGAACTTCGCTCGCGGATCACGCTCTCCGCGTTGATTGGCCGCACCGTCAAGGTCACAAAGGCGGGCCGCGAGTTCAAGGCGTGCTGCCCATTCCACAACGAAAAGACCCCAAGCTTCACGATCAACGACGAGAAGGGCTTCTACCACTGCTTCGGATGCAGCGCACACGGCGATGCGATCCGCTGGATGACCGACCAGCGCGGTCTGTCATTCATGGACGCGATCAAAGAGTTGGCCGCAGAGGCCGGCATGGATGTCCCCGCCCCCGATCCTAAGGCGGCGCAACGTGCTGAAAAGGCGAATAATCTCTATGACGTCATGACGGCAGCGCAGGACTGGTTTGTTCAGCAATTGCGAGGGCTGGAGGGTGCAGACGCGCGCGCCTATCTTGCAAAGCGGGGGTTTTCAGCAGCTACCATCAAGGACTTCGGTCTCGGTTTTGCCCCCGACAGCAGGACAGGTTTGAAAAGTGCGCTAAAAGCCTTTGAAATTCCTATGTTAGTCGAAGCCGGCCTCCTCATTGCAGTCGACGACAAGGAGCCCTATGACCGCTTCCGTAGTCGCCTGATGATCCCCATACGCGATCCCCGGGGCCGCGTGATTGCCTTTGGCGGGCGAATATTGGGCGAAGGCGAGCCGAAATATCTGAACTCGCCCGATACCCCGCTTTTCGACAAGGGCCGCACTCTTTACAATCTGGACAAATGCTCGCCCGCATCGCGCCAGACAGGGCGGGTGATCGTTGTCGAGGGTTATATGGACGTAATCGCCATCGCACAGGCGGGCTTTGCCGACGCCGTGGCACCGCTTGGCACGGCGCTCACCGAGCAACAGATCCAGATGCTTTGGAGGATGACCGAAAAGCCACTTTTGTGCTTTGACGGCGACAGCGCGGGGCAAAAGGCCGCCTTGCGTGCCGCGTTGCGCGCGCTGCCGCTGCTCAAACCGGGGCATAGCCTGCAATTCGTGACATTGCCCGAGGGGCAGGATCCCGATGATCTGGTCCAGACGTCAGGCGCGAAGGCGCTGGCGAGGTTGCTGGAGGCCTCGGAACCGCTCGTGGAGCGTCTGTGGCGCTCCGAGGTTGCCGCCGGCCCCCTCGCCACCCCCGAAGACCGTGCGGGCCTCAAGCAGCGTCTGGGCGGGCATATGGCCAACATCGCCCACGGAGAAATCCGCCGCCATTATGCTGATGCCTTCCGCGAACGTTTCGACGCACTGTTTGCCGCAAAACCCCGCGCGCCGTTCGTACCAGGCAAGAAAGGCGCGCAGCGCGACTGGCGCAAACCCCAAATCCTGCCGCCCGGTGCCGAAACCAAGAGTTTCAACGCCAAAATCTCGGACTTTCTCGTGCAGGGCGTGCTAGGAGCGCTACTGCGCAATCCGGCGCTTATCCGGCGACACCATGAAGCGCTGAGCGATTTCGTTCCAACCGACGCGAATCACGCAGCTTTGCTGGGCGCGATGCTCGATGCAAGTTTTGCCAAAGAATCGCTTGATACGGACCAGTTAATTACCATATTGGACGAGAAGTTGTATAATGTCGCCATATCGCTCCTCCACAGCAACGGCAAAGTCTTTGCCTTCAATCGTGGCAAGGATGCGGTCGGAGGCGACGGACTATCCAGCGCTTCTAAGGAATTGGGTGAAGCAATCAGGCTGATGAAGCAGCGTCCTGCGCTGGAAGAAGCTCTGGAACACGCCACGCGATTGGCGAGTTTGGAGATGACCGACGATACGTTTGCCGAGCAGCAACGCTTGCGCACCGAGAAAAAGGCATTTGACGACCGCATCATCGAATTTTTTCGACGCGATGCGGACGGTTTATAAGATTATTTGGGGATTACAGTTTTGGCTACGCGCGCAACCGAAGAAGAAACCAACGAAAACGGCGATGCACCGCTGATCGACCTGAACGATGCCTCGGTGAAAAAATTGCTGGCGAAGGCCAAGCGTCGCGGCTTCATCACCTATGATGAGTTGAACTCTGCACTGCCGCAAGACCAGATGAATAGCGAACAAATAGAAGATGTTATGTCCGCAATTTCAGAAATGGGCGTGAACATCGTCGAAAGCGACGAAGACGGCGAAGAGAAGGACGAGCCAGAGGAAGAAGTCGAAACCATCGACAATATTTCCGAAAACGACCCGCGGTCACTGACCAATACCATCAAGAAAACCGGTACCGGCGAGCGCACCGACGACCCCGTGCGCATGTATCTGCGCGAAATGGGCGCGGTCGAATTATTGAGCCGCGAGGGCGAAATCGCAATTGCCAAGCGAATCGAAGCTGGTCGCGACACGATGATCCTGGGCCTGTGCGAAAGCCCGATCACCTTCCACGCGATTATCGACTGGTCGCGCGCGCTCAATGATGGCGAGATGCAGTTGCGCGAGATTCTCGATCTCGATGCGATGCTCTCGAAAGCGCCGGAAACGCTGACAGAAGACGGCGAAGAGGAAGACAACGGCGAAATCAGCGAGAAGACCGCTGGCGTCACTTACAAGGAAGAAGAAGAGGTCGAGGAAGAGCCCGAAGTCGTCAACGAAGACGACGAGGACATGACCGAGCGCCGCGCCCGCCCCGTCGAGGAGGAGGAAGAGGATAACACACTTAGCCTCGCGCAGATGGAAGAGACGCTGAAACCGGCGGCTCTGGAGCGCTTTGCGACGATTACCAGCCTGTTCAAGAAATTCTCGAACATCCAGCTCGACCGGATGCGTGCGCTAAACGCTGGCGAGAGCTTCCCGACCGCGACGGAAAATAAATATCACAAACTGCGCGAAGATTTGACTGCCGAGGTCGAATCGATGCAGTTCCACGCCAACAAGATCGAATATCTGGTTGACCAGCTCTATTCGTTCAACCGCAGGCTCACCGCACTTGGCGGCCAGATGCTTCGGCTGGCCGAGCGTCACAAAGTGCCGCGCAAGGCGTTCCTCGACAGCTATATGGGCCATGAGCTCGACGAAAACTGGCTGACCGACGTCACCAATATTGACAAGAAATGGAATGCTTTTGCGACGGGCGAAGCCGACGCGGTCGAACGCGTGCGTGCCGAGGTGTCGGACATTGCCGCCGCCACCGGCATGAGCCTCAACGAGTTCCGGCGCATCGTCAACATGGTGCAAAAGGCCGAGCGCGAGGCGCGGATCGCTAAAAAAGAAATGGTCGAAGCAAACCTGCGACTGGTGATCTCGATCGCCAAAAAATATACCAACCGTGGCCTGCAATTCCTTGATCTTATTCAGGAAGGTAATATCGGCTTGATGAAAGCTGTCGATAAATTCGAGTACCGCCGCGGTTACAAATTCTCGACCTACGCAACCTGGTGGATCAGGCAGGCGATCACCCGCAGCATTGCCGATCAGGCGCGCACGATCCGTATTCCGGTGCACATGATCGAAACGATCAACAAGCTCGTCCGGACCAGCCGCCAGTTCCTTCACGAGCAGGGCCGCGAACCGACGCCAGAAGAAATGGCCGAACGCCTATCGATGCCGCTCGAAAAGGTTCGCAAGGTGATGAAGATCGCCAAGGAACCAATTTCGCTGGAAACCCCCATCGGCGACGAGGAAGACAGCCATCTCGGCGACTTTATCGAGGACAAGAACGCGATCATCCCGGTCGACGCTGCGATCCAGGCAAACCTGAAGGAAACCGTCACCCGTGTGCTCGCGTCACTGACCCCACGCGAAGAACGCGTGCTGCGGATGCGCTTCGGCATTGGCATGAACACCGACCACACGCTCGAAGAGGTCGGCCAGCAGTTCAGCGTAACCCGCGAACGTATCCGCCAGATCGAGGCAAAGGCGCTCAGGAAGCTGAAGCATCCATCGCGGTCGCGGAAGATGCGGAGTTTTCTGGATCAATGACGGTCGAGGCTGGCGATCTTGCTCTTCCAATGATTTCCCATCGTCTATCCGGAATTTGAAAAGCCGTCAGCCCCGGTTTGCAACGGATCGTCGACATCGGTGCAGAGTCTTTCCAAGTTAATTCATTGGTCGCTCCAATTCAGCACGCGCGGTCCAAAGCATTGACCTCCCAAAAGTTTGCCCTCGTAAACTAGTCATTTAGGACTTTTTGCTACCCGTTTCATTTGAGCGTCCTGTTAGCGGGCGACGACCACTGCGGGGGTAAGATGGATAAGTTGGCGCGGCCCGAACTGGATGTCGATTTCGGCACTAAGTTCGTGCGCAATATCCTCGCCGACGGCAGCGCGCCCGTGATCGCGCCGCTGCTCGGGTTTCTCGGTGATCGCGGCGACCGTCCCGACCTGCGCGCGGTAGTCAAAAATGCGCGCGGCGCACTCATCGCCGACATCGCGCATTTCATCAATATCTCACACGGCCGACATCCCGGTATCATCGACCATGCAGCGAACAAGATTGTTGACGACGGCGCACGCAAGTGGCTGGTCGAGGCAATCGATGGGTTTGCAGCCGAGCGCCGGTTTCTGAACGGACTGACGGTGGCCGCGGGGCCGATCCGGAGGCATGTCGGGCAGAACAAAGTCACCGCTTTGATCGCCGGGCAGTCGAAAAATTTCGAGATGCTGGCGACATCGGATCGCCGTGGATGCCCCGCAGGCGCGGCTATGGCGTTTGTTGTAGACTGGCAGCAAACCCGGCCTTTGCTTGATCGCATTGCCCTACATATCGGTATGGAGCCAGAGCCGATTGCCCTTCCACCGGAGCCGGTTTGCGCGGCATTGGCGACCGAACTGGCAAGAGACGACGCATGTACCCGCGCTATGGGATTTGGTGCTCAGCAGATGCTCGGACAGCAACGCGGGCTCTGGCAGCTAATCGCCGC
>CAZQBS010000028.1:13195-27952 GCA_964591835.1 uncultured Sphingorhabdus sp. | reverse complement strand
GCCGATGTCTTCCGATGCTGACCTTGCTTCCTTCATTCGAACCCAGTTCCCATCAATTTGGTCGCTGGAAGTGCTTCTCTTCCTGCGAAAAAATTCATCTGCCTCTTGGCAAAAGGAACAGATGGTCATCGAGTTGCGGGCGAGCGATCTCATTATCAAGAGCGCATTGCGCAGTCTTCATGCGGGCGGATTGGTCATATTGGACGATGATGGCTCGGCACGATATTCAACCGCGACTCCTGATCTCGACAAAATGGTCAGTGAGACGGAGGTGCTTTACAGGCAAAAGCCGGGCGCGGTCAGGACTCTAATCATCAACGCGTCGTCCGGCGCGTTATCCGCCTTCAGCGCCTCGTTCAATTTCCGGAGAGAGCCATGACCCCGGCGTTTCCAACTGTCGTATATGTTCTGTGTTTCATCACCAGCGGTGCCTGCGCCTTTCTTCTTTTCCGCAACTATCAGAGGACGGCCATGCGCTTGCTGCTGTGGGGGGCGCTGTGTTTTGCTTTACTCGCGGCAAACAACCTGGTCGTCATCGCTGACTGGCTTCTGTTGCCCGATTATGATCTGTCAGTCCCGCGGCTGGCGCTGTCGCTGATGGCGGGGTTTATTCTGCTGTTCGGTTTCATTTGGGATGGAGAACGGTAACATGCTTCAGCCGTTTCTTGCCGGTGCCGTTGTGATGGGTTTTGCGATTGCCGGCCTGTTCTTTCTCAAGTTCTGGCGCGTGACGCGCGACGAACTTTTCCTCGCTTTCGCGATTGCCTTCTGGTTGCTCGGCATCTGCCAGGTCTTATTGACCTTCTCAAATGCGACGACCGAAGAGCGCAGCTGGTTATACATATTGCGCTTGGCAGCATTTCTGCTGATTCTTTTGGCGATCTGGCGGCGAAATCGTGTCAAACCCTGAGCGTTCGTTGAAATCGCGGCAACTTTATCCTGTCACAGGCCCGGTGGCGCGACGCCTTCGGCCTGATTCGCCACTTCCCCCTTGCATAGTTTCTGCGCGGCACTTAACGAATTAACCGTTCGATTAAGAAACGGGAATTTCCATGCGCTTTGACGGTACCAAAAATTATGTCGCCACCGACGATCTAAAGGTTGCGGTCAACGCGGCGACGACGCTGCGGCGGCCTTTGCTGGTCAAAGGCGAGCCCGGAACCGGCAAGACCGTCCTTGCGCAGGAAATAGCGACCGCACTTGGCGCGCCGCTGATCGAGTGGAATATCAAGTCGACCACCAAGGCGCATCAAGGTCTTTATGAATACGATGCCGTGGCGCGGCTTCGCGACAGCCAGCTCGGTGACGAGCGCGTGCACGATATTGCCAACTACATCAAAAAAGGCAAATTGTGGGAGGCGTTTACGTCGCCGACGCTGCCGGTGCTGCTGATCGACGAGATAGACAAGGCGGACATCGAATTCCCGAACGACCTGTTGCAGGAACTCGACCGGATGGAATTCTACGTTTACGAGACGCACGAGACGGTGAAGGCCAAGGAACGGCCGATCATCATCATCACTTCGAACAACGAAAAAGAACTCCCCGACGCGTTCCTGCGCCGCTGCTTCTTCCACTACATCAAATTCCCCGACCGCAATACAATGCAGGCGATCATCGACGTGCATTTCCCCGGCATCCAGAAAATCCTTGTCTCGAAAGCAATGGATATTTTCTACGAAGTTCGCGACGTTCCGGGCCTGAAGAAAAAGCCGAGCACCAGCGAATTGCTCGACTGGCTGAAGTTGCTTTTACATGAGGACATGCCGCTCGACGTCCTGCAATCGCGCGATCCCTCGAAGGCGATACCGCCGCTCCACGGGGCGTTGCTCAAGAACGAACAAGACGTGATGCTGTTCGAACGTCTGGCGTTCATGGCGCGCAGGCAAGGTGCCTGACACTATTTTCGATAACCCTCAACAAGCCGCGCTTCAGACCATATAAGCGATTTCGGCGTCTCCCCAGCGCCGACCATTGATGTGCAGCGGGACATAAACGTTGCGGACAGTCTTGTATGTTTGACCGTCGCCTTCGTGGCGATACACCGCCATCATATAATCCTGTTCGCTGGCTTTGGCGATGTCGTCGATGCCGCCGAGCAAGATGCGGCCGTTGCGGCAATATTTGGTGTCATGGGCAAGATCGCCGGTGGGTGAGCGCGAAAATTCCTTGAGGTGGATTGGCAGGAAGCCTTCGCGGCTAGTCGGCACGCAAGAAAGGATAGCATCGGGTCGCCGGGCCTTCATTTCTTCGATAAGCGGCTGCCAGTGCTGTTCGGCCCAGCGGGTCAATTTCGTGGTAAAGCGCGGCGGATTGCTGCCCGGCACAAGCTGATAATCGGTATCGAACAGCGCATCCATGCTCAGTGTGCCATTGGCTAATCCGGCCTCGGTCACCTCAACGATGGCCCGCGCCTGTTCGTTGGCCAAATCGACAAACTCCTGGTCCTCGGTCGATAGGCCGCTGTGGACGATATGGTCGAACATGCGATTGGCCTGGGTTTCGAGGCTCTCGATCTGGCGATGGGCGTTGGCAACAGCGTCGAACATTATGCCGTTCGCCTCGGCCACGTCATCGCGCACCTTTTGTGATTCGATCAAGCTGCGGTGAATGGCGGAGGTGCTGTCGGCAATTTCATTGTTGTGGCCGCCCACTTGCCCGACGATCTGGGTAACACCCTCGATAATATGCTTTAGGCTGGAAAACTGCTCCTGCGCCGCGCCGCTGGTTGAGACGCCTTCTTCGATCTGTCCGACGAATTTGGACGCTTCGTTCGATAGCGAATTGACAGTGCCGGTGATTTCGATCGCCGCCGTTCGGGTATCCAGTGCCAGTTTCTTGACCTCGGCGGCGACCACGGCGAAGGTCTGACCGGCCTCGCCAGCCTTTTCGGCCTCAATCGCAGCATTCAGCGCAAGCATATTGGTGGTGCGCGCAATCGTGTCGATCGATTGCGAAACACGTTTCACCTGCTCCATCGCCGACGCGAAGCCGGTGATGTGGCTCCCGAGGCTCTCAATCAGGCCGATCATCTCGGAAAAACGCGTTATCGAAATGCCGATGGTTTCCACGCCGCTATTCAATTTGGTTATCGCCGATTCCGATAGTGAGCGCGCCTCCGAGGTGGCCTGCGTCACTTCCGCAATATCGCTGTCCAGCCTGAGAGTAAGTTCCGTCAGTTCGCCATATTTCGATTTCAGGAAGTCTGCGGAATTCATGCCTTTTTCGAGAACGCCCGCCGTTTCCGAGCAGCCGACCGTCACGTCACCGCAAATACGGGCGGTTTCCTTGATCCAGCGATTATCCTCGATTTCGATTTTTTCCATTTTCATGGTTTGACTATTCCTTTTGTTCGTTGCGCAGGAGTAGCGGCGTATGGTTATCGACTGGTTAACCATCACGTGGTTGACGATATGTCTGCGAACCGGCACAAGCTTAATCGAGCGGTTAACAAGGAAACGTCTTAGTGTTTTTTTCCTTCATGGAAGAGTTGCGGAGTGCCGGAATTTCGGCGTCTTTGAAGGAGCATCTTGCGCTGCTGGAAGCGCTGGATGCCGACGTCATCGCGCAAAGCCCCGAGGAATTTTATTATCTGGCACGTACTACTTTGGTGAAGGATGAGGCATTGCTCGACCGTTTCGACCAGGTTTTCGGCAAGGTTTTCAAAGGTATTTTTACCGAATACGGCCAGAGCCCGGTCGATATTCCGGCGGATTGGCTGAAGGCGATCGCCGAAAAATATCTGTCACCGGAGGAAATGACCGCCATCGAGAAAATGGGTAGCTGGGACGAGCTCATGGAGACGCTGAAAAAACGGCTCGAAGAGCAGGAAAAGCGCCATCAGGGCGGCAGCAAATGGATCGGCACCGGTGGCACGTCGCCTTATGGCAATGGTGGTTACAACCCCGAGGGCGTTCGGATCGGCGGCGAAACGAAACACAAGCGCGCGGTCAAGGTCTGGGACAAGCGCGAATTCCAGAATCTTGACCACACGCGCGAACTGGGCACGCGCAACATCAAGATCGCGATGCGCCGTTTGCGCAAATTCGCGCGAGAAGGCGCGGCGGAAGAGCTCGATATCGACGCAACTATCGACGGCACCGCACGTCAGGGCTGGCTCGACATCCAGATGCGGCCCGAGCGACGCAATGCTATCAAATTATTGCTGATGCTGGATGTCGGCGGGTCGATGGACCCGTTTATCAAACTGTGCGAAGAATTGTTCAGCGCAGCAACCAGCGAGTTCAAAAACCTTGAATTTTTCTATTTCCATAACTGCCCGTATGAGGGCGTGTGGAAAGACAACAAGCGTCGGTTTTCCGAACGCACGCCCATGTGGGATGTGCTGCATAAATTCCCGCACGATTATAAGGTTGTGATGGTCGGCGATGCGTCGATGAGCCCCTATGAAATCACGCATCCGGGCGGTTCGGTCGAACATTTCAACGAGGAATCGGGCGCAGTCTGGATGCACCGCATCACAAACACCTATCCGGCAACGGTCTGGCTGAATCCCGTGCCAGAAAAGCAGTGGGGGTATTCACAGTCGACCAAGATCATCAAAGAATTGGTGAACGACCGCATGTATCCGCTGACGATCGAGGGACTGGACGACGCGATGCGCGAACTGGTCCGCAAACACGGGCACTGAAAATCAAAAACCGGTTGATGTAAATTTATTTGGCATTTTCCGGAATCCGGCATAGCTTTAGTTCTCTCAAAAGCAGCAAGGGCTGTGTGAGATTGACATTATCGGACCGGCGGCAGGGGGGAAATGCCATGGTAACGACCGACGACGCAAATGGTGCAGCTACGCCGCTACAACAAACCGACCGGATCGAGTCTCTCGATATATTGCGCGGCATTGCGGTGCTCGGCATTTTGCTGATGAACATTGTCGGCTTCGGCCTGCCCTGGGCCTATGACAATCCCACCGTCGCAGGCGGCATGGACGCGCCCAATTACTGGGCGTGGGTAATTCCGACAATGTTCTTCGAAGGTACCATGCGCGGCATATTTACGCTTCTGTTCGGGGCGAGCGTTGTTTTGCTGACGGAACGGATGGAGCAATCGGGCGCGGGTATACGGGCCGCAGACGTCCATTTCCGCCGGATGCTATGGATGATGCTGTTTGGAATCATCCATTGGGCGTTGCTGCTGTGGATTGGAGAGATATTGTTCGCTTATTCGATTGGCGGCCTGCTGCTTTTTGCGTTCCGTAAAATGGCACCCAGATTTTTGCTGATAATTGCGGGCGCATTGCTGCTCACCAGCGTCGCCACCTCGATGCTGGGCCACCGTGGCTTGCTTGAAACCAGCGAGGCGGCAAGCGTTGCCCAAGATATCAAAGCCAAGGGCACAAAGCTGACCAAAGAACAAGAAGAAGCGATTACCGGGTGGAAGGAAGCCAACACCGAATTTTCGCCCAAAACCGAGGATCTGGAACCGATCATGGAAGTGCATCGTGGCGGTTATATCGACGCGGTGGTCGGGCAGTTTCCGATGTCTTACGAATTCCAGTGGGTCCATCTCCCTTGGTGGCTGATCTTCGACATGGCGTCATTTATGATGATCGGCATGGCGTTTCTCGGTATGGGCATATTGAGCGGCAGCAAAAGCGCGCGCTTCTACGCCGTGATGCTCGTTGGCGGATATGCCGCCGGATTGCCACTTAACTACATGGAATTACAAATTTTCCAAGGCAGCGGTTTCACGCTGCTCGGATTCAGCCAAGCCGCAATAACTTACGAAATCAGCCGCCTCGCGATGGTCATCGGTCATCTCGGACTGTTTTTGTCGATTATCCGTGGTGGTTGGCTGAAGCCGGTGCAGAGGGTACTCGCCGCGACAGGGCAAATGGCCTTGTCGAACTATATTGCCCAAACACTGATATGCACCGCTTTGTTTTTCGGTTTCGGTTTCGGCTTGTTCAACCATTTCGAGCGGCACCAATTATTCTATGTCGTCGCCGCCATCTGGGCGCTGGAGCTGACATGGAGCCCCGTCTGGCTGAAGTATTTCCGCTTCGGGCCGCTCGAATGGCTGTGGCGCTCACTCACATATTGGGAACGCCAACCGATGCGGCGATAACCCTTTGCGCGAAGTCCAACTTCAACCGAAAGGCTTGTCAATCGAAGGCGGCGGCACGGTGAACCATTGCGGACCTTGCGCGGTCATGTGGAAACAGTCCTCGAGCCGGATGCCGAAAGCGCCTGGAATGTAGATTCCCGGCTCGTTCGAAAAACACATGCCTTCGACCAGCGGCGTCCTTTCGCCGCGCACGAGGTTGACCGGCTCGTGCCCGTCCATGCCGATACCATGCCCGGTGCGGTGCGAAAGGCCGGGAAGGCTGTATTCCGGACCATAACCGATCTTGGTATACCAGGCGCGGACCTTGTCATCGACGCTGCCCGCTGGAACGCCGAGCTGCGCCGCCTCTATCGCGATCTGCTGGCCCTGCCGCATCTGCGCCCAGACGTCGCGTTGCCGCTTGGTCGGCTCACCGAAGACGAAGCTGCGCGAGATGTCAGAGACATAGTCATGCACGCTGCACCCGCCGTCGATCAGGATGACCTCGCCCTCGCGGACCTCCTGCGGTTTGCCTGATCCATGCGGATAGGCGCTGGCTTCGCCCAACAGAATAAGCGCATCGCCGCCCTCCCCGCCCAATTTCGCGGTCGCAGCTGTTATCAGCGCCTGAATGTCATCCGGCGTCATGCCCTTCTGGATTTGCGAGGCGCTGTGCTTGAACGCGGCCGCCGTGATATCCGCCGCCGCTTGCATCAATGCGATTTCGGCAGTGGTCTTGTGCATTCGGCAGCCGCGTACCACCGGTGCGCCCGAAACGATACGTGCCTCGGGCAACGCCGCCCGCAAGCCGTCCGTGATGAAATGCCGCACCGTCTCCTCGATGCCGACAGGCTTTGTCGCCAGCTTCTTTTCGACCAGCCAGTTGGCGATCAGCTTGTGCGGGTTATCATGCTCGTTCCACGTCCGCACATCGGCAGCGATCCCCAGCGATTCGCGGATTGACGGTTCCTCGAAAAACGGCGTGAAGATGCAGGGCTGTCCCTCCACGGGAATCAGCGCCGCCGTCGTCCGTTCGCTCCGCCACCAGCGGATGCCGGTGAAATAGACGAGGCTCGATCCCGGTTCGACCAGAACCGCGCCGATGCCCTCGCGTTTCATAATTGCCTGCGCGCGCGCCAGTCGGCTTTCGCGCTCGGCATGGCTGATGGGCTGGGCGTTCTTCGCGAGGTTGGGCAAGTCTTGGGCACCGAATACCGGACCGGGCAACAAAGCCGCGCCCGCCGCCAGCGCCGTCATCCCCATGAATTCGCGCCTGATCATCGCCATCTCCTCAATAAAGCAGAAAGCGTTTCCGCTCCTCTGCCCAAGCTACTTCGTCCGGCGTCGTAAGATCGTCAAGATCGGCGGCTGTCGCCGCCGCATCATCGACCCATTCGCGCAGCCCCGGCCCGCCATTGATAACGTCGATTGCCAGCTTGCCGAATTCATATTCGTAAGGAAAATCCCGCCATAGCGCATAGTCGGGATACAGCCGCCGTATCGCCTTGAACGCCAGCGCCTGCAAACGCCAAGGCTGGAACGCGTGATGGCCGTAAGCAGCGCCCTCTGCGTGAATGTGGGCGCCGTGGCAGAGGCTGTGGACATGTTTGTGGAAAGTGGGTTCGAACCAGACTTCGCGCAAGGCACAGCCGGCCAGCCATTGCGGCGCAAAGGCGCGCATCTCCGCGATGACCGCACGGGCGTCAATATCGGGCGCGCCGAATATCTCCAGCGGCCGGGTGGTTCCCCTACCCTCGGACAAGGTCGTGCCCTCGAGCATCACCGTTCCGGCATAGGCGCGGGCCATGTTGATATTGGGCGCGTTGGGACTGGGATTTATCCAAAGCCGCTCGGTCGGCCAGCCAAAGCCGGGTGCGGCGTCGGGTTCATAGCCTTCCATCGCAATCACGCGGTAATCCACGTCGATTTTATAATGATCGACAAACCACTGACCGAGCTCGCCGAGCGTCAGCCCGTGCCGCATCGGGATCGGGCCAGCACCGACGAAGCTCTCCCAACCCGGCAGCAGCGTCAGCCCCTCGACCGGGCGACCGGCCGGGTTAGGACGATCCAGCACCCAAACCGATTTCTTATGCTCCGCCGCCGCCTGCAGCATATAGAGCAACGTGGTGATGAAGGTGTATATCCGGCAGCCCAGATCCTGCATGTCGATCAGGATGACGTCGAACGTTCCCATCGACTGCCCCGTGGGGCGGCGGACTTCGCCGTAGAGGCTGAACACCGGGATGCCGTGGACGGGATCGGTGAAGTCCGGGCTTTCCATCATATTGTCCTGCTTGTCGCCTCGCAGCCCGTGCTGCGGGCCGAAGGCGGCGGTGACATTGATGTCATCAAGCGCCGCAAGTGCGTCGAGCGAATGAGTCAGGTCAGCCGTGACCGAGGCGGGGTGGGCCAGCAAAGCGACGCATTTACCGCGCAAAGGGGCGCGCAGTTCAGGCTCAGCGAGTAAGCGATCAATACCGAATTTCATGAAACGCGTGGTGCATCCAGTGGCAGCGCAAAGCAATCCTTATGATGAAAATCAGGCTTTCCCGGGGGATGGGCGAGCGCCCAGTAAGATTTTGTTCCATTAGCCTCCTCGACCACCGCCGTAAGACCCACCATGCATGGCCCTGCCCGCCAGCCATCGGGCAAGTCGAACTCGGCGTTAAGCGCGAAATGGCTTTCGGAATAATCGCACGTTATCCTGGGCCGACGAATCATTTCTTCGGCCATGCCTTTTCGGTAGTCCGAAAAGCGGTAAAGCGCCCATTCGGTCGAAGGCGAAAAATTATACTCGAAATATTGATCGCTATTCGCCCGCTTTATGAACAGTTCGAAACATGTGGTTTCCCACAAACGGTCGGAGCGGACAGGCTCATAGGGCTCGGGCAGCAGCAACAGGCTGGTGTCGCATTCAATCGCATATCGCGCGAACAAACGCCCCCGACCCGCACTCCGTATTTCCACACTGACATGATCCGCCATGAGCGGTGGCTTCGACGGATGACATATCAATTGGATTTCGCTCATCGGAATGTTGGCCAATGTCAAACTCCATGCTAGGCGCGACCGCGTTATGACCGCTTACCAATCCGATCTCCTACGCCTGCTCGACGAGCGTGGCTATATCCATCAGGCCACCGATGCCGCAGCGCTTGACGCGCTGGCAACCAAGGAGATCGTGCCAGGCTATATCGGTTTTGACGCCACCGCGCCATCGCTTCATGTCGGCAGTCTGGTGCAGATCATGCTTCTGCGCCGGTTGCAGCAGGCTGGACATAAACCCATCGTGCTAATGGGCGGCGGGACAAGCAAGATCGGCGACCCGAGCTTCAAGGATGAAGCACGCAAGCTGCTGACGGGCGATGTGATCGGCGAGAATATCGCATCGATCAAACGGATTTTCGAACGGTTTCTGGTGTTTGGAGATGGCCCGACTGACGCCGTCATGCTCGATAATGCCGAATGGCTCGATGCGCTCGAATATATTCCCTTTCTACGCGAGGTCGGCCAGCATTTCTCGATCAACCGGATGCTGAGTTTCGATTCGGTCAAGCTTCGCCTCGACCGGGAGCAATCGCTCTCATTTCTCGAATTCAACTATATGATATTGCAGGCTTATGACTTCATGGAGCTGTCACGCCGTGCCGGTTGCCGCCTGCAGATGGGCGGCTCGGACCAGTGGGGCAATATCGTCAACGGCATCGAACTCGCGCGCCGGATGGACGGCACTGAAGTATTCGGCGTCACCACCCCTCTGATTACTACCGCCGACGGTAGCAAAATGGGCAAGACAGTATCGGGCGCGGTGTGGCTGCACGAAGACCAGTTGCCAGCTTATGATTACTGGCAATTCTGGCGCAACACCGACGACCGCGATGTCGGGCGGTTCCTTCGCCTGTTTACCGATTTGCCGCTCGATGAGATTGGTCGGCTGGAAGCGCTCGAAGGCTCGGAAATCAACACTGCCAAAATTGCTTTGGCCAATGCAGCTACCGAAATGTGCAGGGGAGCCGTGGCTTCAGAAGCTGCGGCTGCCACTGCCAGAAAGACGTTCGAAGACGGCGCAGCCGGCGACGACCTGCCGGTTGTATCGGTGCAAGGCGAAATATCGCTGGTGGATGCGCTCGTTGCGCTCGACTTTGTTGCTTCGAAAAAGGAAGCGCGCCGAATGATCCAGGGCGGCGGCGCTCGCGTTGACGGAGAAGCGATTTCCGATGAAAATATGGTGATTGCCCCGGTCGATTCCCCCGTCAAAATCTCCGCAGGCAAGAAAAAGCACGGATTATTGCTATTTACCTGACGCTTAGCGGGTAAAGATAGCACATCCCGGGCTTTACCAATTATTTGTAACTTCCTGTCATATTGACGATCTCGACAATGAAAAGAGGTCGCTCAACATGGGGCAGGTTGCGCCAACAAATAATGATGATCTGGATTTACGCAGGGCGGCGCGTCACCGCGCCGATCACAAGGTCATAGCCGAAAGCAAAAAGCATGGCGACCGGACGATCCACATCGTCAATATCTCGGCGCACGGATTCATGATCGACGATAATCCGGCGTACGAACGCGGCGATCGCGTGGAATTACGCCTTCCGGCAATCGGCCGTCTCGAAGCGCTTGTAATCTGGACCGTGGAGAAACGCGCCGGATTTCAGTTTGAACGCGTTGTTCGCTTGCCTGATTTCTTGGCACTGCTGGACCAAATCGGTCCTAAACTGCGCTAACCTCCGCGCAAGGTAGCGATCCCGGCATCGCGCTCGAACAGATAAAGCGCCAGTCTGGCAGCCTCGCCCCGCGACCCGGCGAGTCCGCCATCACGGTCGAGTAATAGACGTGCATCGTCGGCGGCAACGCCGATCAGTTCGCGCACCTGCTCGGGCGTCGCCACTTTGAACGGGCTTTCGCCGGACTGCCTTGTGCCGAGCATCTCACCCGCGCCGCGCAATTTGAGATCTTCCTCTGCGATGCGAAAGCCGTCGTTGGTCTCGCGCATCAGCGCGAGCCGCGCGCGTGCAGTTTCGCCGATCTGAGCGCTGCGCACAAGCAGGCAGACGGATTTCTCCGCGCCGCGCCCGACCCGCCCGCGCAACTGGTGTAACTGCGCCAGTCCGAAGCGGTCTGCGGCCTCTACTATCATCAGGCTGGCATTGGGAACATCGACACCGACTTCGATCACCGTCGTCGCGACCAGCAGCCGTGTCTTGCCGCTGATAAAATCCTCCATCACAGCATCTTTTTCAGGTCCGCGCATCCGGCCATGGACCACCGCAATGTGGTCGCCGAAGCGCAGTTTGAGTTGCGCAGCACGCTGCTCGGCGGCGGCTAAATCGCTATTCTCGCTCTCTTCGACCAGCGGGCAAACCCAGAAAGCCTGCTTGCCGGATTCGAGATGCCGCCCGACGCCATCGACGATCTCGGACAGCCGCTCCTGCGAAATAACCCGCGTTTCTACGGGCGTCCGGCCCGGCGGCAACTCGTCGAGTTGCGAGCTATCCATCTCACCATAAGCCGCAAGCGCAAGGCTGCGGGGTATCGGCGTTGCCGTCATCACCAGCAAATGTGGCACGCCCCTGCCCTTGCGCGACAGCATCAGCCGCTGCGAGACGCCGAAACGGTGCTGTTCGTCGATTACAGCGACCGCCAGTGCCTTGTAATTCACAGCTTCCTGAAAAATCGCGTGCGTGCCGACAAGGATGTGGATCGAGCCATCGGCCAGCCCCATAAGTGTCGCCTCGCGCAATTTGCCCTTGTCGCGCCCGGTCAGGATAGCGACGTTGACCGGAAGGCCCGAGAGCAATTTCTGCAAACTGGCGAAATGTTGCCGCGCCAATATTTCGGTGGGCGCGAGCAAGGCCCCTTGCATCCCCGCTTCGACCGCTCGCAACAGCGCCATGACGGCGACCACCGTCTTGCCAGCACCGACGTCGCCTTGTAGTAACCGCAGCATCGGTCGTGACTGGGCGAGGTCGCCTTCAATTTCACCGATGGTCCGCACCTGCGCAGCGGTCAGCGCGAACGGCAATTGCACCCGCCCGACCAGAGAACCATCGCCGCCCACCGGCACGGCACTACGCTTATCCATCGCCGCTCTGATCAGCCGCATTGCTAGCTGGTTCGATAGCAATTCGTCATAGGCCAACCGGTCACGCGCCGCCTGATCGTCTTTGCGGTGGATGATATGGACCGAATCCGCCCATGATTGCCAGCCGCGCGAAGCCAGGAGGGTCGGCTCGATCCACTCGGGCAAGACCGGCACATGCTCAAGCACCGTGTTCACCAACTGCCCCATCCGGTTATTCGTCAGCCCTTCGGACAGCGGATAGACCGGTTCCGCTAATCCGGGGGCTGCGGCCGCGCCAACGCCCACTATGTGATCAGGATGCACCATCTGCAATTCGTCACCATAGCGGTCGAGCTTCCCCGAGATGATCCGTTCTTCGCCGACTGGCAATTGCTTCTTCGCCCATCCGCCATTGCGACCGAAGAAGGTCAACGTGAGATAATTACCTTCTGCATCGGCAGCATGGATTCGCAAGGGAGCCCGCGCGCTGCCCCCGCTTCGGTGGTCCATGACGATGACCCGGATGATGATATTCTCGCCGACATCAGCAACATTCAACAACGCGACCGCCTTGCGATAGGTCCAGTTGGCTGGGAAATGATAGGCAACATCCTTGGCACGCTTCAGCCCGAGCCGGTCGAGCGGTTTGGCCAGCCCCGGCCCGACGCCTTTCAGGCTGCGCACTTCTGCAAATAACGGATTGAGTATATCGGGGCGCATGGTTAGGGCCGCTTATAACCCCCTCACAGCCCTTCGCCACCCATAAGGACGCGCCACATGGACGCCGACCCGCATCTTCGAAAACTCCATTTCCGCGCTCATCACCGGGGCACGCGGGAGGCGGATGCTTTGGTCGGCGGTTTTTTCGACCGGTATTCGGATGGCTGGAACGCCGAGGAGACCGCTTGGTTCGAACGGCTGATCGAAGAACAGGATGTAGATATCTTGGGTTGGGCGATGGGAACGCACGACGTCGATCCGGCGTTTGATGGGCCGATGATGGATTTGCTGAAACGGCTGGATTATATCGGCTTGCCAACGGGTATGCGCGACTAGGTTGCAATGCCCGATCTGCAAAAAATCATTCAGGCCAAGTCGCCGCTCACTTTGTCGTCGGTGCCGTCAGGTTTCGCGCCGTTACTGCTCGCCGATCTGACCCGCGCAGCCAAAGCGCGAACGATGTTTATCGCGCCCGACGATGCTGCGATGCGGGCGATTGCTGACGCCGTTCCCTATTTCGCGCCCGAGATTGAGATTTTGCAGATTCCCGCATGGGACTGCCTGCCCTACGACCGCGCATCGCCATCGCTGGCTGTCACTGCCCAGCGGATGGCGACGCTGCAGGCATTGCAGCAGCCTTCGACGCGCAAACAGCTGGTGCTGACGACCATTGGTGCCGTGGTTCAGAAATTCGTGACGCCGTTCCGTATCCGTCAGACCGGAGAGCGACTGGCTGAGGGACGCGAAATCAGTCGGGACCGTTTGGCCAGCCTGCTGCAGGCGAACGGCTATTTCCGTGTCGATACGGTGGCCGAATCGGGCGAGTTTGCGATGCGCGGCAGCATCGTCGATCTGTTCCCGGCTGGCAGCGAAGTCGGGTTGCGGCTCGATTTCTTCGGCGACGAAATCGAAAGCATCCGCCGCTTCAACCCTGCTGACCAACGAAGCATCGACAAGATCGAGCATTTCGACCTGCTCCCCGCTGTCGAGGCGTTGATGGACGAGGAATCGATCCGCCGTTTCCGCACCGGATATCGCGAACGCTTTGGCGTCACCGCGACCGGCGACCCGCTTTATCAGGCGGTGTCCGAAGGCCGGCGGCTGTCGGGCATGGACCACTGGCTACCCTTGTTCGAAGAGCGAATGGCCACCATTTTCGATCATGTTGGAGCCGACACGCTTGTCATCCGCGACAGTGGGGCGGCTTCGGCGGGCCAATCGCGGCTCGATGCCATTTCCGATTACTACGACAACCGGGTCAAAGCTCAGGTCGCCGAACCCGGAAGCTATCGTCCGTTACCGCCCGAGATGCTGTATCTGTCCGCGGACGAGGTGAACGCTCAATTCGAAGCCCATGCCGCGCATGAACTCAGCCCCTTCGCACAGCCCGATTCGGGCAGGATCGTCGATTTCGGGATCGCAGCCGGTCGCGATTTTGCGCCCGAGCGTGCACAGAAGCTCAATATCTACGAAGCCGTTGCCGACCATCTGAAGGCGTTGCTCAAGTCGGGGAGCAAGGCGATCATCGCGAGCTATTCGGCAGGCGCGCGTGAGCGGCTGAAAGGCTTGCTGTCCGATCATGGTGCGCCGACGCTGACGGAAGCCGACGGCTGGCAGCGTGCGCTCGGTGTCCAGAACGCCGTCGCGATGGTCGTACTGCCCATCGACCACGGCTTCGCCACATCCGACGTCGCGCTGATCAGCGAGCAGGACATGCTCGGTGACCGACTTGTCCGCCGCCAGAAACGCCGCAAATCAGCCGATGCCTTCCTCGCCGAACTGGCCGCGCTGACGCCGGGCGACCTGGTGGTCCACACCGAACATGGCATCGGGCGTTACGAGGGATTGATGTCGATCCCCGTCGGCAACAGCCCGCATGACTGCGTAGCGCTCAGCTA
>CAZQBS010000028.1:0-13185 GCA_964591835.1 uncultured Sphingorhabdus sp. | reverse complement strand
GAATGAATTTCTGCTGCTGGAATATGCAGCCGACGACAAGCTGTATGTTCCGGTCGAAAATATTGACGTGCTGTCGCGCTATGGTTCGGACAGCGAGCATGTCGCGCTCGATAAACTCGGCGGCGAAGCATGGCAGCGGCGCAAGTCGAAGCTGAAGGAGCGCATCCGTGCGATTGCGCACGAATTGCTCAAGACTGCGGCCGAACGGGCATTACGTGCCGGTGCAGTGGTCGAAATCGACGACCAGGCCTATGCCAGCTTCGTCGATCGCTTCCCTTATGAGGAAACCGACGACCAGCAGCGAGTCATCATCGAAGTGCTCGACGACATGGCATCGGGCAAGCCGATGGACCGGTTGGTGTGCGGCGATGTCGGCTTCGGCAAAACCGAGGTAGCGATGCGCGCCGCTTTTGCCGCCGCGATGGCCGGCCATCAGGTCGCGATCATCGCGCCGACGACCTTGCTCGCGCGCCAGCATTACAGCAATTTTGTCGAACGCTTCCGCGATTTGCCATTAAAGCTCGGTCGCCTGTCGCGTCTCGTGCCCACAACCGAAGCCACCGCAACGCGCGACGGCCTGACCGACGGAACGATGGATATCGTCATCGGCACCCATGCGGTGCTCGCCAAATCGATCAAATTCAAGCGGCTCGGGTTGGTGATCGTCGATGAGGAACAACGCTTCGGTGTTACCCACAAGGAACAGCTAAAGGCGCTGAAGACCGACGTCCATATGCTGACGCTAACCGCGACTCCGATCCCGCGCACGTTGCAAATGGCGATGTCGGGCCTGCGCGACTTGTCGGTCATTCAGACGCCGCCAGTCGACCGACTGGCCGTGCGCACCTATGTCATGCCGTGGGATCCGGTCGTGCTTCGCGAAGCATTACTCCGCGAACATTATCGCGGCGGGCAAAGCTTCTTTGTCGTCCCGCGTATCGCCGACCTCACGGAGATCGAGGAATTTCTGCGGACCGAGATCCCCGAGGTCAAATATGTTACCGCACACGGCCAGATGTCGGCCACTCAGGTCGAGGAGCGGATGAGTGCGTTTTACGAAAAGCGTTATGACGTGCTGCTCTCCACCACCATTGTCGAGAGCGGCCTCGATATTCCGAGCGCCAACACGCTCATCATCCACCGCGCCGACCGCTTCGGGCTGGCGCAGTTGTACCAGCTTCGCGGACGCGTTGGCCGCTCGAAAACGCGAGCTTACGCCTATCTCACCACCGACGCCAATCGCGCGCTTACCGAAACCGCCGAGAAACGTCTCAAAGTCTTGGGCGATCTCGACAGCCTCGGCGCCGGTTTCCAACTGGCCAGTCACGATCTCGACATTCGTGGTGCTGGCAACCTCGTCGGTGACGAGCAATCGGGGCATATCAAGGAAGTCGGTTTCGAACTCTACCAGTCGATGCTTGAAGAGGCGATCATGGACGCAAAGGCCGACGCTTACGGTTTCATGAAGCCGCGTGGCAAATATTCGCCGCAGATCACCATCGACGCGCCGATCCTGATCCCCGACGATTATGTCCCCGACCTGTCGGTGCGCATGGCACTTTACCGCCGCCTGAACGATCTCGACGAAGCGCAGGATATCGAGGGCTTCGCCGCCGAAATGGCCGACCGCTTCGGTCCAATCCCGCAGCCAGCGCAGAACCTGCTGCGGCTGATCGAAATAAAGCAGAATGCGCTGGTCGCAGGCGTCGCCAAGATCGAAGTCGGTGCGCGCGGTACGCTGGTCAGCTTCCATGGCGACGCACCGCCTAATGTGCCGGGGCTGCTCGCTTATGTCGCCAAACTGGGTGAAACCGCAAAACTACGGCCCGACAGCAAGCTCGTGATCAACCGCGTCTGGGGCGATCCGGTGGCGCGACTGAGCGGATGTTTGCAATTGTCCAAGGGCTTGGCGAATATTGCCAAACGCGCGATTTAATTACTCCGCAGCGCAAACTTCTCAAATTCCGCAGGTGCTAGGGCAGGCGCGCGCAAATAGCCCTGAAAATAGTCGCAGCCCTCGGCCTTGAGCATCGCCAGTTCCTCCTCGCGCTCTACTCCCTCGGCGACAATCTTCAGTTCAAGCGCCTTCGCCATCGCGATGATCGCGCGGAGAATTACGCGGTCCTTGCCGGTGCCAACGATATCGGGGGTCATCCCCTTGTCGATCTTGAGATAGTCGAGCGGCAACGCTTTCAAATATGACAGGCTCGAATAGCCGGTGCCGAAGTCATCGACCGCAATTTGTACGCCTTTCGCGCGGAGTAGCTCGAGCTGTCCCGACGCGAGATCGAGATCGCGGATCAGGCTTTCCTCGGTCAGCTCCAGCGTCAGACGCCCGGGCGCGAACCCGGTTTGCGCGAGCAATTCGAGCAAGCGTCCGCCATAGCCCTCGTTCAGTTCGTCGGCACCAAGATTGACCGCCAGTCGTAGGTCGGACAGCGCCGACGGCCACTTCGCCGCGAGCGCAATTGCTTCATGTTGGATCAGTTGCGACAATTCCTCACGCAGATCGCAGCGGTCGGCTGCCGCGAAAAGCGCACCGGCACTGACTTCGCCCAGTTCGGGATGGTTCAGCCGGACCAGAGCTTCCGCACCGGTCAGGTGCCCCGTCGAAACTTCGAATTGCGGCTGAAGAACGATGGCGACGGTCCGTTCGGCAAGGGCAGTGCGCAAGGCGGCGTCGAGAGCGTCGGTCGTATCTGGCCGTTGCAAGATACCTGCTTCGGCCACGGCATAGCGTTTGCCCTTGCGCGAATAGGCTTTGGCGAGCGCCACTGCGGCACGCTCCGAAAGCGCGCTACCGTACTCGCCATGTTGCGACAACGATATCCCGACCCGTGCGCTGATATGGAGCGGTTCGTCGCCCTCGCTCAGATCGACCGATACCATGTCGAGCAATTTTTGCACCGCAAGCTCAAGCTGTTTGCCCCCCGCATTGCCATCGACCACAAGCAGGAACTCGCGCCCCGGCATTCGTGCAAGCAAGCGGATGGGTGACAGCTGTTGTTCGGCAAACGCGCGGATTTGCTGGCCCACACGGCGGATTACTGCGTCGCCGGTCGCGCGCCCCAAGCGGTCGTTGATTTGCTTCAGATCCTTGATTCCGAGCAGCAGCAACGTAACCGCATCATCGGCCGAGCCCGCAAATCCGCCGAGCCACTCGCGCGCATCACGCGCGCGCCGCATGGTCAGCGCACGGTGCTGCGTCATGGGCCCGCGATTACTGCCGATTTCCTTCATTCGATGCCCATAACGCCAATATCTTTCGTAACTCTTGCGCTTATCACATTTCGGGTTTGTCCACGCGGAATTTCGGCCTAAACAGCGGGGATGATCGACGGTTTCGGACGCAAAATTGACTATTTGAGGATTTCGGTCACCGACCGGTGCAATTTCCGATGCCAATATTGCATGCCCGAGCGCCAGAAATTCCTGCCGCATGGTGACTTGCTCGATTACCGCGAAATCGCGCTGCTCGCCAACCGGTTCATCGCGCACGGTATCCGCAAGATCCGGCTGACCGGCGGCGAACCGCTGCTGCGGCGAGATATCGAGGTGTTAATCCGCGAGCTTGGCGGGCATGTCCATGCCGAAAGGCTCGACGAACTGACGCTAACCACCAATGGCAGTCGTCTCGCTGAATTTGCGCCGGTGCTGGCCGAGGCAGGCGTCAAACGCATCAATGTGAGCATGGATAGCCTCGACGACGGGATCTTCAAGGAAATCACGCGCGGCGGCGATCTTGGGCAGGTGCGGGCTGGAATTGAGGCCGCACAAAACCATAATATCGCAATCAAGATCAATATGGTGGCGCTGAAAGCTCAGAATCAGAGAGACCTTATGCCTATGGCGGAATATTGCGCCGCAAACGGCTTCGATCTGGCAATCATCGAGACGATGCCGCTCGGCGAGAGCGTGTCTGGGCGGCAGGACCGGTTTATCGCCATTGACGACTTCATTGCTCCCTTGCGCGACCAATATGAACTGATGCCCCTGCCCCACAGAAGTGCTGGTCCGGCGCGTTACTGGCAGGTGGCGCCGCTCGGGCTTCGGCTCGGCCTGATTACACCGATGAGCCGCAACTTCTGCGACGATTGCAACAGGCTGCGGCTGACCACCGACGGCAAGATTTTCATGTGCCTTGGCTCCGAAATGCATGTAGATTTCAGAAAAGCAATGCGCGACGAAGGCCTCGATGCGGTCGACCGGCTGCTCCGGAAAGCGTTGAAGCTCAAACCCGAACGGCATGATTTCGAACGGCAGATGGCACAGCCCCAACTCCGCCTTGCCCGCCACATGAACGCGACCGGCGGATGAGCGATTTTTCACGGTTGGCGGTCATTTCCTCGGCCGCACCCGCTGCGCGCGAGGCAGAGGCGATGTTGCGCGAGCTGCATGAGTTTGTTGCGCTCGACGAAGCCGAGGCCGTCATTGTGCTGGGCGGCGACGGCCATATGCTCCAGACGCTTCACCAGTTACTCGAAAACCGCCGCGACATCCCGGCCTACGGGATGAACCGCGGCACCGTCGGTTTCTTGATGAACGGTTGGGAGCATAATGACCTGCTCAACCGGCTGACGCGAGCGAAATCCTTTTCGGTAAAGCCCCTGACGGCGACGGTGACTACGGTCGGCGGACATAGCTTTACCTTGCCCGCGATCAACGAAGTGTCGCTGCTCCGCGAAACCCGGCAGACCGCCAAGATCGAGGTTGCGGTCAACGGCCGCCCGGTTATCCCCGAACTGATTTGCGACGGCGTACTTGTAGCGACCCCTGCGGGTTCGACCGCATATAACCTGTCGGCGAACGGTCCGATCCTTCCGCTCGATTCGTCATTGCTGGCGCTGACCCCGATCAGCCCGTTCCGTCCGCGCCGCTGGAAGGGCGCGATCCTTCCCGACCGTTATGTTATCAAGCTAACGATCCTCGAATCGGGCAAACGCCCGGTCAGCGCGGTCGCCGACCAGCGAGAAATCAGCGAGATCGCATCAGACGAAGTCGCGCTCGACCGCAGCCGTTCGCTCACTTTGCTGTTTGATCCCGAACATGCACTCGACGACCGCATTGCGATGGAGCAATTTGTCACCTGAATGTCATGACAGTGCTTGCAATCCCGCGAAAGGCGCTGCTATAGGCCCGCTTGCCCGGCGAGAACCGGGCTGGTCCCTGGTAGCTCAGCGGTAGAGCAGTTGACTGTTAATCAATTGGCCGGCGGTTCGAATCCGTCCCGGGGAGCCATTTTCTTCAGAGCAACGCCCATCCCTGCCAGAGCAGGCGAACGGCGACATATCCGACCAGGACCGCCGTCATGATCCGCAGCACGCGCGGCGTGAAGTAGCGCATCCCGAGCATCGAGCCGATCTGCCCGCCGACCAGCACAGCGACCATCAGCGGCCAGAATTCCGATGCCGGTCCGGCCAGCGACTGCGGTCCGTTCTTGACGATCTGCCCGGCCAGCCCGGTAATCGAGTTGATCAGGATATAAAGCGAGGCGAAGGCCGCGATCCGACGCGCCTCGGCCCAGCGGATGAGGTGAAGCACCGGCGACATGAATATCCCGCCGCCAATGCCCGACAGCCCTGCCAGCAGGCCAACTGCACCCGATATCAGCAACAGCACTGGCTGAGGCAACTTACGAGCGCTCATCTTGTCGGTCTGGACGATCAGCGCAATCGCTGAGAGCAATAATGCGCCGCCCAATATCACCAGGAACAGCCACTGCTTGAGCGGCACAAGGCCGCCCACGAAGGCAAGCGGTGCCGACACCGCCAGCAACGGCAGAACTTGCCGCCAACTCACATATCCCGCGCGCACGAAGCGAATGCTGCCGCCCGTCACGACGATGATGTTGCACAACAGCGCGATGACAGGGATCAGCCTATAGTCGATCTCCGACAGCGCCAGCAAAGCGGTGTAGGTCGACCCGCCGCCAAAGCCGACCGATGCGTACACCAGCGCCACGAGGGCGAACAGTCCGGCCAGCCACAACATCCCCGCTCTCCCTTATTGCTTCCGCTCAATACGCCCCGTGACAGTGCTTGTATTTTTGCCCCGACCCGCAAGGGCACGGGTCGTTACGCCGGATGTCGGGATTTCCCGCAAACGGATCGCTCGCGCGCGATGCGCTCGGCACCTTCGTCGTGACCATTCCGCGCGCTGCCGCGTCGAAATCGTCGCTATCGTCCTCGCCGGTGAACGGGTCGATATGCGTTGTCAGAAAATCGGGCAGCTCGGGCAATTCGGGCAGCATCATTTCTTCCTCAGCCCGGAATTCGTTGGTCGCAATGGTCTTGGTCACATCCTCGCGGATCGCCGCCAGCATCCGTTCAAACAGCCCGAACGATTCCTGCTTATATTCGTTGATCGGGTTTTTCTGTGCGTAGGCCCGCAAGTAGATGACCTGACGCAAGGCATCCAGAGTCGACAAATGCTCTTTCCAGTGATGGTCGAGCGACTGCAACAGGATGCTCTTTTGCACCTGACGCCATACCGTTTCGTCGAGGTTGGCGCTCTTTGCGGCAAATTTATCGGTCGCCATATCGGCAAGTCTCGTCTCGATAATCTCGGGCTCGATTGCCTCTTCCTGCAACCAGCTATCGATGTCGGGTGCCAGCCCCAATATCTCCGCCGTCTGCTTTTTAAGGCTCTCGACGTCCCATTGCTCGGGGTATGTGCCAACCGGGCAATGGTCGCCGACCAGCGCGTTGACCGTATCGTTGCGCATATCCTCGACGACGTCGTCGACGGTTTCGGCATCCATTATGTCGCTGCGCTGCTCGTAGATCACCTTGCGCTGGTCGTTCATCACATTGTCATATTCGACCAGCTGCTTGCGGATATCGTAGTTGCGCGCCTCCACCTTTTTCTGAGCGGTTTCGATGGCTTTCGACAGCCATTTGCCGCCAATCGCCTCGCCGTCGTCGAGCGAGGAGTTCATCATCTTAGAAAACAGCGTTTCCGAGCCGAATATGCGCAGCAGGTCGTCGTCGAGCGACAGGTAGAAACGCGACAGGCCGGGGTCGCCCTGACGCCCTGAACGGCCGCGCAGCTGGTTGTCGATGCGGCGGCTTTCGTGGCGCTCGGTTGCCAGAACGAAAAGCCCCCCGGCGTCGATAACCTGCGCCTTTTCGGCGGCGATTTCGGCCTTCAATGCCTCGACAGCAGCATCGCGTTCCGGCCCTTCGGCCATCTCGCCAAGCTCGTCCTCAAGCCGGAAATCGAAATTGCCCCCGAGCTGGATATCAGTACCGCGACCGGCCATGTTGGTTGCTATCGTAACGCTGCCAAGCCGCCCTGCCTGTGCGACAATATGCGCCTCGCTCTCGTGGAAACGCGCGTTCAGAACGCTGTGGACAACGCCTTCCTTCTCCAGAAATTCGGACAGCAGTTCGGACTTTTCGATCGACACCGTGCCAACCAGAACTGGCTGGCCGCGATCGTTCGCTTCCTTGATCGTCTTGGCAATCGCGCCGAACTTGTCCTGCGTATTCTTGAAAAACTGGTCGTCCTCGTCGATGCGCAACACCGGCACGTTGGTCGGAATTTCGACGACGTTCAGCTTGTATATCTCGTGGAATTCGCCAGCCTCGGTCGCCGCCGTTCCGGTCATCCCGCCGATTTTGGGGTACATACGGAAATAATTCTGGAAAGTAATCGTCGCGAGCGTCTGGTTTTCGGGTTCGATCTCAACGCCTTCCTTGGCCTCGACCGCCTGATGCAATCCGTTCGACCAGCGCCGCCCGTCCATCATCCGCCCAGTGAACTCGTCGATGATGATGACCTTGCCGTCCTTGACGATATAGTCGGTGTCGCGCTTGAACATGACATTGGCCTTGAGCGCCTGGTCCAGATGATGGACGACCAACGTGTTCTCGTAATCGTACAGGTTCGAACCCGTCAGTAAACCGGCACTTTCGAGCATCCGCTCGACCTTTTCGGTGCCGTCCTCGGTCAGCGTAACATTGCGGCTCTTCTCGTCCTTGTCGTAATCGGCCTCGTCGAGTTGGAGGACGACATCGTGCACCTTCAAATACAGTTCCGATTTGTCGTCGGTCGGTCCTGAAATGATCAGCGGCGTGCGCGCTTCATCGACCAGGATCGAGTCCACCTCATCGACAATCGCAAAATTGAACGGTCGCTGCACCATTTGCGCGCGCTCATATTTCATGTTGTCGCGCAGATAATCGAAACCGAGTTCATTGTTGGTCGCATACGTAATATCGCAGCCATAGGCCGCACGGCGCTCATGCTCGGCGATATTGGGCACGACGACACCGGTTGTCAGGCCCAAGAACGAATAAATCCGCCCCATCCATTCGGCGTCACGGCGGGCGAGATAGTCGTTGACGGTGACGACATGAACGCCCTTGCCCTCAAGCGCGTTCAGGTAACAAGCGAGTGTTTCGGTCAGCGTCTTGCCCTCACCCGTGCGCATTTCGGCGATCTCGCCGCGGTGGAGCACCACCCCGCCGACCATCTGCACATCGAAATGGCGCATACCCATGACACGCACCGAAGCTTCGCGAACGGTGGCGAACGCTTCAGGCAGGATATCGTCAAGCGTTTCGCCGGCTGCGAGGCGATCGCGGAATTTCTGCGTCTGGCCGAGCAACGCTTTGTCATCGAGCGCGGCAATGCCGTCCTCAAGCGCGTTGATCTGGGCAACGATTTTCATGATCGATTTGACGTAACGGTCGTTCGACGAACCGAATAAGGCTTTGGCAACGGAGCCGAGCATGGGAATTTCCTTGTTGGATTTTATGGTTGCACCAGTGCCACAGAGGGCGGTTCAGCGCAGAGATAGGAGTATGTCGCAAAAGGCGGCAGGACGCGCCTACAGCGAATTATTCGCGGATCAGGTCGTGCCGCGATACGGGCGAGGTCTCAGCAACGCTGAGCGTTGCGCGTTCGGTAAGCGCCGCCACGACCGGCAAAACCGGGACTTTTTGCAGCGCTGCCGGCGTCGCCTCCTGCTGTGCCGATACGACCGAAGCGACAACAATCGCGCCTTGCGCAACCGCCGCCGGCGTCGCGGAAACCGGACGCGCAGCTTCTGCGGCTGAAAAGCCGGTCATCATTGCCAGAAGATAAATCAGCAAACGCATGAAATGCCCTGTTTTGTGTCGTTGTGCATATAGGGTTCGAAACTGCGTTCGTCCATCCCGTTAGAGTTGGTATGATGCTGCTACTCTCCGGTTGCAGGTGCAGAGGATTTCGAGGGGATTTCGGTATGGTCAACCGACATCTGCAATACGACGCGCCGTGCTCGCGCTTTGCCATCGGCGTCAGTAAATGGTTTAATGTCGCCATTCTTGACTATTGTTGCGCAAAAATTGTCCGATATGTTGTTCGGAGCGCCGAAAATTGGAAACGCTCCTATATGCTCGGCAGCGCAATCGACCGTTTTTCCATCTTGATCAAAATCGAGCGTTAATTTTACCGTGCCCTCGTTCTGGAACGGGTTGGTCTTCGGACGTTTCACGCCTAGTGCGGCAGCAACAGCACCTTTTGGCAAGTGCCATCGGATATTGTGACTCGTTCGTCCCGCAACCGGCGTCCCATCGAAGTTGCGGGCAGGCTCGAAAGCCCATTTTTGTGCGACGGCGCAGGATTGTCGGTCGAGTGCGGGAAAACCGCTAGTGGTTGTAACCGAACAATTACTGACTTTGCCGCCCGAATCGATGTCGAGCGTGAAAACGACAGCGCCTTCCTGCAATGCCGCCCGTGCGCCCGCCGGATAGTCCTCCGCCGCAATTCGCAGCGACACAGGATTTAGGATTTGCGGAGATCTCGGATAACTTCCCGATTGTAACGGCGGTGAGGCCGAACTCCTCATATCGGGAATTTGCCACCGCACACGATTTTGATAACGACCCGATATGGGCTTACTGGCGAAATCCAGCGCAGGGTCGAAACGCGCACGACGCGTCACGTTAAGGCAGGTCGCCTGGTCGAGTTCGGGCGACCCACTACTCGACATGATATCGCACGCGGTGACTCGCCCGTCAGGTCCGACAGTCAGACTGAAACCGGTTGTTCCCTCCAACTCGTTTTGCAATGCTGTCGGGGGGTAGTCGTTCATAGTCGCCCAAGCACCTGGATTACCTTGAGGCACCGGATTTGGTCGTTTTGATGATGGTGGCAAAATGACCGTCGTTGCTGGCGGAGGTGTCCTGACAATCAGCGGTTGATTGCCAGTTGCGCTGGTTGCGACCAGCAGATAGATGACTACCGACATCAAATGGAGCTCCCTCATTACCGAAACTTTTTGACTGAAAGACAAAAGCTTGTCTACCATTTCTCCACTCAATTCGCCGTTTCCCGACATGCCAGCGATTGCCGGAGCGACCCCACGTATCGCCCGCGCTGGCTATAAGGAATGGGACCGCTGCGACCTCACCCTTGTCGAACTGACCGAGGGTACAACTGTGGCTGGCGTGACTACGCGCAATATGTGCTCCTCACCAGAAGTGGACCTGTGCCGTGAAAATCTGAAGGGGGGAACAGCCCGCGCGCTGGTGGTCAATGCGGGTAATAGCAACGCCTTTACCGGTCAGCGCGGGCGTGCAGCGGTGGATGCAATTACGGCCAAGGTCGCGGCGCAATTAGGCTGTCAGACCAGCGAAGTTTTTGTCTCATCAACCGGTGTTATAGGTGTCGCGCTGCCGATCGATAAGGCCGAAGCGGGTCTCGATGCCGTTTTTAACGCCGAGCCATGCACTTGGGAACAGGCCTGCGACACTATCGGCACCACCGACACCTTTGCCAAGGGCGCGACCGCCAGTGCTATCGTTGATGGAACCAAAGTGCAGATTTCCGCCATCATCAAAGGTTCGGGCATGATCGCGCCCGACATGGCGACAATGCTCGGTTATATCTTCACCGACGCGGCGGTCGATGCGGGCTTTTTGCAGGAGCTACTTTCTGCTTCAAACCAGCAGACCTTCAGTTGTATTACCGTCGATAGCGACACCTCGACCAGCGACACCGTGCTGGCCTTTGCCACCGGCCAGGCAGGCAATGCGCCGTTACGCTCGTTCGACGATGCGGGTGCGGACGCCTTTGCCTCGGCGTTACACGATGTTTGCCGCCAGCTCGCTCATCTGGTCGTGCGCGACGGCGAAGGAGCGCAGAAATTCATCGAAATTACCGTCAGCGGCGCATCCAGTAACGACAGCGCGCGCCGGGTCGGGCTTGCAGTTGCCAATTCGCCGCTCGTCAAAACCGCTATTGCCGGGGAAGACGCAAACTGGGGCCGCGTCGTCATGGCGGTGGGCAAGGCAGGCGAACCCGCCGATCGCGACCGGCTATCTATCAGGTTCGGAGCGACGCCGGTTGCGCGCAATGGCGTCGCGGTCGAAGGCTATGACGAAACGCCGGTCGCCGCACATCTAAAAGGCCGCGAAATAGAAATCGGCGTCGATCTTGGACTAGGCGAAGGCCGCGCGACCGTTTGGACGTGCGACCTGACTCACGGCTATATCTCGATCAATGCCGACTATCGCAGCTGATCGTTCATGTAACCACCCGCTCATGCTGAGGAGGGACTGAGCCTGTCGAAGGCCCGTCTCGAAGCACCGAAAGCGATCCTTCGAGACGCCGTTTCGACAGGCTCAACGGCTCCTCAACATGAGCGGATAAGTTTTGATTCAATTGCCAAATTTAAAGCGCGGCCTCAAGCCACTGCTTCAATTGCGCTTTCGGGGCCGCGCCCACTTTGGTGTCGGCAACCGCGCCGTCCTTGAACAGGATCATCGTCGGGATACCGCGAACGCCATATTTCGCGGGTGTGTCGGGATGATCGTCAATGTTGAGCTTCAAGATCGTGACCTCGTCACCCAGTTCTTCGCTGATTTCCTCAAGGCTCGGGCCGATCATCTTGCACGGACCGCACCATTCGGCCCAGAAATCGACGAGAACCGGCTTGCCGGAATTGAGTACCTGGGCGTCGAAATCGCTGTCGCCGACGGATGCAGTTGCCATGGAGAGTCTCCTTTGTTGAACCGGAATGTATGCTGCAGTTCGGTTCAAAACAAGCAGCGGTGACAATAGTTTTGCTTTAACTATCCAGAGGCGGGTTTGTGCGGTGCCAGTATCGCGTCCGAAAGTTGGATGAGTTTCGGCGCATAAGTGAACAGCAAGGAAGCCTCGACGCGGGCATTGGGGAAAATCGTCTGCAACGCCGCGACATAATGCGCCATTTGCCGCAAATAAGGCAATGCGACTGTGTTCTCATCGGCAGGCACGCCGCGTCCGGTTTTGAAATCGAGCAGCCGCAATAGTCCCGGCTCGACGATCAACCGGTCGATCCGGCCAGAAATCACTGTCTCACCCACCACCGCGGCCAGGGGAACTTCGGCACGGGCGTTCGGGCCGAAGAAATCCTGCCAATCGGGGTTGGCGGCCACAGCGCGGACATCAGCCAATATTCGCGCCTTGTCGATCGCCGGATCCGTCACATTGCGGTCGAGCCAGCGTTCGGCGTTAGTCAGAGACGCCGCATCGGTTACCCGCTCGAACAAAGCGTGGATCAGCTTGCCGCGCTCCGCCGCCGCGCGCATTGCCAGTGCCGCGGGGGCATCACCATAGTCGTCCGCCTCAAGCCGCGATGGCACCAAAGGACGCGGCGGGCGGCCTTCGTCAGGCGCAGGCCTAAACAGCCAGGCCGGGATGGCGGGTTGGTCGGCGGTTTCAATTGCAGCAATCCCAGCCAGTCCTGACTTTGGTTTGGCGGCCGCGCCCTCCTCGCCGAGATAGCGCATCACCTGACCGAACCGCGCGTCGTCTTGCCAGTCACAGCCAAGCGCCTCCATGCCGCTGCGAAGGGCCGCATACCAACTGGCTTCGGGTGCGACGCCCTTCCGGCGCGCACCCAGCGAGCCGCCCATCACCAGCCTTTCCTCGGCGCGGGTCATGGCGACATAGAGCAATCGCTTGTGCTCCTGCGATTCACGTATCGCCTGCATCTCGCATATTTCGGCCAACCGTCCCGATTGCTCACTTTTGCGGATCGGCAGCAACGGTGTGCGTTTTCCTTCGTCGACTATGAGTTCGGCAGACCGGTCGTTTTTCTGACCCGGATCGGAGGTCGTGTCGGCCAAGATCACCACCGGCGATTGCAGCCCCTTTGCGCCGTGCACGGTCATCACGCGCACCTCGTTCGCGCCACTTTCGCCGTCGCGCTTG
>CAZQBS010000027.1:0-35109 GCA_964591835.1 uncultured Sphingorhabdus sp. | reverse complement strand
CCTGATAGAGCGCATACATCCGCTTGCCCTTGCCATTGGCAAAGGCTTCATCGTCGGCGGCGTCGAGGTCGGCAGGTGACTTGCCCGCGTTCTTCCATTTGTCGAGTAGGCCAGCCAGTTGCTTCGCGGGGAAGCGTTTGTCGTCGATATCCTCCGACTGGATGAGCTGTTTGAGCAATCGGACCTGGTCGTCGGTGTCGATAATCGTGAAATTGCTCTGAAGCCCTATCACTTCGGCATGGCGGCGGAGCAGTTTCGCGCCGATGCTGTGGAAAGTGCCAAGCCAAGGCATCCCCTCGACCGCTTCTCCGACCATCGCGCCGATGCGTTCGCGCATCTCGCGCGCCGCCTTGTTGGTGAAGGTGACCGCGAGGATTTCAGACGGCCATGCCAGCCGCGAATACAGGATTTGCGCCATCCGTGCAGTCAACGCGGCAGTCTTGCCGGTGCCGGCACCCGCGAGCAGCAACACCGGCCCTTCGGTGGTCAATACCGCCTCGCGCTGCGGCGGATTCAGGCCGCGCAGCCAAGGCGGCTCGTTTTGGACTTCAGTGTCGGACATCAGCGAACAGTTAGGGAACGGCGCGGCGAACCGCAAGCTGTGTTCGGCGGGTTGCAGGAACTATCGTGCCGCTGGTGCATTATCACTGGCAGCACAGGAGAAATACCATGCGTACCAAATTGCTCATTGGCGCAGTCGCTTTCGGTCTGGTCATTACCGATCCCGCGATCTGCGCCCAAACCGCCCCTACACCGCCCGACGGGTCGCAAATGGTGCCGGGCGAAACGGAGGATCCGGTCAATCCTAATCCGATGCCGGATCCTCCCAACCCGATGCCGCCGGTAACAGAACCGCTGCCGCCGGAAATGCCGATGCAGCAGGCGCCGGTTGTGATCGACCGGTCTCTGCCGGCCGGTCCGCCCGCGACACCGCCGACAGCAGGTGCCAATAGCGCAGTTAGCGGCGTTACTACGACTGCAATGATGAGGCCGGTTCCAGCGACAAAGACTTATCCGCCGTGCAGCCGCACGTTGCAGGATAATTGCACCAATCCCGGCGGAAAATAACGCTGTTCAAGTAGGCGTTGCGCGGCGGCGGGATATCAACCTGCCGTCGATGGCTATCAGGCCCAATGCGATAAGCACCGCGCCAATCACTTCTTTCAGCTCGACTGTTTCGCCTAGCGCCACGACGCCGAGGATGACCGCGATAACCGGCATGATGAAGGCAACGAGCATCGCGTTCGATGCGCCTGCGGTATCAATGAGGCGGAAATAGAAGACATAGGCGATGGCGGTGGATGGAATAGCGAGGCCGATGGCCCCGGCCCAGGCATCCCATCCTGCGGTCGGCAAAAACCACGGCTGGTCGATAACCATCATTACCGGAAACATGATGATTGCGGCGCTGATGACTTGGCCGGTGGCGACAACCAGCGGCGTCATCGTCGATTGGGACAGCGTGCGACCGTAAACCGCCGCCATTGCATAGAGCAACGTTGCGGCAAGGCAGGCGAATTGCGCAAGCACGCTGCCGCTGATGCCGCCCAGAGCGTCTGTTCCGACCATCACTATTATCCCCGCCAGCCCAAGAAGTACGCCAACCACACGCGCCGGCGTCGCTTTTTCATCGCGGGTCAGGAAATGCGCGGTGACCACACCCCATAACGGTGTCGTAGCGTTGAGGATCGACGCGAGGCCGCTATCGATCTGAGTCTGCCCCCAGAAGAACAGGATGAACGGGAAGGCCGCGTTGATCGCGCCGAGAACGAATAGCTGTTGCCAGCTTTTGAGGTCGCCCGGCAGGCGGTGTCCCATGACCTTGAGGAGGAGCAGCATCGGCGGCACCGCGAGGGCCATTCGCAGGAATACGAGCGTATTGGGCGGAAAGCCGCGAAGCCCGAGCTCGATCATGAAAAACGCGCCACCCCATAGCAGCGAGAGCAGCATGATGATGCCCCAATCGGCGCCGGACATTCTAGGGTTGGTCATATAGCGTCCGGTCGAAGCAGCGTCAGTCGAGCCTTGCCGACATTGCGAACGGTGTCGATGGTGAAGCCCTTCACGTCGATATCTTCCTTGGCGGATGTCTCGACGCTTATCCATGCCGATGGCGCGAACCAACCGAGGCGGCCTAATTTGTCCAACGCGACCGACCCTGCGCCGCTGGCATAAGGCGGGTCCATCAGGACAACGTCAAACGGTTTTATGGCCGATCCAAGCGACAGCACTGAAGAACGGCGGATGTCGGACTGCGCCTTTGCGCCGAGTTTTTCAATATTGGTTTCGAGCGCCTTCAACGCAGCAGCATCATGTTCGACGAAGGTGCATGTCGCCGCACCACGCGACAATGCTTCCAGCCCGAGCGCTCCCGAGCCTGCAAACAGGTCGAGCACCGCAAGTTCCTCGAACGAACCGAGGCGGCTGGCGAGCATCGAAAACAGCGTCTCGCGCGTGCGGTCTGCGGTGGGGCGGGTGGTGTCGCCCTTTGGCGCAATTAGCGGTCGCGAACGCCATTGGCCGGAGATTATTCTCATATCGAACCCCTCCCCTTCAGGGGAGGGGTTGGGGTGGGGACTTTCGGGGCGGCGCGAGGCTGACACGCCCCACCCCCAGCCCCTCCCCTGAAGGGGAGGGGAGTTTTCACTTCAACGTCTTTCGAAACTCGATCAAGTCCACCTTTCGCACTTCGCCGACGGTGCCGGGGGGCATATCGCCGAGCACGAACGGACCATAGCGCGTGCGGATCAGACGGCTGACTTCGAGGCCCAGATGTTCGAGCACACGGCGCACCTCGCGGTTTTTGCCTTCGGTCAGGGTCATTTCCACCCAGCCATTGCGTCCGGTACGGCGTTCAAGATTGGCGTCGATCTTGCCATAATGCACGCCGTCGATTTCGATGCCGTGGATCAGTTCTTCGAGCTGGCCCTGCGACACTTCGCCGAAACAGCGCGCGCGATAGGATCGTTCGACGCCGGTCGAGGGCAGTTCCATCTGCCGCTTGAACTCGCCGTCATTGGTGAGCAGCAACAAGCCCTCGGTATTGAGATCGAGCCGCCCGATCGGCATCAGACGCGGCAGGTCCTTGGGCAGCACATCGTAAATCGTCTTGCGCCCGCTGAAATCGCGCTCTGCCGTCAAACAACCTTCTGGCTTGTGGAACAGATAAAGCTGTGTCGGCGCAGGCTGGCCCACTGCCTTGCCATCGACTGCCACGCCGTGCAGCGACTTGAGCAACGTCGCGGGCGTCTCGATCTTCTCGCCATTCAGCGTAATGCGCCCATCGGCAATCATCCGTTCGATCTCGCGGCGCGAAGCAACACCAGCGCGGGCCAGCAGCTTGGCGATGCGCTCTTCGCCATCGGCGCGCTCGAGCGCACCCTTCGACGGTGCAGCATTGGGGCGCGGCCTGCGGGCAGGCTTTGTATCCCACCGCAGCTTGACGGGTTTGGCGGGGCGGGAAGGTGGACGTGAAGGAGGTTGAGCCATTTTTGCGCATTGCCCGATGACTCAGCAAAAGTCACGTTCCCGTTATAGACATTGGCCATTCAGCAAAATGCCGTTAGTCATTTGCGCAAAGCATATCCGGAGGGGTTCGCATGTCGGTCGATTTAACGCGTTTCTTGATATTTGTTGCAATACTGATGGCGTTGCCGCCGATTGCATATCTTATTCCATCGTTCCGGCCCTATCTCCGCAAAAATCCCGCGATCACTTTCCTGCTCGGCATATCGAGCGGATTTCCGCTAACATTGCTGATTGCGACGATGACCTTCTGGCTGGCACGGGTCGGCATAGACACTGCAACCATCGGCTTCATGGTCGCGCTCGGCATTCCCTATACGCTCAAGTTTCTTTGGGCGCCTCTCATCGACAAGCTACCGCTGCCGTTCCTGACCAAGACCTTCGGGCAGCGGCGTGGGTGGTTGTTTTTCATTCAGGCACTTTTGTTCTTTTCGATCTGGCAACTGGGCGCGAGCAACCCGCAACAGGGCAGCATGGGGCTGTTCGCGGTCTGGGCGCTGATTACCGCCTTCCTTTCGGCGACACAGGATATCGTCATCGACGCCTATCGCATCGAAATCCTCGAAGAAGACGAGTTCGCGCACGGCACCGCGACCAACCAGTTCGGCTATCGCACCGGCAATCTGATCGCGGGCGCAGGCACCATCTATTTCGCCTCGCAGGAAGGCCTCGGCCTCGGTTGGGCCACCGCTTACGGCCTCACTGCGTTTGCCATCATCCCGGCGATCATCGGCGCGCTTTGGGCGGGGCCCGGCAAGTTCGTCGACCGCTATTCACATGTCGCGGGCCAAACGCCGGGGCAGTGGCTGACCGAAGCTGTGGTCAACCCGTTCCGCGAATTCCTGACGCGACACGGCGCGTTCATCATCCTCGGATTCGTACTCGTCTACAAGGTTGGCGACGCGATGGGGCAGGCGATGCTCAGCCCGATGATCGTTGATTTGGGCTTTTCCGATACCGACTATATCACCGCTAACAAGCTCTGGGGCTTCGGCGCGTTGATCGTCGGTTCGGCACTGGGCGCGCCGTTCATCCTCTGGCTCGGCATGGGACGGGCGCTGCTGATCTCCGGACTGATGATGATGTTTTCCAACGTCATGTTCATGATCCTCGCCGCGACGGGCAATGATTACTGGATGATGGTCGCGGCGATCTGCACCGAGAATTTGACCAGCGGCATCGGGCTGACGGTGTTCACCACCTATCTTTCGGGGCTGTCGAGCATTGCCTACACCGCGACGCAGTTCGCGTTGTTGTCATCCTTCGCGGGCGTCGGGCGAACCTTCATGGCGGGGCCGGCGGGAATCGTTGCCGAGGAAATCGGCTGGGTCGGCTTCTGGGGCTTCACCGTAGTCGCGGCTATTCCCGGCATGATCCTGCTATGGGTGCTGTGGAGCAAAGGTTATGTCGTGCAAGGCATCCGCCAGACAGAAGCCGTGGACGAGAAGGCATTGAAGGAGCCGGTGGGACCGTTCAGGATATTGGGCTTTATGCTCGTGGTTGCGGGGCTAATCGGGCTTTTGCTGTCGGGGCCGCTTGAGTTTGCCAGCAGCGTAACCGCCATTTTTGCGGCAGTGCTGGTGGCGGGCGGCTTGCTGGCTTGGAAAGGGCAGCCCGCCAAAGCCACCAAAATTTAAGGCATCGCCTTTCAGGCGCTGCAAGGCGCGAAGGCACAAAGCCTGTCCTGAGCGTCTGCCTTGCAGGCACTCGAAGGGGCGCGAAGCGCTTGTCGAAAACTTTCTCTTTGTGTCTTCATGCCTTTGCGCCTTGCAAGACCGTAGGGCTGGCCCAAAACTAATCAGGCACTTGGTCATTAGCGCGCAAAACTTCGCCTGCGAGATAAAGCGATCCGCAGATCAGGACATCTGCTGGCTCGCCTCGGGTGGCAATCCGTTCGAGCGCTACGGTTACGTTGTCGGCCGGGTCTGCAATTTTGATGGCAATGCTGTCCTGCACCAACGCGCACAAATCCTCGGGTCCATGATGGTCGTGGCCGGAAATCGGCACCGCGTGGAGCGAGGCAATCTTGTGCGCGAAGGGTTTGAGGAAGCCGGTTGCGTCTTTGTTTTTCAACATGCCGATGATGACGTGCACCGGTGGCCCATCCTCCAGCGTCCTGGCAATCGCCGCGCCTGCATCGGGGTTATGGCCACCGTCCAGCCAGACGCTCGATCCTTCGGGCAGCAAATCGGTCAGCGGGCCAACCCCGAGGAGTTGCATCCGCGCAGGCCAGCGGGTCCATTCCATCGCGGCGGACAAGGCAGCTTCGGTAACGGTGATGGCGCTTTGATGGCGCAGCATGGCGACCGCGAGCGCGGCATTATCCGACTGATGCACGCCGGTCATGCGGGGGAGCGGGAGGCTGAGCTTGCCCGTCTCGTCGCGGTAATGGAGGCGGCCTTCATAAGCGGCGGCGTCCCATGCCTCTCCGCGGGCCAGCAACTTTGCGCCAGTAAGGCTCGCGTGCGCGGCAATGGTGTTGGCCATTGAAGCCACATATTTTTGTGTGACAAGCGGCACACCCGATTTGGCGATGCCTGCTTTTTCAAAGGCGATGCGGTCGCATTTGTCTGTCGGAACGCCATCTTCAGGTGACAGCAGAAATGCTTCATGGTCGATGCCGAGCGAGGCGATGCCGCACGCAACCGGCGCGGCGATGACGTTGGTCGCATCGAGCCTGCCGCCAAGGCCGACCTCGATTATGCATGCGTCGGCGGGGGTTCGAGCGAAGGCCAAGAATGCGACGGCGGTCGTGACTTCGAAGAAGCTGGCTTCCAAGCCTTCGGCTTGGTCAAGAACTTCGGCGAGCAATGCGGCAAGGGTGGAGTCGTCGATAAGCTTGCCCGTTATCCTAATCCGCTCGTTGAACCGCACAAGATGCGGGCTGGAATAGACATGGGCTGTCAACCCCGCCGCCTCGATTGCACCACGCAAGAAGGCGCAGGTCGAGCCCTTGCCGTTGGTGCCGGAGACGTGGAATACCGGCGGCAGGTGGTTGTGCGGGTTACCGAGGCGTTCGAGCAATGCTGTAATGCGCTCCAGCCCGAGCACGTCGCGGCCAGGCGACAGCATGGTCAGCCGGTCGAGTTGGGATTGGACGGCGGGGTCCGAAGAAATCGCGTGGTCGGCCACAATCAGATGCGCGAAATCAAGCCGCTTTCTTCACCGGCGCAAGATAAGCAATCAGCTTCGACAAAGTCTCGCGCAGGTCATGCCGGTGCGTGACCATGTCAATCATCCCGTGCTCCAACAAATATTCCGCGCGCTGGAAACCTTCGGGCAGTTTTTCGCGGATCGTCTGTTCGATTACCCGCTGTCCGGCAAAGCCGATCAGCGCGCCGGGTTCGGCGATCTGGACATCGCCAAGCATCGCATAAGAGGCGGTGACGCCACCGGTGGTGGGGTCAGTCAACACGACGATATAGGGCAGGCCAACGTCGTGGAGCATCTGGATGGCGACGGTCGAACGGGGCATTTGCATGAGCGAGAGGATACCCTCCTGCATCCGCGCACCGCCCGCTGCGGTAAAGATGATATAGGGGCATTTCGCCTTGATCGCGGCCTTGACCGCGTCGATGAAGGCTTCGCCAACCGCCATCCCCATCGAGCCGCCCATGAAGGCGAAATCCTGTACGCTGACGACGACGGTCTGGCCGTCGATTTCGCCCTTCGCTGACATCATCGCGTCGGTTTCGCCAGTTGACGCCCTTGCGGCCTTGATGCGGTCGGTATATTTTTTTGTGTCCTTGAACTTCAGCGGGTCTTCGCCGACGACCGGCGGCTCGAGGGCTTCGTAGCTGTCATCGTCGAACAAGGCGGCAAAGCGTTCGCCAGGGCCAATTCGACCGTGATGGTCGCATTTCGGGCAGACGGATTCGTTTTCCTCGAATTCCTTGAGGAAAATCATCGCGTGGCAGCCCTTGCATTTATGCCATAATGTTTCGCTGGTTTCGCGCTTGGCGATGAACGGAATGGCATTGCGGACGCGGGTGACCCAGTTCATTTTTAGGCCTTTCTGGCTGCGACAATTGCTTGCTTTAGTGATGCCACATAATCGCGGATGGCACCAGCGGCGTTGACCCCGTGCTCCGCAACCAGCTCGACTAGCGCCGAACCCACCACCACGCCATCGGCGACGCGGGCGATGTTGGCGGCCTGTTCGGGCGTGCGTACGCCGAAGCCGACTGCGACGGGCAGGTTGGTATGCGCTTTCAGTCGCGCGACGGCTTCGTCGATGCTGGTCTGCGCAGCCTGTTGCAAGCCGGTGATCCCCGCAACGCTGACATAATAAAGAAAGCCCGATGCGCCATCGAGCACGACGGGCAGGCGCGCGGCGTCTGTGGTGGGGGTGGCGAGACGGATGAGGTCGATGCCTGCCGAGCGCAGCGATGGGCCAAGCTCTGGGTCTTCCTCTGGCGGAATATCGACGCAGATGACGCCGTCGACACCGGCCTTGTTGCATTCGGACGCAAACCAGTCTGCGCCGCGTATCGTCATCGGATTGGCATAGCCCATCAGTACCAAAGGCGTATCGGGATGACGCGCGCGGAAGGCGGCGGCGATCGCGAAGATGTCCGCAGTGGTTGTACCAGCGCCGAGGCTGCGGATGTTCGCTTTTTGAATCGCGGGGCCGTCGGCCATCGGGTCGGTGAAGGGCATGCCGAGTTCAATCACATCAGCGCCGCCCGCGACCAGCGCATCGAGATTAGCAGCGGTATCGCCGTCGCCAGCGGTAATGAAGGTGACGAGCGCGGGGTGCGGTTTGGAAAAGGCGGAGGAAAGGCGGGTCATAAAGCCCTCTCCCCTTCAGGGGAGAGGGTTGGGAGAGGGGGACATGACAAACTAATCATCGTCAGCACCCCTTCTAGATTTCGCATAACATCGCTATTCGAAAATCGGATCACTCGATACCCCAAACCATTGAAAAATTCTTCTCTCACTCGATCATAGTCCTGCTGAAACCCGTGTGTCTCGCCGTCCACTTCGATGATCAGCATCGTGTCGCGCGTATAGAAATCGGCGATATAACGACCAACCACGTTTTGACGACGGAATTTGATGCCTCGAAAACGTTTAGCGCGCAGTTCAAACCAAAGCTTCTTTTCTGGCTCGGTCATTTCGCGCCGCATCTGCTTGGCAAATTCGATTAATGTCCCGTCGCGCACTGCAACTGACTCCCCCTCTCCCAACCCTCTCCCCTAAAGGAGAGAGGGCTTTTAGATCATATCTTCGCCCCCAATGCCTCTGCCACGGTGAAGATGTCCTTGTCCCCCCGACCGCACAGGTTGGCGAGGATTATCTGATCGCGGTCCATTTTCTTCGCCTCACGCTCCACCGCCGCAATCGCGTGGGCGGGTTCCAGCGCGGGGATGATGCCTTCGGTGCGGCAGAGCAACTGGAACGCGTCGAGCGCTTCAACGTCGGTCACGCTGTCATAGCGGACGCGGCCGATTTCTTTCAGCCAGCTATGTTCGGGGCCGATGCCGGGATAATCGAGGCCTGCCGAAATCGAGTGCGCCTCGGCGATCTGGCCGTCTTCGTCCTGCAGCAAATAGGTTTTGTTGCCGTGCAGGATACCGGGGCGGCCGCCTGCGAGGCTTGCGGCATGTTCCTTGTCGAGCCCATGCCCCGCCGCCTCGACGCCGAGCATGGCGACATCCTTGTCATCCAGAAACGGATGGAACAGCCCGATAGCATTCGATCCGCCACCGATTGCCGCCACCAACAAATCGGGCAGGCGGTTGATGCGCGACAGCATCTGCGCGCGGGCTTCGGTGCCGATCACGCTCTGGAAATCGCGGACGAGTTCGGGGTAGGGGTGCGGCCCGGCGGCGGTGCCGATGATGTAGAAAGTGTCGTGGACATTGGCGACCCAGTCGCGCAGCGCCTCGTTCATCGCGTCCTTCAGCGTGTTCGCGCCCGACGTCACCGGAATGACCTCGGCCCCGAGCAGCTTCATGCGGAAGACATTGGGCTGCTGCCGCTCGACATCCTTCGCACCCATATAAATGACGCAGGGCAGGCCAAAGCGTGCGCAGACGGTGGCGGTGGCAACGCCGTGTTGCCCCGCGCCGGTCTCGGCAATGATCCGCGTCTTGCCCATGCGGATCGCGAGCAATATCTGGCCTATACAGTTATTGATCTTGTGCGCGCCGGTGTGGTTCAGCTCGTCGCGCTTGAACCAGATTTGTGCGCCTTTGCCTTCGGGGGCCGTCTTACGTACTTCTTCGGTCAATCGTTCAGCATAATATAGCGGGGAAGGGCGGCCGACATAATGTTCGAGCAGGTCGTCGAACTGAGCGGCAAAGGCAGGGTCTTTTTTCGCAGCGCGATATTCGCGCTCCAGATCGAGCACCAGCGGCATCAGCGTTTCGGCAACATAGCGTCCGCCGAACTGGCCGAAATGCCCGCGTTCGTCAGGCTGGTTGCGGAAGGAGTTGGCAGTTGCGTTCATATATGTTCCACCGCTCATCCTGAGGAACTGCTGAGCTTGTCGAAGCAGTGTCTCGAAGGACACCACGATGGTGCTTCGAGACGCCATTTCGACAGGCTCAATGGCTCCTCAGCATGAGCGGAATTAAGCGGTTGCGTCGCGGACCGCTTTGCAGAAAGCCGCAATCTTGTCCACATCCTTGATGCCCGGCGCCGATTCTACGCCCGATGAGGTATCGACCAAGGGCGCGCGGGTGACGCGTAACGCCTCGCCGACGTTTTCAGGATCAAGTCCGCCAGCCAGCCCCCAATCCATTTGGTGCCGGTGTTCGGCGAGCAACGACCAGTCGAACCGGGTTCCCGTTCCACCCGGCAGCGCTTGTGCAGGTGCGTCGAACAGCAACCGGTCGGCTATACCCACAAAGCGGTCGCTCGCCAGCAACGTTTCGCGGGTTTTGACGCCAAGCGCTTTCCATATTTCCAGACCTGTTGCGTCCTTCACGGCGCGCAACCATTCGGGGGTCTCGGTGCCGTGGAACTGGATGACGTCGGGCTTCACTTTCTCAATGGCGATCCCGGTCTGGTCGGCGGGCGCGTTGACCAGCAACAGTACGACCTTGAGCGAAGGCGGCGCCCGCATCCGAAGCCCTTCCGCCTGACCCAGCGTTACATGGCGAGGGCTCTTGTCGAAATGGACGAGGCCGATATGCGTCGCGCCAGCTTTCGCAGCGGCGTCGATGGAGGCTTCGGTCGACAGACCGCAGATTTTGATTTGGGTTGGCATGAAAGCCCTTTAGCGAGGCTAATCGAGGCCGTCATGCGGAACTTGAGTCTGTTGCAACGAAGCGGGCATCGCCGAGCGACGCCCGCAAACCGGCGGAACTTACTCTTTTTCCAAGCTGAAGCTGGATGACGATAAGAACTTCCAGCCATTTCCGTCGCGCACCAATGTTTCGATAATGGCGTCGGCGTCGCGATCCGGTTTATCTGTCCCCCTCTGGCTGACATTGACCGCAACATAATTTACCACTGCAGTATTTCCACGGATGGCGATCGCGGCAGGCGAAATATCATAATGAATTGTTTTATATTGCTTCTCGTTGAAGCGGCTCCATTTGACCAACGAGTTTTTGTAAATCGGCATCGGGTTGTCCTGCGACCAGGATATGACATTGTCATCGACATAGGACCCCGGCCATTTACCGTTCTGCGCGGCTTCATCGGCCCATGATTGCGATACCACTTTCCAGACTTCCGTCTGTTCGGGCGACCATGTGGGGGCTTGCGCGGCTGCTACGCCCGCAAAACCGAAGCCTATGATAAGGGTCATTGACGTCTTAAAAATCTTGCTTGTCATAACTCATCTCCTGTCGGTTCACAGGAGCATCCAGCGCTTGTCTCACCGTTATGCCCCTGACGAGAACAATAAATGGCACGACCCTGAACCAAACAAAGCAGATTATGCAGGGTGAAGCAAATGCTTAGCGAGGTGATTTGACCTAGAGCGTCCCCACAATCGCCCGCGCTGCATCGTCGGGCTTTTCAGCTTTAGTGATCGGACGCCCGATGACCAGCACGCTTGCACCGTCGTCGCGGGCTTGCCTCGGGGTGACAATCCGTTTCTGGTCTGCACCATTGCCGCCGGCGATGCGGAGGCCGGGGACGACGAAGAAGCCATCTTTCCAGCTCTTCTTGACGGCCTTGACCTCATGCCCCGAGCAGACAATGCCGTCCAGTCCTGCGTCGTGCGCCAGTGCTGCCAGCCTTGCCACTTGTGCGTCTGGCGCATCGGGCACGCCGACGCGATTGAGATCATGGTCGTCCAGGCTGGTCAATACCGTCACCGCCACCACCTTGGTATTAGCGCCTGCTGCTGCCTTGGCATCCTCCATCATCGCGCGGCCACCGGCGGCGTGGATCGTCACAATCGCCGGTTCAAGCGCATTGATCGCCTGGATCGCCTTGGCAACAGTGTTTGGAATATCGTGCAGTTTGAGGTCGAGAAAGATCGGTAGACCGAGCTTCTGAATCTCATGCACACCGTGGTGACCATTGGCGCAGAAAAATTCGAGGCCGAGTTTGACCCCGCCGACATGGTGCTTGATGCGGCTTATGAGCGCCACCGCCGCGTCGAGATAGGGGGTGTCGATGGCGACGTAGAGCGGATTGCTCATGCGGTGTGTCCCGGAACATAGGCCGGCGTGGGTGCTGCCGGCGTAGGGGCATAGGTCCGCTGGTTACTTTCGAGGGTCAAAATTCTACGCTTCATCCGCCATGTGGTCGTACAGTGGAAAATATAGAGCGGAAAGAACCCGAGCACGAACGCTGCGATCACCAAAGCGGGCAATTTGGTATCGAGCCGAAGCCCGCCCCACAGGCTGACCGTTACCGGCACCCAGTTGTTGATCGCAAACACCGTCAGGCCGACAACCAGCGTCACCCAGAGCAGTGTCTTCAAAAATTGCATCGCGGCTTTGCTCCTTTGAGCGTCTACCTTATGGACAGATTGTGCGTTTTGCTAGGCTTTTTCCCTCTCCCCTTCAGGGGAGAGGCGCGAGACTTAGTGCCCAAGGCGCTTAGTCGCAGCTGAGAGGGGGCTGCGGTGTCTAAAGCGCATTGCCCCTCTCCAACTTCGCCTAAGCGCAAGCGCTAAGGCTTCGTATCCTCTCCCTTGAAGGGGAGAGGGGTTTTACCCAAACACCCGCTCGAAGATTGTGTCGATATGCTTGAAGTGATAATCGAGGTTGAAGCGGTCTTCGAGTTCGGTGGCGCTCATCTTCGCGGTGACGTCGGTATCGGCCTTCAATAATTCCATCAGCGACAGCGCGCCGTCCGATTCCCAAACCTTCATCGCATTGCGCTGGACGATGGCGTAGCTATCCTCGCGGCTGATCCCTGCCTGCGTCAACGCCAGTAGCACACGTTGCGAGTGGACAAGCCCGCCCATTCGGTCGAGATTTTTCTGCATCCTTGCCGGATAGACCAGCAGTTTTTCAATTACACCGGTCAAGCGGCCAAGTGCGAAATCGAGTGTGATTGTCGCGTCGGGGCCGATATAGCGTTCGACTGACGAATGGCTGATGTCGCGTTCGTGCCACAAAGCGACATTTTCAAGCGCTGGCGTGACATAACCGCGAACCATGCGCGCGAGGCCCGTCAAGTTTTCGGTCAGAATAGGGTTGCGCTTGTGCGGCATCGCCGAGCTACCCTTTTGCCCGGGCGAGAAATATTCTTCGGCCTCGAGTACCTCGGTGCGCTGCAGATGGCGGACTTCGGTCGCGAGCCGTTCGATGGACGAGGCGATTACGCCCAATGTCGCAAAATACATCGCATGGCGGTCGCGCGGAATGACCTGAGTCGAGACAGGCTCGATTGCGAGGCCCAGCCTAGCCGCGACATGCGCCTCGACGGCAGGGTCGATATTGGCGAATGTCCCCACCGCACCCGAAATTGCACAAGTCGCGATCTCGGCCCGCGCTGCCACCAGCCGTTCACGCCCGCGGGCAAATTCCGCATAGGCTTGGGCAAGTTTCAGTCCGAAAGTCACCGGCTCGGCATGGATGCCGTGGCTGCGTCCGATGGTTGGGGTGAACTTGTGCTCGAGCGCGCGGGTTTTGATCGCTGCCAGCAGCGCGTCCATATCGGCAAGCAAGATGTCGGTCGCCTGGCTCAGTTGCACCGCAAGGCAGGTGTCGAGCACGTCCGAGCTGGTCATTCCCTGATGCATGAAACGCGCTTCGTCGCCGACCTGTTCGGACACCCATGTCAGGAAGGCGATCACGTCATGCTTGGTTACCGCCTCGATCGCGTCGATAGCCGCCACGTCAATCTTCGGATTGGTCGCCCACCACGTCCACAACGCCTCGGCCGCCGATTTCGGCACGACGCCCAAGTCAGCCAGAGCATCGGTCGCATGGGCCTCGATCTCGAACCAGATTTTGAAGCGGTTTTCCGGCTCCCAGATGGCGACCATGTCGGGGCGTGAATAACGAGGGATCATATTTGCGGCTTTCCGGTCAAGACGTGGAGTCGCGTGGCCGTTAGCAGAGCCCCGCTGCGATAACAAATCTGTGGATTGCTGAATTCGGCTCTTTGCGCGGACTCTATCGCCCGCTATCGCGACCGCAATGCCCGACACCATCGCCCCGCCGCCGCCCGAAGATCCGTTCGACGCCATTGTCGATGCACCGTTCGATGCGGCGCTTAGCGAGCGTTACCTGATCTACGCCATGTCGACGATTACCGCGCGGTCGCTGCCCGATTTGCGCGACGGGCTAAAGCCGGTGCATCGGCGTCTGTTGTGGGCGATGCGGTTGCTAAGGCTCGATCCGACCCAAGGTTACAAGAAATGCGCGCGTGTCGTCGGCGACGTTATCGGCAAATATCACCCGCATGGCGACCAGTCGGTATACGACGCGATGGTCCGCCTCGCGCAGACCTTTTCGCTGCGTTATCCTTTGGTCGACGGGCAGGGGAATTTCGGCAATATCGACGGCGATAATGCGGCGGCTTACCGCTATACCGAGGCGCGGCTGACTAAGACCGCAATCGAGCTGATGAACGGGCTCGACGAGAATGGCACCGATTTCCGCCCCACATATAATGGCGAGGATGAAGAGCCCGAGGTCATGCCGGGCTTGTTCCCGAACCTGCTGGCTAACGGCGCAAGCGGCATTGCGGTGGGGATGGCAACGAGCATCCCCTCGCACAATGCCGCAGAGATAATCGATGCCGCCACGCTGCTGATCGACGAACCGCAAGCGACACACGAGCAGTTGATGGATATCGTCAAAGGCCCGGACTTTGCGACGGGCGGGTTGCTCGTCGATAGCCGCGAGGTCATCAGCGCAGCTTATGCCAGCGGGCGCGGCGCGATGCGCGTGCGGGCGCGGTTCTCAACCGGGCGGTTGGAAGACGGCAGTTGGGAAACAACCGGCGTCGAGAAGCAATCGGGGGGCACCTGGCAACTCGTCGTGTCCGAAATTCCCTATCAGGTGCAAAAGGGCAAGCTGATCGAGCAGATCGCGCAGCTGATTGCCGACAAGAAGCTGCCGATACTCGAAGACGTGCGCGACGAGAGCGACGAGGCGATCCGCATTGTGCTTGTGCCGAAAAGCCGCAATGTCGACCCTGACGACCTGAAAAATGCGCTGTTCCGGCTGACCGATCTTGAAACGCGGTTTTCGCTCAACATGAACGTGCTGGATGCCGAGCGCACACCGCGCGTGATGAGCATCGGCGAGGTTCTGCGCCACTGGTTGCGGCATCAGCTCGAAGTGCTGGTTCGCCGGTCGCAGCACCGGCTCGACAAGATCGACGCGCGGCTGGAATTGCTCGAAGGCTATATCATCGCCTTCCTCAATCTCGACCGCATTATCGAAATCATCCGCACCGAAGACGAGCCAAAGCCGTTGATGATGGAAGAGTTCCAGCTCAACGACCGGCAGGCCGAGGCGATCCTCAACATGCGGTTGCGCTCGTTGCGCAAGCTGGAGGAAATGGAGCTTCGCCGCGAACTCGACACGCTGAAAAATGAGCGCGAGGGACTGATAAAGCTGATTGAAAGCCCCTTGCTGCAAAAGCGCCGACTGAAGAAGGATCTTGCCGCGCTGCGCAAGAGCTATGCCGAGGACACCGAGCTAGGTCGGCGGCGGACAAGCCTTGAGGAAGCCGGACAGGCGCGTGAAATCTCGCTTGAGGCGTTTATCGAACGCGAGCCGGTTACCGTCATCATGTCGAAACGCGGCTGGATCAAGGCGATGAAGGGCCATGCCGACCTGAACGCTCGCGCCGATTTCAAGTTCAAGGAAGGCGACGGACCGGCATTTGCTTTCCATGCGCAAACCACCGACAAAATTCTGATCGCTACCGCCAACGGCCGATTCTATACATTGGGTGCGGATAAGCTCCCCGGAGCGCGCGGTTTCGGCGAACCATTGGGTTCGATGGTCGATGTCGAGACAGGCAATGATGTGGTTGCGGTGCTTCCGGTCACGCCGAATGGCCGGATGCTGCTGGCGGCTTCGACCGGCAAGGGCTTTATCGCGAAAATGGCCGATGTCGTCGCCGAAACGCGTAAAGGTAGGGGCGTCGTTAGCCTGAAGCCGGGAGCGAAATTGCAGGTTGTACGGTTGGCCCCGCCTGAAACGACCGATGAGGCGCTCCTAAAGGACCAATATGTCGCGGTCGTCGGCGATAATCGCAAATTAGTTGCATTTCCGCTCAATGAATTGCCCGAAATGGCGAAGGGGCAGGGGGTCACGCTGCAACGCTACAAGGATGGCGGGCTGGCCGACGCGGTCTGCTTCCGGATGAGCGAAGGGCTGAGCTGGGCGATGGGCGGCGACAGCGGCCGTACACGCACCGAGAACGACATGTCGCTCTGGCGCGTTGCGCGCGGCGCGGCGGGCAGGCTTCCGCCGCAAGGATTTCCGCGCAACAACCGGTTTGATTAACAAACACCCCGAAAAGCGTTAACCTATTATTTGTCACAAAAGGGTGACGAATTTTTACAATTTGCTGCCATGAAGGGTGGCAATGAAGAGAATGGGTCCAGAAGATTTTGCCAATGCAACCCCCCTCGGCTTGGGCGCGGGTGGGCAAATAGTCACGCATCCTATTGATCCAAAAGTAGAATTTGGATGGCTGTCGTCTTTGCCGATCGCGGGCGCGATATTCCGGCTGGTCGAATGCGATGTGCGGCATGTTTTCAGCAATAAAAAATTTGATGAGCTTGCGCTCGGCTTCCACCGTGAACAGGGTCTGGATATGGCAACGCTGTCCGACCGCGTTAGCACGATGGTCGAAACCGGGCGCGACACACATTTCGAATGTTGGCAATCATCCGATACGGTGACCCGCAGGGAGCTCGAAATCAGCATTGCACGCTTCGGGGCCGACCGTGAAATGCTGTTGCTGTCGATGGTTGACCGCACTGCGGAGGCAATCAGCCGGATCAACCTGCGCCGGGAAATGCTGAGCGACAGCCTGACTGGCTTTGCCAACCGCATCGGTTTTGAAGAAGAGGTCGAGGCGGCAATCGCGACGTTGACAAAGACAGGCGAAAACGCGCGCTATGCGATCATCCTCGTCGATCTCGCCCGGTTCAGCCGGGTGAATGAATCGGTCGGGGCGATGGCAGGCGATGAGCTGATCATGACCGTTGCGCGTCGGCTGAATTCGCGCATTCGCAGCAACGAAATCCTGTGCCGTCTGGGCGGCAACGAATTTGCGCTGTTTGTGCATCTTGACGGTGCAGAGGATGCGGTTTCACGCATTGCCCAGCGGATGAGCGACACTTTTGTCGAGCCTTGCCAGCTTTCCAACCTCGAAATCCAGGTCGAATGCGCGGTTGCAGCGGCCGTTGGAGAGGTTGGCGACGACGACCCGATGGATACGCTTCGCCATGCGCAGATTGCACTGAAGCGCGCCAAAACGACCAAATCGTTCGAGCTGTACACGACAGGTGCGGTTGACAATGTGCGCCGCCGTTTCAGCATGGAAACCGACCTCCGCCGCGCACTGCAACGCGGTGAGCTGGAACTGCATTACCAACCGCTGATGGATCTCGGCACCGGAAATCTCAACGGTTTCGAAGCGCTGGCACGTTGGCAGCACCCCGATCTGGGCGCGATTTCGCCGGTTGATTTCATTCCCGTGGCGGAAGAAAGCGGTCTGATTGTACCGCTCGGGCGCTGGGCGCTCGAAGAGGCGGCGAAGACGATTTCCGCATGGGACCAACGGCTGGGCGGAAATCCGGATTACAAGATTTCGGTCAATATGTCGGCTGTTCAAATGCAGCGTGACGATGTTGTGGAAGCAGTGGCGTCTGCTCTCCTGGGAAGCAATGTTCCGGGTGATCGCATGACGCTCGAACTGACCGAGAGCGCGTTTATCAACGATCCCGAAGGTGCAAAACGGCTACTCGAATCGCTGAAGGCGCTCGACACCAACCTGGCGATGGACGATTTCGGTACAGGCTATTCGAACCTCGCCTATCTCCAGCAATTGCCGATCGACGTTCTAAAAATCGACCGCAGTTTCATTGCCGGAATGATGGTCGACAAGGACAAGCGCGCGATTGTACGCACTGTGCTTTCGCTGGCACGTGCGCTGGGGATGAAAACCACCGCCGAGGGTATCGAGACGCAGGAGATTTCGGACGTGTTGCGTCGTCTCGGCTGCTCGGTCGGACAGGGCTATTTCTTTGCGCGGCCATTGACCGCCGAAGCCGCTTACGCCTTTCTCGAGGCCGACAGGGCGTCGCTGGCCGCCTGATCGGCGATCGCGTTGAGACGCTCAACAGGAGGGAAACCTTCTTCGATCCACCGGCTTTCGACCTGCCTCAAGGTCTTTGCGACCAGCGGCCCAGCCATTATCCCGCGCGCGATCAAATCGCCGCCTTTGATGGCGAAGGCAGGCGAATTCCAGTTGTCGAGATTTGCAATGCAGTCGGAGACGCTGTCATCGCTGGCGAACAGCAACGCTGCGTCGCGTGCAGTTTCGACGTTTTCGTAATAGGCAATAGCGCGAATATTGTCAGGGCCACAAGACGACCGGCCAAGGCGCGCGGCGAGTTCAGCGCGCAGCTTGTTCGACAATTTGAGCCTGACGCCCGCTTTTTCGACGGCTGCACTGTCCTTTACCAAAATCGCCACCAGCCGCGCCGGCAAGGACGGGGCCAGTCGGAAATGCTGTTCGCGCTGCCAAAGTCGGTCGAGCGAGGCAACCGCATCTTTCGCAAGCTCGGGAAGAAACGGCGCGAAGATGCCGTGGCGGACCATTAACGACACCGACTGCCTTGGATCGGACAGCGCCAGCAACTTCAACAATTCACCCGCGATCCGCTCGCGCGACAAGGCCATCAGGCTGTTGGCGTTGGCGGCACAGGCGGCAATCGCATCGGTATCGACCGCACCTTCGCCGAAGCGCGCGAGGAAGCGGAAATAGCGGAGAATGCGCAAATGGTCCTCGGCAATCCGCTCATCTGCGTCGCCGATAAAGCGGACGACGCCCTCGTCGAGATCGGCAAGTCCACTGAAATAGTCGAAAACTTCGCCTGTCGCCGGGTCGGCATAAAGCGCGTTGAATGTGAAATCCCGCCTTGCCGCATCTTCTTTCCAGTCGGTTGAAAAGACAACTGTTGCTCGCCGCCCATCGGTCGCGACATCGCGCCGCAGCGTGGTTATTTCGTAATTCTTGCCATCGGCAACCGCAGTGACCGTGCCATGATCCAGCCCGGTCGGAACCGCTTTGATTCGGGCTGCTTCGAGGCGGTCGATCACCGCCTCGGGATGCAGCATCGTGGCCAGATCGACATCGGTCACCGCCAGTCCGAGCAAGCTGTCACGCACCGCGCCGCCGACGATGCGCGGGCCGCCCTTGTCATCGGTCAGGGCGGCGACAACCCGTTTCAGGCCATCGGCTTCCCGCCATTCCACATCAGGCAAAACGGCATTGCTCATTTTAGCCGCCGTGCAAGATTGGCGATAATTCCGGCGGTAACTCCCCAAATTCGCCGGTCGCTCCACTGGATGTCATAATATGTCCGCTGCTGCCCGTTCCAGATCGCTTCCTTTTTCACCGAATTGGCGGGGTCAAGCAGGAAGGCGAGCGGGACTTCAAACCAGTCCTCCACCTCTTCGGGATTGGCGCGGAGCGGCAGATCTGGCGGGATAATGCCGACGACGGGTTCGATGCGGTAGCCGCTGCCCGAAAAATAGGTATCGGCAACTCCGATCACGCGAACGTCATCGGGAAAAATGCTCAGTTCCTCGTTTGCTTCGCGCAGCGCCGCTGAGATTGCGTCGACGTCGGTTTCGTCGACCTTTCCGCCGGGAAAGGCGACCTGTCCGGCATGGCTGCGCAGCCATTCGGGGCGCTGGGTGAGGATAACACCGGGCTCGGGCCGGTCGGTGATGGGAACCAGGACTGCAGCCGCGCGGTGGCCTTCGTCGCCCAGATAGCGTTCGTCTTCGATGGGAATATTACGCGCCGGGTCGAGCGCGGCCTCGATGCGGTCGATCCAGTTCATGGTGTCGCGCCGATCAAGAATTCTGCGCTGTTGCTCCAGATATTTGGGGCATCGGGATTTTCTTCGAGCGCAAGTTCGGCCAGTTCGTAATAAACCGGACGCGCCAGTTTTGCCCAAAGTCCCGCGCGAACGTGGAGATAGGGCAGGCCGTTGCGCCATTCCAGACGGTGCTGCGGACCAGCAACCACGAGATCATCGCTGTTCAAACGGAACGCCAGCGTGCGCGCGGTGCCGCTTCCCTCGCTTTGCATCTCGACCGCAATGAAAGGCGCATCCTCGACTTCTATCGATAGCTTCTGCTGCGGAGTGACCAGCCAGTGGGTGCCATCCTCTTCACGCCGAAGCAGGCTCGAAAAGGCGCGGACCATCGCCGGTCGCGTAATCTCGCCGCCCTGATGATACCATTTGCCATCGGCTGCTATCCGCATCTCGCTGTCGCCGAAATGCTCCGGCTGCCAGCTTTCAACCGGCGGCAGCTTGCGCGCGGCGACCAGTTCGGCGATTTCGGCAAGGCTGAGGCTGGCTAGGTCGGGTGCGTCGTAGGGCATGGATTGGCGATAAGGGCAAAGCGCCGCGCCGTCAAAGGCGAGGTCCGACCATGCCCGTTTCGGGCAACCGCTTACCATCAGGATTGCGCAACAGCAGCCGGTGCGGCTCCCACGGTCCGGGCAGCGTCCAGCCGCCAGTGTCATCGGCGACAAAGCCGAAGCGGCCATAATATTCGGGATCGCCGATCATCACCATCGGCGCATCGTCTGGCATAACCGCAGCCAGAGCTGCACGCATCAGCCGGTGGCCGATCCCCTGATTCTGGCGGTCAGACGAAACCGCGACGGGGCCGACGAGGATCAACGACGCATCGCCGACGCTGACCGGCCAACATTGGATGCTGCCGACCACCGCTTTGTCATCGACCACCGCAAACGACAAATGGTCGATGACGGGCATGTTATGCCGCAGCAAATAGGCTGTTCGCTGGTGCCGGTCGATACCGAATGCATCGTCAAGCAAGTTTTCCACATCGGCAGCGCTCACGCCGTTCAGGGCCACCAATTCCGCCATGATTATGCCACCAGTGGTTGTTGTGTGCGGCGCGGCAGCAGGAACAAAGCGGTCAGCGCCAGCGTCCCCATTGTGGCGGCAATGATGAACGGTGCACCGGGGAAATGGACGGGTGCATCGCTTGCCGTAAACGTCGCCAGCGCGTTGTTATAGACAAGCTGCGCCAGCAGAAAGGCCAGCGCCGACATACTGCCGGTCAGCCCCTGCAACTCGCCCTGCTGGTCGGGCGGCGTGCGCATCGACATCATGGCGTTGACCGCCGGCATAGCCATTCCGGCAAAGCCATTGATGAAATTGAGGATCAGCGCGAACGTGCCACTGGTGAGAAAGGCAACTACCACATAAGTGGTGATGCCGAACCCCATGCCCATCATCGCGGTCATTCGCTCGCCAAAGCGTTTGACCGTCTTGCCGATAATGAAGGTCTGGAAGACGACCATTGAGACGCCGACCAATGTCAGCGAAACGCCGACCATTTGTGCGTCCCAACCAAATTGCGCAGGGGCAAAGAACGCCCAGGCCGCCGGGTAAATGTTGATCGAGCATACCCAGACAAAATAAATGAAAGCGACAGGCAATATGCCCTTGATCTTGCCCAGACTGGCAAGCGCGCCGAGCGGATTGGCGCGGCGCCACTCGAACGGACGCTGCCGTTCCTTGTCCATCGTTTCGGGGAAAACGAAATAGCCGTATATACCGTTGGCGAAGGCAAGCCCCGCTGCGACAAAGAAAGGGATGCGTGTGCCGAAATCTCCGAGCAGGCCACCTAGCGCCGGACCCATGATAAAGCCCAGGCCGAACGCTGCGCCGACCTTGCCGAAGCTCGCCGCGCGGTCTTCGGCGGCTGACATATCGGCCATTGCGGCGTTGGCAGGGCCGAATATTGCGCCGAAACCTCCGGCAATCGACCGCCCCATGAACAGCCAGATGATCGAGGGTGCGAGGCCCATGAGCAGAAAGTCGGTGCCGAAACCGAACAGCGAGACCAGAAACACCGGACGCCGCCCGAAGCGGTCGCCGAGGTTGCCGACCAGCGGTCCGAGTAAAAACTGGAAAATACCGTAGGCCGCACCAATCCATGCGCCAAGCCGTGTTGCCTCGGCCAGACCCACGTCGGCCAGTTCGCGGATCAGGTCGGGCAGCACGGGCATGATAATCCCGAAGCCGACCGAATAAATGAATACGGTCAGCAAGACGAAGCGCCGCGCGCGCTTTTGCAGGGCAGGGTCGGTGACCATGACGGCCTCCTGTCAGCGCAGGCTGGCTTTGTCCACGCCAATGTCGTGAGACAAGAATTTTTCGTTTGGATTGGTTGTTTTGCCAATCAGTTGGTTTAGGCTGCGATTAAAATATCTAATGGGGATGCGAACAATGAACGGTGAAGACACGCTACCGCCGGTACCCGAGGCCGATCAGGTCGCCGCACCCCAGCCGCCAGTCACTCCGCCAGTGCCTACGCCCGCGCCTGCTTTTGCCGGCAGCGACTGGCAGGGCAGGCTGATATTTGCCACGGGTCTCGGCGCGGTTTTGTGGGGGCTGGTGAGTGCAATCGGCACCGGCTGGGGGCTGTGGCCTTGGCGCAGCGGTTTGGCCGGCGTGACATGGTCGTTCTTTCTGGCCATTGCGGTAATCTTCGCCGGCGTCGTGCTGGGCCAGCGTGCGCGAAAGACCGGCTTGGTCCGGCCATATTGGCTTCGCTGGGCAGGGATGGCGGCAGCGATCGTCTACGCCGGATGGATAGGCACTTACATCGTCGCCGACTGGACGTCGCCCGCAATCCACGACATCTCGACCGATCTTGCCGACCCGCCGGGCTTTCGCGAGCTGGTGCTTCGCTCAGACAATTGGGACGATATCCCTGGCGTCGACGATCCCGAGATGGCGGGAATGAACCCGCAGCAACGCTGGCAAATCGTTCATCGCGAAGCTTACGGCGATATCCGCTCGGTGCGCATCGACGAACCGGTGCCAAGCGTCGTTGCCAAAGCCGAACGGCTGGCGAACGCGCGTGGCTGGGATGTCGTGACCGCGCTGCCAGAGGAAGGCCGTTTTGAGGCCACCGAAACCAGAACATTGTTCCGGCTGAAAGACGATATCGTGCTCCGTGTCCGGCCAACCGAAACCGGCGAGGGCAGCATAGTCGACATGCGCTCGGTCAGCCGCGTCGGGGTGAGCGATCTCGGTGCCAACGCCGCACGCGTCCGGTCGTTTCTGGCTGACCTGTCTGGCACGGTGACGGCGGCGCCGTAAACATAATCACCGTTCGTGCTGAGCTTGTCGAAGTACGGTTTTCCAAACTGCCGTTGACCTGCGGTCGCCTTCGGCTCGACAGGCTCTGGGCGAACAGACTGGTGGGTCGGATTATTTCTTCGGAGTAAGCTTCAGCAAGCGCCCCTGCGACCCGCTGCCGCCATCTTCAAGCAACCAGATCGCGCCATCTTGGCCTTGCTCGACTTCGCGGATACGCGCGCCCATGTCCCATTGATCGGCTTTGGTTGCGTTTTCGCCGTCCAGCCCGACGCGGACCAGCGACGTGCTGCCCAAGCCGCCGAGAAATGCGCTGCCCTTCCATTCCTTGAACAAATCGCCCGAATAGATCATCAGGCCGCCCGGTGAAATCGCCGGGTTCCAGAAAACCTTGGGCGCTTCGAAACCGTCGCCAGATTTGTGGTCGGGGATATCGCGTCCGTCATAATGGTCGCCATTGGACACCTTGGGATAGCCGTAGTTCGCAGCCTTTTTGACAAGGTTCAGTTCGTCGCCGCCTTGCGGACCCATTTCCTGATTCCACAGCCGCCCCTGCGCGTCGAAGGCGATGCCGAGCGGATTGCGGTGGCCGTAGGACCAGACTTGCGATTTGACGCGGCCTTGGTCGTAAAACGGATTGTCAGATGGCACCATGCCGCCGTCGGTCAGGCGGACGATCTTGCCCAGATTCTGGTTCAGATCCTGCGCCGGATCGAACTTCTGCCGGTCACCGCTGCTGATATACAGCATCCCGTCGGGACCGAAGGCCAAGCGGTGGCCGAAATGGCCTTTTCCCGATACCTTTGGTTCCTGACGCCAGATCACCTGAACGTCGGTCAGCGCGGGTTTGCCCTCCGCCGTGCCCAGCTTGCCGCGCGCAACCGCTGCGCCGAAACCGCCTTCGCCCGCTTCGGCAAAGCTTAGATAGACGTAGCGGTTATTGGCAAAGTCGGGGTGGATGATGACATCGCCCAGGCCGCCCTGGCCGCCATAAGCTACCGCCGGAACGCCAGCGACCTCAACCACCTCGCCTTCGGATTCCCAAAGCAACAGCTTGCCCTTTTTCTCGGTTATCAGCGCCTGGTTGGATCCGGGCAGGAAGGTCATCGCCCAAGGTTCTTCGAAATCTGCAATCACTGCGGTGTCGAATGGCTTGTCGCTTGTTGCGGCGACCGCTTTGGTCTGGCTACCCGACTGGCAGGCGACGACGAGGAAGGAAGCAGCAATCAAAAAGACTGAACGGCGCATTGGGGAGACTTTCAAAAGGGGAAGAGTTCTGGTAAGCTACCCATCGTGATGGATGGTTGCAACCACCGGCTATTTAACCGGTTGCAATATTCGACGAGCGGCACTATTTGCACGTCAATCCCGACATTGCGAGACTTTCGAGGGGCTGGCGCCGCAAGGGGCCGGCGCTGAACGCTCTTATGTTACCGATTTTGAAAGACGATATTGCCCGATCTCGACGCCCTGACCGCCATCATCGAACCCGAAGCGAAAGCGCTCGGGCTGGCGTTGGTGCGCGTGAAGTGGATGAAGGGCGACGAGCCGACGCTCCAGATCATGGCCGAACGCCCCGAGACGCGGCAACTGGTGATCGACGATTGTGCCGCATTGTCGCACCGGATTTCGGACCGGTTCGACGAACTCGATCCTATCGAAGAGGCCTACCGGCTCGAAGTCAGCTCGCCCGGTATCGACCGGCCTTTGACTCGGCTGTCCGACTTTGCCGATTGGGCAGGGCACGAGGCGCGCGTCATCGTCAACGAAGCGGTCGATGGCCGGATGCAGTTGCGCGGTGATCTGGCGGGTGTCGAGGGCGACATAATTGCCATCGACGACCGCAAGCATGGACGGCTGAACTTTGCCTTTTCGAACATCGCAACGGCGAAGCTGCTCTTGACAGACCGCCTGATTGCGTCAACTGCGCCCGTCAAGTCCGACGGTGCCGACGAGATCGAGCAAGACGAAACAACCGAAGACTTTGAGGAAGACGTGTAATGGCTAATCCAATCGCCGCCAACAAGGCCGAATTGCTTGCAATCGCGAATGCGGTTGCGACCGAAAAGATGATCGACAAGGCGATTGTCGTCGAGGCGCTCGAAGAAGCGATCCAGCGCGCCGCTCGTGCGCGTTACGGCGCAGAAAACGATATTCGTGCGAAACTCGACACGCAGACCGGCGACCTTCGTTTGTGGCGCGTGGTCGAAGTGGTCGAAGAGGTTGAGGATTATTTCAAGCAGGTCGATCTCAAGCAGGCTGAAAAGCTGCAAAAGGGTGCCGTGGTTGGCGACTTCATCGTTGATCCGCTTCCAGCCGTCGATCTGGGCCGCATCGACGCGCAGTCGGCCAAGCAGGTGATCTTCCAGAAGGTACGTGACGCGGAGCGCGAGCGTCAATTCGAGGAATTCAAGGACCGCACCGGCGAAATCATCACCGGCGTCGTGAAGTCGGTTGAATTCGGCCATGTCGTGGTCGATCTCGGCCGGGCCGAAGGCGTTATCCGCCGCGACCAGCAAATCCCGCGCGAAGTCGTCCGCAATGGGGACCGTGTTCGGGCGCTCATCATGAAGGTGCAGCGCGAAAATCGCGGCCCGCAGATTTTGCTGAGCCGCGCGCATCCTGATTTCATGAAGAAACTGTTCGCGCAGGAAGTGCCTGAAATTTACGACGGCGTCATCGAAATCAAGGCCGCCGCGCGCGACCCCGGCAGCCGCGCCAAGATCGGCGTTATCAGCTATGACAGCAGCATCGATCCGGTCGGCGCCTGCGTCGGCATGAAGGGCAGCCGTGTTCAGGCCGTCGTGCAGGAAATGCAGGGCGAGAAAATCGACATCATTCCGTGGTCGGACGACGCCGCAACCTTCATCGTCAACGCGCTGCAACCCGCAACGGTTAGCCGCGTTGTCATCGACGAAGACGAAAACCGCATCGAAGTCGTGGTTCCTGACGATCAGTTGAGCCTCGCCATCGGTCGTCGCGGCCAGAATGTCCGCCTCGCGTCGCAGCTGACGGGGCGCGGCATCGACATCATGACCGAGCAGGAATCGAGCGAGAAGCGGCAGAAGGAATTCGTCGAGCGCTCCGAAATGTTCCAGAAGGAACTCGACGTCGACGAAACGCTGGCGCAATTGCTGGTGGCTGAAGGCTTCGGCGAACTCGAAGAAGTTGCTTATGTCGATCCGGCTGAAATCGCTGTCATCGAAGGCTTCGATGAAGACTTGGCCTCCGAATTGCAAAACCGTGCACAGGAAGCGCTCGACCGCCGTGAAGAAGCCAACCGTGCCGAACGCCGCGAACTGGGTGTCGAGGATGCGCTGGCCGAACTGCCGATCCTGACCGAAGCAATGCTGGTGGTGCTGGGCAAGGCGGGGATCAAGACACTTGACGATCTGGCCGACCTGGCCACTGACGAGCTGATCCAGAAGGCCCGCGAACCACGCCGCAACGAACGCAACGATCGCAGCGACCGTGAAGTTCGCCGCAATCGCACCGAGGAAAAGGCCGGAATATTGGCGGTCTTCGGGCTGAACGAAGAACAGGGCAACGAGATCATCATGGCGGCCCGCGCGCATTGGTTCGAAGATGAAGACGGCGCAACCGCGCCTGGATCTGAAGAGGAGGACGCCATTGCCGCGGAACCACCTCAATGAGAACCAAAATCGCCCTATAAGGCCAGCGCGTCCGGAGAAATCCGGGCCGGAGCGTAAGTGTGTGCTGAGCGGGGAGCGTGAGAACGCCTCCGCGCTGATCCGTCTTGCGCTTGGTCCTGATAATATGGTCGCGCCCGATATTCACGGCAAGGCACCGGGACGCGGTGCGTGGATTGGCGTGACCGCCGAGGAACTGGCAAAGGCGCAGGCCAAGGGCAAGCTGGCGGGTGTGCTGAAGCGCGCGTTCAAGGTGGATAAGGTCGAATTGCTCGATGATCTGGCGGGACGGATATCGCTGGGCCTCGAAAAGGCGTATCTTGACCGGCTCGGCTTGGAAGCGCGGGCAGGCAACCTTATATTGGGGGCAGAGAAGATCGACACTGCCGCGCGTTCGGGGCAGGTGGCGTTGCTGCTTCATGCTTCGGATGCCAGCGCCGATGGCTCGGGCAAACGCGACCAGTCATGGCGTGTTGGCGAAGACGAAGAGGGTTCGGGCAAAGCGGGGATCAAGCTGCCGGTCGACCGCGATACCATTTCAGCGGCACTGGGTCGGCAGAACGCCGTCCATGTCGCGCTGACCGACAAAAAAGCGGCCGAACGGGTGATGCACCATCTTGGACGCTGGCTAAATTTCAACGGATGCAGTAATGCGCCCCAAAATTCCGGAACCGAAGCGGTTGCGGAACAGGGCGACAATATTGAATCCCCTGTAAGTGATGAGTAAGGACGGGTTCTGTTTCAATGAGTGACGAAAACGAAAATAAGCCGACATTGACGCGCAAGCCGCTCACCTTGAGCCGCTCGGTCGAATCGGGCGAAGTGAAACAGACCTTCAGCCACGGCCGCACCAACAAGGTGGTGGTCGAGGTGAAGCGCAAAAAGCTGGTCGGCAAGCCCGGCTTTGTTGCGGAGCCTGAACCAGCACCGCCGCCTCCGCCCCCGCCCCCGGCGGCTGCAGCCCCCGTCGCACCCGCGCCTCGTCCGAAAGCCGACGACATGCTGTCGCGTCAGGAGCGTCAGGCCAAATTACTGCGCGAAGCCGAAGAAGCGCGGCTTGCGATGCTTGAGGAAAGCAGCCGCCGCGAAGTCGAACAGCGCGCCAAGGCCGCCGAGGCAGAACGTGCCCGTGCCGAAACCAAGGCAGATGCGCCCGTCGCCGAAACACCGGCACCTGCGGCACCGGTCGAAGAAGTGCCGGTCGTCGAAGCCGAAAACAAGGATGGAGCGGCTCCTGCGCCGCGCCGGTTTACGCCAGTCGAAGCGCCAAAGCGCCCCGAGCGCGAGCGTGAGGAAGCCAAGAAGGCTCCGCATCGTCCGACGCGCGACCGTACCGACGATCGCCGTCAGTCGGGCAAGCTGACCGTTACCCGTGCGCTCGAAGGCGACGAAGGCGCGCGTGCTCGTTCGCTTGCGGCGCTGAAGCGTGCGCGTGAGAAAGAAAAGCGCTCGCATGGCGGCAGACGCGAAGTCCAGCCGAAGCAGGCACGCGACGTCATCGTTCCCGAAACGATTACTGTTGCGGAACTCGCCAATCGAATGGCGGAAAAAACCTCCGATCTGGTAAAGGCGTTGTTCCGTTTGGGATCGCCGGTCGCGAGCACCGATAGTGTCGATCAGGACACCGCCGAATTAGTGATCGAAGAATTCGGCCACAATATCATCCGCGTTTCCGATTCCGACGTTGATATCGCGCATGACGACGACGTCGATGATGCAGCAACGCTGAAGCCGCGTGCGCCGGTTGTTACCGTGATGGGCCATGTCGATCACGGCAAGACCTCGCTGCTTGACGCGTTGCGTGGTGCCAATGTGGTATCGGGTGAAGCGGGCGGAATTACCCAGCATATCGGTGCCTATCAGGTCAAGGCGAAGGACGGGTCGCTGATAACCTTCCTCGACACTCCGGGCCATGAAGCCTTCACGCAAATGCGCCAGCGCGGCGCGTCGGTGACCGACATCGTCATCCTGGTGGTTGCTGCCGATGACGGCCTGATGCCGCAGACAATCGAGGCGATCAAGCATTCGAAGGCCGCTGGCGTGCCGATGATCGTTGCGATCAATAAAATGGATAAGGACGGCGCGAACGCACAGAAAGTGCGCGAACGTTTGCTTGAACATGAAGTTGTCGTCGAGGCGATGGGCGGCGAAGTTCAGGACGTAGAAGTTTCTGCGCTGAAGAAGACCGGCCTTGATACGTTGCTCGACAAGCTGGCGCTGCAAGCCGAAGTCATGGAGCTGAAAGCCAACCCAGACCGTGCGGCAGAGGCTGTCGTGGTCGAAGCACAACTCGACAAGGGTCGCGGCGCGGTCGCGACCGTATTGGTCAAGCGCGGCACCTTGAAACGCGGCGATATCTTTGTTGTCGGCGCGGAAAGCGGCAAGGTTCGCGCAATCATAAACGACAAGGGGCAGCAGATCCCCGAAGCTGGCCCGGCAATGCCAGTCGAAGTCTTGGGCCTGACCGGTGTACCGTCGGCTGGCGATGTCTTGACTGTTGTCGAAAACGAAGCGCGTGCGCGCGAAGTCGCGCTTTACCGCAAGGAACAATCGACCAAAGCCCGGACGACGCAGGAAGCGCCGAACCTCGAAAACCTGTTCGACCAGTTGTCGGCAACGCGCGCGATGGAATATCCGGTGGTCATCAAGGGCGACGTGCAAGGTTCGGTCGAGGCAATCGTTACCGCGCTAAACAATATCTCGACCGACGACATCAAGGTCCGCATCCTGTCGGCCGGCGTCGGTGGTATAACCGAGTCCGACATGTTGCTTGCGGCCGCGTCCAATGCGCCACTGATCGGGTTTAATGTGCGTCCCAACACCAAGGCAGCCGCGCTTGCCAAACGTGACCGGGTGCGTCTGAAATATTTTGACGTGATCTATCACCTGACCGCCGACATCGCCAAGGAAATGGCGGGCGAGCTTGGGCCTGAAATTATCGAAACCGTCGTCGGCCGTGCCGAGGTCAAGGACGTGTTCAAATCGGGAAAGCGCGACAAAGCCGCTGGTTTGCTGGTTACCGAGGGCGTCATCAAGAAGGGTCTGTTTGCCCGTCTTACCCGCGAGGATGTTATTGTGTCGAAAACCACAATCGCATCGCTGCGCCGCTTCAAGGACAATGTCGACGAAGTGCGCGCCGGTATGGAATGTGGCGTGGTGCTGGCGGATACAAACGACGTCAAGACAGGCGACATGCTCGAAGTCTTCGAAGTCGAGGAGCGTGAACGGACACTTTGAGGGACCGTTTTAGGGTATGGCCAAACATAACGACACTGGTCCCGAAGGCCGCTCGGTCCGATTACTTCGCGTGGGCGAACAGTTCCGGCATATCCTGTCGGAATTGCTCGCGCGCGGTGAGGTTCATGATGACGTCCTGACCAGCCATAGCGTCAGCGTGACCGAGGTTCGAATGTCGCCCGATTTGCGCCACGCGACGGCGTTTATCAAACCGCTGCTGGGCGCGAATGAGGATGTGGTGCTGAAGGCGCTCCGCAGCAACACCGCGTTTTTCCAGAAGGAAGTCGCCTCGCGGGTGAGTATGAAATATGCGGCAAAGCTGAAATTCCTCGCTGATGATAGCTTCGATCAGGCGACGCATATCGAGGGGCTGTTAAATGCGCCAAAGGTGCAGCAGGATCTTACTGACGGCGAAGATTGACATTTGGTAAGGTAAGACGTATCTTACCGACTATGAATGCGCAAACAACAGTTTCCTCTAAAGGCCAGATTGTCATTCCCAAGGACGTTCGGGATCGGCTTAAAATTACTGCTGGCGATCAGTTCGAAGTCGTTGAACGGCCCGATGGGGTTCTTTTGCGCAAAGCTACAGCCAAATCCCACAAAAGTTTTGATGAAGTCACCGCAAAAATAAAGTCGATTGTCCGTTATGATGGCCCACCTGTTTCCATTGAGGAAATGAGCGAAGCCATTTCAGACATGTGGGCATCGGGCGGACCGAAATACAAGTGAAGGCAATCGATACAAATGTTCTCGTCCGCTATCTGGTGCGCGACGATGAAAGGCAGGCTGCAACTGCGGATCGGGTTATCCAGAGCAGTTGTTATCTTTCGCTGACCGTGCTGCTCGAAAGCGTTTGGCTCCTCTCATCACGTTTCGCCTTAAAGCGTGAAGTCATTTCGGATGCGCTGGAAGAGCTTGTTTCTCTTCCTTCGATTATCACTGTCGACGACGAGCTTGTGCTTTGGGCAATTACGCGGTTCAAGTCGGGCGCGGATTTTGCCGACATGGTTCATTTACTCGATGGGCGCCTGGCTGACGAGTTCACAACATTCGATCGCGGAGTTGCCAAAGGTGCCGGAAAAAATTCGCCGTTGCCAATCGAGACGCTAAAGGCGTGAGATAATGGCCAAACTCTATTTCTATTACGCGTCGATGAATGCGGGCAAATCCTCGACCTTGCTGCAGGCGGCATTCAATTATGGCGAACGGGGCATGAAGGTGATGCTTTGGACTGCGGCGCTCGATGACCGACCCGGCTTTGGGGCGATCAGTTCACGGATCGGGCTGGCGGGTGATGCAAACCGGTTTGACGCCGCAACTGACATCGAGGGCGCGGTGTTGCGGCGGCATGACGAGGAGCCCCTTGCCTGCGTACTGATCGACGAAGCGCAGTTTCTGTCCAAGGAACAGGCGTGGCAGTGTGCGCGCTTGGCCGACGAGGCCGCGATTCCAGTCGTTTGCTATGGTCTGCGTACCGATTTTCAAGGCGAGCTTTTCCCCGGATCGGCGGTGCTTCTTGGCATATCCGATAGTCTGGTTGAGTTGAAAGGTGTCTGCGATTGCGGACGCAAGGCAACCATGAATTTGCGTGTCGATGAATTGGGTAAGGCGGTGATCGACGGGGCGCAGACCGAAATCGGCGGCGATGACCGCTATGTCGCGATGTGCCGGAAGCATTTCGTGGAAGCGCGGGCGAGGCTTTAAATCGAGGCGTGCATGGCTGGATCATCCTTGACAAACCGATAGGACTTGGTTCGACGCAGGCCGTGGCTGCGGTGAAACGCAATTTGCGTGAGGCTGGCTTCGGCAAGGTGAAAGTCGGGCACGGCGGCACGCTCGATCCGCTTGCGACCGGTGTGTTGCCGATAGCCTTGGGCGAGGCGACCAAGCTGTGCGGACGGATGCTGGATGCATCCAAGACCTATGACTTTACGATTGCTTTCGGCACCGAAACGAGCGGACTGGATGCAGAAGGGGAGGTCGTTGCCACCTCGGATTATCGACCCACATTTGCCGATATCGAAGCGGTTTTGCCGGGCTTTACCGGACCGATTGAACAAATCCCGCCAGCTTACTCGGCAATCAAAATCGACGGCAAACGCGCCTATGATCGGGCGAGGGCGGGCGAATATATCGAAATGAAAGCGCGGCCGGTGACGATTCATTCTCTTTGTGCCGATGTGCTTTCGTATGATCAAACGTGCACAACGAAACTGGACGGCATCACACTCACCGCCGATGTCTCCAAAGGCACATATATTAGGTCGCTGGCGCGGGATATTGCCAAAGCGGTTGGCACCGTCGGCCATGTCACCATGCTCCGCCGCACCCGTGCAGGACCGTTCACCCTCGAAAGCGCGATTTCGCTGGACAAACTGAACGCATTCGGCCAAGGCGCGGCGCAGAAAGACATTATCTTGCCGATAGAGGCAGGGCTGGTCGACATCCCGGCTCTCGATCTCTCCCCGGAACAGGTAAGGGCAGTCCAACAGGGCCGCGTCTTGACCGGGATTGCCATGAAAGATGGGCTACACTTTGTAAGGGGCGCAGATTTGCGGCCTATTGCTTTGGTGCAGAACATCGACGGTGAATTGAGAACCGTCCGTGGCTTTAACCTATAACTTCATGATGTTCGAAGGAAAAACATGACGATTACTGCCGAACGTAAAGCCCAGGTTATCAAGGAACATGCTCGCGAAGCAAACGATACCGGATCACCCGAAGTGCAAGTTGCAATTCTGACTGACCGTATCAATGCTTTGACCAGCCACTTCAAAGACCACCACAAGGATAATCATTCGCGTCGTGGCCTGCTGATGATGGTGAACAAGCGCCGCTCGCTTCTGGACTATCTGAAGAAAATCGACGGCGAACGTTATGCCGCCCTCATCGCGAAGCTCGGTCTTCGTAAATAATTTTGCAAAGCGGCTCCGGTTCGGGGCCGCTTTTTGCATTTAACCCCCGCCGTTCGTGCTGAGCTTGTCGAAGTACGGTTGCGCAAACTGCCCTTCGACAAGCTCAGGGCGAACGGTGGAAAGAAAAGGGGTCGTCCGGCAATGAGGCTGGGCCGCCATAGGGGCTAAATATGCCCCACCCGCAGCGGATCGGAATGTCCGCAATCAAGAGGCCTCACGCCGCAATAGGGCGGTGCTGGGACAAAGGAAAAACTATGTTTAACACGAAAACTGTATCAATCGAGTTGGGCGGACAGACGCTGACACTCGAAACGGGCAAAGTTGCCCGCCAGGCTGACGGCGCTGTCATGGCATCGCTCGGCGAAACCGTAGTGCTTTGCGCGGTTACCGCTGCAAAGTCGGTGAAGGAAGGGCAGGATTTCTTCCCGCTGACCGTTCACTATCAGGAAAAATATTCTGCGGCCGGCCGTATTCCCGGTGGCTTCTTTAAGCGCGAACGCGGCGCTACCGAAAAGGAAACGCTGGTTTCGCGCCTGATCGACCGTCCGTTGCGTCCGTTGTTTCCGGCCGGTTTCTATAACGAAATCAATGCGATTGCGCAGGTTCTCAGCTATGATGGCCATAACGAGCCTGACGTTCTGGCTTTGATCGCGGCTTCGGCGGCGATGACGATTTCGGGCGTTCCGTTCATGGGCCCCATCGGCGCAGCACGCGTTGGTTACCTCAATGGCGAATATATCCTCAACCCGACCGACGAGCAGGTTGCCGAAGGCGATCTCGATCTAGTGGTCGCCGCAACTTACGACGCAGTGATGATGGTCGAATCCGAAGCCAACGAGCTTTCGGAAGAAGTCATGCTCGGTGCCGTCCTGTTTGCGCATGACGCGTGTAAGGAAGTCGTCAAGGCGATTATCAAACTCGCCGAACAAGCTGCCAAGGAGCCTTGGGCGATGGCCGAACAGGCCGATCTTTCGGCTGCCAAGGACAAGCTGAAGAAGCTCATCGGCAAGGACATTGCCGCTGCTTACAAGATTACCGACAAGTCGGCCCGCAGCGATGCGCTGAACCTCGCCCGCGCCAAGGCGAAGGAAGCCTTCACCGACGCAAGCCCGCAGGACCAGATGGCCGCAGGCAAGCTGATGAAGAAGTTAGAGGCTGAAATCGTCCGCGGTGCGATCCTGAAGGACGGCACCCGCATCGACGGCCGCACCACCTCGCAGATCCGTCCGATCCTGGCTGAAACCCACTTCCTGCCACGCTCGCACGGTTCGGCATTGTTCACCCGCGGCGAAACCCAGACCATCGCCACCTGCACCCTGGGCACCAAGGACGCAGAGCAGATGATCGACGGCCTTGGCGGCCTGCATTATGAAAACTTCATGCTGCACTACAACTTCCCGCCTTACAGCGTGGGCGAAGTAGGCCGCTTCGGCGCACCAAGCCGCCGCGACATCGGCCACGGAAAGCTCGCCTGGCGCGCGCTCCATGCCGTGCTGCCGAGCAAGGAAGACTTCCCTTATACAATCCGCATCACCAGCGACATCACCGAGTCGAACGGCTCGTCGTCAATGGCGAGCGTGTGCGGCGGCAGCCTTGCGATGATGGACGCAGGCGTTCCCATCAAACGTCCGGTTTCGGGCATCGCGATGGGCCTCATCCTCGAAGGAAAGGATTTTGCGATCCTGTCCGACATTTTGGGTGACGAAGACCATCTCGGCGACATGGATTTCAAGGTAGCAGGCACCTCCGAAGGCATCACCACGATGCAGATGGACATCAAGATTGCCGGCATCACCCGCGAAATTTTTGAAGCGGCGCTCAATCAAGCCAAGGAAGGCCGCGCGCATATCCTTGGTGAAATGGCCAAGGCACTCGGCGAAGCTCGCGGCGAACTGTCCGAATTCGCACCGCGTATCGAAACGATGCAGATCGACAAGGCGAAGATCCGCGACATCATCGGCACCGGCGGCAAGGTCATCCGCGAAATCGTCGCCACCACCGGCGC
>CAZQBS010000026.1:30427-36010 GCA_964591835.1 uncultured Sphingorhabdus sp. | reverse complement strand
CCGGCGATCATGTCGGGAAAATCGTGCTGGAGGTTTAGGCAATGTCTCCCTCTCCCCTTGGGAGAGGGTTACGCAGTTCCGACATTAGCGTGCTGAGATCATTAGACCCGCTCATCCTGAGGAGCCCATTGAGCTTGTCGAAATGGCGTCTCGAAGGATAAACGGTGAGTGGTTCGAGACGGGTCTTCGACAAGCTCAGCCCCTCCTCACCATGAGCGGATTGATTTACATTAAGTGCGAACCAATTAAATTCAGCACTCTTCAATTTCGTAGAATTCGCAGATCGCGGCCCATGCTTCTTCAGCGGTTTCGACGAACTGGAACAGTTCGAGGTCGGGCGGGCTGATTACGCCTTCGAGCATCAGTTCCTCGAAATTGACCACGCGGTTCCAGAATCCTTCGCCAAACAATAATATGGGCATTTTCTTGACTTTGCCGGTCTGCACCAGCGTCAACAAAACGAAGAACTCGTCGAATGTGCCGAAACCGCCGGGGAACACGGCAAGCGCGCGCGCGCGGAGCAGGAAGTGCATCTTGCGAAGCGCAAAATAATGGAACTGAAAACTCAGGTCCGGGGTCACATATATATTGGGAGCCTGCTCATGCGGCAACACGATGTTGAGACCGATCGATTCTGCACCGACATCATGCGCACCGCGATTGGCCGCTTCCATAATCGAAGGTCCGCCGCCCGAGCAAACGACGAAATGGCGTTTGCCATCGTCGTCCTTCACCGCACACTCGCTGGCCAGACGCGCGAGCTTTCGCGCTTCCTCATAATAGCGCGATTTGTCCTTCATTCGCCCGGCAATCGTTTTGCTACGCTCGTCGGTGGCGAGTGCGACCAGTGCATCGGCACTGTCCGGCTCCGGGATTCGAGCAGAGCCGTAGATCACCAGTGTCGATGCAATCTTGGCTTCTTCGAGCAACATTTCGGTCTTGAGCAACTCGAGCTGAAACCGAACCGGGCGCAATTGTTCGCGCAGTAAAAATTCGGTGTCCTGAAAGGCGAGGCGGTATGATGCGCTCTGCGTCTGCGGCGTGATCAGCTGCTTTTCGGCGAAGCCTGCTTCCTGTTTTGCTTTGTAGAAGCGGCGGTCCGATACGTCTTTGTCTGTCATTAGCCCGCGTTTAGGCGCGCTATTGCCCTTTTGCCACCCCTTATCGGCAGTAAGCCGAGCCATCTTTCATGGATTGCGCCATGTCGAAATGGAAATGATTGGCATGGGCACTGTTGTAATCGGGGCCAAGCACGGTGCCGAAGCGCTTGCACGCCGAACGGTGCAGGCGGCGGAGGAATTCGCGCTCTTCGGAGCTGCCGTGCCAGCCGCCCAATACGGAGACCCGGCGTCCGTCTTTTAGCACAAAACGTGAGATATCGACCGCGTTGCCAAAGGCATGTTGCGACAATTTGCCAGAACGCCCGCCATTCACATTGCGGCAGCTATATGTGCCCATCGTTTCGATCCGGACAACCTCAGAACCCAGATATTGCCTTGCCGCAGGGGAGACGGCATTTCGCGCCCATGCCGCGAAATTGGACGCCAGCGGGCAGGTCATCGCGCCCAGATTGGTCGTAGGCGTGCCGAAATCCATCAGCTTGATCGTGTCGATAGTCCGGCAACCGCCGCTGAAGCTCTGGTTCGGCAGCGCCGAAAACTTGACCGATTTCGACTTCAGGTCGGACAGGCAGATCCGCGCATCGGCGCTCTGGAATGTGACATTAGCCGGACGCACCACTTCATTGCCATCGCGCCCGCCGCAAGCGGCCAGTGCCAGCGTTGTGCCTGCCAGTATTGCCATGTGGAATGATCGCAAAATCATACGAAGATGCTAGCGATTTGTGGTTAACAGATCGTCAATATCTTGGAAGTGGCGTCCGATTTACAACGCGGCAGTTGCACCGCCGGTCGATTAGTCCGCTTGATACAAATTCGGCGTTGCATGGGTACGCGGTTGCGATTACCGCGATGGCATGTTGCGAATCGTTCTTAACAAGAAACTCTTATTTTGGTTGCTGCTGTCGATCCCGGCGGTCTTCATGCTGCGCGGCTATTGGTCGGGCGAAGCGATCGCAATGGATATGTTGAATCCGACGGGGGAATGGTCGGCGCGGTTGATGATTATCGCGATGATGCTCAGTCCATTGGTATCACTGCTCGGGCCGAAGCCTTGGCTGAACTGGCTGGTCCAGCGCCGCCGTTCGCTGGGTGTTGCGGCCTTTGCCTACGCGGTTTTGCATCTGATTTTCTATGTCATCGACATGGGCAACCTTGCAGACATGCTTGCCGAATTCCGGGCGCTGGGCATTTGGACCGGCTGGGCAGCGATGCTGCTGTTCGTGCCGCTGGTGCTCACCAGCAACGACGCGTCGATGCGAGCGTTGAAGACGGGATGGAAGCGTCTGCAAAGGCTGGTCTATCCGATGGCCGTGTTGGTGCTCGTCCATTGGATATTCATCCATAACAATTTAGGGCCAGCGCTTGTTCACTTCTTTCCATTGGCAGCACTGGTAGCTGCCCGATATTTTCGTTCCCCCAAAACCCAACCCGTAGGAGTATAATTATGCGCTTGTTTTCCACCCTCGTTCTCGGTGCCGCAGCTGCGGCGGCGCTGGCGTCCACGCCTGCATCCGCCACTGGTGCAATCAAATGCAAGGCTGGTCCGGTGTCGGGCTGGAAATCGCAGGGCGTGCTCAAAGCCAAGCTTGTCAAAGAAGGCTGGATTGTGCGCAAATCCAAGGTCGATGGTGGCTGCTACGAAGTGTACGGCACTACCCCCAAAGGCGATCGTGTCGAGGCCTATTTCCATCCCGTAACGCTGGAAAAACTGTACGTCGCCCGTCGCGGGCAGGTGCTTTTCCGCAAAGACGGATACTAAAGGTTGGTTGACAATCCCGGGGCCGCAACTACATGCGGCTCCGGGCCACGCGGTCCCAACGCCGCGCTGCTCTCTGCAAGGAGACGCTTAAAATGACTGTCAGTAAACCCGCCCGTAAACCGGCGCGTCCTTATTTTTCTTCTGGCCCCTGCGCAAAGCCGCCGGGCTGGGATGCCTCAAAACTCCAAACCGAATCGCTTGGCCGTTCGCACCGCGCCAAGATCGGCAAGTCGCGTCTGCAGCTTGCCATCGATCTGATGCGCGAAGTGCTTCAGGTGCCCGATACGCACCGCATTGGCATCGTACCCGGTTCCGATACCGGAGCAATCGAGATGGCGCTATGGACGATGCTGGGCGCACGTCCCGTGACGATGCTGGCGTGGGAGAGCTTCGGCGAAGGCTGGGTGACCGATGTCAACAAACAGCTTAAACTGAACGCTACCGTATTGAATGCGCCTTATGGCGAAATTCCCGATCTGGGCGCTGTCGATTTTTCGAACGACGTGGTCTTCACCTGGAATGGCACCACTTCGGGCGCGCGCGTGCCGAACGGTGACTGGATTGCGGACGACCGTGCGGGTCTGACCTTCAATGACGCGACCAGTGCGGTGTTCGCTTATGACATGCCGTGGGACAAGCTCGATGTAACCACGTTCAGCTGGCAGAAAGTGTTGGGCGGCGAGGGGGCGCATGGTGTGCTCATTCTCGGCCCGCGCGCTGTCGAGCGGTTGGAGAGCTACACGCCTGATTGGCCGCTGCCGAAAATTTTCCGGCTGGTGTCGAAAGGCGCGCTGGCCGAGGGCATTTTCAAGGGTGAGACGATCAACACGCCTTCGATGCTGGCGGTAGAAGATGTCATCTGGGCGCTCGAATGGGCGAAGTCGGTTGGCGGCCTGGCAGGCCTGATGGCGCGCAGCAATGCCAATTCGGCGGCGCTGGCGGCGATTGTCGATGGCCGCGATTGGCTCGGCTTCTTGGCCGCCGATCCCGCCATTCGTTCGACGACATCGGTGTGTCTCACAGTCGATGGCGCGGACGAAGCCATGATAAAGAAGATGGCGTCTTTGCTCGAAGCCGAGGGTGCTGCCTACGACATCGCCGGATACCGCGATGCCCCGCCGGGGCTTCGTATCTGGTGCGGCGCGACGGTGGACACCGCCGATGTTGAAGCGCTCGGGCCTTGGCTCGATTGGGCTTACACGCAAGCAAAATCATAACATCCGTCGTCCCGCGAAGGCGGGGACCGCAGGCCGCACAGCACAAACTCCAACGGCCCCTGTCTTCGCAGGGGCGACGTTCAAGGACCGAAACATGACTAAACCTAAAGTTCTCATTTCCGACAAAATGGACCCCAACGCCGCGAAAATTTTTGCCGAGCGCGGCTGCGATGTCGATGTTATCACTGACAAAACGCCTGAAGAACTCGCCGCGATGATCGGTGAATATGATGGCCTTGCGATCCGCAGCACAACCAAGGTGACGAAGGCGATCCTTGATGCCGCAACTAAGCTCAAAGTCATAGGTCGCGCTGGTATCGGTGTCGACAATGTCGATATTCCCGCTGCTTCGGCCAAAGGTGTCGTCGTGATGAACACGCCTTTCGGTAACTCGATCACCACCGCCGAACATGCCATTGCGCTGATGTTCGCGCTGGCCCGCCAATTGCCGGAAGCAAACGCTCAGACCCAAGCCGGACTGTGGCCAAAAAATGGCTTCATGGGCGTGGAGGTCACCGGCAAGACTTTAGGTCTGATCGGCGCTGGCAATATCGGCAGCATCGTCGCTGCCCGCGCGCTGGGCCTTAAAATGAAGGTCGTCGCCTTCGATCCCTTCCTCACCCCCGAACGCGCTGTCGAGATGGGCGTTGAAAAGGCCGATCTCAATACTTTGCTCGCGAAGGCCGATTTCATCACGCTACACACGCCGCTGACGGACCAGACCCGTAACATCTTGTCGAAGGAGAACCTCGCAAAGACCAAGAAGGGCGTTCGCATCATCAACTGTGCACGTGGCGGACTCGTCGATGAAGTTGCTCTGAAGGAAGCGCTCGACAGCGGCCATGTCGGCGGCGCTGCGCTCGATGTGTTCCAGACCGAACCGGCCAAGGAATCGCCTTTGTTCGGCACGCCAAACTTCATCTGCACCCCGCATCTGGGTGCATCGACTAACGAAGCGCAGGTCAATGTTGCGTTGCAAGTTGCCGAGCAGATGGCTGACTATCTGGTGAATGGCGGCGTCACCAACGCGCTCAATATGCCGAGCCTGTCGGCCGAAGAAGCGCCGAAGCTGAAGCCCTACATGACGCTGGCGCAAAAGCTGGGGTCGCTGGTCGGACAGCTCGCGCATGACGATCTCGACAACATCGCAATCGAGGTCGAGGGGGCGGCGGCGGAACTCAATATCAAGCCGATTACTGCGGCGGTATTGTCGGGCTTCATGCGCCGCTTCTCCGACGCGGTTAATATGGTCAACGCGCCTTATCTGGCGAAGGAACGCGGCTTCGATATCCGCGAAGTGCGGCATGACAAGACCGGCGCTTACCACACTTTGATCCGCGTAACGGTCAACACCAGCGCCGGTGCGCGTTCGGTTGCCGGAACCCTGTTCGGCAATGGCGAAGCGCGGCTGGTCGAGATTTTCGGGATTAGCCTTGAGGCCGAACTTGAGGGCAATATGCTTTATATCGTCAACGAGGACGCACCG
>CAZQBS010000026.1:0-30417 GCA_964591835.1 uncultured Sphingorhabdus sp. | reverse complement strand
CCGGGCTTTATCGGTCGCGTCGGCACCACGTTGGGCGAGGCAGGCCTGAACATCGGCACGTTTCATCTGGGCCGACGCAGTGCTGGCGGCGAAGCGGTGTTGCTGTTGACGATGGACTCGGCAATCGAAGAGCCTGTGTTGTGGCAGGTCTGCAAGCTGCCAGGTGTGAAGACAGTGAAGGCGCTGAAGTTCTGACTTAAGCCCTCTCCCCTTTGGGGAGAGGGTTGGGAGAGGGGGAGTCAGGTGCCAAGCAAGGATAAGGTCCAGCTAAATCGCGCCAAGGCCATGCGCACCGAAATGACCGAACCAGAAAAGCGGTTGTGGCATCATCTCCGAGCGAAGCGGCTTAACGGCGTAAAATTCACGCATCAGGTATTGGCCGGCCCATTTATTCTCGATTTTGCCGCCCGTATGCTTAAGCTGGCAATCGAGCTTGACGGCGAGAGTCATGGCCATCAAGTAGAATATGATGAACGTCGGACTGCCTATCTGGAACGAATGGGCTGGCGTGTGATGCGATTCAGCAACTATGATGTGATGACAAATATTGAGGGGGTTTTGGAAACCATAATGCAAGCATTGAGCACCGCCCCTCTCCCCGACCCTCTCCCCAAAGGGGAGAGGGAGGAATGACCAATATCCCGCCCGACTTGTTGCCCGAAGGCTTCCGCGACCGCCTGCCGCCGCAGGCGGAGGCGGCGGTGCGGGTAGCGCGGGCGATGCTCGATGTCATGGCATCGAACGGCTACGCCCGTGTTGCGCCCGCCATTGCCGAGTTCGAAAGCAGCCTGTCGGCGCGCAGCGGCGGGGCCACGCGAAACAGCCTGTTGCGTTTTACCGACCCGGTATCGGGTCACACGCTGGCGCTGCGCGGCGATATCACGGTGCAGGTCGGTCGGATTGCCACCACGCGGCTGGCCGATATGCCGCGTCCGCTTCGGTTGTGCTATCACGGACAGGTGCTGCGACTGCGCGCACGGCAGTTGCGGCCCGAGCGCGAAATTACGCAGCTCGGCGCAGAGCTGATCGGCAATGACAGCGTCGCTGCGGCTTCGGAGATTGTCGGGATGGCAGTCGATGCGCTCGAAGCGGCTGGCGTAAAGAACATCACGATCGATTTTACGCTTCCCGACCTCGTGGAAACATTGGCCACAAAGGCGTTACCGTTGTCACCCGATCAAATCGACGCCGTACGGGCCGAGCTGGACATGAAGGACGCAGGTGGCCTGAGCGCGCTCGGCGCGGACGCGTATCTGCCACTGCTGGCCGCTACCGGTCCATTTGCCGAGGCGGTCGAGAAATTGCGCGCCATTGATGCGGGCGGGGCACTGGCGTCGCGGATTGCGGGTCTTGAGGCGATCGCCGGGTCGGTCGCCGGCCGCGCGACGATCACGCTCGATCCTACCGAACGGCACAGTTTCGAATATCAGAACTGGTTCGGCTTCACGCTATTTGCCAAAGGTTATACTGCCGCGCTTGGTCGCGGTGGCACCTACGCTATCGAGCGGCCCCATGGCGGCCACGAAGTCGCCACCGGTTTTTCGCTCTATCCCGATCCGCTGATCGATATGGTGGCCGACGAAGGCGAGAATCGCCGGCTGTTCCTGCCCGCAGGGACGTTCCCAACCAAGGCCGCCCAGATGCGCGCCGATGGCTGGGTGACAGTTGCTGCGCTCGACGAGAATGACAGCGCCGCGTCGCTTGGCTGCGCTTACGTCCTCAACAACGGTCGGGCCGAACCGGTTTAAACGCCGAACACATCGCGCAACCACGCATCGACCACTTGCGTTGCCGGATAATCGGTCTCACCGAGCTTGCGGTTAATTTCCATATGCCCTTTCAGCCCTTTGCCTTTGAAACCCTGCAATTTCACCTTCGCGCCGTTTTTGCGGAGCGCTTCGGCTAGCGCCGCCGATTGTCGCGCGCCATCGTCGCGCTCGACATGCAGGATGAGGAAGGCGGGAGAATTGGGTGAGGCCGCGTGCCAGTAAGGCGATAGCGCCTTCTGCCGTGCCGGATCGGTGCCGAATGCTTGAGTGTAGGTGTCGCCCATGAAGCGCGCCCCGTCGGTCATTTGTGCGGGCACATCATAGGCCGCACCATCGAGCGGGATGACTCCCGAAAGCGCGGACATATCCAGCCCTGCGCCGCGCAGATATTGCGGATCGGTGCCGACCAAAGCCGTTAGGTGCGCACCCGCGCTGTGGCCCATCAACACGATACGCTGCGGGTCGATGCCAAGTTTTTGCGCATTGCTGCGCAGATAGGCGACCGAGGTTGCGACGTCCGACGCCTGCTGCTCGACCGTCGCGTCGGGGACAAGGCGATAGTTGATGCTGGCAAAGGCATAGCCTTGGGCCCAATAATGCGGTGCCTTGCTCTGGCCAGTGGCGTTGTTCTTGTTGCCGCGTTTCCAGCCGCCGCCGTGGACGAATATCACCACGGGCGCATTGCTGCTTTTGGCCCGCCAGAAATCGAGTTTTTGCAGCGGTTCATTACCATAAGCCATCTCGGTCACGCCTGTCGCCAAGCGCGATGATCGGCCGTCACCGCCGCGCCTGCCAACTATTTCGCGGATTTCGCTGCGGCAGTTTTCAGAAAGCTGGCTGGCTTTTTCCTTCAGACAGCCGCGAATGGCCTCGCGGTTCATGCCGCATAATTGCACAACTTGTTTGCGGCATTCGGCGGGTAGTCGCCCACCGCGCTGCGCAACCGCACACGTCGCAACAAGCGCGACCGCAGCGGTGCCCAATATCCATTTTCGCATCTTCTGCCTCCATCGACGCTTTAGGGTGGACGTCTAGCATCCTTAGTCATAACGGGGGCCACGGCGAATCCCTTCGCGGAAAAAATCCTTCCGCGCAGAAAAAGGCCCCAGAGTCATCTGGCAGTGACAGGGAATACCTTATGGCGAATGTAACCGTGATCGGCGCTCAGTGGGGCGACGAGGGTAAAGGCAAGATTGTCGACTGGCTGGCCGAACGAGCCGATGCCGTGGTCCGCTTTCAAGGTGGGCATAATGCCGGACACACTTTGGTCGTGGGCGAGAATGTTTATAAATTATCGCTTCTGCCGTCGGGCATTGTCACCGGGACGCTCTCGATCATTGGCAATGGCGTGGTGCTCGATCCGTGGGCCTTGCGCGACGAGATGGCGAAACTGCGCGGGCAGGGCGTTTCGATCACCACCGAAAATTTTGCGCTGGCCGATACCTGCGCGCTGATCCTGCCGATCCACCGCGATCTCGACGGCCTGCGGGAAACCGCCGCCGGTTCGGGGAAGATTGGTACCACCGGACGCGGCATCGGGCCCGCTTATGAAGACAAGGTGGGCAGGCGGGCGATCCGCGTGTGCGACCTTGCGCATCTCGATGCATTGGACGCGCAGCTAGACCGTCTTTGCGCGCACCATGATGCGCTGCGTGCCGGTTTTGGCGAACCTCCAGTCGACCGCGACCGACTGATTGCTGACCTAAAGGAAATCGCGCCGTTCGTGCTCGAATATGCCGAGCCGGTCTGGAAGCGCCTCAATCAGGTGCGCAAGGCAGGCGCGCGTATTCTATTTGAAGGCGCTCAGGGCGTGTTGCTCGATGTCGATCATGGGACTTATCCGTTCGTCACTTCGTCTAATACCGTTTCAGGCACTGCGGCTTCCGGTTCGGGCCTCGGTCCAAGCGCCGCAGGCTTTGTGCTCGGCATTGTCAAGGCCTACACCACCCGCGTCGGTTCCGGCCCTTTTCCCACCGAACTCGAAGACCAAACCGGGCAGAAACTGGGTGAACGCGGTCATGAATTCGGCACCGTCACTGGTCGCAAGCGTCGCTGCGGCTGGTTCGACGCCGTGATCGTTCGGCAAAGTTGCGCGGTTTCGGGCGTAACCGGCATCGCGCTGACCAAGCTCGACGTGCTCGACGGTTTCGAAACGATCAAAATCTGCACAGGCTACAGGCTGAACGGCAAGGTCTACGATTACCTGCCGGCACACTCCGCTGACCAAGCCGCAGTAGAACCGATCTATGAGGAAATGCCCGGCTGGCAGGAAACGACCGCAGGCGCACGCAGCTGGGCCGAACTGCCCGCTCAGGCGATCAAATATATCACCCGTGTGCAGGAGCTGATCGAAACGCCGGTGGCGCTGGTCAGCACTTCGCCGCAGCGTGAGGACACGATATTGGTGCGCGATCCGTTTGCGGACTAGCCGCTCTTAAGCTCAGCCTTAAGCCGCAAGCTTGCACGCCAGAAGAATAACGCAGGAATCAGCCCCAGCCACGCCGCGCCGTAAAGCACCCAGCGGACGCTTTCGACCCCCGCCACCGGCTGGAGCGAATCCGACAATATGCCGAACAGCAATGGACCGAGTCCGAGACCGATCAGGTTTTGCCCGAAAACGACAAGCGATGCCGCAATTGCCCGTGCCTCGGGGCGTACCAGCCCTTGGACGCAGCCATAAGCAGGGCCGTAATAAGCCGAATTCAGGATGGTCGGGATGATCAGCAACGCGACCGCAATCCGCCAGTCTTCGGCCCAATAGCCCATGAACAAAAATGGCGCGGCGACCGCCATGCCGATCGCCGGTAAGGTCAGCAAATGGCGCTTGTCCCGCTTGCCAAAGACATCGGCGACTTTCCCACCGAGCCAGGTTCCGATGATGCCCGAGACCCCCAATGCAACCGCCATCGCCAGACCCGCCTCTGTCGTTGAAAAGCCATGCGAGCGGATAAAGAAACTGATCGTCCACAGCCCCTTGCCGTAGCTCAGGAACGCGGTGAACGAGGCGGCGATAAAGATGTAGAGATAGGCTTTCGACGCAAAAACTTCGCGCATCGCTTCTTTGATAGGTAATGCCGCTTTCGCCGGTCCGCCATCTTGCACGCTACCTCCGCAGCGGCGGGGTTCGCGGATGATTTTTGGGAGCAGTATTGCCAGCAGCAGGCCGGGGGCGCCTACCACCATCAATGCCACTCGCCAGCCATATTCGTCATTGACCACACCGCCTATAACCAGCCCAAGCAAAGCACCGACAGGGATGCCGAGCCCGAAGAAGGCAATTGCCGATGAACGCTCCTCCGGCGGCACGCTGTCGGCGATTAGTGAATGCGCGGCAGGCGTGCACCCCGCCTCACCAACGCCAACGCCGACCCGCGCCAGCGCCATCTGCAGAAAGTTCTGCGCAAAGCCGCACAAGGCAGTCATCGCAGACCAGACAGCGAGCGAAACCGAGATCAGCCACACCCGGTTGGTGCGCCCGTTGTCGGCGTAACGCGCAATCGGGATGCCCAATATCGCATAAAATACGGCGAAGGCGGGTCCGGCAAGTAGCCCGAGTTGTGTATCGCTAAGCCCGAGATCGCGCTTTATCGGTTCGGCAAGGATATTGACGATCTGCCGGTCGAGGAAGTTAAGCATATAGACCACCAACAAGGTCCACAGCATGACGCGCCGGCTGGACGCGGCAAGATCTCCGGACTGCGCAGCCGTGGTGGTCGCCATATATTCGCTCCTTCTCTTGAGTGGCAGTTATCCAGTATATTACCGCGTTGTCAAAGCATTGGAACAATCGCCGAAAAGCATTAGTTTGCTGCTCATGGTTCAAAAGGTGCCGAAAACAGGTCAGTCCGACAAATGCTTCATTGACTGTTCACCGCGCGGCGTCATTGGAGGGTTTATATGACCACCCGCGAAACTACGGCGCTGCTGCCGCTCAACGATATCGACCTCACTCTGTCATTAGGCGACCGTGCGATGGTGATGGCTTACGGTGCGGTGCAGTGGCCGTGGCTGCTGCGGAGCCTCCACGGCGGACGCAAGACGGACAAGGCGGCGTTGCTTCGGCATCTCGATCTGCCGCTCGATGCGTTGCCCAATCTGGGTAGCTGGAAAGCCGACACAAATTTCCTCTGGCACATCGTCCGCGCCATTGAGGAACTGCGACCGCAGGTCGTGGTCGAATTGGGCTGCGGGGCATCGAGCTTTGTGATTGCACGAGCGCTTCAACTGAATGGTGGCGGTCGTTGTATCAGCTATGACCAGCACGAGGAATTCGCGGCGATCACGCAGGAATGGATCGTCGAGAACAATATCCCGGCCGATATCCGCCATGCGCCGCTCGGGCCAGCGCCCGATGGCTGGCCCGGGCACTGGTATCAGTTGAACGATGTGCCTGCCGAAATCGACCTGCTCGTTGTCGATGGCCCGCCTTGGGCCATCCATCCGCATGTACGTGGGGCCGCTGCCAGCCTGTTTCCAAAACTACGGCGCGGCGGGATGGTATTGCTTGATGACGCTGCCCGGCTGGGTGAACGCGTGGTTGCCCGTCGCTGGCGCAAAGAGCATCACAATATGCGCTTCCAACTCGACAGCCAAGGCGCCAAGGGCACGTTGGTCGGACGCAAACTTCCCGCCTAAGTCGGCTTCGACCGCTCGTCGGTCACCATATCCTTCGCCAGATCAAGTCCGCGCGCGCCGCCATGAACGGTGTGTGAAGGCGCGTGCGGATGCTCGACGAATTCCGGCTCCTCGACTTCGAGCAATCCTTCCCATTTGGTAATTACTGAGGTCGCGACGGCATTGCCGACGACATTGGTCGCGGTGCGGCCCATGTCGAGGAACTGGTCGATGGCAAGGATCAGGGCGACGCCTTCAACCGGCAAATCGAACATTGCGAGAGTGCCAGTGATGACCACGAGCGACGCGCGCGGCACCGCCGCCACGCCCTTCGACGAGATCATCAGCGTCAGCAGGATCAGAATCTGCGTCGCGATCGACAGTTCGATACCATAAGCCTGCGCGATGAAAATCGTCGCAAAGCTCATATACATCATCGAACCGTCGAGGTTGAAGCTGTAACCCAATGGCAGCATGAATCCCGAAATCCGGCGCGGCACACCGAAGCGGTCGAGCTGCTCAAACAGCTTGGGCAGTGCAGCCTCGCTTGACGCGGTCGAAAAGGCGATCAGCATCGGTTCGCGAATATAGCGGATCAGCGTCCAGATCCGCCGCCCGAGGAAGATCGCGCCCATAGACAGCAACAGGGCCCACAGTATCGTCAGCGACAGGTAGAATTCGACCACTAGCTCGAGATACGTGCCGAGGATTGCCAGCCCGCTTTTCGACACGACTGTGGCCAGTGCGCCGAACACCGCAATCGGGGCGTAGCGCATTACGTAATGCGTGATCTGGAGCATCATTTCGGCGAGCGCATCGGCTCCGCGAACCAGTGGCGCTCCTCTCTCGCCCATCGCCGATAATGCGATGCCGGCGAACAGCGAGAACACCAGGATTTGTAGGATGTTGTTGGCCGCAAGCGCCTCGACCGCGTTTTTGGGGAAGATCGAGAGGATGAATTCCCAGAAATCGAGCTTCTTGACTTCGCCGATATTGGCTGCGGCTTGCGCCACGGTATCGACCGGCGCACCGATGCCCGGCTCGAAAACGTTGACCATCAACAGCCCAAGCCCGATCGATATGAAGCTTGCGGTTATGAACCACGCAATCGCACGAAAACCGATGCGGCCGAGCGCCGAACTGTCGCCCATATGCGCGATTCCGACAACGATGGTCGACAGGATCAGCGGCGCGACGAGCAGCTTGATGAGATTGAGGAAAATGTCCGAAAGCAGCTTGAACGTCTTGGTCAGATACTCGAACCAAGCATTGTCCTGCGGTATCCCGACATGGACGGCATAGCCCACCACGACACCAAGGATCATCCCGGCCAATATCCACAACGTCAACCGCTTGTCCATAAATTTGCTCCGACCCTATTCTCTTTGCGCGACGCTACACAGGCGCGATAATCATCGCAACCCTAAGGTCGCACCTTGTCTCGCCACGTGAAGGCGGGCATAAGCGTTGAAATAAAATTACAACAGTTCGCGCCGATCAAAAGACGGGCGAAGCAGGACTATCGTGGGATCAGGAGTTCAATTCATGGCGGCCGCCACCCAGCAAAAATCCAGTGTGAAAATCGAAAGCGCCTTGATGAAGGCGATGGCGTCGGCATTTTCCGAAAGCGCCTTGCCGGGGGAGAATGAGGGTTTCGACGAGAAGGCATGCGAAGAGGCAGCACGCTTCACGCTCGAACTCGCGCATCGGCGCACGGTGGGAACGGCGGCGGTCGCGCTCGATAGCTTTACCGACGCCCATGGGCGTTTGGCGATGCGGATAGCGATGAACAATGACGATATGCCCTTCCTCGTCGATTCGATCTCGGCGGCGGTGGCTGCGAAGGGCATTAGCGTCAAACGCCTGATCCATCCGGTGCTGGGCACATCTCGCGACGAAGCAGGTGTGCTGCAATCGGTAAACCGCAAACGCGACACCGCAATCGCCCGCGAGTCGTTTATCTATCTCGAAACCGACCGTATCGATGCAAAGGAACGCCGCGCGCTAGAAGAAGAACTGCGCGGCGTGCTGCGCGACGTGCGCGGGGCGGTGACCGACTGGCGCAAGATGCTCGGCGCGATGTCCGACGATGCCGACAGCCTGCCCGATGGCGAAGGCGCGGCGCTGATCCGCTGGTTCCTCGACGGCAATATGACGGTGCTTGGGCATGAACAAATATCGCGCGGCGGCGAACGCTCGCAGCGGTTGGGGCTGTCACGGGTCAGCGAAACGCCGATGCTGTCCGAAGCAAGCGTCGATCTTGCGATAAAATGGTTCGAAGAGGGCGGCAAGGCGCCGTTGGTGCTGAAGGCCAACCGGGTGTCGAGCGTCCACCGCCATGTGCAGCTCGATCTGGTGGTAGCGCCGCTACGCGATGGCAGTGATATCACCGGGCTCTCGGTGACGGCTGGCTTGTGGACGAGCGCGGCACTAGCCACCGCGCCCGACCGCATCCCCGTATTGCGCACCTATCTCGCCAGCTTGATGGACCGGTTCGGCTTTGATCCATCGGGCCATGCGGGCAAGGCGATGGCGCATGTGCTCACCTCTCTGCCGCATGACTTGCTCGTGTCGCTGAAGCTTGCCGAGCTCGAGCGGGTGACGCTGACGGCGATGTCGCTCACCGACCGCCCGCGGCCCAAGCTGATCGCGGTGCGCTCGCCGCTGGGGCGACATCTCTATATCTTCGTCTGGCTGCCGCGCGACGACGTATCGACGGGGATGCGCAAGCAGATCGAGAATATGTTGGTGGATGCCACCGGCGGCGCAATGCTTGGCTGGACCATCGGGTTGGAGGACGGTGGTATTGCGCTGCTTCGTTACACGCTCGATCTGCCCGATCGCTCGCAGAAGGTCGATGAAGCAGCGCTCGATAACCGGCTAGAACTGATGGTGCGCGGTTGGGAGCCTGCGGTCGAGGCAGCGCTGGCGCGAATAACCGACGAGAAACGCGCCGCCGCGATGATGGTCCGCTATGGCCCTGCATTCCCCGCCAATTACCGAAGTAGCTATCCGACCGAACAGGCCGCCGCCGACATGCTCGGTCTACTTAACATGGAGCGCGACCATAGCAAGGTCACGCGTCTGGTTGCGATCGGTGATGTGCTCCGGCTGAAAGTATACAGCCAAGGCGGGGCAATGCCGCTGAGCGATATCGTTCCAGCGCTGGAAAATTTCGGTTTCGACGTGCTCGAGGAATCGCCAACGACGCTTGGCGACGGCAATTATATCCACGATTTCCGACTCGCGCTGCGCGGTGGCGATATCGCCACGGTCAGCAAGCGGGCGTCTGTTCTCGAAGGCGCGCTCAGTCAGGTGCTCGACGGCGAAGCAGAGGACGATGTATTCAACCAGCTCGTCACCATCGCCGCGCTTGATCCGCAGGCGGTCATCTGGTTGCGCGCATGGTATCGCTATCTGCGCCAGACCGGGGCCAATTACAGCATGGCCAATGTCGTCGCCGCCCTCGCCAAAAATGCGGGGATTACGCAGGCGATTGTCTCGCTGTTCGACGCTTTACACAATCCGGTCGCACTAGGCGATCGCGAAAAAGACGCGGCCAAACATATCAAAGCGATAGAGGACGGCCTTGCCGCCGTTTCTGCCATCGACGACGACCGCATATTGCGCCGCTATGTGGGCATCATCCGCGCGACGCTGCGCACCAACGCCTTCGCGCCTGCCGCATCAGAAGCGCTGGCGTTCAAGATGGACAGTGCGAAAGTTCCCGGGCTTCCGGCACCGCTCCCCTGGCGCGAAATCTTTGTCTATTCACCGCGCGTCGAGGGCATCCATTTGCGCGCCGGTCCGGTGGCGCGCGGCGGGCTTCGCTGGTCCGACCGTCGCGACGATTTCCGCACCGAAGTGCTCGGGCTGATGAAGGCGCAGCGAGTCAAGAATGCGGTCATCGTCCCGACCGGCGCTAAAGGCGGATTCTATCCCAAGCGCTTGCCCGACATGCGCGTCGACCGCGACGCATGGTTTGCCGAAGGAACCGAAAGCTACAAGATTTTCATCCGCACGTTGCTGTCGGTGACCGACAATATCGTGAACGACAAAATTGTGCATCCCGACAGCGTCGTTATTCACGACGGCGACGATCCCTATTTCGTCGTTGCTGCCGACAAGGGTACGGCAACCTTTTCCGACACAGCCAACGCCATCGCGCTCGAGCGCAATTTCTGGCTGGGCGACGCGTTCGCCAGCGGCGGCTCGGTCGGTTACGATCACAAGGCGATGGGCATCACCGCGAAGGGCGGCTGGCTCTCGGTTCAGCGGCACTTCGCAGAAATGGGCATCGACGTGCAGAAGGAACCCGTGACCGTCGCGGGCGTCGGCGATATGTCGGGCGACGTGTTCGGCAACGGGATGCTCTTGTCGAAGTCGCTCAAACTGGTCGCGGCGTTCGATCACAGACACATCTTTTTCGATCCCGATCCGGATCCGGCGACAAGCTGGAAAGAGCGGCAGCGGATGTTCAACCTGCCGCGTTCAAGCTGGCTCGATTACGATGCAAAACTGATTTCCAAGGGCGGCGGCGTGTTCGCGCGTGGCGAGAAGAGCATCAAGACCACCCCCGAAATCCGCGCTCTGCTCGGCATCGAGGACAAGGAGCTCGAGCCCGCCGCGTTGATGACCGCGATCTTGAAGGCACCGGTTCAATTGATGTGGTTTGGTGGCATCGGCACCTATATCAAGGACCGCAGCGAGAGCCATCTCGAAGTCGGCGATCCGGCCAATGATGCGATCCGCATCAACGGCGCTCAGGTTCGCGCGCAGGTCATCGGCGAGGGTGCCAATCTCGGCGTCACGCAGGCTGGTCGCATCGGCTTTGCGCTGAAGGGCGGGCGAATCAATACAGACTTTATCGACAATTCGGCAGGCGTCGATTGCTCGGATAACGAGGTGAACATCAAAATCGCGCTTAACGCCGAGATGCGCGCCGGAAAGCTCAAGGAGCCAGCGCGTAATGTGCTGCTCGCCAGCATGACCGATGCGGTGTCGGACCTTGTGCTCGAGGATAACCGCTTGCAGACGCTGGCGCTGTCCATTGCAGAAACCGGAGGGGCAGGCGATTTGCCCGCTTATGTGAGGCTCATCGAAACCTTCGAAAGCACAGGCCGTCTCGACCGCGTGGTAGAGGGCATAGCAGGCAACGAAGAACTTTTCCGCCGTTCAAGCGAAGGCCACGGCCTGACCAGGCCCGAACTTGCAGTGCTGCTATCAACTGCCAAACTGGCGGCACAGGACGGCGTCGAAGATGCGCCGCTGGCAATCGACGAATCGATGGAAAGCGAACTACTGGCCGCATTCCCGGCGGCGATGGTTGCCAAGCACAAGTCGGCGATATTGACGCACCGGTTGCGCAAGGAAATAATCGCGACCAAGCTTGCCAACCGGATGATCAACCGGCTCGGACTGCTCCATCCGTTCGAGCTTGCCGAAGAAGAGGGCTGCAGCCTGTCCGACGTTGCGGCAGCTTTTGCGATTGCCGAGCGCATCTACGACCTGCCGCAGCTCTGGCAGGCGCTCGACACTGCGGCCATGGCCGAATCGACACGGCTGATGCTGTTCAACCAGACCGCAGTCGAGGTGCGCGCGCAGATGGCCGACATCATCCGCAACGCACATGAGGGCCGCGATGTCGGCGCTGCGACCGCGCTCTACGGTCCGGTAGTCGATAAACTGTCAGCGGCACTCGATAGCCTGTTGCCCGATGATATCCGCCACCAGACCGAAAGTTTCGGCAAACGACTTGTCGAGGCAGGTGCGCCGCGCAAGATAGCCGAGCGGCTGGTTCGTATGGCGCAGTTGGACGGGGCAGTCGGGCTGGCAGCGCTGGCGTCGGCGCAAAAGTCTGACGTTACCGTGCTCACAAAGGCCTTTACCGCCGTCGGCAACGCTTTGGGGATCGGCTGGGCGCAAGGTGCGGCGATGCAGATGGACCCGCACGATCCGTGGGAACGTTTGCTGGTGGCCGGATTAGCGCGCGACTTTCAGGCGATGCGCCTTGACTTCCTGCGCAGGCGCGCGGCGAAGAAGCCACTTGAAGACGCGGTGGGCTGGCTGGCCGAGAATGAGGCGCGCGTGCGTGCCTTCAAGGCGACGGTTGACCGCGCGAAGCTTACAGGAATGCCGACACCGGCAATGCTCGCGCAGATTGCAGGGCAGGCGCGGGTGTTGTTGGGGAGGTAATAGTTCGTCGTTCCCGCGCAGGCGGGAACCTCTGGAGGTTTCGCCTTCGTCGCTGGACAAACCTACTGCGGTCCCCCCTGCGCGGGACGACGGGCTTTTAAACCGCCTCAACCTCCCGCTTGTAAATGCTGTTGATCGGATATTTGAACAATTCCATCACCATCGGCTCGAAGAATTCTATGGGCAATGTGTCGTAATCGGGATCAAACGCCGGGCAATCGTATTTATCGATAAATTCTTCGGTAGCGGCAAAATGTTCGTGCCCACGAAATTGCTCACGCATGTCGCGGTTCAACCCGAGATGGTGGAAGAAATTGACGCCCTGGAAAATGCCGTGATGCTGGACAATCCAGTGCAGTTCCTCGGATACAAAGGGCTTCAATATCGCCGCCGCAATGTCGGGATGGTTGGTCGCACCCAGCGTATCGCCGATGTCGTGGAGCAGCGCCATGACGACATAAGGTGCATCGCGGCCATCACGATACGCGCGCGTCGCGGTTTGCAGCGAATGGGTTAGCCGGTCGACAGCAAAGCCGCCAAAATCGCCGTCGAGCAGCCGTAGGTGGTCGAGCACGCGCTTGCCGCCGTTCTGTGCGAAGGGAATGTTGTGGCTCATGATGATCTGCCAGTCTTCCTGCGTGCTCTCGGCCATATCGTGAAACGACGCGCGGGTTTCGTTGTTGTCCATCTCGAACTGCCTCTGCCTGAATTTATAGCGCTATGCTATCACCGCCCGAAAATGAAACAAGGGCTTCATGCGCCGCGCAAATCCCGCTAGGACGGTCCGATGGCTGTAATCGAGCTGACCGACAAACCCTTTTTTGCCGACAAGAACCGGGCATTCTGGAACCTGCATTCGGCGGGTTGGGCAGGGGCATTGGTGCTGCGCGCGGCATCCGGCATCGCTCAGGGTCAGCCCTTGAGCTTTCTGGTGCCGATCCTGATTTCGGCGGTGACCGGCTATTCGATTACCCTTGTGCTGTCGGTCATTTACCGTTTCCTGATCGACCAGCGACCGATTATTACCTGGAGCGTGACCTTTGCTTCGGTGGCGGTGGCGACCATCGGATATGCCTATATCGACGTCTGGGTCCTGCAAACGATCCGTGAAGGCGCCGACGAGACGCCTTTTGCGCAGCTTTGGCTTGCGGCGATCTATATCAACTCGGTGCTGCTCGCGGCGTGGTCGGCGCTTTATTACGCGATCAATTATTTCGTCCGCGCCGAGGAACAAGCCGACCAGATGCTAAGGCTCGAAGCACAGGCGACCAGCGCGCAGCTTACGATGCTTCGGTACCAGCTAAACCCGCATTTCCTGTTCAACACGCTCAACAGCATCTCGACTCTGGTACTGCTGAAACAGACCGAGCAAGCAAATGCCATGCTGTCGCGGCTGTCGTCATTCCTTCGCTTCACGCTCATCAACGAGGCCGAGGCGAAGGTGCCTTTGACGCAGGAAGTCGAGACCCTCAAACTCTATCTCGATATCGAGAAAATGCGTTTCGAAGAACGGCTGCGGACCCGCTTCGACATCGATCCGGCGGCCTTTAATGCGCTGGTGCCGTCACTGCTGTTGCAACCTTTGGTCGAGAACGCGATTAAATACGCAGTCACACCAAAAGAGGAGGGGGCCGATATTTCGATAAGCGCTCAACTGGTCGGTCAAAAACTTCGGATCATCGTGTCGGACACCGGCCCGGGCTTGCAGCCAGGACAGCAAGACCACAGCCTGTCTACAGGTGTCGGCATGGCCAACACTCGCGAACGATTGGCGCAGGCTTATGGTGACGACCAACGGTTCGAATATTTTGTTAAACAAAGCGGGGGTTTTGAGGTTTTGCTGGAATTGCCTTATCAAACCAGAATAATAGCAGCAGAGAATATTCAAGCGGGGGCAAACAACCAAGGATTGATAACCGCATGACCATCCGCACTATCCTCGTCGATGACGAGAAACTGGCCATTCAAGGCCTCGAACTGCGTCTTAAGCCTTTTGAAGATATCGAAATCGTCGCCACCTGCCATAACGGGCGCGAAGCGATCCGAAAGATCAAGACCCTCAAGCCCGATCTGGTTTTTCTCGATATCCAGATGCCCGGTTTTGACGGCTTTTCGGTGGTGCAGGGGGTGATGGATATCGACCCACCCCTGTTTGTATTTGTCACGGCTTATTCGGAACACGCGATCAAGGCGTTCGAGGCGCAGGCCATCGACTATCTGATGAAACCGGTCGAGCCCGACCGTTTGGCAGACACCATGGATCGCATCCGGGGGCGTCTCGCAGACAAGCGGACATCGGATGAACTGGAACGGCTTCGCGCCGTTATCAACGAGGTTGCGCCGAACACCGAAATGCCGATGGTCAGCGCCGACGATGAAATGGCGAGCACGCGTTTCGAAAAGCTGATAAACGTCAAGGATCGCGGGCAGATTTTCCGTGTCGATGTCGAAAGCATCGAGCGCATCGACGCGGCGGGCGATTATATGTGCATCTACACCGCCGACAATTCGCTGATTTTGCGCGAAACGATGAAGGATCTGGAAAAGCGGCTGGACCCGCGCACGTTCCAGCGCGTGCACCGCAGCACAATCGTCAATCTCGATCAGGTGCGTCAGGTCAAGCCGCACACCAATGGCGAATGTTTCCTCGTGCTCGAATCAGGGGCGCAGGTGAAGGTCAGCCGCAGCTACCGCGACGTCGTCGCCCGTTTTGTACATTAAAGGAAAATAGGGATGGCAGAATCCGAGGCAGCGTCGCGCAAGAAGGCAAGCGACTTCCATCCCTATATCCTCGAAATCTTCGACGGCTATGTCCATGGTAAGCTGACCAAGCGGGAATTTATCCGCGAGGCGGGGAAACTTGCCGCCGTTGGCGTGACGGGAGCGATGATCCTGAAGCAGCTCCAGCCCGATTATGCGCTGGCACAACAGGTAGCTCCCGCCGATCCGGCGATTGTCACCGAAAAGGTCGTGATACCAAGCCCCGAAGGTAATGGTTCGATTACGGGCTTACTGGCCAAACCGGCTGGCACAAAAGGGCGTTTACCCGCCGTGCTCGTGATCCACGAAAATCGCGGGCTCAACCCCTATGTCGAAGATGTCGTCCGGCGGCTGGCCAAAGCAGGCTATCTTGCGCTGGGCCCCGACGGGCTGTCTTCGCTCGGCGGTTATCCGGGCAATGACGAAAAAGGCCGCGAACTGCAGGCCAAACTCGATCCGGCAAAACTTCTCGAAGATTTCTTCGCCAGCTTCGAATATCTGCGCGATCACGGGCAAAGCTCGAGCAAGGTCGGCGCGGTCGGTTTCTGCTACGGCGGGGGCGTCTGCAACGCGCTTGCCGTCGCCTATCCCGAAATGGCGGCATCGGTGCCCTATTACGGACGACAGCCCAGGCCATCCGAGGTTCCCGCGATCAAGGCACCCCTTCTGATCCATTATGCTGAAGTCGACGAGCGTATAAACGCCGGGTGGTTGCCATATCAGGCAGCTCTGATCTCGAACCAGAAGCGCTTTCAAGTGCATTTCTACCCGGGCACGCAGCACGGCTTCCACAATGACTCGACGCCGCGTTATGACAAAGCGCCAGCCGAGCTTTCGTGGAGCCGCACATTGGACTTTTTCGCTAGTAATTTACGCTAGGGAATCCGGTCGTTCCGTCAATTTAATGCTGAACTAGAAATTAACCAAATTTTACATCTCGCATTCTATGCACGTAATCGAATTGATGTGTGGGTGTTAATTTATGCGGATGAATTTCAAAGCTTCGGTCGGGCGTGTGCGCAATTACGGCGTGCTCAAGGCAAATAATATTAGCGACAAATCGACCGGCTGGCCGATGCGCCGCAAGCTTGCGTTTGCTTTTGGCGGGGTCATATTGGCCATGGCCATCCTTGCGCTGGTTAGTGCGGGATCGTTGTTCGGGGTGCGCTCGGCGGTGGGCAATGTCACCGCGATGTCCGATGCCGACCAGGCGCTGATCGGGATCCAGTCGCGCGCCGTCGCCGCAGAAGGCCTGTTGAAAGACTATGTCATCCGCCCCGATGAGGCGCTGGCCGACCGCGTACAGGAAACGCTCGATGATGCCATCGATATGCTTGACGATGCCGAAGACGGCGCAGCAGCGCTTGGAAAAAGCGCAACGCTGAACAATATCCGCAAGACACTGGAATCGACGCGCAAATCGGCCGACCAGATTATCGCCGCCCAGACCAATATCCAGCAGCTGGTAGACACCGAACTGCTGGTGCGCGGATCGAAGATTGCCGGATCGCTCAAGGAGATCAAGGACAACGCTTATAGCGCCAGCGAACATAATGCGTCCTACCGGACCAGCGTTGCCGAGGCGCATTATCTTTCGATGCGGGTCGAAGTCACGCGCTACCTGTCCGATTCGAGCGGCGAAACCGCCAAAAGGGCAAAAGACAATCTTCTCGATCTTGAAGATTCGATGAACCTGGTTTACGAAGAGATCGGCACCGGCGCTCAGTCGAAACGCGCCGACGAAGTCATTACCGACGTCGTCGAATACGACAAAACGTTCGATTCTGTTGTCGCCTCGACCAAGCTGCGCGATAGCGAAATCAAGAAGGTAATAGAAGTTTCCGGTCCCAGATTGGCGGCTGACGCGCAGCAAATCGTCGATTCGATCGGCGGCGTGCGGACCCGCGCCACGTTACTGGCGCAAACGTCGGCTGGGGCTGCCCTAGTGGTCGTGCTGATTGCTGCCGCTGCCGGTATCGCGATGGCGCTGCTCGCCGGCTTGCTGATCCACCGGATTGTTGCAAAGCCCATCCATACGCTCGCCGACCAGATGCGCTTGCTCGCCGCCGGCCACTTCGACACCGAAGTGCACGGCACCGACCGGGGTGATGAGGTTGGCGACATGGCAAGGGCAGTCGAGATTTTCCGCGCCAATAGCAAAGAGGTTGAGGAAAGTCGGCGCGTGGCGTTGGAAAGCGAACGGCGTGAACTCGAACAACAGCAAAAGCATATCGAAGCGCAGCAGAAAGAACGCCAGCGCAATCAAACGGAACGCCGCGAAATCATGCTCGCGCTTGCCGACCGGTTTGAAAGAACAGTTGGCCAGCTTGTCGACCAGGTCGACGATGCAGCCCGCCAGATCAGCGACGGCGCGCGCAAGGTATCGACCGATGTCGACATCAACGTCGGCTTGATGGCCGAAGTTGTCAGCGCCGCTGCCCAAAGCAGCACCAACAGCACCGATGTCGCAAGTGCCGCCGATGAAATGTCGATTTCGATTAATGAAGTTTCGATTCAGGTCGCCTCGGCGGCTGATACCGCGCAGGACGCCTCTGTGCGTGCAAAGGCCACCGATGATGTCGTCGCCGAGCTGGTGCGCACAACGCAAATGACACAGTCGATGGTCGATCTGATCGCGAATGTCGCCAAGCAGACCAATTTGCTCGCGCTCAACGCGACCATCGAAGCGAGCCGGGCGGGCGACGCAGGACGCGGATTTGCGGTAGTCGCCGCCGAAATCAAGAGCCTGGCCAACCAGACCTCCGCTGCGACCACCGAGATTCAACAGAGCATCGGCCATGCAGTCGCCACATCGTCCAAAGCCATCGACGCGATTACCGAAATCGGCAAGGCGATCGACGAAATCAGCAGCGTTGCCATGCATATTTCCGCCGCCATGGAACAGCAGGCGCTGACAACCACACAGATCGCCCAGAACACCGGACAGGTGGCCAGCAGTTCGCAGCTTGTGTCGGCCAATCTGAGTAGAGTGAAAAACGGCATCGAGAGCAGTGGCAAGACCGCGCGCGATGCGCTGGTCGCGATCGAATATCTCGACCAGCAGTCGGCCAAAATGAAGCAAACCGCCGCCGAGTTTCTGAAAGAAGTGCGTGCTGCCTGACCTGCCGCCGTTTACCAAATTTTTACACCATTGGTGCAAAAGACCGGAGTGAATATGATGACCATGAAAAAACTCACGATCGCCAAGTGCGCAATTGTCGGTGTAGCCTTGCTGGCGGCACCGGTAATGGCGCAATCTTCAACCTGGACCAAGCAGGTGCACTCGCTGCTGCGCGACAATTTTTCCTACCCCCGTTCTGCGATGGTTCGCAAAGAGCAGGGTCAGGCAACAATCAGGGTCAGTCTGGCTGCCGACGGCAATATCACCAGCGTCACGCTCACCAAATCCAGCGGATCGGAAATACTGGACCGTGAGGCGATCCGCATTGCTCAAAAAGTTAAGCGGTTCCCCACTCCACCATCGGGCACAACCAGCGTCTCGCTACCAATCTCGTTCAGACTCGATTGAGTTTAACGTCGGCTTTCAAAAAACGTCGTGAGTAGTCCACTCGCCTCATCTGCCACGATTCCTGAATAAACCTCGGGCCGGTGATGCACCGTCGGTTGCTCGAACAGCCGGGGGCCATGCGCCACCGCGCCGCCCTTCGGGTCGTCTGCGCCGTAATAAAGCCGCGCTATCCGGGCATGGGCGATGGCACCTGCACACATCGCGCAGGGTTCGAGCGTCACCCAAAGGTCGCAGCCCACCAGCCGGTCATTGCCCAGAAACGCCGCTGCCTCGCGCATCGCGATGATTTCGGCGTGGGCGGTAGGGTCGTGACTGCCCACGGGACGGTTGGACCCTCGACCGATCATCCGGCCATCTTTGACGACGATAGCACCGACAGGCACTTCACCCGCTGCTGCTGCCTGTCGAGCCAACGTCAGCGCTATTTCCATCATTTCGCGGGCTTTGGTCAGCGGCATCCGGCTTCGCTAGCGCGTTATGGCGCTTTTGGCTACACAGCGGGTTGACCTTTCGGGCCTGTCCGGTTAGGGGCAGCGACTTTCGCGGGTCAGTGATTCCGCATACACTCATTTTTACAGGATACACATCATGGCGCGCATCTGCGAACTCACTGGCAAAGGCCGTATGGTCGGCAACAATGTGAGCCACGCCAACAATAAGACGAAGCGCACATTTCTGCCAAACTTGCAGAATGTCACATTGCTGTCGGATTCGATGGAGCAGGGCTACAAGTTCCGGGTATCGACCTCTGGTCTGCGCTCGGTCGAGCATGTCGGCGGCCTCGACAACTGGTTGTTGAAAACCAAGAACGAGAAGCTCTCGTTGAACGCCCGCAAGGTAAAGAAAGAAATCGCCAAGAAGATAACGGCTGCGGCCTGACTTTTGGGCTCCGCTTCGGCGGACGGCTTAGAACGAATCAAAACCGGGGGCGGGTGACGCTTCCGGTTTTTTCTTTTGTCGTCGCTCGGAAAGTTTGAACTTCATCAGCAACGTCCGCTGCCAGATATTGAAATTATTGTCCGAAATTACCCAGATAATAACGTCATGGCCTTCGCGGGTAATGGCCACACCTTCCATATTATCGACCAGCAATGGTGGTGCCAGAGTGGCGATGACGCGGCCCTTGACGGCTTGATCGCCAGCGATGGCAGACGGCTCGATGATGGCGAGCTTTGCCGCAAAGCCCGTGGGGAAAGCGATCTCGCGGTGGAGCAGCAGCAATCGCCCGTCGGGCAGCGCGCTGCCATCGGTTACGCGGTAGCCTGCGGGCGGCTGGTAGCGGAAATGCGTGATCGCAGTGCCGGGTTCGACAGGGTCTCCAGAAAATAGTAACGCAGGATGCTTATCCTCTTCGAGTGTCTCGCCTATGGCAATGAAGCGCCCGTCGCGTAGCCGGACTAGCGTTTCGGTACCCTTGTTCGCCGACCATTCGCGCATTTCTGGCGGATGGACTACGCCGTTCACTCGGGCGAACGAACGCGAGAAGCGGCGGATCGCATGTCGTTGCTCATAGCTGACCCAGAACTGCCCGCTGTCGGTATCATAGGCGATGCCTTCGCTGTCGCGGTCCCTGAAGTCTTTGCCCGGGCCTTGGGCTTCGGGCAAAGGCGCGATGAAGGGTCGGTCGGTGCGGTCGTCGGTGGTCAGGCCGAAGCCGATCAGCGTCCCCGCATCGCTGACCCCGAGGAATCGCCCGTCGGGTAACGCGGCAAGCGCCGAAATACCGCCAAAATCGCTGTTATCGCTCCCCAATTCCCATGCTTGCAGAAAAATCAGTTCGTCTACCCGGCGTACACCGGGATGAGCCGGATCGAGGCTAAGTGGCTTCATCGCGATATTCTGGCTGTTGTTCCGGTAAATTGTCCGCATACCGCCGACCGACAGCGCTGCGAGCACCAGCATCAGCAATAAACGGACGAATTTGGCAGTCATCGCGCACGCCATAGCTGTTCATCAAAACAAACCCAAGCATGAACAGAATATAACGACACATTCAGCAACGGCTCAAAGTCGCAAGGCCATAAAGGCGCTGTTGGACCCGCAGTCCACCACAAGCCTTCGCAGTTGAAAGCGCGAAGGACCAGATAAGGAGAAGTATGATGAAAATGAAGAACAGCATTGGCGCACTGGTCCTCGCCGCGACAGCGGTGACCGGTTTTACCGCGACCCCGGCGATGGCGCGCGACCGTTATGACGACGGATATCGCTACAGCAATTATGACCGTGACGATTATCGCGAAGACCGCCGTGACTATCGTCGTGACCGCCAATATCAAAGCGACAACTATCGCAACGATTATCCGCGTTGCAGAAACCGCGGCACCGGCGGCACCATCATCGGTGCGGTTGCAGGCGGCCTGCTCGGCAACCAGGTAGCGCGCCGCGGTAACAGGACTGAAGGCAGCATCATCGGTGCAGCAGTCGGTGCCTTGGCCGGTCGTGCGATCGACAAGTCGGGCAGCAACTGCCGTCGTTATCGCTAAACGAAATTAGCTTTCTGTCGGGCGGCGGTCCCTGAACCTTCTCTGCCGCCGGACGGGATCCGAAAGGCCGGTGCTCGAAAGAGCATCGGCCTTTTTCGTTACAACTGAAACTTGTCGCGCGCGCCGATATCCGGCAAAGCGCTGGCCATGACAACATCGCTCGATTCCGCCCGCGCCGCCGTCCGTCCGCTTCATCGAAAGCCCGAGCCCCAGGTGCTTGCGCCTTTGGTGGTCGCAGCCCAAGTGCGTTCTACCGAACGGGCGGCGATTATCGCCAAGGCACGAGAATTGCTGGCCGATTTGCGGAGCGCGCAGACCGATAGCTGGGTGAACCAGTTTTTGCAGGAATACAGGCTCGGCACCGAGGAAGGCACAGCCTTGCTTTCGCTGGCTGAAGCGTTCCTACGTGTGCCCGATCCCGAAACCGCCGATTTGCTGATCGCCGACAAGCTGACCGATGCCGACTGGCGCGGGCATAAGGGGCAGTCTTCGAGCATGTTGGTGAACAGCGCGACTTGGGGGCTGGTGCTTGGCAAGGCGGTGCTGGGCGACAGCAACAGCAGCCTGAAGCGCCTGATCGCACGCGCGGGCGAACCGTTCGTGCGGCAGGCGGTGGGTGCTGCAATGCGGTTAATGGGGCAGGTTTTCGTCATGGGCCGCGATATCAATGAAGCTATGAAACGCATGGAGTCGAAGGACAATCGCGGCTTTACCGCGAGCTTCGACATGCTGGGCGAGGCAGCACGGACCAAGGCTGATGCCGAGCGATACTTTCAGTCCTACGCCGACGCGATTGCAGCGGTGGGCAAGAACGCCGCGCGCGGGCACAGCGTTTCGGTCAAGCTCTCGGCGCTTCATCCTCGTTACGAGACGGCGCAGGCCGCGCGCTGTGTGCCGGAACTTGCCGATATGGTCACCGAACTGGCACGATCGGCGGCGTCGCTTGGCGTGCAGCTAACCGTCGATGCCGAAGAAGCGGCGCGGCTTGAGATGAGCTTCGACATTATCGAACGCATTGCCCGGGACCCCGCGCTCGGCGGCTGGGACGGGCTGGGCATGGCGGTCCAAGCTTATTCGAAGCGAGCCCGACCGACAATCGCGTGGGCGAATGCGCTCGGCGTTTCGACCAAGCGAACGATGCAGGTGCGGCTGGTAAAGGGTGCCTATTGGGACAGCGAGATAAAACATGCGCAGGAACGCGGGCTTTCGGATTTCCCGCTGTTCACGCGCAAACCAGCGACCGATGTGTCCTATCTCGCCTGCGCGCGCGATATGTTCGCCGCCGCCAATATCCGCCCCGCCTTTGCCACGCATAACGCGCTGACGGTCGCGACCTTGCTCGAGTGGGCGGGGTCCTCGCGTGATTTCGAGTTTCAGCGGCTGCACGGCATGGGCGAGGGGCTGTTCGAACGACTTGTGCGCAAAGAGGGTTATCATTGCCGCACCTACGCGCCCGTTGGCGGTCACCGCGATCTGCTTGCCTATCTGGTCAGGCGTTTGCTGGAAAATGGGGCAAATTCGAGTTTCGTCCACCAGCTTGCCGACCAGTCGATAAGCGAGGACGAACTTCTCGCCGATCCCGTCGAAAAGGTAATGGCGGTTGGCGGGATTCGGCATCCTGCGATTGCCTTGCCCGCAGACCTGTTCCGGCCGGAACGCGTTAACAGCCAAGGCATGGATCTGGACGATGCCGAATTCTTGAATGCGATTGCCGCCGAGGTCGCCAAGCCTGCCAAACTGGATGCGAAGACCGGCAGCGATGCTTCAGCGGCGATCAGCACCGCGCTCGGGGCGTTTTCGGACTGGTCAGCAACGCCGCTCGACGAGCGTGCCGATTGCCTCGACCGTCTGGCCGATTTGCTTGAAGAAAACCGCAGCCAATTGATGGCGATCGCGGTGCAGGAGGCGAAGAAAACTATTCCCGACGCGCTTTCCGAAGTGCGTGAAGCGATCGATTTTTGTCGCTATTATGCCGCTCGTTCGCGGAGGGATTTGCTGCCGGTCGAACTCCCCGGCCCGACCGGCGAGCGCAATGTCCTCCGTCACGAAGGCCGAGGCGTCTGGGTAGCAATCGCGCCGTGGAATTTTCCGCTGGCGATTTTTCTGGGGCAGGTTGCGGCGGCTTTGGTTGCGGGGAACACCGTGGTCGCCAAGCCAGCGCCGCAAACACCCGCCATTGCCGCATTCGCGGTCGACCTCGCGCACAAGGCGGGTATTCCCAAGGCTGCATTGCAGCTCGTAGTCGGTGGCGGCGATGTCGGTGCCGCGCTTACAGGCGATGTTAGAATTTCAGGCGTAGTCTTCACCGGCTCTGTCCCCACCGCAAAGGCGATTGCGCGTAGCCTACTCGCCGACGACGACCGGCCGCTGGTGCCGCTGATTGCTGAAACCGGTGGTCTGAACGCGATGGTGGTCGATTCGACCGCCCTAACCGAACAGGTGGTGCGCGATGTTATCGTCTCGGGCTTTCAGTCGGCGGGACAACGTTGCTCAGCGCTGCGGTTGCTGTTGCTGCAGGAGGATATCGCCGAACATACGCTGGAAATGCTTCGCGGGGCGATGGATACGCTCAACGTCGGCGAGCCTGTCAATCCGGCGACCGATGTAGGGCCGGTGATCGATCAGGCGGCGTATGACAAGTTAATGGTCTACCGCGCATCGGTTCAGGATCGAATCATCCACAGCGTGCCAGTGCCAACCAAAGGCCTGTTTGTCCTGCCCACGCTCATCCGCCTCGACGATATGGACCAGCTCGCGGGCGAATGGTTCGGCCCACTCGTCCATGTCGCGACTTGGAAAGCTGGGACGATGGAGCAGGTCGTCGATCGCGTCAATGCGCGCGGTTTCGGCCTCACCATGGGTTTGCACAGCCGGATCGCGCGCAATGGAGAGATGGTCGAACGCGCAGCGCGGGTCGGCAATCTCTACATCAACCGCTCGATGATCGGCGCGGTCGTTGGCAGCCAGCCCTTCGGCGGCGAAGGCCTGTCAGGCACCGGACCCAAGGCAGGTGGCCCGCATTATCTGTATCGTTTCTGCGCCGAACGAACGACGAGCACCGACACGACGAGTGCGGGCGGGAATGCGTCGTTGTTGTCCTTGGAGGATTAGGGCTAGTGAATAGTCCCAAGCGTCGTTTCAACACTCAGCAGGATTATGAGCCGCTCGATCTGGCGCCAGCGGCAATAATGCAGGTGGTTGCCGATATTGCGGCTGGCCTCGGCGCGGTCGGCGGCCTCCAGCCCTGCGGCTTTACCGAACCGGTCGATCAAAGTTTCGGCTTCGACGACATCGCGCGTTTCGACATAGAGCGGCAGATACATAGACGCGTTGGCTTTCCTGTTGCGGGTGGCGCATAGCTTTACCCGAGCGACGTCGCGGAACGGTCAAGGCAATTGGTTAGCATGAATTAACGCTGTTTAAGCCGCTTGCTTGGGGCCCGTATTCGGTGGCAAAGGGGCGGCATGGAAAAGCAGAAAAACAAATTTGCAGGCGGCATCTTCGTCGCCATCGGAATGCTCGGTGGTGCGGTGGTCGGCGTGATGATGGACCAACCTTCAGCCGGGATGGTTATAGGTCTGGGTCTTGGTTTTGTGGCGGCGGCGCTTACCTGGCTCATTGACAGCAAACGCTAAGGAAACGCAGAATATGTGGAAACATATCCGGAATCTTATCCTGATTTTCATCGTGCTCGGCGCGGGTCTGGTCTGGTATATGGCGCGGCCCGACGTCGCGCAGCTCTCGCTAGACGCGGTGTCGGGGCCGAAGCCGACGATTGGTGAGCCGCGCGAACAGACGATCCCAACGGTGAAGGTGGCCGAAGTCGATCGCTGGAAGGCGGGCGAGAAGCCGGTTGTCGCTGCTGGCCTGACGGTCGAGCGTTTTGCCGAGGGTCTGGACCACCCGCGCAATATGTATGTGCTCCCCAACGGCGATGTGTTGGTCGCGGAAACCAACTCCCCGCCACGCGAAGGCGGCGGCATCGAAGGCATGGTGATGAAATGGCTGTTGGGCAAGGCGGGCGCGGGGGTGCCTTCGGCCAACCGCATTACATTGCTCCGCGATGCTGACGGCGATGGCAAGACCGAGCTGAAAACGCCTTTTTTGACCGGGCTGAACTCGCCTTTCGGAATGGCGCTGGTGGGCGACACGCTTTATGTGGCCAATACCGACGCGGTGCTGGCTTTTCCTTACAAGGAAGGCGATACCAAAATTGCCACCAGGGGCCGGAAAATCACCGATCTGAACGCCAATGCCCCCAACAACCACTGGACGCGCAATCTCGCCGCCTCGCCTGATGGCAAGAAGCTTTACATTGCAGTCGGATCGAACAGCAACATCGCCGAACGCGGGCTTGAGACCGAACGCGGCCGTGCATTGGTGTGGGAACTTGACATCGCGACGGGAAAGAAGATTTCCTATGCGGCGGGCTTGCGCAATCCGGTCGGGCTGGATTGGGATAGCAACGGGGTGTTGTGGACCGTGGTCAACGAGCGCGACATGCTCGGATCGGATCTGGTGCCAGACTATCTGGCGCAGGTCGAATTCGGCTCGGATTATGGCTGGCCGCATCATTTCTGGGGCGGCTATACCGACCACCGCGTTCAGCCGGGTCGTCCCGAAAAGCGCGAATATGAACGCCGTCCCGATTATGCGCTCGGCACGCACACTGCGCCTCTGGGGCTGGCCTTTGCCGACAAGGCAACGCTCGGTGGACCGTTCACCAGCGGTGCATTTGTCGCTCGGCACGGTTCGTGGAACCGCAAGCCTGCGTCAGGCTATGATGTCGTGTTCGTGAATTTCCAAAATGGAATGCCCGTTGGCAAGCCGGTCAATGTCCTGACCGGTTTCCTCGACAAGGACGGCAAAGCGCAGGGCCGGCCGACGATGCTGGCGGTGCACAAGGACGGATCGTTGTTGGTCAGCGACGATGTCGGCAATATTATCTGGCGGGTGCGGGCGAAGAGCTAAATCTTCCGGCCCGCCCGTCCGGCCAGTTCGACCGTATAATGCCACGCAATCCGGCCCGAACGGCCACCGCGTCCGTGCGCGAAGGCCAGCGCACCGGATTCGTCCCAGTCGAGGTCGAAATGGCCTGCATAAGCGCCGACCATTTGCAAATATGCTTCCTGATCAGGATATTGGAAGCCAAGCTTCAAACCGAATCTGTCGGCGAGCGCCAGGCTGTCGTCGATCGCGTCGCGAACATTTACCGCATCATCTTCGCTACTCAGGCGCTCGACGATATTGCGGCGGTTAGAGGTGACGTAGAGCCGTACATTCTCGGGCCGCGCCTCGACCCCACCTTCCAGCAGCGAACGAAGCAACCGGGCACCTTCATCATTCTGGTCGAAGGAAATGTCGTCGACAAAGAGGATATAGCGGCGGCCTGATGCCGCCAGCTCCTCGAACAGCCGGGGCAGGCTGGCTACTTGGCCCGAAGCAGCCTCGACCAGAGCGATGAAAAATCCTTCATCCTGCAACAAGGAGACAACCGATTTTACGAGCGCCGATTTGCCCATGCCACGCGCGCCCCACAACAACACATCGTGCGCTGCGGCCCCCGATGCATGGCGGCGGCTGTTTTCGATGATATCGGCCTTCTGCCGGTCGACACCGACGATCAGGTCGGCGGGCAGCGGGCGGAAATCGTGAACGGTTGCAAGCACTTTGCCGTCCCAGTGATAAGCGGGATAGGATGACAGGTCGGTCGGCGGCCCGGGAGGTGGCGATAGCCTTTCGAGCGCCTCGGCGATGCGTTTGAGGGTCTGTTCGTTCACGCCGCCAACCCTTCGGCGTCGAGCGCGTAAAGCAAATCCGCGCCTGCCATGGCCGTCCCCTTCAATGCAGCCGCCTCCGCAACCATGATGTCGAGATAGTAACGGCAGGCGACGCACTTCGCTTTCAGGAACGCGTTGTTGCCATCGCTCACCAACCCGGCTTCGGCTGCGCGTAACTGTCTGAGCATCAGCCCTCCAGAGGTCGCCACCGCCATCATCGTGGTATAGGCATAGCTTCCCGCCAGCCGGTCATCGACGCTCACGCCGAGCATATATTCGGTGACCTCGCTGCACGCGCCGGTCAGCGCGGCAAGACCAGCTTCGCCACTGGCATCCGCTGCAATCGCCTGCAAATGCCGCCGGATGACTTCGCCCCCCTCCATACCAAGCTTGCGCCCCACCAGATCGGCCGCCTGGATTCCGTTGGTGCCTTCGTAAATCGCGGCGATGCGGATATCGCGGTAGAGCTGCGCCGCGCCGGTTTCCTCGATAAAGCCCATGCCGCCGTGGACCTGGATGCCCAACGACGCGATTTCGCTGCCCATATCGGTGCCGTAGGCTTTGGCGAGAGGGGTAAGAAGATCGACCATTTCGCGCGCCCCGGCCTCACCGAGCGACGCGCGGTCGACATAGCCCGAGGCGAAATAGAGCAGGGCGCGGATCGCCTGAGTACCCGCCTTCATCCGTAGCAGCATCCGCCGCACGTCGGGATGCTCGATGATCGCGACGGGATCGCGCGATGGCCCGCCAGCCTTGGCCGACTGCACGCGACCTGCCGCAAACTCGAGCGCCCGCTGCGTCGCGGCTTCGGCAATCTGCACGCCTTGCAACCCGACATTCAGCCGCGCATTATTCATCATCGTGAACATTGCGCGCATCCCGCCGAACTCGGGCCCGATCAGTTCGCCGATGCAATCGCCTTCCTCGCCAAAGGCAAGCACACAGGTCGGCGAGGCGTTAATACCCATCTTATGTTCGATGGACACGACTTTGATATCATTGGCTTTACCTAAAGCACCGTCGGCCCCGACGAGAAACTTGGGCACCACAAAAAGCGATATTCCCTTGGTTCCCGCTGGCGCATCCGGCGTGCGCGCGAGAACCAGATGGACGATATTGTCGGCCATGTCGTGATCGCCGAAGCTGATGAAAATCTTGGTACCGCGGATCTGGTAGCTGCCATCGCCGCGCGGGGTCGCGGTCGATTTGAGCGCGCCTACATCCGAGCCTGCCTGCGGTTCGGTCAGGTTCATCGTTCCGGTCCATTCGCCGGTCGACAGCTTTGGCAGGAACGTCGCTTTCTGTGCATCGGAACCATGATGATTGATTGCCTCTATCGCCCCGACCGACAATATCGGGCAAAGCGCAAACGCCATGTTCGCCGCCCCCAGCGAATCCAGCGCCACTGTCGCCAGCGAAAACGGCAGCCCCTGTCCGCCGAAATCGGCAGGCGCATTAATCGACCCCCAGCCATTGGCGACATAGGCCTTATAGGCAGGCAGGAAACCGTCGGGCATCACCACCTTGCCGTCCATCAGCCGCGCGCCGACAGTGTCGCCAATACGGTTCAGCGGTGCAAACTCGCCAGCGGCAAATTCACCGATGCCGTGGACGATGGCCTCGACCATATCGGACGTTGCATCGGCAAAGCGGTTGTGGCCAGCGAGCGCGTCGATGCCGGTGATATGCTTCAGCACGAACAGTTGCTCGGCGACGGGTGCGGTAAACGGCATGGTTCGCAAAAATTCCTGTGTAAGGCTGGTCGCAACCGCCTATAGCGACAACCGATGTTGGTCACAAATACCTTAGGTGAAGGCTGGATTCTCCCCGCCGAGTATGCGTCGGAAACCGCTGCGGCGGACCTGCTGCGCGGCGGCCAGATTGTCGCGGTGCCGACCGAGACGGTTTACGGCCTCGCGGCCGATGCCAGCAACCCGCAAGCGGTGGCGCTCATCTATGCCGCCAAGGGTCGCCCCGATTTCAATCCGCTGATCGTTCATGTCGCTGACCGGGCAGCGGCGGAAAAGCTGGCGCGTTTCGATCCGCTGGCGGCCAAGCTGGCCGATGCTTTCTGGCCGGGGCCGATGACATTGGTGCTGCCCCTTCGCGAAAATGCTGGCGTGGCCAAGGCGGTGACCGCAGGCTTGCCGACTATTGCCATCCGCTGTCCCGCACATCCGGTGATGCAATCGGTGCTGGCCAAGGCCGGCCTCAATCTCGCCGCACCCTCGGCCAACAGGAGCGGCGGGATCAGCCCGACGCGCGCAGAGCATGTGCAGGCCAGCCTCGGCAGCACGGTGCCGTTGATACTGGATGCCGGGCCTTGCGAGGCGGGACTTGAGTCCACAATCGTCGCGGTGCGCGAAACCGGCTGGCAGATTTTGCGGCCCGGGCCGGTGACCGCAGCGGCAATCGCGGATGTCGCAGGTTCGCCGCAAATCCTGATATACGACGCGACAATCGAAGCCCCCGGCCAACTCGCCAGCCATTATGCGCCGACGAAGCCTTTGCGGTTGAATGCGCAGAGCGCCAGCGAGGGCGAATGGCTAATCGGTTTCGGCGTGGTTGCTGGCGACGATAATCTGTCTAAGGACGGCAATCTCGCGCAAGCGGCCGCGCGGTTGTTTGAGGCGCTTCACACCGCTGACGCCAGTAATTGTGTGGCGATTGCGGTCGCAACGATCCCGCAGACTGGCATCGGCGAAGCCATCAACGACCGGCTGGCGAGGGCGGCATCGCGGTGAGCTTTGCTGCGTCGCTATTGCTGGTGGTCGCCGCTCCGGCGGCGAACGGGCCGGATGTCGCCGCCTACCGCGCGCTTGTCGAGCAGGATTTGCGCCTCACCACTGTCGGTTACCGTTTGGCTGCGGCCAACGCGGCTTTTTGCGGGCGCAAGGAGCGCAATCCTGGTTGGGTCATTCACGATGTCGCGCAATATCAGGATATGCGGACGGCGTTTTCAGCCTTTGCTTTTACAGCCCCGGTTTCGGTCGCAGCTGTCGTCAATGGCGGTCCGGCAGATCATGCAGGCGTCGCAGCGGGAGACGGGCTGGAAGCGATTGGCGAGGAAAGTCTCGACTGGGGCGATAACGCCAAGCGCCAACCAACCTATGAGCGGGTGATGGTCGTTAAAAACCTTCTCCGGCAGCAACTGACTGGCTCGGAAACGCTGTCGCTTGATTGGCACCGAAACCAGAAAGTCATTCGCAAAGTGGGCAAACCGGCTCCGGTTTGCGCAAGCGACTTTCAGGTCGAAACGAAAAATGGCGTTGATGCTGGTTCCAATG